>JBGFRB010000013.1:0-24080 GCA_041695355.1 Bacillota bacterium
ATCCCGCCACCCTGGCCCGCGATTTGCGCTGCCTCACCGGCCACGGCTTTGCCGTCCGGGAAGTACAGCCGGTGGACATGTTCCCGCACACGGCCCACGTTGAGACGGTAGTATTGATGTCACGGGTGGAAGAGTGAGTGTGTGGAAAGGCTTGACATAAGGCTTTTGTGTATTTTTTTGTTTGAAATCGGAGTGTGAAAATAGTGATTTTTTCGCTTCGAGGGAATATGTCAAAATTGGCTCAAACCCTTGCGAGTGGTCGATTTAGATGTCGGTGCTTAAAGAGTGGTCAGGTTAGATGTCAAAGGTTCGCGAGTGGTCGATTTGGACGTTTTTTGATTTTGCCGGGGGTGTGTGGTCAGGATAGATTTTCAATGTTGAATTGATGAAATGGCTGCATAATAGGCTAATCAATATTGACGAAATACACTCATATGTTTATTAGTCGTGATTGGGTAGCGTAAATTTATATATATTTTCAACGCTGGTATTTATGAATCTAATGGAGTTAATAGAAGAAATAATGGAAGAAATAATGATTTTAAAAGTTTTTGTTGCTGATGTATTGATAAATAATTAATTAAGAGGTATCTTGTAAAATAAGATATAAATTTTAGTGAGGGACATATGGAGACAGAAGCTTTCAATATTGACGATAAGCCAAAAGGATGGCCGGCAAATGCAATTGAATGTCAATTAGAGAACATTCACAACCAATTAAACAAATTTAGAAAGAATCCGAGTTACAAAAATAAGGAAGTCTTAGTATCATTAGTTGCTGATTATGATTTAAATCAAAGATCCATGTTGGGACTTTTTAGAACTACTGATTATGAAATTGCTCTTATAAATACACTCTTTTTAGAAGCCGCTGTACTTCAATTAAATACGCTTAAAACATATTTATATGAGCTGGTTGGTAGTAAGACAAGGATGCAGAAAATTGTATCGTGGTCTCGAGAAGGTAATGCAACATTAAATGTTAAGGAATTTGAAGGACTCCTTCACCAGTTGAAGTTATATTATTTTTCATATCAAAAGTTCACTGTTGAAAATGAAAAGAGTTATGCTGAACAACTGATTGAAATTGTTGAGAGCCAAATTAAGTATTCGAAAGAGAATGATGCAGAAGATGTTTTTAAAGAAAATGTAGCAATAATTACAAATGCCTATATTTCTTTGCTTAATGATATAAGTTATTTCAGATGTGTAAAGAGGACAAAAATTTGGGCATTTACCCGCAATGAAATTTATAAGTTATTTAAACTATCAGCAGAACTTACTAAACTTAATGGAGATTCGCCAGCTACGCGTCCTCTGAAAGGCGTGCTTATGACAAGTATAAGTAACTATATTTTGAAATCACGAAATGACTATAATGAGGATTATATTTGTAAGTATATTAGTTCTGATGTGGCAAAAAATAGCATTGATAACCATGAAATTTGGATGTCAATAATTGAGAATTTAAATGATGACCGTGAGCAAAGAGTTATCCCTGAATTATTTAAAGAAGATGGGTGGAATGATTATTCGTGGGTGACAAATCTTGATTTTACGCCTACAAGAAAATATTATGTATCATCTTTCTGCAAGTCGATAAATGATTCGGAAATGGGAAAAGAATATGGTACATGTATCTATGGATTTAAAGATGATCGAATGGCTGAGATATTAGCACCAATTATAGATTGGCATCACAATGATGGACAGAAATTTCCGGTATTTTCACAAGTTGTTGCTTTTGATGTACTTTATAACAGAGAGGAAGCTAAAAAGGAAATTAAATTTCTTTGTGATATTATAGAGTGTTTTGATATGATTGATATGGATAAAAAGAGCTTCCTGGAAGAAATTTTACAGTATTGGATATTATCAGTTAAAGACCCAAAATGGTCACACGAACGAGAACGCAGATATGTATTATTTATGTATGACGGTTACGATTATAAGGAAATTGACACAAGTGATTTTAGATTTTTAAAGTTAAAAACGTCATTATTTATTCAACCAGATTTCATTCTTGGAGAAAATCCAGTAAAACTGTATCTCAGAACGATGGTTGATAATAAGAGAAAAGTGATTTCGATGAAGCCGTATTTATTCTGTGAAGATTGTCTTAATAGAGATTTTGATGTGATAGCAGGAGGATTTGAAAAAAAAGATGTATGTATGCTTTGTAGCTCAAAAAATGTGTCCGTTGAATATCCTCGCAATAAATAAGGCGAAGGTGGTAAACCAGTAAAAATACAGTTTGAAGAAGTGAAAATATACAAAATAGCTAAATCGAAAATCAATTGTTGAAATATTTTAACCAGAAGGCGAAGACGTAAAATCGAAAAAAATTAACAAAATCAAGTGTCAATTGCTACTGAACGGCCAATACCTATGAGCAGTATCTTAAATTTGGAGTAGAAAGAAGGGGCTAGAATGGATATAAATAGAAAAATAGCTTTGAAATGCGGGGTTTGTGGAAATACAAACTTTGAGTATAACAATGTGACTTATAACTCTATAGAAGAAGCAGAACAAGTTAAATGCTCAATTTGCAGTAAAATATATACACAAGATGAATTAAAGGAATCAAATTTAACCTTGATTAACAACACAGTCGATGAATTAGCGAAAGAGGTGCTGAAAAAAGAGTTGAAGAAGTTAGGACTTAAAATTAAGAAGTAGATGAGGGATTAAAATGACATTTAATTGGGAAGTTTCAGTTGGTGATATTATTGCGTTTATTTCTTTGCTTGGGTCAGTTGTGGTTTTCGGTTTAACAAGTAAAGAGCAAAGGAGAACTAAAGATTTTGCACAAAATGCTAATGCATACAATGATTCTGCAAAAAAATATTACGATTTAATGGTGGAACAGATTAAAGCTGAAAAATACAATATTAGTGATAGCAATTTAATAGCAAAAAATAAGAAGGCTTATTGTGATGCAAATATTGTTAAGATTGGTAGTAATAAATGGATTCTAAAGATATTTAATAAAGGTAATGCTAATGCCACAGATGTCTCATTTAAATACTTGGTAGATAATGCCCCTACTTATTTAACATCAAACGATAAAGCGTTTCCAATTAAGTTACTAGAGCCACAAAAGAATGTCGATTATCATTTAATAATACATATGGGTTTGAGTAGTGAAAGTTGGGATTATGAAATTATGTGGACAAATGAAGATGGCACAACTGATAGTAAAAAGGGCATACTAACTCTTCCGCTTTCATAATAATATTGACCGAGATAAACATAATATGGAAAATTAAAGGTGGGAATTAATAGCGAACCAATTTCCCATTAAGCAAAGGCGATCTTGCTTCCACATTCACTGTCACGCCGGACTTAAATTCCACGGTGAATTTATCCTCGTAGATGGTGACCTTCTCAATCAGCCGCCGGACAAACTGATCATCATATTCAGTAATGGCGGCGGTCTGTTCCCACAGGAATGCGCTCATATCGGCAATCCTTTTCCGCAGTTCATCCCGACCGGCGCTCTCCAGTTGTACTTTTTGTTTTTCTCCACGTAGGCGGTAAATCTCATCGGCAACATCCTCGTAATCGGCCTTGGAGCGGGCCAATTTCAGAAGCTCTGCCTGAAGCTCCTGAAGCCGCGCGTCGATGCTTGCCAGAGTCTGGTCATTTTCGTGAATCAGGACGGTTTCGATGTTATTTTGCAGGGTGACAAGGAAGGTGTCCTTGTCGCACAGTGCTTGGTTGATAGCGGTAATCAGCACCTGCTCAATTTGGCATTCCGGCACTGTTCGTGCATCGCAGAACAGGCCGGTGTTTTCCAACCTGCTGATGCAGCGCCAAACAACCGACTTTTTACCTCGATTGTTCCAATGAATCCTGCGGTAAAACTCACCGCAGCCTCCGCAAATAATCATGTTTGAGAAACAGTGGTTACTGCTGAATGTCCTTTTCTTTCCGTTCGGGCTTGTGTGGACGATTCGGCGGCGGATAAGTTCTTCCTGAACCTGCATGAAAATTTCACGCGGTATGATGGCCTCATGGTTGTTTTCCACATAATACTGCGGAACGATACCATGATTCCTTACCCGTGTCTTCGTGAGGAAGTCCGTGGTATATGTTTTTTGCAAAAGGGCATCCCCGATGTATTTCTCATTTCGTAGGATCTGATTAATATTGCTGGTATGCCACTTTACCCTGCCAGCGCCATTTAGGATGCCGTCGGCTTCCAGTCCTCGGGCGATTTTCAGCATACTGGCCCCTTCAAGGTATTCCCGGTAGATGCGCTTTACGATTTCAGCTTCCTCCGGAACAATGACCAGTCGCTTATTCTCATCCTTGGTATACCCGAGGAACCATTTGCAGTTGACCTGTATTTCGCCCTGCTGGTAGCGGTATTGCAGGCCCATCTTCACGTTCTGGCTTAAGGATTGGCTTTCCTGCTGGGCGAGGGAGGCCATGATAGTGAGCATGACCTCACCCTTGGAATCCATGGAATTGATGTTCTCCTTTTCGAAGTACACGGGAATATTCTTTTCCTTCAGTTGGCGGATATACTTCAGGCAATCCAGTGTGTTTCTGGCAAACCGGCTGATGGACTTGGTAATGACCATGTCAATGTTGCCTGCCATGCACTCGTCAATCATGCGGTTGAATTCTTCGCGTTTTTTGGTGTTGGTGCCGGAGATGCCATCGTCCGCGTATATTCCGGCCAGATCCCAGTCAGGATGGCCGGTGATGTAAGCTGTGTAATGTTCAATCTGCGCTTCGTAGCTGGTGGACTGCTCATCGCTGTCTGTGGAAACGCGGCAGTAGGCAGCCACCCGGAGTTTAGCTTTTTCCTCATCTTCATTTTTGCCTCTGGCATGCTTTCTGGCTGGGAGCACGGTGACGGTTTTGCTTACATTCACCATTTACACCTCGCTTTCTATCAGGCTGTAGGCGTATTCCGCCTGCTGGAAGGGGTCGTCTAACCGTTCAGTGCCTTCTTTGATGCGGAAGACGGTGGGATATATGACTTCATCATTAGCTTTAGGTTCATAGACCCGACCGAGTTTTTCGGCCCGTCTGATGCGTTCCGTTTCGGCAGTCTCAAACGTGTCCAAATCAATAATTGCCGGGTAGTACTCATCACCGATGTAATGTTTATTACGGAGCATCTTTCCGATAGCCGCATGGGATGTTAGGATTCCTGCCTTTTGCGCCGCAGTCGCCAAGGAATCACCGGATACATAAGCCCGAAATAGAGCCCTTATCTGTTCGGCAGCAAGCTCATCTATCACGGCTTTGCCGATTTCTATCCGATAGCCATATGGTGTGTGGCCCATTTATTTCACCAGCCTTTCTTTCAATGTAATGCCGCATTTTAATTCAAATCCAATCTCTGTCCGGGAAAGTACAATAACCTGTTTGACAAAATTCTTGAAAACATCTCCGTCAAAGCGTTTCAGCATGGTTGCTTTGGTGGCATATTGCAGCAAGGCACTGACCTCGCTCAAATGCTTGTTCCCGCTATGAAGTAGGCGGTTGATGGACTCTTTCTGGCGCTGCAGTCGATCGGCTTCCTGAAGTAAATTATTGTTGCTTTTCTTATAAACAACGCGGTCGAGATAACCTTTGGTCATCAGATTGACCAGCACATTTTGCTGTTCTGCGTTTTCCTCGAGCTTTTTATCAATATCTTGAATGCTCACAAGGCTATCGTCGGTATTCACGCCGCGCAGGCCGATTAGTAGAGGCTTTAGCACTGTTTGATGGCTGAAGATAAGCTTGTTCATCATGGTAACGAAGGCGTATTCAAAATCGGACTCCGGAATATATTTCATGGAACATTTCCTGATGTCCGCGATGTGAGTGAAGCAGCACCATGCAATGTATTTTCTGCCGCTGGAGTGGGTTCGGCGCCTGAATGTGCCGCCACACTGACCGCAAATGATTTTCCCAGAAAAAGCGTAACGGTTCTGGTATTTTTTGTTGTGCTTTTCTACGCCTTTTTCCTTGGCGCGCTGCTCAATGACTTTCTGAGCAGCCTCAAAATCCACACGACTGATAATCGGTTCATGGTGATTCCGAATCAGATACTGCTCTTTTTCACCATTGTTCTTATATCTGTTGAATAGACTGTCGCTATAGGTCTTCTGAAAGATAGCATCGCCGATGTATTTTTCGTTACAAGCCATACATCGGATAGTCGTGCCTGTCCATCGGCCGCCTTTCTTGGATGGAATACTGCGGCGGTTCAGCTCGTCTGCAATCTTGTAAAGGCTTTTTCCGGACAGAATTTCAGCAAAAATGAACCTAACGATTTCAGCCTGCTGTTTATTTACAACCAGCTCACCACTTACGGCATCGTAACCATGAGGCGAACACGCTATTTTGTAAGTGCCGTTTTGGAACCGACGTGTTACCGACCACTTGCTGTTTTCTGAAATGGATACCGACTCGTTTTCGGCCATTCCACTCAGGATTGACAGCATGAGTTCGCTTTCCATCGACCCGGTATTAATGTTTTCTTTCTCGAAATAAATGAAAACTCCAAGGCCAAGCAGCTTTCTGACCAGTTCCAGGCAGTCCGTAGTGTTTCTGGCAAACCGGCTGATGGACTTTGTTACGATGAAGTCAATTTTCTTATTTTCACAGTCGGAAATCATCCGAAGCAGCTCCGGCCGTTTTTCCTTTTTGGTGCCTGTGATGCCTTCGTCGTAATAAAGTCCGGCGAACTCCCAATCAGAATTTGCTCTAATGTAGGATTCGTAGTGCTTTACTTGCGCTTCCAGGCTCACCAACTGTTCATCGCTGTCGGTAGAGACACGGCAGTAGGCCGCGACACGCAGCTTGGGCTGTTCGATAAAATCAGCAGAATTTTGGGCGATTTTCGTTACCTTTTTCAAATTCTCACCTCCTTGTCAGTGTCACATATTACCTCTGAACCGAACTAATATCAACGATTTTAGGGCATGATCGGTGCTAAAGCCGGAGAGAAAGACTCGCGGTTTAATGTTGTTATCTTGTTGAATTCATTCACAGTTATCAGGCCTTTTTCCAGCATGGATTCCAAGATTTTTTGCGCCAGAAAGTAATCATGCTCATGCTGCAATTGCTCCTGTGAAATAGGCTTTTTTTCAAGATTGATTTCCGTTTTTGCATTTGTAACGTATTTCAAATTTTAATTCCTCCCATCGGAGGGATAACTAACCCCCCTACCATCCACAGGACAGCAAAGTGCGATTTGAGCACCGAGAATATGGAACTTGGAGCAAAAAAATAGCCGCCGAGCGAAGGCAATCACTCGGCGGCCTCTGCAATCAACTATTCCGTTTAAATAAGAGCATGGGAAAATTCAGCCGCCTTGGCTCCGGCAAGAAAGGCGGCTTTGGTGTTACAGCGTCAATCCTTCTTTCGTCACAACCCGCAACACCAGGTTTATTACCGCTAAAATTGCCACAACGTCTTGTTCATGCAAGTCAACCCCGAGAGAAATGAGCAAGGCCAGCACATTCGCCCAGACGGTCTTAGACTTATACCACGGCTTCACATCATTCACCCCCTCGCAGCCTATTTGCGATATTTACGATTAACGCCGCGGCAAATTCCCCCCGCACCAGCTTTCCTGGGTTCGCGTTCAAAAGCCAGTAGTCCGGTGAGCGCACAACCCCTTCTTTTACAAGCAGCGCAATGGCTGCTTCCAACGCGCCTTGTTCTTCGCTCTTGTAGTACGATCCGACCGCTGCCAGGAACTCGTCCCACAGATTACCCGTCCGCAGTATACGCGGGCAATTCTTCTTGTTCCAGTTAAAGTGCTGCCGAATATCAGCCATAGTTAAACCGTTCTCCCGGAGGAGGGCCGCGATTACCCTAGCCGCGTTGTCAAGCGTTTTTGCCCTATCGCCGCTTTCGCAGATTTCCACAGCGATGGAATAGGCGTTGCCTTCGCCTTGCCTGCCGTCACCGGCGTGCCACGCCACCTCATTTAGCGGGATAGCCTCGACCGCTTCTTTTTCGTCCACCGCCACATGCCAGCTTGCCAGGCGTGTATTTTTGGGATTTACAAGCCAAGCCCGCTCGTTCTGGGCGGTGCTCCGCGGGTTGCCGGTGCTGTGGACGGTCAGCGTTTTCGGCTTGCGGGATAGCCCCGGCCGCCTGCTTGATAGGGGGATATGGTTGATAATATATGGCACGCTGTTTTTATAGAACATCCGGCTCACATCCTTTTTGTTTTGCTGTCGGTCATAGACCAACCCTCCGCGCGGTCATCTCGTCGAGCCTTTTATGCGCCTGCTTGCTCGACTCCTCGACCTTGACTAAGCGTTCACCGTGCTCTTTTATATCTGCCTTAATCTCACACACATCGTGACGGATAGTCGTAATGCCATCGTTGATGTGTTCCAGGCTTAAGGTAACCCTTGCCAACATGGCGCTTTCGGCTTGGTCATCCTGGCGCTGGAAGCGGCGCAGGCTGATAACTCCTGCGTAAATAGCGAACAACACAGAGATAATGGACACTAAAAGCGCATACTCCACCGGCTAGCCACCTCCTCAAGTTATAGCTAAAGCAACAGATTGAGCAGGAGCTTATGGATACTTTCATACGCCGCTGCCCAGGCCAACTCGTCTGCCTGTTTGTTGGCAATTGTCAAAGCGGAATCTTTAGTCATGGCGGCAAAGCCTGCTTGCCGCGGGTCATGCATTTGCAGGTACGTCAAACAATCATCAATATAGATAAGGTACACTTCCCCATCAGACAGATAATCCTCGCGCGACTTAAGCCGTTCAGCTGAGATGTTGTTAATAGCGGAAACCTTATCCCAGATTTCCACCCGATAACGCGCCCGTTCTTCCTCAAACATTTTACGCTGGTCAATATTGAGCAAGGCGTTTTCGACCTCACCGATTGGCCTAACAAGGCCGATGGCGTTTAACCTCAGCCAAGCATCAACTTTGGTAAGCATATGGACATTCCTCCTTGATAATTTCTAAACGCCAGGCATATATTCCGCGTGCCGGCCCGTTGCACAATGAACATTAAATCTGCCATTCCCAAGAGAAGCCGCTCTAGGCCCGGTTCCAAACGGAAAATGTGCCACGCCCCGCCACATATTCGTGGCCGGGTTATATTCATCGGTGCGGCCGGGAGACATAACGTTGACGGCATATAGCCTTCCGTTTCCCGGCGTTCCAACCGCGAGGTTGCTTGTGCTTTCGGGAAGTGGAGCTCTGGAAGCCCAAGTATTCGTTTCAGGATTATATTCATCATTTGCTGTAGTAAGCGGCGAACCACCCACCACGTAAAATCTTCCATTTCCAGGCGCTCCCGCCGCGGCAGATCTTCTTGCGGTTGGCATCGACGCTAGTGAGCTCCAAGCGTTCCCTCCAGGGTTATACCTATGGTGCGAATTTCTGACGGAAGAACCGTCAAAACCGCCGAGCGCATGAAACATACCGCCAATCGAAACTCCCGCAACGTCAGTTCTGGCGGTGGCGCCCGAGGCTACCGCGCTCCAACTATTCGCTCCTGGGCTATACCTGCGATTAGCTGTAGACCTTACCCCATTAACCATACCAAAAGCGACAAACATGTTAGTGCCCGGGGTTCCCGTTGCCGCATTAGAGTGAGTTTCGAGCATTGACGCGGCTGTTGACCAGCTGTTTGTTGAAGGGTTATACCTTTCATTAACCGCTGTCCCTGCGCCAGAAATAGCTCCTCCCGCAGCATAAATACGCCCATCCCCCGGAGCGCCGAAAGCGAACGCGAACCGGGAGGTAGGCATATGCGCCAATGAATTCCAGGCCCCCGGCCCAGGCGGTGGCGGCTCAAAAGCAAACGTTTCCAACAGCCCCATAAACCAAGACGCTCTCAATGACCCTCACTCCCTACGATGGAAGCCTTGTGTAACCGACCAGATTAAGCGTTACCACGCAGCCTGTCCCGCCGGCAGTTGCGTTTAAAGATACCGCCTCTCCCGCAAGCGCTTCAATCTCCGCTCTGGTGAGGCCGGTACGGGCGCCTCTTGGAGAGGCGCTGCCGATTACACTCTTCCAGAGCAAAGTAGTGTTGCGCCGTAACTCTACAATAATGTCAGCCCCCGCCGCGGCACCGGATATGACCGCCTCAAAACCGGTCACGACATGGATTCGCCCGGACTCGCCGGCTCTTGAGATACTTAAGCCGGAGTTCGCCGCCGAGTCACCGGTGACAGACCATTTTGGCCACTCCACTATCCCCACCTCGCTTTTTGGCAGACTCCTCGGGCCTGGTGTGTAAAAGCTCGGCCAGCGCCCCGTGAAGTCTGGCTCTATCTGCACCGCGTCTAGATAAAGCGGTGACGTCCCGATATTCTGGAAACAGACCTTCACACGCCCATCTCCCGCTGTAGGCTGAAAGAAGAATGTTCGCAGTCCATTTTCCCAATTATCCACAGATGAAAAGTCTAGGAAAGCCCCAGTCCTTGGCATAGCGCCGCTGTTGTCCGTCAAAGTATAGGGAAGGTTATCGCTCACCCGCCGCACCCAGACCCGCGCGGCGGCGCCTTTTTGCCGGAACGACACCCGGGTTTGCAGGGACTGCCACCAGGCGGGGTCAGCCCCGGCGTGGTTCGCGGCGTCGAGCATGCCTTGCTCTATCGCTTGCCCCGCCATAAGCTCAAGGGATACGTCACCCTCAAAGTTAGCCCAGGTTGTACAGACGCCGTCTCCCGCCCAGTACAGCGGCCTGCCGGGGTATTGGGCCGTCGCGCCGCTGTGCACAAAATAATGCTCAAAGCCGCTGTTTAAAATCTTATTGGGAAAGCGCTTGATAAACTCCGGGTTTAGCCCCCACTCGTCAACGGCGACCGCTTGGTTCCTGGCGGCGATACGCAGGCCGAACCTGCCTGCCTCATACTGCCCCAGATGCGCCCGCAGGACGTTTCCCCCATCGTAGACACGCACGCCATCGCCGCCATAATGGGTAAAGCCATCACCTGATTTTCCCTCCATGCGCAGGCCGTTAAAGTCAAGCGCCACTTGCCAGGTCTGCCCGTTGTCTTTTGTAAAGCGCATGCCTTCCCGGGAGAGGTGGATTTGCTCTTGCTCATTTGCCGGGTTGAGCATGCGCAAACTGTCCCCGTCCCAGAAAAAGTTGCTGTTTCCAAAGATCTGTACCAAATCAGTCCTGATTCTGCCGGCGTTTATCGCATCCGCGGTAAAGCCGTCGCCGCTGCCGAAGGTACGCCAGTTCCACATTCCGCTTGCCGGGTCAATGCTATTCGCGATGGCAAAGATGCCGCCGAGTAAGCGCAGGGCTTTTGTTGGAGAGGTGGGGTGGTCTGTGATGATGATGCCGTTGTGTTCTGTGAGGGTAACCGTGCCTCTGCCCGCCCGGACTTCATTTTGCAAGGTGTTAATCGTACCCTCAAGCCAGCTTGTGGGGACCGGGCCGGCAAACGGTGTGCCGCCCGCGTCCCATACTCCCTGATGGTCCCGTACCGTCTGGAGCGTAGCTTTTGTCTGCAGGCTCTCATCGGCCATGGTCTTCGCGAAGTTGCCAAGCGTCAGCCGCGTGTTCTCAGGCTTTGTTAAATCGCGCCTGATTTCGATAACCCGCGCGGCCACAAGCAGCTCCGGCGCAAACGCCCGGTCAACAACACGCACCGTGTCCCCAAGACGCACCTTTTCATGCCTGTAACCAGACACCCGCTCCAAATCGAGCACATCAAGCCGGTATGTCAGGCGCGGGTCGCGGCGCTCTTTTAGGGCGTTCCAGGTCTTGGCAAGAAGGATGGCCGCGTCCGCTTCCTCATCCTCAAAGACGCCAAAGCGATGCCTGCCGCCGGGACGACCCCAGCGCACAAGGGCCTCCGGGTCGCCTACCCAATCTTGCCCGGCAGGCTTGTTAACCGGATGGGGAGGGGAAGTCCAGACTATGTCCGCAAAGCTCAGCCTCGTACTGACGCCCCCGCTTAAGGCAGCACCGCTGCCTCTGCCTATTAAAGCGGTAACGGTTCCGGACAAATCAACCTCGCGCTCAATCGACCTGATATCTTTGGCGTAGGCAAACTGCTTGCCGCTGTCTGTGCCGCGCCGGGAGAGCAGATCAACATGCCGCGCGGTGATGGCGCCATCTGTAACCGTAAGCCGGAAGCGCAGTTCCCCGCCCCAGACAGCGGCTATCTGCCGCAGAGCGGACAGGGCCGAGAGATAATAGCAGCGCGTGCTGTTTTGCCCTAAATCAGCCGTATAGCCTACGCTCCAACGCGTGCCAAAGAGAACCTGGCTCAGGGCGGAATGCGCGCTGACCGTCTCAAGCGCCACATCCCTGATAAAGTCATCGATCAGCTCGTAATAGGCGTGTTCGCAAAACGCTCTGCGCAGTAAACTCTCCCCGTGTAGATCCGTTACCTGCTTAATCTCAAAAAGCTGCCAAGCGCCGTCCAAATCACAAAAGGCGGCAAGGTTCCCCTCTGTGACATGCAGGCTGTCCGCGCGGCCCGCGGGAACCGAAAAAGCAAAGGTGTTTTCTCCGTCCAGCTTTTCCATGTGCAGGGCGTCAAAATACTCGCGCAGCACCGCCTGCAGCTTTTCAGCAGGGCTGAAGATATAGAGCATTAAAGCCACCTCTCCCTAAACCGTACCGTCGCTGTACATACTCCGGCAGGCATTATGCAAAGCGTGCTTTGCCCGGGAGGCAGGGCAAAAAACTCCGAGTTCTGCCAGTCAAGCTTATCCAAGGCGGTAAGGCCATTTATGAGCACCTTGCCCGTTGCCGAATCAACATCCAGCGTATCGCCAAAGTTAAACCCGTGAACCACGCGCAGGTATCTGGCACCAAGTACTACTTTCCATTCAGAGGCGGCGGCGGTAAAAGAAACCGCAAACACCGGCAAAGCCTCGTGCGTGCCCGCGTTGTTAACCACAGCGCTGTCGGCGCTGAAAGCGACCTGCTTTTCTTCCGCGGCATAGGAAAACGGGTCAGGACACACCATCTCCAATGTAAAGAGCCCCTGCTTCCCGGTTACCTCCGCGTCAAGCCCGCCGCCGGCGTAGACGGCCAGATAATACCGGCCCGGGACCCGGTCAAAGATTAACCGCTGTTCTCCGCGCAACGGGTTAAGCCACGCGCGCAACCTCTCAAACCGGGTATGCAGTTCACTTACGCTACGCGACTCCAGCCAGCACACCAGCGACAGGGTGCGCTCACCAAGATCGGGGATCATCCTTAATGCCCCGTGGCGGCCGGGCAGGACAATTACTCTGTCCCGCGTGGCAGGCAGGAGCGAAACCGGCGATTTCATCAAACGGAGATGATAAACGCTGCAATGTTCTCCCGCGAAGGTGAAGCCGCCCATTTAACCACCTCCCCGCGCCCTGGTTCCGGCTTGGATATGGCGGTAAAGCTGGCGGCTCACCGCTTCTATGTCCGCCTCAGAGCGCACAACCATATTCTGCACTACGATAAGCGGGCCGTGATAACCGGCCGTAGCAGCTAAAGCCGGGGAAGGAGTGCCTGCCGGCGCTGCAACCGCCGGAAGCTGCAATCTTTCCAGCTTGCCGTATTCAGCTTGGATTGCCGCTACGCCCGCGCGCACCTGCTCAACGAGGGACGGGCTGAAACGGGCAAAGGGGTTGATTTTATTCAGCGATTCGCGGATGCGCCCGGCGATGCCGCTTATTGTTTCCCCTGCCCGGCGGAACGGGTCGGCGATGGCGGCTACGATACCGGACATGATGCCGCGCAGGTGACTGGCCATGGCGCTAAACCTTTCAGACACGGTATGCCAGAGGGTTTGGAGCGTGTTCCGGACGGTTCCAACGGCAGTATTAAACGCGCCGGTTACATTCGCCCAAAGACGCGCAAAAAAAGGCCCCACCGTACCCCAGTTGCGAATCAACAGCACAACACCAGCGGCAAGGGCGCTAACCGCGGCGATTACCAGCCCAATCGGGCCGGTTAAAAGCAAAAACACCGCCTTTAAGGCAGTTATCCCTCCGGCCAAAGCTCCGGCCTTTGCTGTCATCGCGGCAATCGCCGGTTTAACTTTCGCGAGCACACCAATAACGGCACTTAACGCTGCGAGCACGCTGCCTGTTACCATCAGCAGCGGCCCCAGCGCCGCGGCAAGGGCGGCGATGGCCAAAATTGTCGTCTGTGCCGCCGGGGAGAGGCGCCCAAAGCCTTCCGCCAGCCCGGCCACACGTTCCAGCACGGCAACAATTTGCGGCATCAAAGCAGTTAAGGCTTCCACCAGCCGCGCCCCGACGGGTTCAAGCGCGAGGGTGGCGTTGTTGCGCAGTATTGCCAGCTTCTCGGCAAAAGTTTCCGTCTCCGCGCCCGCGCCGGCGATAGTTTCCGGGCTGGCCTGGATCTGTTTTAGCAGCTCGTCAATGGCAAAGCGGCCCTCCAGGATAGCCGCGGCCATGTCCGGGCCTGCGCGCGCCCCAAAAACCTCCATGGCCAGTGACGTGGCTTTTGCGCCCGGCCCCAGTTCCCGGATGCGGGCCATTGTTTCGTCCAAGCCTTGGCGCATGGGGATGCCTTCCCGCGCGAAATGGCCCATGGCCATGCGCAAGCTGCCCAGGACCAGCTCCATGTTGACGCCCTCTTTTTCCCATTTGCCCATCAGCGCGGCGGACTCTTGCAGGCTAAAGCCCATCTGCCGCAGCGGCGCGCCAAATTGCACCAGGCTTTCTGCTAATCGCTCAACCTGGATGCCGGTCGTCTGGCCCACTTTCCAGAGCAGGTCAAGCGAGGCTGCCTGGTCTTCCGTTGCCACGCTCCAGTCGCCGAACATGCGGGTGGTGGCGGCGATCAGCGGCTGTACCTGCCCGCCGGTTAGGTCGGCAAGCTCTAGCATCTGCAGGCTTAGCTCCCGCAGCGGCTCGCCGGTCAGCCCAAGCCGCGTGTTCAGTTCGGCGATTGCTTGGGACACTTCCTGCGCGTTTTGCGGCACTTCCTTAAGCACTTCCCGCAAATCAGCGCCAAGAGCTTGCAGCTCTTCGCCTGTCGCGCCCGTACCGGCGCGGATTTGCGCCATCGCGTCCTGGATTTGTGTCGCGGAGGCGATGGCTGCTGTGCCGATAGCGGCTAGCGGCAGGGTTATGCCGGTTGTCAAGCCCTGCCCGATGCCCTGAAGCCGCTCCCCGGCCTGTTGCATGCCTTCCAGCCGCTTTGTAACCCGTGCAAGGAGGCCCTCTTTTTTTTCGAGCGCCTTGACGTTATCCCGCAGCTCCTTTTCCATGCGGATCAGCTCTGCCTGCGCCTCATTCAGTTTTATCTGCCAGCCCGTGGTGCGTTTATCAGCCTCGCCGAAGGAGGAGGAGGCGTTATCCAGCGCGGTACGCAGGGTTTCCGTCTTTTTGCGCTGCTCATCAACCTGCCTGCTGAGGACTTCTTTGCGCGCCGCAAGCGCCCGCGTTGACTTGTCGTTCTTGTCAAACTGGGCGTCAACCAGCTTCATCTCGCTGCCCAGCACCTTAAAGGAGTCGTTGATCTCCCGCAAGGCGTTCTTAAATTCCCTTTCGCCCTCGATGCCAATTTTCAGCCCGAAAGTATCAGCCATGCCACCACCTCCTCGAAAAGGGCACAAAAAAAGAGCAACCATTTGATTGCTCCCGCAGATTAAGTTTTCTTAGAATTAGAAAATCGTCATTCTCAGAGTGAAAACCAGTTCTCGCACAAATCGATGCTGATTACCGTATGCCGGGAAAGGCAAAGAGAAGAAAGTGCTGCCAACAATAAAGCCGGCATCAAGGATAATTGGCGATGCGAGCTCTATAAAGTCGCCCTTTTTTACAGCAATGACAAATTCCGGTTTTAGTTGCTTTAAAATTTTTTCTAACTCCGGAAGGCCGTTTTTAATCTTTTCTCTTCTTTCCACATGGGCAAGATTATTCACCGGTTCGCCGCATACGTCGTAGAGCCAGCATCCGTGCCGCTTAAACGCCGCACAGTTAAAAGGGACGCCTGATGCCTGCTCAAACGCTTCTTTTGTATACCTGAAAAGATTCGAATTTTCATGATAAAAGAAAGTCCCCTCTGCAGGCCGCGATTCCCCGACAAATAGGACGCGAACCTTATTTGGCCGGTAATACTCCCTGGCTTTCTCATAGGGCAAAAGCATGTTAACACATCCTGACAGAGTTTAATAAAATATGCGGCGTCATGCCATTTGGTAGTTCTCTATTGAATTGGTTCAAACAGTATCCCCCTATCTCCCGGGAAAGGGTATCTGTGATCATGTTCTCCATCTAAAATTTCACGCGGAATGCGCTTGAACGCTTTACACTTAGACCCAATGCCATCCTTAGGCTGCTTGATGTGCAAGTGCCGGCACCGTGCGCACTGTTCCCCATATATTGGATAGCTGACACTCCTGTCGTCTAAAACCCATCCACAGTCTTTGGTCCTTGGCATTTATCTCACCTATCTTATATAGATCAACCTAAGGTTTGCGCTGCCTCTTTAAAATATATCATACTGAAGGTGCGATCACCAAGTAAAAATCTAATACCATCACTGATAACATCTGCAATACTGCAGCCGGAAATTGTTCGCCACATCTTTCAGCGCGCCATACAAGAGAGGGCTTCCCTAACGTATATTGGGACAAAGGCAAAAATGATTAGCGCCTAAATACCTGCCGGAATCACATCGTCAATGAACAGCTCTCTTTTCGGTTTCGCCATGCCAAGAAACTGCCTGTGGCACTCCCACAGGTCCAGCAAGAGGCCAATCGGCAAAAGCCACGTTTCTTCCTCGGATCGGTTCAGATGCACAGTGCCGTAATACAGAAGCCGGGTGAACAACTCCGCGTCGTTTACCCGGCTTCCGTGTTTTTTGGGTTGTCATCGCTCTCTATATGCCGCTTCGTTCCCTTGAACATCGCCTCGGTGATGGCTTCCTTGTAGCCCGCCAGCTCCAGCGGCGAGGTTAAGAGCTCCACCTCTTCCGCGGTCAGGAGCGCCTTGGGGTTGTCCTTGTTTTTTAAGTTGTGGATGAGGATGGACTGGTTAGCGAGCAGTGTAATCAGCCAGATGACCTCCTCCAGCGCCAGCTCAAAGTTCTCCGCTTGCATCAGCTTCTCGCCCAAGTTCTCCAGACCCCCGTAGCGCCGGGCGATTTCCTTAGTGGCACGGGTGGTCAGCACCAGCTCATAGTCTATGCCGCCGATATTAATAACCGCGCTTCTCTCGTTATCCATACGCACCATCCTTTACGTCTGCACGAAGTCTGGTTCGTAAACCGCGCTAAACCAGTCGTTTATCGTTGCGGGCAACACTGTCGCGTCATCAGAATTTACCTCCGCTTTCCATGGCCTTGTGCCGTTTTCCGCGACCCTGTTACGGCGGGTCACTGTACCCTCAATAGTGGGGGTTGAGAAGGTGATGCCATCACCTTTGGTGGCCAGGTTTGTGGAGGGAACACCAAACTTCACCCGGTACAGCCAAAAGTAGCGGTAATGTCCGCTTGGTTTTCTGGCACGAAAACCGACTGCTACGGCAGGGGCCACGTCGTCACCACTTGATACCAAAACGCCGCGCAAATCCACCCTGGCGCCGGTAAGCGCCGCGGCCACGGAGCGCCCGATGTTGTCGACGCCTAAGGAAATCGTGCCGCTTTGGAACTCTTTTACCACCTCCACCGCGCCGTCGTCTGCATAGAGCGTTTCTTCCGCGATCTCTACCGACAGCTCGGCCGAGATCGCCTTCGCCAGGATAACCGGCGTTCCGTAGGTTTCCTCGCCGGTTAGCGGCGCTTCCGTAATTGTCGCGTAATACAGGGAATCTAGCCCAATCGTTGCCATTTCCTTACCCTCCCAGCTCATACTGTTTTAATACGTCAATCCCATAGTGGTGATATCCTGTGTCAGCCTCGTAGCCAAGATAACGGCTGTCAGTTACCGTCATTTCCGCGTCAAGCAGGGCTGTCTTGATTTGCCGTTTGCGTTGCAGGTAATTACCCTTGCTAAACAGCGACAGCCGCGCCTCCTGCGTTTCAAAGCCCGGGCGGTTGTCGGCGTAAAGCTCATAGCTATCGACAAGCGGGGTGACGACTATATACTCATCCGGCGCTTTGCCGCTGAATACTCCTGTTTCCACCGGAATCTGCATAGCCGAAAAGATGCTGTAGAGCTCAGACAAAACGCTCATAGGTTCTTTATCTCCTCATCCAGCTTCGTGATCATCACTTCGATACAAGCCTTCCTTGAGGCTGACTTTGCCGGTTTAAGGAACGGCTTGGCGGGCTGCCCGGATTTGCCGTGTTCGAGGATATTGGCAATTCTCGCGTTGCTTGCGCCGCCTTCGCGCGGTTCGGCAAACCCCACCTTCACGTTGTGGTTGCCGTCCCTGTTTAGCTTGGCAGGGGAGAGCCCCAAAGCCTCCAGCAGCTCGCCGGTAGAGCGGGACTCATGTTTGGTGCCGCGCCCGATAACGGAACGCAGGTTGCTTTTAACTTTCTCAAGCGCCACTTCGCCGCCTGCTTTAAGCACCCGCGGGATAATCTCGTCGGTCTTTTTATCAAGGCGGGAAATCTTTAAAAGAAACTCCTCCGGCATTTTCGCGACAACCTTAGCCACTGGCCTCTGCCTCCTTTTCTGCGAGCGCTTCCACATACATGCCGCGCCCTTTCACATCCTCGACGCTTTTGATGTTGTACCTGCCATCCTCGCAGACGAGTACAAGAGAGGGCGTGATGGCTAGCCCCGGGATTTTCCGGAAGCGAAACAGGGCTGTCGCTTTGGAGAACGCCGCCCTGTTTGCCCAGCTTTCGCTGCCGTGCCTTTCTTCTTTGTAGGCGCGGACAGTGGCCAGAATGTTATCGCTACTGCTTGCGAACCCCTCGCTGTCCTTTACTGGCGCAGTTGAGATAATATCGATAAAGGTATTCATCTTGCCAAAGCTCATACGCTTTTCCCCCAATCCCGGTTAAGCCGCAGCAGCAGATTAACCGTATGCCACACCTGCTGCCCGGCCTGCACGTTGTCCGCGAAAAAGCCCCCCGTCGAGCCGTCCCGGCTTTCATAGAAATGGCTGGAGAGCATGATCACGGCCTGCTCAGTGGTGGGCGGCATGGCGTTCCCGGCATAATAGCTCTCGGTGATATACTGGTAGCTTTCGGCGTAAGACACGGCGGCGCGGATCATGCCCATGAGGAGCTCGTCGTCCGCGCCGTGTTCTAAAATGAGGTTCGCCTTTACCTTGGGCAGGAGGGAGGAAATCACGCTCATGCCGCTTCACCTCCAGTCTTTAAGCAGCTTTTTGCTGCAGCACCTTGACCGCTTCCGGCAGGATCAGCTTGCCGTCCACGCGCTGGGTGGCGATAAAGCCGACCTGACCAGTTGCCGCGAACAGTTCGCTTAGCCGCTTAAAGACGCGGCCCTGGCGGTCTGCCACCCAGTAGTAGCCAAAGTCCCCGAATACCACGGTCTTCGCGCTGGCTTCGATGGCGGGCATATAAGCCGAGGTGTAGAGAGGACGGTTGAGGATGGTATCGGGCGTCGCCTCCTTAATGGACGGCTGCCAGAGGTACTGGCCGGTGCTGTCTTTGAGTTTGCGGATAGCCTTAATGGTAGAGTCGTTCATCACAAAGGCCGCCTTGTTGCGGTAGGGCGCCTTTAAGCTGTAGAACAGGTCGAGGATCTCATCCAGCGTAATAGCAGTAGCCGCCGCCGTGGTCACGCCCGTCTGGCCGCCGCCCGTTGCGGCAAGGATGCCAAGGGGCTTACCCACGCCGTCGCCTAAGAAGAAGGCTTCCTCTTCCTTGCTGCCGATGCGGCGGGCAAACTCCTTGGTAATGTAGCTTTCCAGGTCAAACACCGAGTCGTTTAACAGCTCCTCGGAAACCTTAATCATGGTGGCAAGCTTATATGCCCCGATAGACACTTGCCCGAAGCTGTCGTCGCTCTCAGGGATGGCGCCTTCCTCATCCACCCAGGAGGCGCTGCCCTTACTTGCCACAACGGGAATCTTGCGGTCGCCGCTCGAGGTGGTGATAATATGGGCTAACCTCCGGAAGATGTTTTCCTCTTCCAGGGCCTTGACCAGCGTGCGCTCGAAAGTATCCGGCACAAGGTGGCCGCCTTCGGAGTCAGTGCCGACCTGCAGGGCGTCTAGGACTTCATACCTTGGCTTTTGCGAGCGCATGGCGGTCCAGAACGCTTGTCTGTACTCAGGGGACGATCTGCCGGTCCTGTGGCCGCCGCCGGTATCCGGCGTGTTGGTGATGGGGCTGCTCGTGGCCCGTGCGAGTTCCGCATCAATCGCGGCTTGGCGTTCTAGGCGGTCAATCTCCCTGCCAAGAGCCACAACATCGGACTCCATTTTCTCATAGGTAGCGGTGTCCTCTGCGGATAAGAGGCCGTTGCCGCCCCGCTTGCTGTCAAGAAAACCTTTGGCCGCGTCCCAGGCTTTGGCGCGCTTCTCGCGCAGTTCCAGGATTTTGCTCATTGTGTTTGTCCTCCTTAAAATTTAGTGGGAAATTAAAGAGAGCCGCTTATCCAGCGACTCTATCGGGGTACCCGTTTTTGGTTTTGGCAGTTTGCTGATAAGGGAGTTTGTGACCGCCAGCCGGCTGAAAATTAACCCTTGCCCGGTGTCAAGCGGCTCTTTGCTGTCTGTAAACATAATCTTGTCCGCAAAGCCGAGCTCCACGGCTTTCTTGGCGTTCATCCACGTTTCCGCGTCCATCAGGTGGGAGAGCCTCACCCTTGAGAGGCCGGATTTCAGCTCGTAGGCGTTGATGATGCTCTCCTTGACCTCGTCAAGCAAAGCTTTTGCCCGCAGCATCTCCTCACTGTCGCCGATAGCGATGGTGCTGGGGTTATGGATCATCAGCATGGAGACGGGGGACATATATACCTCGCCGCCGGCCATGGCGATGACCGAGGCGGAGCTTGCCGCCAGGCCGTCAATCTTGACGGTGACCTGTCCGGTATAGTCCATGAGCATGTTGTAGATCTGGCTTGCCGCAAAGACATCGCCGCCGGGGGAGTTGATCCAGACGGTGACGTTGCCCGAAGCCGAGAGCAGTTCGCCTTTAAACAGCTTGGGCGTCACCTCATCGCCCCACCAGGTTTCCTCGGCGATGGGTCCGTTGAGATAGAGGGTGCGTGTCTCGTCTGAATTTCTCACCCAGTTCCAGAATCTCCTCATTTACTGACCTCCTTCGGTTGGTTTTTGGTAAGCCGCGCCCACATCCTTCAGTTTGACCATGTTGCCGTTTAGAACATAGACATTTCCGCCATCCTCATCAGGGATGAGGTTCAGATCTTCAAGTTGGCGTACATCGTTCGGAGAGAAAAAGCCGTTTTGAATACCGACGGCATAACCGGTCATCCTGCTCTGGTAATCGCCGCGCAGCAGCCCGTCCACATTGAGCCGCACAAAATACCGGGGCTTTTCCGAAGGCAGGAGGAGGGACTGCCGCAAAGCCTGCTCCCAGCGCACTACCCACGGGTTGAGCGTGTATTTGACAAATTCCAGCGACTGCTGCTCAATATTTGAGAAGCTGGACTTCTCAAGATCGCCTATCATGTGCGGAGGTATCCGGAAAATACGGGCGATCTCGTTGATCTGGAATTTTCTTGTTTCCAGAAACTGCGCCTGCTCCGGCGGGATGCCGATAGCCTGGAATTTCATGCCCTCTTCCAGCACGGCGATGCGGTGGGCCTTGCCGCTGCCCTGGTAGGCGCTGTTCCAGCTGTCCTTCACCCGCTGGATGTCTTTGATGACGCCCGGGTGTTCCAGTACGCCGCCTGGGTTAGCGCCGTTGGCGAAGAAGGTCGCCCCGTACTCCTCGGTGGCCAGCGCCATGCCGATCGCGTTTTTAGCCATGGCGATGGGGCTGTAGCCAATGAGCCCGTCAAAGCCAAGTCCGGGGATGTGGAGCACCTCATCCTTGCGCAGCGTGACGTAGCCGCCTTTTGGCTTCAGCCCGCTTTCGTCAGCGTCGCGGTAATAGGTGTAGAGCAGCTCGCCGTTCCCTGCGCGGCTGACATCCATTTTGTGCGGAAGCAGGGGGTAGAGCGCCACAACCTGTCCGCGCCCGTTCCGCACGACTTGCGCGTAGGCGTTGCCCCAAAGCAGAAGATGGCTCATCAGTGTTTCCCGAAAGACAAATGAAGTCATCTCCGGGTTTGGTTCGTCATGGAGGATGCAGTACAGTGGATGCTGGCTTACGCGCTCCTTGCCGCCGTCAGGGCGGTACCGGTAAACATGCAGCGGCAGCCCGGCAACAGCTTCAGCCAGTATGCGGACGCAGGCGTACACCGCCGTTGTTTGCATGGCTGTCCGCTCGTTGACCGTCTTGCCGCTGGCCGTGCCGCCGAACAGGAAGGAGAACCCGCTGCCCACGCGGTTTTGCGGCCTATCCCGCGATCTGAACAGGTTTGAAAATATACTCATGGGCATCTCTCTCCTAAAAATAAATGAACGTAAAAAAAGCACCTGTTTTGTACAGATGCTTAAAATGTTATATTTGCTGACGAACTTATCTATCCATTTGCTTGGTTCTGTATCCCGTGCCTTTTTCTTGTGCCTTTCGGGAATTCCAGATTAGCGAAGGGGAAGGGATGCTCAGGATCAAATAAATTTCTCCTACTGTATTGCGATACGTTTTTAACAAACATATTCAAAAATCTATCCTCAACATTACGTGCCGTTTCTCCCTCTAAAGTGGTCCAATAAATATTCAATTCATTTAAATTGTCCAACGTCTTTATCCAATGTCCACCTCTGTGCGGTTTGGGGTCTCCAAGCTTGGTTTTATAATATTGGTCTACTCTTGTTTTTAAGGATGTCCCCGCCTTGCCAATGTAAAGGATTGTCTCATCGGGCATCCAGAACGCTTTCAGCCGCCGTATTAACTCTTCTGTTTTAGGCAAACCATAATCAAGAGATAGCTTAGGTACATAATCAATCCAACCTTCAACCATCTTTTTCGAAATAGGAGCTTCATCGCAGCAAACCATTCTATCTGCTGTTGAGGCCATAGCAATAACATAAACCCCCGGAACAATGCAATTTATTTTTTGTCCCCATTTCACTTGGCCTAAGATATCCTTACCTACAGCTTGAAACAACTCTTTTACAGTAGTAGGCATGACATGACCCTCCAAGTTATAAAATTATGATTAATTTTATAATATTACAAAGGTTACTTTCAAGGCTAGCAAGGTTACTTCAGGGTACAGCTTTACGCCTATAAAACTAGCAGACCCCTTTCATCATAAACTGAAGCTCCGGGATCGCCTCTATTCCGGAGTGCCCGGTCGAGGGCCATAATCGTCGCCACCGCGCCATCGATTCTTTCCGTGGATTTTTCTTTGTCCGGTTTGATGTTGCCGGCGGGATCAGTGCGAATGTAGATATTATCCATCATCCAGCGCAGGACGGGATGGCCGCCGTGGGCGATTCTTTCCTCCAGCGTCAGCTTCATCAGTTCCTTTGTCGGCGGCGACATATCCTTAAAGCCTTGACCGAAGGGGACGACCGTAAAGCCCAGACCCTCAAGGTTCTGCACCATCTGCACCGCGCCCCAGCGGTCAAAGGCGATTTCGCGGATGTTGTAACGCTTGCCCAGTTCCTCAATGAAGCGCTCAATGAAGCCGTAGTGGACCACGTTGCCCTCGGTAGTCAGAAGATGTCCCTGCCTCTCCCAGTGGTCATACTGCACATGGTCGCGCCGCACCCGCAGATCGATATTGTTCTCCGGCATCCAGAAGAAGGGGAGGACGCTGTATTTATCGTCCTCATCCTCCGGCGGGAACACCAGCACAAAGGCGGTAATGTCGGTAGTAGAGGAGAGGTCAAGCCCGCCGTAGCAGACCCGCCCCTCGAGGCTCGCCGCATCCACCGGGAAGGCGCAGGCATCCCATTTCGCCATCGGCATCCAGCGCACAGATTGCTTGACAGGCTGGTTGAGATGGAACTGTCTGAAATGGTTCTCCTCCGCCGGATTTTGTTTGGCTGATTCACACATCGAGCGAAGGTATTCCTCTTTAACGGTGATCCCGAGCGACGGGTTGGACATTTTCCACACCTTGGGGTCTGTCCAGTCAGCGTCCTCCGGTGTGCTGAACACGACGGGATAGAAAGTCGGATCTGACTTTCGCCCTTGGAGAATATCCAGC
>JBGFRB010000018.1:0-23335 GCA_041695355.1 Bacillota bacterium
TAGCCGAAAGCAAAAAGTGATGTATCACCTACATATTTCTGATAAAATTTGAAGGCCGCAATCCCTTTATTTGCGGGGGCTGCGGCCTCTTTTTATTCTGTTTTGCTGTCAAAGTCAGGATACAAACGGATTGTAACATATCCCCTCCGCGCTGTAAAGAAAAAAGCTTTTGCGAAAAACTCTTATCGCGGACCGCTGAACAGGGCGGCTGTGTACTCCTTCGCATTAAAGGGCTGCAGGTCATCCTGCCCCTCACCGATGCCGACATACTTTACCGGGATGCCAAGCTCCCTGGTAATGGCGATGATAATGCCTCCCTTGGCTGTGCCGTCCAGTTTGGTCAGGATGATGCCTGTAAGCGGCGCAGAATTGTGGAAAACTCGGGCCTGTGACACAGCGTTTTGTCCGGTGGTGGCATCAAGCACCAACAACACTTCATGCGGTGCACCCGGATAAGCTTTCTCCGCCACCCGGTAAATTTTCTTCAGCTCTTCCATCAGGTTAGTTTTATTGTGCAAACGGCCGGCTGTATCACAGAGAACAACATCAGCGCCCCGCGCCCTGGCGGCGTTAATGGCGTCAAAAATTACTGCCGCCGGGTCAGCACCGGGCTGGTGGCGGACAATATCCGCACCGGCACGGCCGGCCCAGACTTCCAGTTGCTCGCCGGCTGCCGCCCGAAATGTATCTCCCGCTGCCAGAATAACTTTTTGACCACTTTGGCAGAAATTGCGCGCCAGTTTGCCGATAGTAGTTGTTTTCCCGACACCGTTTACTCCCAGGACCAGAATAACAGCAGGTCTGCCGGAAAGATTCATGGTTGGACTCCCCTGTTCCAGGATTTCAAGAATCAGTTCCTTTAACAGGGCAATTACCTGCTCCGTTTCCTGAACCCGCCTTGCTGCTATCTCGCTTCGCAGTCTCTCCACCAACTCCTGTGTCGCCTGAACACCTACATCGGCGGCCAGCAGAACTTCCTCCAGCTCTTCAAAAAACGTATTATCGAATTGTCTGCGCGTCAGCAGGCCTTCCATCCGACTCAGTATATTGTGACGCGTTTTGTTCAGCCCCTCGGCAATGCGGCCCAGCAATCCCATAAACAATCCCTTTCCTGTTGTTTTTCACGCCTTTCTGGCAGGCGGCCGGACGCAAACGTTATCCGGCACTGACTTCAAGGTGTTCCGGAGTACTTAACCGTACGGAAATGATTCTTGACACTCCCGGTTCTTCCATCGTAACGCCATAGAGCATGTCCGCCTGTTCCATAGTCTTTTTGCGATGTGAGATCAGGATGAACTGAGTTCCGGAAGTCAAGCGGCAGAGATAAGAATTAAAGCGGGCCAGGTTGGCTTCGTCAAGCGCCGTGTCAATCTCGTCAAGAATGCAAAAAGGCGCCGGCTTGACCTTTAAAAAGGAAAACAGCAGAGCAATTGCGGAAAGTGCCTTTTCCCCCCCCGAAAGCAGCGAAAGAGGCTGCTGGCGCTTCCCCGGCGGCTGTGCGATTATGTCAACTCCCGATTCCAGCGGGTTTTGCGGGTCAGTAAGTTTCAACAGGCTTTTGCCGCCGCCGAAAAGGTCTTTAAAAACCTGACTGAAACTCTCGTTTAGTCCGTTAAAGGCAGCGGCAAACTTTTCTGCCATCAGACTGTCGACATCACTGATAATTTTTTGCAGGTCCCTGCCTGCTGCAGCCAGGTCAGCACGCTGCGAGGTCAGAAAGCTGATTCGCTCAGTAATCCTGGAAAGTTCATCTATGGCTCCCAGGTTAACAGTACCGACGGACTGTAGCATCTGTTTCAAAGATGCGGCTCGTTCAGACGCTGTCTGATAGTCGGCAAGCGGTGCGGCTAACGCCGTAGCTTCGGCAAGGTTGATTTGCCAGTTGTGCCTCAGGCGGTCCAAAACCGACTGTAATTCATGTCCTGTTTTTTCCTTATCCATCTCCAGGCGGTGCTGTCTCCGCTCGGCCGCTGAAAAATCTTTTTCCGCCAGGCGCAGGGCTTCCCTTTCAACAATCAATTTGTCGGACAGCAACCTGACTTCTTTTTCCTGGGCCGCAAGAACGGGGAGCTGTTGTTTAAGTGACCGCTCCAGCGCGTTCGCCGCCTCTGTGTTGACCGCAAGTTCACTCCGCAGTTCCAGCTCGACCGACCGGCACTTGATCAGTTCTTCCTCTTTGAGCCGGATAGCCTGCTCCAAGTCTTGCTTTGCCTTGGCGTGACGATCGATTGTTGTCCCAAAATGCTCAAGTTTTTCTCTGAAGGCAGCCAGCCGGACACGACATTCCGTATGACGTTCATGCAAATGTTTCATTTCCTGTTCCCTGGCTGCCAGCTTCCCCTCCAATTGTGCCAGGGCAACCCGGAGCTCCCTCTCCCTGCCGACAAGCATGTCAAGCTTGGCCTGGACAGCCAGACCGGCATCTGTAATCTCCCGCTCCCGCGCGGCCAGTTCTTGCTCTTCCCGGTTCAGCGCGTCAAGCGAAGCGGTCAGAGCAAACGACTGCTCCCGCAGCAAATCGTTTTCCCTGTTATAAAGCGAGATCTCATGTTCCCGGCGCAGGCACAGGTCGTCCAATGTTTTTGACAGTTGCAGGGCTGCTGCATATTTCTCAGACAATGAAGCCCTTTCCGCGGCAAGAGCGTGCAGCCTCTCCTGCTCCTGCACGCACGCCCGGCTCAATTCCGCAATGTCGCGGCGACGGGAAAGAATACCCCCCTGCTTTCTCTCACGGCCTCCTGTCATCGCGCCTCCTGGTAAAATAACGTCACCGTCCAGTGTAGCCACCCGCTCGCGGAAGCGCAAAGTCCTGGCTACAGAAACAGCTATGTCCAGGTCACGGACGATATGGACGCGTGAGAAAAGCATATCAACTAATTTCCGAAAGCGTGGAGGTGCCTCCACCAGCCCGGAAGCCACCCCGAGGTACCCTGCAATATGCCGGCAATCTGCCGGCGGCCTGTGGCCCTGCTGTTCGGCGAGAAGGTTCAACGGCAAAAAGGTGGCCCGCCCTCCCTTTATGCTCTTCAGCCAGGCAATCGCACCTTTTGCCACAGTATCATCTTCGGCAACCAGATTCATCAGAGCAGGGCCAAGCGCCGCCTCGACAGCCGCCACGTACGGGGCCGGCACCTGAATAATATCGGCGACAGTGCCGGTAACACCCCTCAGTTGCGGCTCATCACCCTTTACTGCCTCAAGAATCAATTTAACCCCATGACCATAACCGGTATGAGCAGATTCCAGCTCCCGCAACAGACGAAGGCGGGCGTCCGCTTCCGCCAGCTGCTTCTCGCTTTCCCTGACCTGCCGGTCCAGCGACTCTGCACGGCACTTAAGCTCTTCGACTTCCTGCCTGTTGCTGTGTCTTATGCTGACTGCATGTTCCAGCTCTTGCTGACAGGCACTTTGCGCTGCTGCCAGGTTTTCGGCTTTTCCCAAAATAAGGGAAAGTTGCTCCGCCTTGCTCGCTTCTTCCAGTTGCAGCCTGTCTATCTGCGCGGCAAATTGCTCACTGCCAAGCCGCAGTCGTTCATAGTCAGACTGAAGAGTGCGAACTTCTTTCAGCAGGCCGTCCAGTTCAGCCCGGCACAGAGATGCTTGTTCCGCCTCAGGAGTGTTTTTTGCGGCTGCAAGAGAGCTTTCCAGGGCGCTTAGCTCTCCTGTCAGCTTTCCAATAACTTTCTCAACTTCAGCCATTTCCTTCTGTTCCTGCCTGTTGTCAGTCTCCTGAGCGCTATGCCGGCTGCTAAGAGCCTCGACGTCTGCAGTTATGCCGGTTGCCAGCTGCTGGCGTGAGCGCAACTTTTCCTGTGTCAGAACCACGAGTCCCCGAAATTTTTCGAGCTCGGATGAGCAGAGTTGTGTTTCCTGGCGGGTTTTCAGCAAAGCGGACTGCTTTTCATCCAGGTCTGTCTGAATAGCTGTCAGCCCGGACTCCTTACGGATAATTTCTGTCTGGTGCTGCAACGCCGCATCGGCTGCCTTCCTGCACAAAATATCCGTTTCAGCGATGCGGTTGCGAAAATTGACCGCCTCATGCACAAATATAGCAACTTCCGTACTTTTCAGCTCTTCGCGCAACCCGAGATAACGACGGGCTGCTTCCGCCTGTGCCTCGAGTGGTTCCAGCTGAACTGAAAGCTCCCGGATAATATCATCTACCCTCAGCAGGTTTTCATGCGTCTCAAAAAGCCGCCTCTCCGCTTCCCGTTTACGGTTTTTATACTTTTGGATTCCAGCTGCTTCTTCAAAGACAAGGCGCCGTTCCTCGGGCCTTGAGTTCAGTATTTCATCTATCCGGCCCTGGCCGATAAATGAATATGCCTCTTTACCAATACCGGTGTCCATGAACATGTCCAATATTTCTTTAAGCCGGCAAGCCCGGCGGTTAAGCAGGTACTCGCTTGTACCGTCCCGGTAAAGCCGCCGGGTGAATGTTACTTCACGGTAGTCAAGGCCGAGCCGGCCGTCGCTATGGTCCATGGTTACCGACACCTCGGCAAAACCCAACGGCTTGCGGGAGGCAGTCCCGTTGAAAATAATGTCGTCCATCCTGGCACCCCGCAGCAGCCGCACGCTCTGTTCGCCAAGCACCCAGCGCAGTGCGTCTGCTATATTGCTCTTGCCGCATCCGTTCGGGCCGACTACCACAGTAATGCCCGGTGTCAGCTCAAGGGTGGTCCTGTCGGCAAACGATTTAAAACCATGTATATCCAAACGTTTTATGAACAAAATGAAACCTCCCAGTCCACGGTTCCTGCGGGCAAAAGCAAAAACACCTGCTTGCTGCCAAGCAGGCATCGAAAGTGTTGTCTAGCGCGGCCCGACAAGGAATTTGATAGCTGTCCGCTCCTCCGTACCAATAATAATCTCTGCGAACGCAGGTATGGCTACCAAATCTATACCGTTGGGCGCAACAAAGCCGCGGCAAATGGCGATAGCCTTAACGGCCTGGTTAACTGCACCTGCTCCGACAGCCTGCACTTCAGCTGCTCCTTTTTCCCTGATTACGGCGGCCAGTGCTCCCGCCACCGATTTGGGACTCGAATGGGCTGATACCTTCAGTATTTCCAAGCAGTGCTCCTCCTTATTACAAGCGGCGGTTTGGCTGCTCCGCCTGTGGTGGGATAATCATGCAGATCTGCTATACATACTATTTCTGGTCAACACTTAAAATTCCTGCAGTTACCAGAATTGATTCTGCCGCATAAATTCGCGTTACATATAGTCAGTCTGTCTGACGCCTGCCAAATGATCATAGGCTTCTCTGGCAGCTTCCTGTTCAGCTTCTTTTTTCGTGCGGCCGCTCCCTTGTCCCGAGACCCTGTTGTTAATCAGAACCTGTGCGACAAATACTTTCGCATGATCCGGACCCGTCTCTGAAATGATACTGTATTCAGGAGTCAGCGCCAGTTTCGCCTGCGTGAACTCCTGCAACAACGTCTTATAATCGCGAGGCAGGCCACCGCGGGCGAGGTCCTTAAACAACGGTAAAAACAGCCTTCCTGTAAGCGCACGGGCCTCCTCAAAGCCAAGGTCAAGATAAACGGCGCCAAGCAGCGCCTCCAGAGCATCAGCCAACAGCGCCGGCCGCAGTCGTCCTCCACTGGCATCCTCGCCCTTCCCAAGCCTGATCAGCGACCCGAGTTCCAGCTCTGCGGCCAGCTTCGAGAGGGAATCTTCACAGACCAACCCGGCCCGGAAGCGGGTCAGTTTACCTTCCGGCAAAGCAGGAAAAAATGTATAAAGGGTCTCTGAAATAGCCAGTTCCAGTACAGCGTCACCTAAAAACTCCAGCCGCTCATTGTGAGCGCCGGCCTCTAAACCGCGCTCATTGGCGTAAGAAGAGTGTGTTAAGGCCTGCAGATAACGCTCCATATTCTTTGGCGTAATATTCAGTTTGGCGAAGAGGGGCTTCAGTTGCTTATCCATCATCCTGATCACCGGTTCAACTACAATTATAAATCAGATGGTTCTTCGGATTTATCGCTGAATTTCTTAAATACGAGGGAGGCATTGGTCCCGCCAAATCCAAAAGAATTTGACATCGCGGTAACGATTTTGCGCTCTCTGGCTTTGTTTGGAACGTAGTCCAGGTCGCACTCAGGATCCTGATTTTCATAATTGATGGTCGGAGGAATAACGCCGGCATCCAGGCTCAGTATGGAAGCTATCGCTTCCACCCCGCCGGCGGCACCGAGAAGATGGCCAATCATCGATTTAGTGGAACTCACCGCCAGCTGATAAGCGTGCCGGGCAAAGACAGCCTTAATGGCGAGGGTTTCTGTTCTGTCGTTTAAATCTGTGGAGGTACCATGAGCGTTTATATAATCAATTTCCGACGGGGCAAGCCCCGCGTCATGCAGGGCCATGGTCATGCAGCGCCTGGCGCCTGAGCCGTCAGGGTCCGGTGCTGTCACATGATAAGCGTCTCCGCTAAGTCCATAGCCGCAAATCTCGGCATAGATCCCGGCTTTGCGTCTCTCTGCGTGCTCAAGTGACTCCAAAACCAGGACGCCGGCACCTTCACCCATGACAAAGCCGTCTCTGTCCCGGTCAAAGGGACGTGATGCGCGCTCAGGCTCATTATTGCGGGTTGACATGGCCCGCATGGCGCAAAATCCGGCGAAAGCCACCGGAGTAAAGGCGGCTTCACTGCCCCCAGCGACCATCAGATCGGCATCCCCGCGCTGAATGCTTCTGAAAGCCTCTCCGAGCGAGTGGGTACCGGTGGCGCAGGCAGTAACAAGAGTTGTGTTCGGACCTTTAAGTCCAAACTCCATCGACACATAGCCGGAGGCCATATTGGCAATCAGCATCGGTACAAAAAACGGGCTGACACGGCGCGGGCCCTTCTCATTAAGTACCTTAATCTGCTCTTCTATGGTGATAATGCCTCCGATACCGGAGCCAATGGAGACCCCGGCCCGCTCGCTGTCAACGGGTGTTTCAAGGCAGGCGTCCCGCAGAGCCATTCTGGCGGCGGCGACCGCAAACTGTCCAAAGCGATCCATACGCCTAAGGTCCTTTTTGTCCAAATAGTCGAGAGGTTCAAAGTCCCTGACCTCAGCGCCGATTTGTGTTGGATAGTCATCAACATTGAAACGGGTAAAACGGCTCACTCCTGATTTGCCGGCACAGATATTACTCCAAAACCGATCCTTGCCAATTCCAACCGGAGATATAACGCCCAAGCCTGTGACGACCACGCGGCGCTTCATGTTTCTCACCTCACGACAGTCTTTTCTGTAAGAAAGCCCTGCCTTAGCGCAGGGCTTTTTATCAGACGTGGGTTTCTATGTAGCGTACCACATCTCCTACGCTCTTAATCTTTTCCACTTCTTCGTCAGCGATTTCCAGTCCGAATTCCTCCTCCAGGGCCATGACCAGTTCAACAATATCAAGGGAATCCGCATCCAGATCCTCAAAAGACGTTTCTTTGGCTATTTCGCTTTCGTCCACGCCCAATTGTTCACTGATCAGTTTTTTAACCTTGGCGTAAATATCCATTCTCTCACCTCCTCGCAAAGTCTGCAGATACTTATTCTAAACCATTAACAGACCACCGTCAACCGTTATAACCTGTCCGGTGATATAGGCACCGGCTGACGCCAGAAATATAACAGCCTCAGCTACTTCTTCAGGAGTCCCGGCACGGCCAAGCGGTACCCGCGACAGCATCTCCTCCCGCAGTTTGACCGGCAGTGCGGCAGTCATCTCAGTAGCGATAAATCCAGGAGCCACCGCATTCACAGTAATCTGGCGGCTGGCCAGTTCTTTGGCCAGTGACTTGGTCAGACCAAGCAATCCTGCTTTGGCGGCCGCATAATTAGCCTGACCCGCACTGCCTGACAGGCCCACCACTGAAGAGATATTAATAATCCTTCCGCCGGTCTTCTGGCGAAGCATGGGGCGCAGCACTGCTTTTGCGCAATTAAAAGCACCGGTAAGATTCGTATCAAGTACCGACTGCCATTCATCCTGTTTCATGCGTGCAAGAATGTTGTCTCTGGTAATTCCGGCGTTATTAACTAGTATATCAATTCTTCCGAAATTATCAAGGGCAGCGGAAACCATTTCCTCGCAGGCCCCGGCATCAGCCACGTTTGCCTGAAAAAGCAATCCCTTTCCACCGGCACTTTCCACCTCAGCCAGGGTTTCTGCTGCGGCTGCTGCTCCCGAATGATAATTGAGCACGACTGCGGCGCCGCGGGCAGCCAGCCCGCGGGCAACGGCACGTCCAATTCCCCTTGAGGCCCCGGTGACGACAGCTACTTTACCCGCCAGCTGCATAATCTCTGCTAACCTCCCTCTGTTCCATGTGCCTTGCCACCTGGTTAATGGTCTGCGGGTCCTCAGCGTGATGAACCCAAAGTCCGGGAATAGTTTTCTTTACCAGCCCGGTTAGCGATTTTCCCGGGCCAACCTCTACAAATGTGTCGTACCCATCAGCGGCAAGCTTCTCCACAGAATCCTGCCAAAGAACCGCATGGCTTACCTGGCGGATTAAAGCCAGCCTGACTTCTTCAGGGCTTGAAACATAATCAGCGGAAACATTGGCGACAACCGGCAGTCTGACAGCGTGCAAAGCAACTTTGTCCAGGGCCTGTGCCAGTAAAGCTCCCACATTCTTTAGCAGGCTGCAATGAAAAGATACACTAACCGGAAGCTCAATGACCCGTTTGGCGCCAAGTTCCTTTGCGATACGACAGGCGTTCCGCAAAGCGGGCAGTTCTCCGGCGATAACAATCTGGTCAGGAGCGTTATAATTAGCCGGCTCAACCACACCATAACCCGCTGACAAGCGACAGGCTTCCAGAACCTTTTGCCTATCAAGGCCCAGCAGTGCAGCCATGCCGCTTACTCCGGGAGGTAAGGCTTCCTGCATGTAACGGCCCCTTTTTTGAACGAGCGGCAAAGCCTCTTCCAGCGACAACGCTCCGGCACAGATCAGAGCGGAATACTCGCCGAGGCTTAACCCTGCCGCGCCATCAGGTATAAGCCCGTACTCATCGCGAAGTACGTGCAGGCAGGCCATGCTCGTGGTCAGTATTGCCGGCTGAGTAATTTCCGTCTGTTTCAGCTCGTCTGCCGTACCGTGGAAAATCTTCTCAGAAAGCCTGAATCCCAAAATCTCGTCCGCGTCCTTAAAGACACGCCGAGCCGTACCATAATACTCCGCCATATCTCTGCCCATTCCGACGTATTGAGCCCCTTGTCCGGGGAATATAAATGCTAGCTTACGCTTCATTCCGGTCCCCTGAACAAAACCTTTCCCTAAGCTCAGCTATCAACCTGAGCGAACCGCTCACCAAATCGTTAATTATGTCTGCGGCGGGTTCTTCCCTTTGTACCATGGCCGCAGATTGGCCGGCCATCACTGAACCAAACTGCACGTCACCGTCCCTGGCGGCGGCGGCAAGCTTGCCGACACCCAGCCTCTCAATCTCCTCGGGTGAAACGCCGGCCTTCTCCATACTTTCAAACTCACGCGCCAGCCTGTTGTAGATGACACGAACCGGATGACCGGTGGAACGGCCGGTTATAACGGTATCCCGGTCTTTGGCCTTAAGGATCGCTTCTTTATAGTTCGGATGTACCGTGCATTCCGTGGCGCAGACAAAGCGCGTACCAAGCTGAACCCCCTGTGCTCCCAGCGCCAGAGCGGCGACCACCCCGCGGCTGTCTGCGATGCCCCCGGCAGCGATAACCGGCACAGAAACGGCGTCTGCCACCTGAGGCACAAGAACCATGGTGGTCAGCTGTCCCACATGCCCGCCGCTCTCCTTCCCCTCGGCAATCATGGCGTCAACGCCCAGCCGCTCAAGGCGCCTTGCCAATGCCACCGAGGAAACTACCGGGATAACCCTGATATTGTTCTCCTTAAAACTTTCAACATATTTCCCGGGATTGCCGGCACCGGTGGTAACCACCTTTACCCGTTCACGCAAAAGCAAAGCCGCTACTTCGTCCGCAAAGGGAGAGAGCAGCATTATATTGACTCCGAATGGTTTTTCCGTCAACAATTTGGCCTTCCGTATCTCCAGCTCTACAACGTCAGCGGGGGCATTCCCTGCGCCGATGATACCGAGCCCACCCGCCTCGGAAACCGCAGCGGCCAGTTCTCCGCCGGCCACCCATGCCATGCCTCCCTGCAGGATGGGAACTTCTATCTCCAGCAATTCACATAACCCAGTCTTAAACCGCATGCCTGACACCTCCGCTAATACCTCATTATTGCTGCGCCCCAGGTAAGACCTGCGCCAAATCCCACCATAGCAACCAAATCTCCTCTTTTCAGGCGTCCTGTCCGGATAGCTTCCTCCAGTGCCACCGGAATAGAGGCAGCCGACATATTACCATAGCGGTCGATATTGACGATGACCCGTTCCTCGGGCAGCTCAAAGCGTTTGCGGGCGGCATCGATAATTCGCAGGTTTGCCTGGTGCGGAACCAGGAAGTCAAGATCCGCCACTGTCAGGCCAAGTTCATTAAGCGCCTGAACTGTAATGTCACCGATAACGCGGACCGCAAATTTAAACACTTCGTTGCCGGCCATCTTGACATAATGCAGATGTGCCTCTGCCGTAGCCACGCTTGTCGGCAGTTTTGTGCCTCCGGCCGGTATCGCCAGCAGGTCTGCGTATGTACCGTCTGAGCCAAGTTTAAACGAGAGCAGTCCCTGTCCCTCCGGTACCGGGCCAAGTACAACCGCGCCCGCGCCATCTCCAAACAGAACGCATGTGGCACGGTCCTGCCAGTCGAGGATGCGGGAGAGAATTTCGGCGCCTATCACCAGGACACGCCTGGAGCTTCCGGAGGCAACAAACTGGTGTCCTACCGAGAGGGCATAAATAAAACCCGTACAGCCGGCGGCCACGTCAAAGGCAGCGGCCCGAGACGCTCCAAGTTTCGCCTGCACATAACAGGCGGTTGCCGGCAACGGAGCATCTGGAGTCGCTGTTGCCAGAATAATCAGATCTATCTCATCAACTCCGGTTGCGGCATCGCACATGGCTGCTCTGGCTGCCGCTGCCGCCAAATCTGACGTACATACCTCTTCAGCCGCGATCCGCCGCTCACAGATCCCCGTCCGCGTACGTATCCACTCATCGCTGGTGTCCAGAGTCTTTTCCAGGTCAGCATTGGTTACAACTTTAGAGGGCAGGGCCGTTCCAATCCCCAGGATCCCAACCCCGGTTTTAGCGCTCATTTGCCATCCCTTTCTCGGCAGACAGTGAGTTTTGTCCCAGTGCAAAGGCAAGCAACTGTTTGCGGATTTGCTCGTTGATATTCAGCTTTACCGAGCGGTACGCCTGCCGCACAATAGCACTCCTGATGGCCTGAGCCTTGGAAGACCCGTGGCTCTTGACGCAGATCCCATCGACCCCCAGCAGCGGCGCCCCGCCGTATTCCGAATAGTCCATCCGCTTTTTCAGCGAAGCTAACTTCGGTGCGAGCAGAGCCGCTCCCGTCTTGCCCCTCAGGTCCGCGGTAAACGCCTCGCGCAACGCGCCAAAAATACCGGCGGATAGCCCTTCAGTCGCTTTAAGCAAAATATTTCCCACAAATCCGTCACAGACAACAACATCAACGGTGCCGGCAAAAATGTCACGGGCCTCCACATTTCCCATAAATCCAGGCAACCTGCCCTTCAGCAGGCTGTACGCCTCCCTGACCTGTTCATTGCCCTTTCCTTCCTCAGTACCAACATTTAGCAAAGCAACCTGTGGCTCACTTTTGCCCAGAATCTCCCTCGCATACACAGAGCCCATCACAGCATACTGGAGCAGTTGTTCTGCAGTGGCATCCATATTCGCGCCAACATCCAGCAGCACCACGTTGTCGCCGTTAAATGCCGGAAGACATGCCGACAGTGCGGGGCGTTCAATATCAGCCATCCGGCCCAGCAGCAAAAGTCCGGCAGCCATCAGGGCACCGGTGCTTCCGGCAGAAACTGCGGCATCGGCCATGCCTTCCCTGACCAGGCGCACGGCAGTTGTCAGCGAGGCATTCTTTTTTTTGCGCACTGCCAGGGCCGGAGGCTCATCACCGGAAATCACTTCCGGGGCGCTGACAATTTCCACCCTCTCCCGCGGGTATTCAGCACTGTCCAGATATTTGACCAGCTTTTCCTGCTGCCCTACAAGCAACAGATGCAGATCTTCCATTTCTTCTGCGGCCAGCAGCCCTCCGCGCAGGACTTCCCCGGGAGCGTGATCACCGCCCATGGCATCAAGAGCAATTCTAACCAAACTTTACACCTCACGCTATATTTTGCTGCAGACAAATTTAGGCTGCAGCAACAAAACCCCTGATAACAAAAACCCTCCTCGACAATGAAGGAGAGTAAAGCTTTTTACGGGTTTCTATTCAGTTTCTACGGCTTCTCTTCCCTTGTAATGGCCGCAATGTACGCATACCCGGTGAGGTAGTTTAGGCTCCTGGCACTGCGGGCAGGAAATCAACCCCGGCAGGACCAGCTTCCAGTGAGTTCTGCGTTTATGCTTTCTTGCCTTTGACGTTCTTCGTTTCGGAACAGCCAATGTTTACACCTCCAGCTACTTTTTTAAGACAGTAATTTACTGAGAACCGACAAACGGTGGTCTTCATGCGCGGTCTGACAGTCGCACTGTTCCTCGTTTCTGTTGACGCCACACTGGGCGCACAGTCCTCTGCACGATGGATGACAAAGCGGCTTGGCCGGAAGCATGGCAAAATAATGTTCCCTGATCATGTCTGACACCTCCAGAGTCAGCATGTCCTCCGCCGGCACCTGTTCCTCAAAGCCGGTTTCAAGAGGAGCTGCGCACCGGTTTAAACAGCGGCTGCACTCCAGAATAACGGTTGTGCGCATCTCCCCCTGCAGCAACACAACGCCGTTATGATAGGTTGCCCTCAGTACAACGTCCACCGTTTCAACAGGCTGGGCATCTTCTTCAGGCAAATCCAGCGCTTCGGCGGAAACAGTGAAGGCAAACGTCACCGGTTGAGCAGGCGTCTTTTTCAGTTGCTGAATTGATATCAGCATAACAGCTATACGCACCTCGTTTGCGCTATTGAATATTATATTAAGAGTGAATATTTTTGTCAAGATTTAACGTAAACTTAAAATATCATCATATAACTCAATATATCTCGTTAAATCGCTAATTTTCGCTGTCCAGGGCGGAAAGAAAGTCAAGTGCTTCCGACAGTGTTGAGATGGGAACAAGTTCGATATTGCGTGCTATTGTCAGCGCCTCATCGTAATTTTCACGCGGCACAAAGAAATATTCAGCCCCGGCTTTTTCAGCAGCCGCCACTTTCTGTCGAACGCCGCCAACGGCCCCAACCTGCTCCTTCAGATTGATAGTGCCGGAGCCTGCAATCAGACGGCCGGCAGTCAGATCCCGCTTCTCGAGCTGGTCCAGGATTTCCAGCACAAACATCAGTCCTGCCGACGGACCGGTGATTTCCCCGGCATCAATCTCTACGACGCGGGGCATCTGAGGCCGCCAGTTTAATGTATGGACAAGGATCCTGAGAGCTGCCTTCTCAGAATCCTCCGGATGGCTGGCTGTTAATACCGTAGCAGCAAATTCGCGCCCCTCCCGTTTGACGCGGAGTGTTACCGGATCACCGATTCGGCGGAGCTGAACCATGTTTATCAGCTCATCGGCCAGCGCAACATCTTTGCCGTCCACTGCCAGAATAATGTCGTTAGCAGCTAGTATTCCGTGTGCGGGACTGTCCCTGCCAACTTCGATTATTTCGACTCCGTCACTGGCAACAGGCACGGCAAATCCGGCCCTTCTGAAAGCAATAACGCGTGCCAGATTCTGACTTTCTTCCATCCAGCGGTGCATCATCTCATCGTATTTCCGCTGGTCCATCCCCGGTGGTATTACCTGACGGACAGGTTCAAGATCAACGTTTCCGGCGAACACCGCATAGATGAAAAGCAGGGGGGAGGCCTGCTGCTGGGTTACCGTGACCAGATAAAAGCTGCCTCCGTTTTCTCCGCCATCCCCTTCCACCGCGACCAGACCAGCCAAATCCTCAGCGCTGCCCGGCCTCATCAACACATAGCCCGTCCTGGCAAACAGCAATATTGCTCCAGCCAGGAGTATTGCGGCAATTATACGGATTTGTCGCGGAACTTTCATTACAACCCTCTTTCTCTGTACAATTCCAGCACGGAGACCTGTATGGGCAAACCTGCGGGCTGCACCGCCACCGGGAGCGAGTGCTGTCTTAGCTATGCACCCCCTTCGTACGGCATAATTCATGGCCGGCGACTATATATATTACTATTCCGTATCTATCTTAATACCGTTGGAGGAGCTATGCAGAAGAAAACAACCGGAGGGGGACGGCTGTCGCCCTCACTTTTGGCAACCGGCGCTATTTTTTTTACCGTCTCGATGATATTCTATCCAAAGGAAGCCTTTGAAGCTGCCGTTGTAGGCCTGGATGTCTGGTGGAGAATTGTTTTTCCCGCCTTGCTGCCTTTCTTTATCGGCTCGGAAATACTGATGGGCCTGGGAGTGGTTCATTTTATGGGGGTGCTGCTTGAGCCGCTGATGCGTCCGGTGTTCAACGTGCCCGGGACAGGTTCGTTTGTGATGGCTATGGGCCTGGCTTCAGGTTACCCCATCGGCGCCATTCTCACAGCGCGCCTGCGTCGTGAAGAGCTATGCAGCAAGGTAGAAGGCGAGCGTCTTTTGGGTTTTACCAACACTGCCGATCCGTTGTTCATGTTTGGCGCAGTTGCCGTCGGAATGTTTGGCTACCCGCAAATAGGACTCACGATTGCCGCAGCCCATTATCTGGCCAGCGTTACAACCGGTCTGGCCTTGCGTTTCTACGGTTGTTCCGAAGCCAATACACCGGAAGATGCAAGCTCCGGCAACATGATAGTCAAGGCTGTCCGGGCACTCTACCGGGCAAGGGAAAAAGACGCCCGCCCTTTCGGCCAGTTAATGGGGGATGCCGTACGCAATTCTGTTAACACGCTGCTGCTGATTGGCGGGTTCATCATACTCTTTTCCGTCATTATCAGGGTGCTGACCGTCCTGGGTGTTGTCGGCCTTCTCTCCCGCATTATGATGTTTCTGCTGATGCCTTTGGGGCTTGAGCCCGCACTGATCCCTGCACTCATCAGCGGACTGTTTGAAATAACTCTTGGCTGCCAGCTGGCCGGGCAGGTTGCCCCTGCCGTACCGATCATGCAAAAAACTATGGTAGCCGGCGCAATTATTGCCTGGAGCGGTCTCTCAGTCCATGCCCAGGTAGCCAGCCTGATTACCGGAACGGGAATGAGAATGTTTCCATACATCGTTTCCCGCTTTATCCATGCAGTGTTAGCAGCAGTCTACACTTATGTATTGATGGGACCGCTGTCAGCAGTGTTTTACCGTTTTAGCATTCCGGCCTTTCTGCAGGCGGAGCCTGAGGGGAGTGCCGCGTTCATTTTGGAACGCACAACACAGGTTGGCTGGCGATTTCTTCTGATATGCGCGTTGCTGACAGGCGCCGGCCTGCTCACCGCAGCCCTGCGCAGGTTTTGCGTCAGACGTTTTCTTTGTTAACCTCGCGAATTTTCCTCAGCACCTGATTATAGACCTCGCTGGGCACCAATTCACAGATATCGCCACCGTAAAACGCAATCTCCTTGACTATGCTGCTGGAAATGTAAGCATAACGGTTGTTTGTCATCATAAACATTGTTTCCAGCCTGGGATCAAGCTTGCGATTAACCAAGGCCATCTGAAACTCAAATTCAAAATCTGACATCGCACGCAAGCCCTTAATGATAATATGCGCACTTTTCAGCTTGGCATAAGTAATCAGCAGGCCGCTAAAAGCATCAACTTCAACGTTGGGATAGCTCTGGGCAATAATTTTTAACATTTCAACACGCTCTTCGGTGTCAAAGAGCGGCACTTTGCGCGGGTTTTCCAGCACTGCAACAATCAGCCGGTCAAAGAGCCTGCTGCCCCTGTCAATAATATCTTTATGACCGTTTGTTACCGGGTCAAAGCTGCCGGGATATATGGCAATCTTCATCTTTTCTCCTCCCGTCATACGGCTCATTCTTTGCTATCGCCAGAAAGGTCAGTATGGTGTCCCCGTATTTTTTTTCCCTTATCACGGTCCAGGCCGGGAAATGCCAGCCGGTATCCAGGCGATGGTGCTCAACAATGACCTGCCCGCCGGGGTCAAGCAGCGGCAGGGCCGACAGCTGCCGTACAGTTGCCGGCAGAGCCGGGCTGAAATAAGGCGGATCCAGGAAAATCAGCGCAAATTTCTCACCCCTTTTTACCAGATCGGCCAAAGCCAAATTTACAGGTCTCGAAATGACCATTCCATAATCGGTTAAACCGGTCAGCGCCAGATTATCCTTAATTATTTTAGCACACTGCCTGTTATTTTCAACAAAAACGGAAAAAACCGCACCACGGCTCAATGCCTCAATGCCGACACTTCCGTTGCCGGCAAACAAATCCAGAAAGCGGCTGCCGTCAACGTTTGGCGCCAGGATATTAAACAACGATTCCCTTACCATATCTGCAGTGGGTCTTGTTTCGGATCCCTTTCGCGTTTTTAATAGAAAGCCGCCAACGCGCCCGGCTATAACTCTCATCAGCACCACCCGCTATATCCCATTATATACCACATTTTTAGGCGAATTATTTTTCTCTTTGTGGCTCATAATAAAATCACAACGTATTCCCCATAAGCTCTTCCTCCGGTTTCTCCTCTCCCAGCCCTCCGGGATTCCCCGCCCGGAGGGACTTTTCTTGATAAACAACTGCATAGAAGAAAAGCGGAAGTTTTTTGCTTCCGCTTTATGAACCAGGCTACTGCTTGCCAATCATCTGGCTTTCCGCCTGATGGATCATTTTGCGAACCATCAGTCCACCGACGTAGCCGTTTTGGCGGGAGGTCAGGTTACCTTTGTCGCCGCTGTAGTCGAGGCCCAATTCAGAAGCGATTTCGTTCTTAAAGCGCGTCAGCGCCTGCTCGGCACCTGCCACAAGAACACGGTTGCGACCGGACACATTAGTCAAGTTAGCTTCTGTCGGCAATTAACTCACCTCCTTTTGTTTTCTGATGTTAGTATTTCTCCTTTAACGCCTGCTATACTAGTATTGTTTTCCTGCAAACAATTATATTTTTCCAGTTTACGCAAATAGATACCTGTTAAATTTAGGTAATTATTTTTCCGGCAGCCGTACTCCCTGGACATGCACATTTATCCTGGCAACAGTCAGGCCGGTCTGGCTTTCCATGGCCCGCTTAACATTCTTTATCACATTTGCGGCTACTTCCTGAATCCTGGTACCGTACACAACAACAACATGCAAGTCCACCGTCAGCTTATCGCCGTCCAGATGAACAGCTACTCCCCGACTCAGATTGTCCCTGCCAAGCAATTCCGCCAGGCCGTCTTTTAGCTTTCTTGAGGCCATACCTGCCAAACCAAAGCATTCCACAGCCGTCACTCCGGCCAGCGTAGCCAGCAGTTCCTCTGAAATAATTATCTTTCCAAGTTCATTTTCCAGTTCGTTTTTCATTTAACTGCCTCCTTTCGCTATTTTCTGCCACGGCGTCGAGGTCCGCCAGCAATTTTTGCAAATCGGCTCCATGACGGCGTGCTCCTGCTTCAATGGTTTCGTCCATCATAGCCAGGCAGCCGCTGCAAGGCATACCGTATGCCTTGAAAACGTCTACCGCCTGCGGATAGTTATGAATGGCCTGGAATATAGTCATGTGGCAGGTTATCTTCATTTCCTTCCCTCCTGCAAGGAGAATTGCCTGTTATCTAAGTTATTCAATAGTCTGTGCAAAACTCCTGCTATGCAACTTTTTGCCTTGCAACACCCCGGTTACTGTGATACAATTTAAAAGTGCTTTTTTAACTTGTGCGCAACTATTTGATTCATGCAATAAGTATCCGGGGAGGTGTTGAGCTTGGCCAGAAAATGCTCCGTTTGCGGAAAAGGTACTGAAACAGGTCACCATGTCAGCCATTCAAACATTAAGACCAAGAGAACATGGAAAGCGAACGTCCAGAAGGTAAGGGCCCTGGTGGCGGGAAGCGCCTGCCGGGTGGCGGTCTGCACCCGTTGCCTGAAGGCGGGAAAAGTCACCAGGATAGTTTAGGCACGAACAAAAAAGCGCCTGCGCGCTTTTTTATTTTTTCCAGACACCAAGGACCCCTTTTAAAAGCATGGCCAGCAATCTTGGCAGACGAACAGCATGAAAGCGCATTTTCCCACCTCCTGTCCTTAATAAATATGCTGCTGATGGAACACCACCCAGCCAATCCAGATTAACGCGGTTCCCAGCAGAAAAACCCAAACGAATCCTGGCAGGGAACCGGCAACCAGGCCGATACCTGCCGCTGCCATAACGAGGCCAAGCAGCCTGCGGATTATTGCTGCCGCCTTAAAAGCGCGCAAATCTTCACCCCTCTCTATATGTAGCTTCCCAACAATATATGCCGTCCCCGCCGACTTTGTGAAACCTGTGCGGGCTCGCAGCTTGTTTTCGGCTGCGCTTGAAATGAACGGGCCGATATGCTATGATTAGAGCGTGAGGTTTGTGCCTGAGTGGCGGAATGGCAGACGCGGCGGTCTCAAAAACCGTTGCCTTCTGGGCGTGTCAGTTCGACTCTGACCTCAGGCACCAAACAAAAAGGCTTCCGTATTACGGAAGCCTTTTTGCTTTTCGGACACTTTATTCGAAACGTCCCGGCAGCTATATCAGGCAAGCCGCCTTGGCCGCTTCCGTCAGTTCAGCGCGAAAATCCGGATGAGCGATGGCTATCAGGGCGGCCGCCCGCTCACGGACCGTTTTGCCGCGCAGTTTAGCCACCCCAAACTCCGTAACCACATAGTCTGTGTCGTTCCTGCTGGTCGTAACAACAGCACCGGGAGTAAGCCTGGGCACTATCCGGGAAACTTTTCCTCCCTTGGCGGTGGCGGCTAGAGTTACAAATCCTTTACCGCCTGCGGAAATATTGGCGCCACGGAAAAAGTCAGCCTGCCCGCCTGTACCGCTCCACTGCTTGTTGCCGATGCTTTCTGAGCAGGCCTGACCGGTAAGGTCTACCTCAATGGAGGCGTTAATGGCAATCATCTTGTCATTTTTTGCTATATTATAAGGATCATTGGTATAGCTGACCGGATGCATCTCCACCAGCGGATTGTCATCTAGAAAATCGTACAGGCGTTTTGTCCCCAAAGCAAACGTCCCGATTATTTTACCCGGATGGAACGTCTTATTATGGTTGGTAACAGCACCGCACTCCAGCAAATCCACCATGCCGTCAGTAACCATCTCAGTGTAGATGCCAAGGCCGTTTTTACGCACTAACGCTTTGGTTACTGCGTTTGGAATGCCGCCGAATCCTATCTGCAGCGTGGAACCATCTTCGATCAATTCAGCAACATAACCTCCTATGGCCTGCTCCACCTCTGTGATGGGAGGAATGGTCAGTGCCGGCAAAGAGTCATTGCACTCCACAACATGTGTTACCTGTGAAATATGGACGAAACCGTTGCCCAGAGTCCGCGGGGCGTTAGGGTTAACCTCCAGTATCACCTTATCCGCCTTGGCAATAGCCGCCTTAATATAATCTACTCCGATGCTCAGGCTGAAATAACCGTGCCTGTCCATCGGTGAAACAGTGGCCATGGCCACATTGGCCTTGCGGTATAATGTCAATAATTTTGGTATTTCGTGAAAATAGTTTGGAATAAATTCGCCCCAGCCCTCATTGACAGCCGCACGTGAAGCGCCGCTGCAAAACCAAGAATTGTGACGTATATTCTCAGAATATTCCTGTTTAAAGTAAGTAGGCTTAATGGGCAAAATCTGATTAATGTTAACCCCGTAAAGCTCCATCCTTCTCTCGAGCAGAGCCTTAGGCAACAACTGAGGCTCGCCTCCGCCTACCGGAAACCAGATATCATCCCCTGACCCGATAACTTTCACCGCTTCCTCAGGCGAGACAAGCTTCTGTGCATACATTTCCCGGTATCTGTTCATCAATCTTTTCCTCCTTGAAATACTTATTCGCGGTTAGTCACGATTCGTCCCTGGAAAAAGCAGCACGTTTTTGCCTAACCATTATAATTATATTGATTATTTGCAAAATTACAAGCATTTTTAATTTTTATTACTTCAATGTTTTGAGCATGTTTTGAGCTTTTGAGCCGACGTTTTGACCATGATGAAAGTACATGAGAAAGTAGCTATTTAATTTCGGAATGATAAGCCTGCAGATGTTTGATGTCAGCCGTTTTCGTCTGCCTGTAAGCCTCTATGCCTTTGACGCTGGCCATAGCAGCGGCCAATGTGGTAATGTACGGTATTTTGCATTTTATTGCTGCCTTCCGAATGTATGAATCATCAATCTCGCCTAGCCTGCCGATGGGGGTATTAATAATCAAATTTATTTCCCTGTTCGTCACACTGTCCAGGATATTTGGCCTGCCCTCATGCAGTTTTTTAATATATGCGGATGGTACGCCGTGCTGGTTCAGGTGACGGCATGTGCCTTCTGTTGCCAGAATATTGAAGCCAAGGGAGACAAACTTACGCGCCACTTCAAGCGCGGCAGGACGATCCTGCTCCCTGACGCTGATCAATACTGTTCCGGATGCCGGGAGGACCATCTGCGTTGCTTCCTGGGCCTTATAGTACGCTAATCCAAATGACCCGGCAATACCCAAGACCTCGCCGGTAGACCGCATCTCCGGCCCCAGCAGAGGGTCAACTTCATGGAACATATTGAACGGGAATACCGCTTCCTTGACCCCGAAATGCGGTATCGTCGCCTTGACCAGATTATTAACAACTGATTTGCCCATGATGATTTCGGTCGCCAGCCGGGCCATCGATATATTGCAGACTTTTGAGACAATAGGTACGGTACGGGAGGCGCGGGGGTTAGCTTCCAGGACGTAAACACGGCCGTCGGCAATGGCATACTGGATATTCATGAGACCGACCACATTCAGCTCCCGGGCAATTTTTGCGGAATAATCGTTTATTGTCTTCAGGTTTTCTTCGGATATGCTGATTGTGGGGATCACACAGGCAGAGTCTCCCGAGTGAATCCCGGCATATTCGATGTGCTCCATAACCGAGGGCACAAAAACGTCAGTACCGTCTGAAATGGCATCTGCTTCCGCTTCGGTGGCGTTATTCAGGAATTTATCGATCAGAATCGGTTTTTCCGGGGTGATTTCCACGGCAGCAATAATATAGCGGCGAAGCATCTCATCGTCATGGACAACTTCCATCCCCCGTCCGCCAAGAACATAGGATGGCCTGACCATGAGCGGATAACCAATTTTTTCGGCAATGGCGCGGGCCTCGCTGAGGTTGCTGGCCATACCGGACTGCGGCATGGGAATCCCCATTTTCTCCATGATTTTTCTGAACCTGTCCCGGTCTTCCGCGAGGTCGATGGCATCCAGTGATGTGCCCAATATCCGGACACCTGCTTCAGCCAGTTCGCCGGCAATGTTCAACGGCGTCTGTCCACCGAACTGAACTATAACGCCGATGGGATTTTCCTTCTGATATATGCTTAACACATCTTCCACTGTAAGCGGCTCGAAATACAACTTATCCGATGTGTCGTAATCGGTGGAAACAGTCTCCGGGTTGCAGTTGACAATGATTGTCTCATAGCCCATGTCACGCAGGGCAAATGCCGCGTGAACACAGCAGTAGTCAAATTCAATCCCCTGACCGATACGGTTGGGTCCGCCGCCCAGAATCATTACCTTCTGCCTGTCACTCGACGTGGTTTTATCTTCCGCATTATAAGTGGAAAAATAGTATGCCGCATTCTCCACACCACTTACGGGTACAGGCACCCACCCTTCTCTGACCCCCAGCGATAACCTTCGCTCTCTTACTTCTTTTTCCGGAACCTGCAGCAACTTGGCCAGATACCGGTCAGAAAAACCGTCTCTTTTTGCGCGCACCAACAAATCATCCGGCAGTACACCGTTATTGTGTTTCAATACCTCTTCTTCTAGCAATACAAGCTCCTGCATCTGCTCTATAAACCATGACTTAATATGTGTCAGGCGGTGAAGCTGCTCTATGGTCGCCCCCTTGCGCAAGGCCTCATACATAATGAACTGCCGCTCACTGGACGGCTCGACAAGCATTCCCAGCAAATCTTCAAGCGGCAGCTGGTTGAAATTCTTTGCAAACCCTAAACCGTGGCGACCTATTTCCAGTGAGCGGATTGCCTTTTGCATCGCTTCCTTGTAGTTTTTCCCTATGCTCATTACCTCACCGACAGCCTTCATTTGGGTACCCAGTTTATCTTCGGCGCCTTTGAACTTTTCAAAGGCCCACCGGGGGAATTTTACCACAACATAATCACCGGATGGCGTATATTTTTCCAGCGTACCTTCCCGCCAGTAGGGTATCTCTTCCAGGGTCAACCCTGCAGCCAGCATGGCAGAAACCAAGGCAATCGGAAAACCGGTGGCTTTTGAGGCCAGAGCAGAAGACCTCGATGTACGGGGATTAATCTCGATGACCACAATCCGCCCGGTTTTAGGGTCATGGGCAAACTGAACGTTTGTGCCACCAATCACGCCAATCTCTTCCACAATGTCGTAAGCGTATTTTTGCATACGCTCCTGCAATTCCCTGCTGATAGTCAGCATAGGCGCAGCACAAAAAGAGTCACCCGTATGAACGCCAATGGCATCAATATTCTCTATAAAGCATACCGTTATCATCTGGTTTTTGGCATCACGGACGACCTCAAGCTCCAGCTCTTCCCAGCCAAGGACAGATTCTTCCACCAGGATCTGCCCCACCATACTGGCGGATATGCCTCTGGCGGCCACGACCTTCAGTTCTTCCACGTTGTAAACAAGGCCGCCGCCTGTGCCACCCATGGTATAAGCGGGGCGGATTACTACAGGAAAGCCGAGTTTTTTGGCGATATTCACCGCCTCATCCACTGAATAAGCCGGCTCACTCCTGGGCATTTCGATACCCAGCTTTTTCATGCTCTCCTTAAAGGCTATACGGTCCTCGCCTCTTTCAATAGCGTCAAGCTGCACACCGATGACAGTAACCCCGTATTTCTCAAGGACTCCTTTCTTACTGAGCTCCATACTCAGATTAAGGGCTGACTGCCCGCCGAGATTAGGAAGCAATGCATCCGGACGTTCCTTCTCAATGATTTCCGTCAAGCGGTTAACATTCAGCGGCTCAATGTATGTAGCGTCGGCCATGCCCGGATCGGTCATAATTGTCGCCGGATTTGAGTTTACAAGGACAATCTCGTACCCCAGTT
>JBGFRB010000010.1:0-133553 GCA_041695355.1 Bacillota bacterium
AGAACTGTACGCCAGAGAACGTTGTAGAAGAAGAAAAAATGCTTAACAAAACTAAAAAGGGTGACATTTTCTCAGTCCAATTTAATCGTTTTTAGGGTGACATTTTCACTGGCCGTTGACAGGCCTTCGGGAAAATTTGTTGCCGGGCCTGTTAAGCCCCTGTTACAACCTTTTGTCAAGCACTCTTTTGGCCTTGCCCTCAGCCCGCTCCAAAGTTTTTGGCTCAACCAGCCTGACACGGGCATTAACGGTCAGTACGTTGTTTAGCTTCCTGGAAATTTTCTTTTCCACTTCTTCAAGGTCACGCCATGAGCCGGTAAATTTTTCGCGATCCAACTCCACCTGTATCTCCAGGTCATCCAGGTAGCCCTTCTTCTTGTCCACAATAATCAGGTAGTGTGTTGCCACCTCCGGCACTTCCATCAGCACGCTTTCGATCTGGGACGGAAAAACATTTACGCCACTGATAATCAGCATATCATCGGAGCGGCCGGCAACCTTGCGCATCCGCGCCATGGTGCGGCCGCAGGCGCAACGCTCCCTGTTTATAACAGAAATATCTTTTGTACGGTAGCGAATAACGGGAAACCCTTCCTTGGTCAGCGTGGTAAAAACAAGCTCCCCTTCAGCGCCCGCCGGCAGTGCTTTGCCGCTCTCAGGGTCAACAACCTCTGCCAGGAAATGATCTTCGTTAATATGCAGCCCGTGTTGCTCCCGGCATTCCCCGGAAACACCGGGCCCGATAATCTCACTTAACCCGTAATTGTCAAAAGCACGTAAGCCAAGGCTTTCCTCAATCTGCCTGCGCATTTTTTCCGACCAGGGCTCTGCGCCAAACATACCGGTCTTCAGTGGCAATGATTGCGGCTCTACTCCCAGGTCTTTGGCGGTTTCCGCCAGGTACAGCGCATAGGATGGCGTGCAAACCAGCACGGTGGCAGCAAAGTCACGCAGGAGCATGATTTGTTTTTCCGTGTTGCCCACTGAAGCCGGCACAACAGTAGCGCCAACTTTTTCCAGGCCGTAGTGCAATCCGAATCCACCGGTAAAAAGACCGTAAGAAAAGCAAATCTGTGCCACATCGTCCCCTGTGACTCCGGCCATTGTCGCTATACGGGCTATCAGGCCCGACCAGATCTGGAGATCCTGCCGGGAATAGCCGACCACAATCGGCTTGCCGGTAGTGCCTGATGAAGCATGCACACGGACTATCTCTTTCATTGGCACGGCAAACAAACCAAAGGGATAGTTGTCGCGTAAGGCCTCCTTGGTGGTAAAAGGAAACCGGGACAAATCATCCAGTGAGTGCAGCTCTTCCGGGTGAACCCCATGACTGTCAAAAAGCTCTTTATAGAAAGGAACGGCCTGATAAACGCGCCGCAATACTTCACGCAGGCGGGAAAGCTGCAATTTCTGCAGCTCATCCGTGCTTATTGCTTCCTCACTGTCCCAGAAGGTCATCAAGGTGCCTTCCTTCCAAAAATAATCCTGCTCATCGCCAGCCGGTGCTGCACTGTCTTACAGGGCATAAACCTCGTCCCCGGACAGCACCTTGATGCCTTGCTCACGTAAGGCTGCGATGGCAGCATCGCAATTCTCAACACGAAAGATAACCAGGGCATCTGCCGACGACTTTTCGATGAAGGCATACAGGTACTCAATATTGACTGCGCCGCTGATCAGGACAGACAGCACACCGGCCAGGCCGCCGGGACGGTCCGGCACTGCTACGGCCAGCACCTCAGTTTGGCTTACCATAAAACCCTCTTTTCTCAACGCCCGGCCGGCTTCCTCCGGCCGGTTAACGATCAGCCGCAGGATACCAAAATCGGTGGTGTCGGCAATGGACAGCGCGCGGATATTAATGTTCTCCCGGCCCAGGATTCTTGTTACTTCAGCCAGGCGGCCGGTTTTATTTTCTAAAAAAATGGAAATCTGTTTAACCCGCATTTTATCCTTCCTCCCACTTAACGTCCTGTGAAATTAAGGTATTCTCCGTCTGATGTTTCATTCCTGCCGGTCAGGCTTTGCGGTAAATAGCAGGCTGTACTTTTTGCAGACCAAACCTGCCCGGGTTGCTGATCATTTCCGAGCAGCCGATGATAAAATAGCCTTCAGGCCTTAAGCTTTGCACAAAATTATTTATTAACAATTCCTGGGTTTCGGCGGTAAAATAAATAAAAACGTTGCGGCAAAGGATAAGATGACAAACAGGTTCAAAGCGATCGGTCAGGAGGTTCTGCTGCCGGAAAGTGACGCACCTTTTGACTTGCTCGCTTAAATAAAAATAACCGTCACGCTCAGTGAAATACCGCCCTCTGAAGCGCTCCGGCACTAAGTTCAGCAGGTTGTCGGCAAACCGGCCTTCCCTTGCCTTGGCTAAAATATTAACGTCAAAGTCGGTCGCCAGTATGCGCCAGCTACCGCCCGGCGACGCCTCCAACAGCAACATGGCCAGGGAGTATGGTTCAGCACCTATGGAACAGCCGGCACTCCATACTTTCAGCGGCTCACCTTTTCGCAACAAATCCGGCAGCACCTTTTGCTCAATTGCCTGGTAAACATGAATATCCCGGAAAAACTGGGAGGTATTGATCGTCAGGTAGTCGGTAAAATGCTGGAGAATTGCCGGTTCCCGGTCGAGGAGCCCCAAAAAGGCACTGTAATCTTCCGTACCGTAGCGCTGCATCAACTGGTGAATGCGCCGCTTCATCTGCTGCTCCTTATAGCTGCCCAGGTCAAGGCCGACTTTTTCTTTGATTTGTTTTATAAAGTATTCATAATTTAAAACCTGAACCATCAACACTCCTCCTGCAAAGACTGATAACCATGCCGGGTAATTCTTCAAGCGGCAGCACACGGTCGACCACCCCGGCCTGAATAGCCGCCCTTGGCATACTGAATATCACAGAAGTCGCCTCATCCTGAGCCAGGGTTACGCCGCCCTGCTGTTTAATAGCGGTCATTCCTTCCATTCCGTCCTTACCCATTCCCGTAAGAATAACCCCCAGGACATTGTTCCTGTAAACCTCCGCCACGGTACGCATCATCACCGTCGCCGACGGGCGCACATACTCCACCGGCGCAGTTTGGGTCAGCCGGACACAACGGCTGCTATCCACTTCCAGGTGAAAATTGCCGGGAGCAACATACACCCTGCCGGCCAGCAAGGGTTCACCGTTTTCCGCCTCCTTGATTTCCAGGGCGGAATGCTTGTCCAGCCTCTCCGCCAGCGCCCTGGTGAAGACAGGCGGCATGTGCTGCGTTACCAGCACCGCCGCGGCCAAGTCTCCCGGCAAAGTTGTCAGCAGCAGTTCCAGCGCGCGCGGACCGCCGGTGGAGGCGGCGACGGCCACCACCCTGCGGGCCGCCTGGGCGGCCGCAGGCAGCGGGGCAACCGGCCTCCGCGCCGCTGGAAGCGAAACAATATGCGCGCAGGCGGCGGCGGCGGCTTTTTGCAGCAGCTCCCGGGCCATGCTGCTTCTGCCTTCCACCTCATTCAGGTCCGGCTTGGGAACAAAATCCACCGCGCCGTAAGCCAGAGCCTCGACAGTGACGGCGCTGCCCCGCTGGGTCAGGCTTGACAGCATAATCACCGGCAGGCGATACAGGCGGACTATTTCCTTTAGCGCCTCCAGACCGTCCATACGCGGCATTTCGACGTCCAAAGTCACCAACTGGGGGGTGAGTTTGCCAATCTTCTCCAGCGCTTCAAAACCGTCACGTGCCGTACCCACTACCGAAAAACGGGAGTCGCTTTCCAGAATATCACAGACTATGCGCCGCATCAGGGCAGAATCATCAACTACGAGTATTTTTATCTTCTCCATCATATTCCCCTGTTGTCATATTTCCTTTTCCCCGCCACCGGCGGTCGTCACGGTTACCTTGCCGTCGTCGGCATAAACCTTCATTGTCCGCCCGCTGCTGCCGCCCACATCTTCCCCCAGCAGCGGTATTTTCAGCCGGGAGAGCGTCTGGCGTACCATGTGGATGTTTTTCTCACCAACAGAAATCATACTGTTTTCAAAATTGAACAGCTGGCTTCCGCCTGCTATTCTGGCCATCAGGCGCCCGTTTCTGGCTCCCAGGCGCGCCATTTCCTCTGTCAGCAGAGGAATAGCGGTATCAGCAAATTTTGCGGGGTTTTCCCGGTTTTTAAAATTGGAACTGTCGGCAAGCAAAACATGAGCCAGCCCCGCTACCTTGGTAGCGGGGTCGTAGATAGCCACCCCCACACAGGATCCCAGTCCCACGGTTATCAACAGGCCGTCGCCTTTAAGAACAGCCAGATCAGCTATTTTTACCCGCACAATTCCGCTCATTTACACGCCCCGTTAAGCAACATATTGACTACCAGGTCCAGCGAATCCATATCAGGAATAATCAGAAAGTTTCCCTCAATTTTCCCGGTGGCTGTAGCAAACGCTGTCTTCAGAACCAGGATATAATCTTCTGCTACATTGGCATCCGCCAGGACGGTGCCAAGAACAGCCCCGGCCATATCAACAGCCATCAGGGGCGGCGTCGGCAGAAAAGTAAGGTTGGTCATAAACGACAAAGCGTTCAGGTAGGAAGCCATAATAATATTGCCTACCTCCAGCAGGACGGAGCGGCCAAAAGCTTCTTCAACACGCGCTTGGGCACCGGCCAGTTCCGTAATCAGCGCACCCGCGCTCTCCAGACTGAGAAGAAAGACCATGTAAAAAGAGACAACGCCAGGAGCCTTTATATAAATACCGACAATAACTCTCTCAGCGCCACCCAGCAAATCGGGAATATCACTGAGAGGCAGCAGGCTGACGTCCGGAACAAACATTTCCACCTTGGCAAAATTGAGCATTTGGGAAAGAGCGGTTGTGGCGTTGCCGACTCCTATGTTGCCGAGTTCCTTCAGCACATCCAACTTAAGCTCATTACCCGGAGACTTTATTACCAACTATCCATCACCCTCTCCTAACCGACCACTTTCTGCAAAGCATTGATGATCCGGTCCGCCTGAAACGGCTTAACAATAAAATCTCGTGCTCCGGCGTTTAAAGCTTCAATAACCAGCGCCTTCTGTCCCATAGCGCTGCAGACCACAATTTTAGCCTGCACGTCTATCTCCATGATTTTTTTGATTGCTGTAATACCGTCCATACGAGGCATGGTGATATCCATTGTCACCAGGTCAGGCCGCAACTCCCGGTATTTTTCAACTGCAACCAGCCCGTCTTCCGCTTCCCCAACCACCTGGTAGCCGTTCTTTTCCAAAATGTTGCGCAAAGTCATCCGCATAAACGCCGTATCATCGGTAATTAAAACCTGTCTGCCCACCGCTCTGCCTCCTGTTTATTTTTTTAAATCAGGCTTGATACGTCCAGAATTAATGCCACCTTGCCGTTTCCAAGTACCGTTGCCCCTGCGACACCACGGACTCCCTCTACCACCTTGCTCAGAGACTTTATCACAATTTCCTGCTGTCCCAACAAGACATCGACCACTAAGCCTGCCTTTCTGTCGGACGCCTCCACCACCACTACGGAAAGCACTTCGTCCCGCTCAGACGTGGGCAGGCCCAATGCTTCGTCAAGATACAGCAGCGGCAGAACCTCGTTTCGCAAGGTGATAACCTTGCCCTTCTGGATAGTCTTGATCTCTGCCGGAGTCACATAGAGGTTTTCACGGATAGCTTCAATCGGCAGGGCATAAATTTCGCCGCCGGCCTGGACCAGCAAGGCTTTGATAATTGCCAAGGTCAGCGGCAGTCGGATGTAAAAATTAGTCCCCCGGCCTACAGCCGTCTTGACCTCCGTACTGCCGTTCATGCTTTCAATAACGGTCCTTACTGCATCCATACCCACACCGCGCCCGGAAATATCCGTAACTTGCTCCGCCAGGGAAAATCCGTTGTCAAAAATAAGCCGGACAGCTTCCTCGTCACTGAGCCGCTGCGCCTCAAGCTGGTTAACAATTCCTTTTTCCAGTGCTTTCGCCCTTACTTTGCCCGGGTCAATCCCACGCCCGTCATCGCTTACCCGAATCGTAACATAGGAACCTTCGTGGCGTGCTTCAAGCTGGATGGCAGCCACCTCAGGCTTCCCGGCGCTTACTCTTTCCGCCGGTGATTCTACACCGTGGTCAACGGCGTTGCGCAGCAAATGAACGAGCGGGTCCCCAATCTGGTTGACAATTGAGCGATCCAGCTCGGTTTCCTCCCCGCGCACTTCCAGGTTAATTTTCTTTCCTTTTTCCTGGCTTAAATCACGCACCATGCGGGGCAGGCGATCAAATACCTGCTTGATGGGAACCATCCGCAGCTTCATCACCGCACTCTGCAAGTCAGTCGTAATTCGGTCCAGCTGCTCTACAGCGCTTGACAATTCCGCCTGCACACCCGACTTGCCCTGTTCCACCACGCTTGTGCGGTTGACAACCAGCTCGCCGACCAGGTTCACCAGCTTGTCAAGCTTTTCCGTTTCCACTCGGACCGTTTTTTCTTTCTCCCGGCGCGGCCCCTTTTTCGGTTCCTCACCCGTTTCCGGCTCAGGAGCTGTCCGGTAACTATCAACTATGTCCGCCTGTGCCGGTCCGGCTTTGACTGCCCTGCTGTCCGTGACCAGCTCCCCGGGCACGGTAACAACTGATACGGACTCCACCTCGGCAATCTGTGCCAGTTCGCCACGCAGGTCAGACTCCGGAACAGAGGTCACTATTACCAGGCTGAAGTTCTCGCCAAACTGCTCCTCCTCCAGTTCCTGCACCGAAGGTACCGACTTAACCAAATGGCCCGCCTTTTCCAGCGCCCTGAAAACCATGTACGCCCTGACAGACTTCAGCATACAGGCTTGCTCCAGCCTGACTTCCACCAGCAGCACCTGTTCGCCGTGTAACAGGGCCTCCCGGATAGTTTCCTTTTCAAACTCATCAAAGGTCAGCGGGATAGAGGAAGCCTCCCCGGGTTCGCCGCCATCCGGCCGGCTTTCCAGCTCGCGCAACCGGCAAACAACCTTTTCCAGATGGCCGGCGTGCGCGTCCGGCTCGTCAAGCCGCTCCAGGAGCATTTCCAACAAATCAAGAGCCTCGAACAATACGTTGGCGACCAGCCTGTCAACCTGCAAGACGCCATGGCGCAGCAAGTCAAGGACGCTTTCCAGCTGGTGCGTGAGCCCGGCCAGGGCATTATAGCCCATCGTCGCTGACATGCCTTTTAAGCTATGCGCTACGCGGAACATCTCCTGCAAAATTTCCTTGCTGTCCGGATTGTGTTCCAGGGCCAGGAGCGCTGTATTTAGGCCTTGCAGGTACTCCCGTGCCTCCGCCAGAAACAGATCCCGATATTCGCTCTGTTCCATGAGTCACCCCGATCCTTGTAACTACTCCCCTTATAGATACAACTGCCTTTTAAGACAGCTTAAAGCGCGTGGTCAGGCGGTGCATTTTCTCCGCCATGCCGGCCAGCTCCTGAGCCGCGGCAGCTGTTTCCTGGGCTCCCGCCGCCGTCTCCTCCGTGATGCCGGCCACCTGCTCCACTGAGCGGACCACCCGGTTATTGTCCTCCTGCTGCTTTTCAGAGGCCCGGGAGATGTCTTCCACCATCCCGGCTACTTCCCTGGCGCCACGAATGATAGCGTCCAGCGCCTGTCCGGCTTTTCCGGCCACCACTGCTCCGCTTTCCACAGCGGACACCGCCGCTGTAGTCCCTTTCTGGATACCCAGAATCAACTGCTCTATTTCCTTAGTGGCGCTGCCGGAACGTTCCGCCAGCTTGCGTACCTCGTCGGCAACCACGGCAAACCCTTTCCCGTGTTCACCCGCCCGCGCCGCCTCAATGGCAGCATTAAGCGCCAACAGGTTCGTCTGCTCCGCAATCTCATTTATCACCTTGATAATTTCGCCGATTTGCAGCGAACTGGTTCCGAGGTCCTTGACTGTCTGCTGGATTTTCCGCATACTGTCGACCGCTTCCATGACCGATTTGCCCCCGGCCTGAGCCAATTCTGTTGATTCAGCGGATGTTTTGGCTGCTTGCCGGGCGCTGTCCGTCACCTGCTGGATAGCCGCCGATGCCTCATGGATTATAGTAGAGGCATTTTGCACTTCGTTGGCCTGGCTCTGGTTTCCGGCGGCAATTTCCTCTGCCGAAGCGGCGATCTCCTGTGCGGAAGCAGCCAGTTGCTCCGACGCCTCCCTGATAATCCGCATAGCTTTGGCCAGGTTTTCAAACTCTTTGTTACAGGCAGCCGCCAGGCGTCCCAGTTCATCAGTGCTTCCTACCTCGGCCACGACCGTTAAATCGCCTGTACCAACCTTCTCCATAACCGCAGCCAGCGACTGAATCGGCCGGATAAACGCTTTCCGGACAAGCACCGCGCCGCCTGCCACAACAGGGATAAATGCCACGGCAGCAGCTAGTAAAAGATTGCGCGCTATTATGTTGGCATATATTTGCGGGTCAGTGATTTTGCCGTCTCCAAGCAAAGTACCGGAACTAAATCTGGCTGTCAAAATTAAGGTCATAGTAATTAGTAACGCTATCAGGCCGAGCAAAGCGGTCAGCTTCATTTGCAAATTCCACGACAGGCGCATTCCTACGCCCCCTCTGCAACGGCAGACGCTGCTCCGCCAAGGCGCAGCTGCTCAAGGCCGAGATGTTCGTCTCCGGAAAGAATCATTTCCAGATTCAGGATGATGAGCAAGCGGTCCCCGAGTTTACCAACCCCCTGGATGAATTCAGTTCTGCCTCCGCTCAGGCGTCTTGGCGGCGGCTCCACCGCCGCAGCCGTCAGGTGCAGCACTTCTGTGACTGAATCAACTATCAGCCCTACCAGGCCCTCATCTATTTCCACGATGATAATCCTGGCCTTGCCGGCTTCTCCGGTACCCGCAAGGCGGAATCGTTTACGCAGGTCTACCACTGGGAGCACCTCTCCCCGCAGGTTGATTACTCCCTCTATAAATTCCGGTGACTGGGGAAGCGGCGTAATCTGGGTAATTTTCAGCACTTCCCTCACTTTCTGGATATCTACGGCAAACTCCTCGCCCTGCAGGCAGAAAGCCACCAGCTGCAGCTCCTGAACTGCCTCTCCGTCTTTCTTTACGAGACCGTACATTTACTCATCTCCCCTCCCGATTTTAACTGTGTGACTGCTTTTAAACCGCCATCTGCGTTGTTGCTCCTGCGATCCTCACTCCGACGTACGTTCCAGTACGCCTCCGTTCCGGTTCTCATCGCGCCTAGCATCTGACGATTTCTAAGCAGTCAGCGATATTCAACGTGCTGTTCAGTTACTATCCAGCGATGGTTTAATAATCTCAATTATCTTCAGCCCATAATTTTCGCCGACCAGCACGACTTCTCCCCGGGCGACAAGTTTGCCGTTAGCCAAAATCTCCACCGGATCCGCAGCTTGGGCGTCAAGCTCAACAACGGCGCCGCCGGTCAGGTTAAGCAGCTCTCTTAAAGTAAGCATGCGCCGGCCAAAGACCCCTGAAATCCTGACCGGGATGTCGCGAATCAGATCCAGCGGCACAAAGCTACCCTGCCATTCTGCTGCGGAAAATTTTTCCGGGACAGCGGCCGGCTGCGGTTTGCTCGTTTGCTGTGGTTCCGGGGCAACGGCCTGTGGAACGGCGGGAGAGGGCGCGTCAGCCTTGTCCGAAGGTGACGCCGGGTACGGAATGGATAATAATTCCATCAACTCGCCGGCCATCTGACGGGCAAAATCAACCGGCAACAACTGGATAAGCTCGCTGTCCAGCAGATCATCTACATGCAGGCTGAAAGAAACCAGCACCAGAGGCTCACTCTCAAGGCGGCCGTTAATTTTTGCTTCTTCCCCGGCTAGGTCCTTGTAAACAACTTCGGGCGGAGAAATATCAATTGAGCGCCGGAACATTTCCGACATGGCCGTAGCTGTTGAGCCCATCATCTGGTTCATCGCTTCGGCAACGGCACTTATCGAGATTTCATCAAGCTGCTGCGGAGGCCGGTCCGGCTCCCCCATCATCAGACCGGCGATCAGTTTCGCGTCGCGCTCCCTGATAATCAGAACATTGTCCCCATTTAAGCCATGCAGGTAACGGACGCTGACCACCACACAGGGGACAGGATACTGCGCCTTGATTTCCTGGGCGGTGGTCAGGGATACACGCGGCGCAGTGATCGTGACTCTCCTGTCCAACAGCATGGAAAGGGCAGTTGCCGCGGCACCCATGGAAATATTGCCGATCTCCGAGACGGTATCCGCTTCAATCGGCTCTAATTTTTCTGTGTTGCCGCCAGCAGTCAAATCCTGCACTGCAGCCCGCCTTTCCGAAAAGTCTCAGCCAAAACTTTAGAGGTAGTTCGACAACCGGCTGCATATTCCTGCCAAAACTACCGCAACATCCGCATTCTTTCGCGCAGGCTGACAATGTGCGCAATGCGTACGGCAAAATTTTCTCCTATCACTACCACTTCACCGCGGGCGACCAGTTTTTCATTCAGGAAGATATCGACCGGTTCACCGGCTAAGCGATCCAGTTCCACAATCGTCCCCGGGCTGATTTTCAGCACTTCGCCGACTGTTTTTATCGCGCGGCCGAGCGACACGGTAACACGCAACGGGATATCAAGAATCACTCCCAGGTTTGGGTGTTCCGCGTCGCGCACAATGAGGGGCGCTATCCTCGCGTCAGGCTGTTCCTGCCGTACAGGTGCGCCGGCTTCTGCGGTGGGAACCGGCAATTCAGCGTCTGCCGACCCGGCGTTGCCGGGCTGCAAGCCTTTTAGCAGCGCGTCTATTTCCTCCTGAGACAACAAAGAATCATGCATCGTCGCCCTCTCCTTTTAGCCCGAGCACCTGAAAAGCCCGCTGCCGCCCGCAGACACCGGGCCGGCATCTGAAAACAGCGGTTTCCTCCACCATTACCGGCAGCGGTGCACTTACTTTACGTTCCAAAACTATTACATCGCCCAGCTCAAACTTCAGGAAATCATCAACCTGAACCGTTGAACTGCCAAGCAGCACTGACACTCCCACGCGTACCCGTTCCAGAACGTTTTCCAGGATTTGACGCTCGTCTCCGGCCGCCCGGTAAGACGCAGAAAACCAGTGCTGGGCGGTCAGGTTGGCCAGCACTCTCTCCAGCGTAATGTACGGGAAACAAATGTTAATCAGACCGTGTGAGTTGCGTATTTGCGTAGCCAGAGTAATCAGGGCCACCGTTTCATTCGAGGCAATCATCTGGTTAAACTGCGGGTTGGTATCCATGTTTTCAATTTCGGGAGACATGACCAGAACGTCTTCCCAGGCATAACGCAGGTTTTCCAGCATTCGGCCGACAATCCGGCGCATTACCGTAATTTCTATTTCCGTAAGATCCCGTGTTTTTTTGTGTGTTTCCCCCTCCCCCCCAAACATCAGGTCGATAATCGGAAAAACAAACTGCGTGTTCGTTTCCAGCATAGCGCTGCCCTCTTCCGCCGATGTTTTAAAAACAGTCATCAGGGTAGGCGTCGGCAAAGAAAAGATAAATTCTTCAAAAGTGACCTGCGAAACGCCGGCTAGCTTGACCTGGATAGGGGTGCGCAAATAGGCTGAGAGAAAATTGGTCAGGATCCGGGCGAAATTCTCGTGAATAATTTGCAGTGTCCGCATCTGTTCCTTGGAAAACTTGTTAGGGCGGCGAAAATCATAAATTCTTACCTCTGACTCCACCGCACCCGCTGACTTTACTTCAGGCTCGATCTGCCCCAGAGCAAGTGCCTGCACCAGCGAATCAATTTCCGACTGGGACAAAACATCCCGCATATACTCACCACCAGTCTTTATGACGTCACTATTCACTTTCAGTTTGCCTTATATAATGGCCTGGGCAGTTACTCTAAAACAAATTTATTCTGATCCCGTTTGCAGGGAAAACGTCGCCCTTGGCGAACTTTTCTGGGAATATCGGGACCTATAGATAGAAGGAGAAAACTGCTATGATGACTGGGAACAACGAAGGATGGTTTCTTAACCTGGATAAAGACGGCCTGTCGGCTGAACTGCTGGTCAGGGAGGAAGCGCAGGTCAGCGAAGATGAGCTGCTGGAGGCCGTCCGGGCTCGCGGCATTTGCTTCGGCCTTCTGGAGGGAGCGGTGGGAACCGCGCTTGCCGCGCGCGGCACCTTCGTGCCGCTGGCCAAAGGAAGTCCTCCCCTGCCAGGTAAAGATGCGGAGCTCGTGCTGCATGTCGATGAAACAATGCTTTGCGGGGACACCATGGCAAGCGTCGGCAAAGACCTGCGACCGCAGATGCAGGTGCCTGCCGTGGTAGCAGGCGCCCTGCTGGCAGAGGTCATCCCTCCCTCCGCCGGAACACCCGGGACTGATATTTTCGGTAAGGAGGTTCTTCCGCCCTCTCCGCGTCAACTGTTCCTTCGCGCTCTGCAGGGTACCGCTCTTTCCGACGGCAGAACAAAGGTTACCGCCACTATCGCCGGCCGGCCGCGGATGGAAAAGAAAAACTTTCAGGTGTCCTTCCTGGTTCAACCCTGCTTTACTCACCGCGGTGACGTGACAGCTCAGACCGGCCTGCTTATCTTTAAGGGAGATATTGTTGTTATTGGCAATGTCACCGAAGGAACGGCCGTTACAGCTACAGGAAGCATCACTGTTCACGGCAACATCAACGGTGCGCGGCTTGATGCCGGCCAACACGCCACTGTCACCGGCAACGTTATCCAGGGCAACATCACAGCCGGGCAGGAGCGCCTGGTTTCCCTGCACGCGCTGTCGCTGCTGGAAGAGACAGTCACCCAGCTGACAGTGTTGGCCGATATCTCCAGGCAACTTACCGCTCATACCTCGCTTGCCAGAGTGCCTTTTGCGCATATCATCCGGCAACTTATCCAGTCACGCTATGCCGATTTACCCGAGCGGCTGGCAACTTTGCAAAAAACGCTGCGCGCAGATACACCGGAGGATTCCCCTTTAGGCAAAGCCGGCCGGGAGTACCGTAATATTCAACCGGACCTGCAGGCAGACGGCTGGCAAAATCCGGACAGCATTCAAAGAGCCGTACAGAGCCTTGCCGGGTTGAGCCGGCTGCTGGAAAGTGCCACCACACACCGAGGCAACATCAACGTTGTCTATGTGCTCAACTCCAGATTGCAGGCCGGCCGTTCAATACTGGTAAAAGGCCAGGGCTGCATGTATTCCGAGCTCACCGCCGGTGAAGAGATTCAGGTTCACGGCCGCCTGCGCAGCAGCAAAGTAATAGCACAAAACTATATCTACGCCAGAGAGGCCGGCTCTGAGGCAGGGGCTGCCACTGAGCTGAAAGTCAGCGCCCAGGGACGCATTGAAGTCGACCGCGCCCATGAAAATACCGTGCTGTTTGTCGGGGAGAAAACCCTGAAAGTAACCGGAACAACAGGCCGCAGCAAAACATCGCTGGACGAGGATGGCCAGCTGGTATTGCTTCCCCGCTAACGCCGCAACTGGTTGGCGTCAGACCACATCTCATCCGCGGTCCGCAGAGCGCGAGCGGAGAGCGCAAATGCACGCTGACCAGCTATCAGACGCACCATTTCGCCGGCAAGGTCCACATTGGCGTTTTCCAGGCAGCCCTGCCTGATCTCGGCGCCATCCCTGACCGGAGAAACCGTAGCCGCTCCCGCCGCCGCCGTTGCCAGCAGCAGGTTGTCGCCGAGCTGCAATAACCCCTGCGGATTGTTAAAATAGGCCAGTTCCAGCCTGCCGGCTGCCGTTTCCGCGGCAGCCGTTCTTATTGTTACTTCGCCTGACGGTGTTACACGCACCTCCTGCACATCCGGCGGCAGTGCGGGGAAGATGACCCGGAAACCCCTGCCGGTTACTAAATTGCCTTCACCATCGAGATTAAAGTTGCCGTCCCTGGTATAGGCCTCGCGGCCGTCCGGCAGCTGGACGCGGAAAAAGCCTTCACCGCTGATGGCAAAGTCCAGGTTCCGGCCGGTAGCTATCACCGTCCCGGGCCGCATGTCACTGCGGACAGCAGTTACACGCACACCGCTGCCCGCAACTACAGGAGAACGGTCTTCGCCTGCGGGCGCCACGGCATTGCCCCTGCGCTCGACGGACTGGTAAACCAGGTCTGAAAATAAGGCGGCCTTCTGTTTGAAAGCAGTGGTATTGACATTGGCAATATTATTGGCCGACACATCAATACTTTGCTGTTGTGACCGCATTCCGGACACCGCAGCGGAAATACTTCTAAGCATTATCATCCCTCCCATCATAATAGAGAGCTAACCGTATCTGCTCAGGCCAAGAGAGGATCTGCTAGCGCACCACCCCGACCTCATTAACCGCTTTCCCCAACAGTTCGTCCTGGGCCAGCAACACCCGCTGGCTTGTTTCGTAGGCACGCTGTGCCGCCAGCATTCTGACCATCTCTGCCAGCGCTTGCACGTTGGAACTTTCCAGAAACCCCTGGCGCACCTGACCGGTAAAAGGCTGCTGCGCCTGCCCTGCGTCGGCGGAAAACAAGTTGTCGCCCACTTTTTGCAGGCCGGCGTTATCGGCAAACGACACCAGGCGCAACTGACCCTGCTGAACGCCGTTACTTATAATCCGGCCAGTGGCATCAATCTGTATTTCGCCGGCCGCTATTTGCAGCCGTCCTTGCGCTCCGAGGACCGGATGGCCATGGTCATCGACCAGATACCTGTCGGCATCCAGGGTAAACGCACCGTTTCTTGTATAACGCGCGCCACCCGGCGTCTCCACCATAAAAAAGCCGTCACCTTCAAGCGCCACATCCAACGCGCCGCCCGTCTCCCGCAGGCTTCCCTGTTCATGGCGTGTGTAAAAGCCGTCCACAAGCGCACCCAGCCCCATGGAGCCGATTACAGGCCTTCGTGCAAAAAATCCTTCCCCGTCGCCGATTCGCACCACAGTCCTCTCCGGAGCGGAACGCAAAGCCGCCAAGTCTTTTTTAAAACCGGTTGTTTCAATGTTCGCCATATTATTGGTAATTGTCTCCTGGCGTGCCGCCTCTGCCATCATGCCGGCGGCGGCAATATATAGCCCTCTTATCATGCTCTCCACCTCTATTTGTTGTTCGTTTCTGTGAACGGGACTACTTCCTGCGGGTACACCATGCCAAGCGTCCGGGCCAGCCTCTCCACTTCGGCCGGCGGCACACGCTGCGAACCCTGAGCCAGCATCACCAGCCCGCCCAGAACCAGGCCCAGGCCCAGCCCGAAAATAAAACGCCAGTCTAATTCAACAAAGCCTATTTTCGCAAGCCGAGGATTAATTCGACTTCACCCCTCCCGATACCAAGTTCTGTAGCAACGTCTGCCACCGTCCTGCCCTGGTCGTGAAGGCTGTAAACCTGTTCGTGACGCACACGCCACGGTTGGTCGGTGTTCCGGGCGCCGGCCGGGCTGTTTAGCACAGCCTCGGCACGGGCAATCAGCCTTTCCATCTGTTGCAGCCGGAAATCCACAGTCTCACGCTGCTTCTCCAGTCTGGCGGCCAGGTAGCCAAATACCTGTGTCTTCTCCTCCAGGTCAGCTAGCGCGCCCTCCACCGATTCCTGCAATTCATATAAAGCGACCAGTTCGCGGTTTAGCGGACGGTCAACTTCAACCCGCAGAGCTTCGTCAAAAGTATTCTTTTGCTGTTTTCGGGCCAGCTCCCTGGCAGCAAGCAAAGCAAGCAGCAAGCCGGCAAAGAGTACCACGTATGCCATATTTCCTCCTGGTCAAACTTCCTTGTAACTTCTCAGGCCAAGAGATGATCTGTTACACTTCCTTTACCATGATGGCACGAAGCCGGGCGAGGGCCTGAGCGTGCAACTGGCAGACCCTTGACTCCGACACGCCAAGTGCAAGGCCAATCTCCTTCAAAGTCATTTCTTCCTGGTAGTAAAGCGCCAGCATGAGCCGCTGCCTTTCCGGAAGCTGGTCAATAGCGCCGGCAAGCAATTCTTGTTCCTCCCCGGCAAGCACACTTTCCAAAGGAGTTGCCTCCGGATCTGCGGCTTCAGGGGCAAACAGTAATTGTTCCAGGGACAGGAATGAGGCACAGTTAATCTCCGCGACTGCTTTGTACACCGCTTCCGTCTTCAGTCCCATTTCCGCCGCCAGTTCATCCTCCGTCGGCTCACGGCCGAGCCGTGCGGCAAGCACCGCCTGGGCCTTGTCCATCTCACGCATCCGGCGAACCAGGGAACGGGGCAGCCAGCAGTTGCGACGCAGCTCGTCCAGCATGGCGCCGCGGATACGCCATGAAGCGTATGTTTCAAACTTTACGCCGTGTGAGGGGTCATAACGCTGGAGCGCCTCCAACAAGCCTAAGACCCCACTGTTTAACAGGTCTTCGCGGTTGATCAGGGACGGCAGCCCCAGTGCCAGGCGGCCGGCCTGCATGCGCACGAGCGGAAGGCAGGCTGACACCAGCTCGTTCCGGCTCGCTTCGTCTTTTGTCTCCCTGTACTTATGCCACGACATGGCCACATCTGTTCCCCTCCTTAACCGCAAATTTCTGCCTTTTACTTTGTTTGGGGGCGCCGGCGCATGCATCTGAAAATATAGGCAATAATTTTTTCGCGTTCAAGATCTGAAATATCGGTGAAGCGAACGCCAAAGCGCGCCGTTTTCAGCCAGTCATCATAATAAACCCAGGCTACTTCTCCCCGTTCGTTCAGCTCCGGCAGGTACTCGTCTTCCAGCAACAGCGTCAGCTGCACTTTATCCCCCGGAACAGGGCTGAAAGAGGAGGCAATTTGCACCCCGCCGGCGGAAAGGTCAACCGTCTTCCCTTTGTATGACGCCGGGTCATCGCCTGCCTGCTGCAGGATGCGGAAAATCACATTTAAGGACACCGGAAAACGGACGAAGTCGCGCCGTTGCACACGGGAGAGGACGCTTGGCCGGGTCAGGACAAAAAGCGGAACCTGATCCGATTTTTTGCGGGCCAGCATGGTGGTGTCAAAATAATATGAGGCATCATCAATCACAAACTGGACCCGCACCCGATCCCCCGGCTGCAGCATCAGGCGCTGGCCGGCTCTGACCGGGATGGTTACGGAAAGCGTGTGCTCGTCCAGTTCCTGGACAGAGCTCTTAAAAATGACCGGGTCAGGGTCTTTGCGGATCTCTATTTTTTGGTTGATGCGCAAGCGGCTCTTTTTGATAGGGTTCACCGCCTTATTTCTCCAGCAATCTGGAGAGTTTTCCCAAAAACTCGCTGACACCGCGCGGTTTTGTCAACGACAGCCCAAGCAGCCTGCCGGCAATGCTCTGGACGTCCTGAGTAGCCCGGGCGCGGGGGTAAAGAGTGATAAACGGCTGTTGCTGCTTTACGGCGCGCACCACCTGCTGGTCGCTGCAGATTTCGCCGATGAAGCTCACATCCACCTGCAAAAATTTGCGCGAAACATCGGCAAAGCGGTCTGCTATCTCGTTACCTTCCTGGTGGTCGCGAACCTGGTTGACTACCAGGCTGACCCGTTCATGGATTTTGAATTTAGTCACCACTTTGATAATCCCGTAAGCATCGGTAATGGCCGTTGGTTCGGGTGTTGTAATCACAATCAGCTCGTCGGCCGCCGAAACAAACGACAGTACGGTGCGTGAAAGTCCGGCGCCGCAATCAATGAGCAGAATATCAGCCATGGTTTCCAGGGTCAGCAAGCTGTCCAGCAGGCGGTCCCGCTGCTCGGGCGACAGGTTTGCCAACTCTGCCAGTCCTGAGCCGCCGGGGATGATCTTCATCCCTTCAGGGCCGTTGACCATTATTTCCTCCAGCGATTTAGCGCCGCGCACCACGTCAGACAGACTGTGCATCGGCACAATTCCCATGATGATGTCAACATTGGCCAGCCCCAGGTCTGCGTCCATCACTACCACGCGCTGCCCCAGACGGGAAAGAGCTATGCCTAAGTTGACCACCAAATTGGTTTTGCCCACCCCTCCTTTACCGCTGGCCACGGTAATCACCCGGGGGATTTTTCGCTGCTTGATAATCCGCTGCTGCACCGCGGAGGCCAGTGTCAGCTGGCGCAGCCGTTCCGCCTGGTCAGGCATGCTGCTCAACTCCCAGAATCAGCTTGGCCAGCTTTTCCGCGTTTGCCGCATCCAGATCGTCAGGCACATTCTGACCGGTTGTCACGTAGGTCAGCGGAAGGCTGGTCTGGCAGGCCACATTAAGTAAAGCACCGTAATTCTCGGTTTCGTCCAGTTTGGTGAAAATCAGCCGGTTAAAGTTAGCCTTGCGAAAGTTCTCAATGATTACCTTCAGATCCTTCATCTTAGTTGTGGCGGAGAGAACCAGGAAAGTCTCCGGTGAAGGCAGCAGGGTCAGGAACGAAGCCAGTTCGGAAACATGCAATGAATTCTTGGAGTTGCGCCCGGCGGTATCAATAAGAACCAGCTCCCTGTCAGCCAGCCGCTCCAGAGCGCGTGACATATCCTTCGGGGTCATAACCACCTCAATCGGCATGCCGGTAATCTCGGCATATGTACGAAGTTGTTCAACCGCGCCGATCCGGTAAGTATCAATAGTGATCAGCCCTACCTGTTTATTGTGGTACAGCGCAAACCGGGCCGCCAGTTTTGCCAGCGTAGTCGTTTTGCCGACCCCGGTAGGCCCTACAAAGCTTAAGATACGGGCGCTTTCCGGCAAGGAAGCACAGCGCAGCCGCTCCCGGATTTTTTTCAGCAGAATAAGTTCCACAACTTCATCTGACAAAGCGTTTTCCACGGCAAAATCCTGATGAATCTCCGTCAGGATCCCCTGCGCCAGCGCAGGCTCCACATCGTGGTCAATCAACCGCTGCAGGGCACGGTGAAACGGGCCTTTTTCCTCAATGCTGCGCTTCTGCTGCCCGCTGACCAGCTGGTACAGCAACTGCTTCAGCTCCCCTATCTCCCGCTCCAACTTTGGTTCCGGCGGCCGCTCCGGTTCACGTGCCGCGGCAAGAGTTGCCCGCGGCGAATCAACCGCAGCGGTTATTTCGACCTTGGCAGGCGAGAACAGCCCCCGCAAACCTTTCTCCCTGATTTTCCGGCTCTGAATAATCACGGCATCCGGACCAAGGTCTTTTTTTATCTGCTGCATACCCTCCTGGACATTTTCCACGCAGTACTTCTTGATTTTCATTCTTCATTCACCATCCCGACTGATTCTACTTCCACCCCGGGAACTATCTCCTGGAAAGAGAGAACGGGGATTGCAGGCAAAAATCTTTCCGCCAGGCGTTTAAACGGCAGCCTGATGCGGGAAGAGGTCAGCACCAACGGCTGGCGACCCCGCACTGTCTCCCGCTCAGCCAGCGCCGCCAACGCCCCGAAGATGCGCTGTGTAGCCTGCGGCTCCAGCAAAGGGTAAGTCCTTGACGCCGCATGAGTCAGTGAGTCGGCAATTTTTTGCTCCAGGCGCGGGTCAAGGGTAATAACATACAGTTTGCCGTCCTCGGACAAATATTGGTTGCAAATGGTGCGGCTGAGCGCCTGGCGCGCATACTCAGTCAGCGCGTCTGTCTCCCGGTTTGCCCGCGCCTGGTCGGCGACAGCTTCGAAGATTGACGCCAGGTCGCGAATCGGCACCCGCTCACGTAACAGATTCTGCAGCACTTTCTGCAGTTCGCCAACCGACAGCAGGCCGGGCAGCAGTTCCTCGATTACGGCAGGTTGCTTTTCCTTTACCAGGTCCACCAGAGCCTTGACTTCCTGGCGCCCCAGCAATTCATGGGCAAAGGCCTTAATCGTCTCCGTCAGGTGGGTAATCAGGACAGTGGTCGGGTCAACCACGGTATGTCCCAGTACCTGGGCCGCTTCTCTCTTCTCCGCGGCAATCCACCTGGCCGGCAAGCCAAAAGTCGGCTCACGCGTCGGTATCCCGTCCAGTTCTGCCTCCGGCTGCGAGGAGAGTGGACTCATCGCCAGGTAAAACCCGGGACGCAACTCCCCGCGGGCGATTTCATTACCTTTCAGCTTAAACACATAGGTACTGGGCGGCAGCTGCAGATTATCGCGAATACGGATAGGCTGAACCACGATACCCAGTTCCAGGGCGCACTGGCGCCTGCTGGCCGTGATCCGCTCCAGCAAATCTCCGCCCTGAACACTGTCTGTCAGCGGAATCAGGTTATAGCCGATTTCAATTTCCAGCGGCTCCACCGCAAGCAGGCTGCTGACATTTTCCGGTTCCTGTTTCCGTTCTTCACTCCGCTTCAATCCTGCCGCACGTTGCTTCTCCGCCCTTTTCTCCTCCTCCGCCAGCACCCAGGCGGGAACTCCCGCGGCCGCCGCCAGAATGAAGAAGGGGAAAAACGGGATGCCAGGCACCACACTTAAGATAATCAGAATTGCGCTTGTCAGGGCCATCACGCGCGGGAAAGCAAACAACTGCCTGGAAAGGTCGTGGCCGAAACTGCCCTCGGAGGCGCTTCTGGTTACCAGCATACCGGCTGCCGTGGAAACGAGCAGCGCCGGAACCTGCGAAACCAGGCCGTCCCCGACTGTCAGCCTGATGAAGACCTGTATGGCTTCCATTGCAGTTAAGCCCAGCTGCAGCATGCCCACCGTAAAGCCGCCGAGGATATTTATCAGGACGATAACGATGCCGGCGATGGCGTCACCGCGCACAAATTTGCTGGCGCCGTCCATGGCTCCGTAAAAATCGGCTTCCCGCTGCAGTGACTTGCGTCGGTGCCGCGCCGCCTCCTCGTCAATCAATCCGGCGTTAAAGTCGGCGTCAATACTCATCTGTTTGCCAGGCATGGCATCAAGCGTAAAGCGGGCGGCCACCTCGGCCACCCGGCCGGCACCGCTTGTAATCACCACAAACTGGATTACCGTAATAATGATAAATATAATCAGGCCGACCACATAGTTTTCGCCGGCCACAAAATTGCCAAAGGCGGCAATTACGCTTCCGGCCTCGCCCTCGCTTAAAATCAGGCGCGTGGAAGAAACGTTCAGAGCCAGGCGAAAGAGAGTCACCATCAGCAGGAGCGAGGGGAAGACGGCGAACTGCAGCGTATCAGTGGTAAACAGCGTCAGGAGCAGGATAACAAGTGAAAAAGCAATGGAAAAAGTGAGCAAAATATCAAGCAGCAGCGGCGGTATCGGGATGATGATAATCATCACCACCGCTATGGCAGCAGCGGCCACCATGATATCAGCGTTTTTATAAAGATTCAGCCAGCCCTTGCGGGCAGTCGCAGAAAGCATCCTCCCCCTCCTTTCTTCATCTTATCGGCGCAAGCTATACACTACGGCCAGGATTTCGGCCACCGCCTGATACAACTCCACCGGAATCTCCTGCCCCACTTCCACCTTATCATACAGCAGGCGCGCCACCGCCCTGTTTTCCACCAGCGGCACGCTGTGCTTTTCCGCCAGTTCACGGATACGCCTGGCCACCAGTGCCGCTCCCTTGGCCACCACTACCGGCGCACTTTCTTCTCCTTCACGGTAGCGCAGCGCCACAGCCAGCTCCGTGGGGTTGGTAATAACCACTGTGGCACGCGGCACTTCCTGCATCATCCTCTGCATCGCCACCTTGCGCTGCCGCTCGCGCAGGCGCGCCCGCAGCTGCGGGTCGCCCTCCTGCTGCTTCATTTCTTCCTTGACTTCCTGCCTGGTCATCTTCAGGTTGCGGTGATGTTCATAGCGCTGATACAGGTAATCCAGGACGGCAAGAGTCAGAAAGACTGCGCCAATCCTTAAGGCCAGTGCCAGGGACAGGCTGCTGATGGTCTGCCAGAAACCTGCCGCGTCCAGGTAGAGAACGAGCAGCAGCTCCTCCAGGCGGCTGCGGATAAACTGGTAAGCCACCAGACCCACCACGCCGACCTTCAGCACCGCCTTGACCAGCTCAAAGAGCGAGCGCCGGGAAGCGACCCGTTTAAATCCTTCCACCGGGTTGAGGCGCTCAGCCTTAAAGGCCAGCGGCTCAGTGGTAAACAGAAACCCTACCTGCAGGTAGTTTACCGCGAGTCCCACCGGCACCGCCACCAGAAAAACCGGCAGCATCAGGAGGAAATAATCGCCCATCGCGGTAGTCAGCAGCGCAGCCACATCGGGCGGCGCCGCCGATTGGACACCGATGCTTAAATAACGAGTCAGCATCTTAGAAAAATAGTCAAACAGCAATTGTCCGGCAGCCATAAAGACCAGGACCAGGGCCAGCAGGTTGACGGCGGAGCCTACTTCCGCCGATTTTACAACCTGACCTTTTTTGCGTGCTTCTGTTTTACGCCGCGGGGTTGGTTCCTCGGTCTTTTCCCCGGCAAAAAGCTGCAGGTTTATCCTGCCGGAGCCCCGAACAGTCCGAACAGGAGGAAGAGATCCTCTGTCAGGCGGTAAAACATGCTTTCCAGGGCCTGGGCAAAATAAGGAAATATAATGTAGACAATCAATAAGGCAATCCCTACTTTCAACGGCATCCCCTCGATAAATACCTGTAACTGGGGTACCGTCTTGGAAATCAGTCCCAGTGCTATATCGGTAAGAATCAGCACTATCAGCACCGGTGCCGCCAGCTGGAAAGCCAGGATAAACATCTGTGAAAAAAGAGCGAGAAATGACGGCAATACAGCGGGAGCCAGTCCCAGGCTGCCCGGCGGCACAAGCTCCACCGAGCGGACCAATGCTGCCAGCAGCACATGATGGGCGTTCAGAGTCAGGAACAAAACTATGGCAAAGGAGTAGTAAAACTGGCCGAAAACCGTTTCCTGACCGCCGTACTGCGGGTCAAGCACTGCCGACATCAAGAGGCCCGACTGCAGGTCAACCAGTTGACCTGCAATACGCACGGCCGTGAAGGTCAATACCGCCAAAAACCCGAGAGCAAGGCCAAACAGCGCGTCACCGGCCGCCGCCAGGACAAACAGCAAAAAGTGGGAAGGCAGTGGTCCCGCCTCCATCCCGGTGGCGGAAAAGATAAGGAAGGAAAGCAAGGCGGAAAACCCTATCCTGCTTAGTACCGGCACCCCGCGCCAGGCAATAAAGGGTAAAACAGAAACCAGCGCGCTGAAACGGGCAAACAGCAGGAATAATGAAGACCATTGCTCAGGACTCATAACAGGCGGCGGTGCGCTATAGCGTACCAAGTCTAACCATGACCTGGCCGGTAAACTGAAGCAGGCGGTTCAGCATCCAACTGCCGAAAACGAGCATCCCCAGCAAAATAGCAATAATCTTCGGCACAAAAGTCAGTGTCGGCTCCTGGATCTGCGTGGTGGCCTGAAAAACACTGACGCCAAGACCCACAAACAGACTGGCCAGCAGAAGAGGGGCAGCGATAAGCAAGGTTGTCAGGACGGTTTCCCGGGCCAGGGAAAGGACGAATTCCTGTGTCATTTGCTGACCTCCAAATAGTTCATGCAAAACTCTCCACCAAGGACTTAACAACCAGATGCCATCCGTCAACCATGACAAACAGCAGCAGCTTAAACGGCAGCGAAACCATGATCGGCGGTAGCATAAACATGCCCATTGACATCAGCGTACTGGCCACCACCATATCGATTACCAGAAAGGGGAGAAACAGCAGGAAGCCCATTTGAAAAGCTGTTTTCAGCTCCGAAATCACGAAGGCCGGCATCAGGACATACAACGCCACATCTTCCTTTGTCTGCGGCCTCTCCTCATTGGCCATGTTAATAAACAGGGCCAGGTCTTTTTCCCGGGTCTGACTAAACATGAACTCGCGCAAAGGTGCGGCGCCGGTCAAGAGCGCTTCTTCCTGTGTCAGGTTCCCAGCCAAGTACGGTTGCAGTGCTTTCTCATTCACCTGCCGGAAGACCGGGGCCATGATAAAGACGGTCAGAAAGAGGGCCAGTCCGATCAACACCTGGTTCGGGGGTGTCTGCTGCGTGGCCAGGGCGCTGCGCACAAAAGACAGCACCACGACAATACGTGTAAAAGAAGTCATCAGCACGAGGATGGCGGGCACCAGAGTAAGCACTGTCAACAGCAACAAGAGCTGCAGCGAACCCACCATCTGTTCCGGTTCCGTCCCGGTCCCGATCTGCAGGTTCACGTCGGGCAGCGGCAGCGGCTGGGCGGCACACGGCCGCGCCAGTGAAAGGACCGCGAAAAAAACAAACAAGCCGGCTACAGGACAGATTACCTTACGCATCATCTTTTCCCCGTTCACCGTCAGGCGGCTGCGGCCGGCCGTATCTTTTCCTTAAACCCTGTAGGGAGCGGGAGGCCTGCTCCCTGGTCTGATGCAAGACGGCGGCAAAATCGGGAAGCGGCCGAAGGCTCGTGCTTTCGGGCCCGGCGGAGATGTTCCCGGCCGGTATTTCCGCAAGCATTGTAATCTGGGCCGCCGACACACCCAGCAGAAAAACACGTTCCCCCAGCCTTACCAGGCAAAGGTAACTGCGCAGGCCCACTGGAAGGCGTTCCACAAGCTGCAGATGCGTCTGCCGGCCGATACCGCCGTGCAACAGGCGCGGCAGCAGCACCCTGATAGACAGGTAGCAAAGAATTACCACCAGACCCAGCGAAAACAGGACACGGATTACCGCCAGAACCTGCTCCATCTTCTCTATCCTTTCTCTACTGTTTCACGGCCGGGATTACCCACCAAAGTGACCCTGAAACCAAAATTTTCATTGATGACGACTACCTCTCCCGAGGCCAGCGGGCGTCCGTTAACGAGCAGGGTCATATTTTCGCCTGCCAGCCGATCCAGCTTAATGATAGAGTTTTTCTGCAGAGCCAGCACCTCGCCTACTTTCAGCTCGGCGGAGCCCAGTTCCAGCAGCAGCGTTACCGGAGTGTCATAAAACAACTCCAGGTTGTTTTTCCCGGGAATTCTTCCCTCTTTCAGTTCAGGAAAGCTGACCAGTTCCACTTCCTGTTGCGCCGGCTCACCTCCGGCATCAGTCGGGTGTTCCGCTGCCCCCGTCGTATCCGGTTCCGGCCCGCGTACAGGCTCAGGGCCTGCCTCTTCTTTACAGGGGAGCGCCTGGTTAGTGTTTTCGGGGTTCAGACGGCTGAGCAACTGCTCGATTTCGGTCTGTGAAAGAAATGATGAACTCATCTTTGCCTCTCCTATTGGATAAGAAAGTCGGTAAAATACAGGTCCGTAATTTGCCCCCGCGTCAGTGCGCCGTTTATTGCCGCGACAATCTCATCACGCAGTTTTTCTGTGCCGCCCAGATCCGCAACCTCGTTCGCCGTCTTGCTGCGCAGCACACCAATTATCAAATCCCGCAGCTTCGACTCGCTCTTGACCAGTTCGTCCGCTAACCCCTTGTCCGTAAAGGCAAGGGTAACGGTCGCTTTCAGGTAACGGCGCTGGCCGGCGTCAGCCAGGTTGACGGTAAAATCAAGCGGGCCGTGCAGGCGGTACTGCTGCCTTCTGGCGGGAGCTTCCTGTTCCTGCTGCCGGGCGCCGTTTTCACCTGCTTCCCGCACAGAACGGGACTTGACTAGGCCGGCAACCACAATAACCAGAGCTATCAGCGCCAGCGCCGCGAGGATGATAAGCAACCTTTTTTTCAGGCTTTTGGGCTTGCTGCTGCCCGTCTTTTCCTTGTCACCGGCTTCCTTCTTCACGCCTCTCCCCCTCTCCCTCCGCCGGGTTGGCGGCTGAAACTACTATATTTACCCGGCGGTTGCGCGCCCGCCCTGCGACGGTCTGATTGGAAGCCACCGGGTGATACTCGCCAAAGCCGGTGGCCATAAAGCGTCTCGGATCAAGTTGCCGCTGCTCGCTCAAAGCCCTCACCACCCGTACAGCCCTGGCCACCGACAACTCCCAGTTGGAAGGGAAAAATACTGTATTGATGGGGACGTTGTCAGTATGGCCTTCCACAATTACTTTGTTCGGAATTCTGCCTAAGATGACAGCAACCTTGTCAAGCAGCGGCACCGCTTCAGGCTTTAGCTCAGCCCTGCCGGAGTCAAACAAAATTTGGTCCTGAATTTCCAAAACCACGCCGCGTTCCTCAATGCGCAGGCTCATGGTGTCCTGCAGCTTTTCCTGCTGCAGGAACTCCTGGACTGCGTGATAGGTAACCAAAACATCTTCAAATTTATGGTCCACGTTCAGCTCAATCTGCTCGCCCCTGGATACGTCGGGACTGGCCTGCATAATCCCGCGCTCTCCCAGAAAGGTGATCTGGATGGACGAGACAATCTGCTGGAACCTCATCACGTCAATCACCGAGTAGGAGAACAGCAGAACAAAAAAGCAGAGCAGCAAGGTGACCATATCTCCGTAAGTAACCATCCACTCCGGCGCGCCGCCAGGGACAGCCGCCTCTTTGCGCTTTCTAGGCATTGTCCAGCACCACTTCCTCGCTGCCCTGGCCTTCCCGCTCACTGCCTTTGCGCTCCATCGCCGCCCGTTCCTGCGGCGATACGAACGCTTTCATTTTCTCCTGCAAAATGCGCGGGTTTGTACCGGCCTGGATGGAAAGCACACCTTCAACAATGGCTTCCTTGAGTGAAGTCTCCGCGTCGCTGCGAATAGCCAGCTTGCCAGCCATGGGGATAAAGAACAGGTTGGCCATCACCGAGCCGTAAAATGTAGTAATCAGCGCCACAGCCATGCCGGGGCCGATTTTGCTCGGGTCGTCCAGGTTGGCCAGCATCTGGACCAGGCCAATCAGCGTGCCGATCATGCCAAAAGCCGGAGCCAGCGTGCCCCAGGCACGGAAAACATCCTGACCGAGCTTATGGCGCTGCTCTGTGGCTGTAACCTCAGTTTCCATAATATCGCGGATCAACTCCGGGTCCAGTCCGTCAATCACCATTTGCAGGCCGTTGACCAAAAATTTGTCGTTTAAGTTCTCCAGTTCATCCTCCAGCGCCAGCAAGCCCTCGCGGCGGGCTTTCTGCCCGAGTCGCACAAACAGCCGCACCAGTTCTCCCATGTCCTGGATTTCACTTAAAAAAGCGGTTTTAGTTACCTTGACCACCATGGTAATCTGGGGAAGCTGGAAGTTAATCAGCAGAGCGGCAAACGAACCACCGACGGTTATCATCACCGAAGACAGGCTCCAGAACAGCATGACACTGCCGCCCATGGCGATGGCGCCCATGACCAGAGAGATGCCAAGGACGATCCCGACTACGGTCATCAGGTCCATGCGCTGCTGTTGCATCAGCTCACCCCCCTACCAGCCAGAATTTATCTTGTAACTACACAAACCGTTAAATTCCGCCAACTCCCCTGAAAATTCTCTCTCCCTCTGGGAGAGGGGTAGGGTGAAGGGGATTTTCATCCTTCCGATGGTGCCGCAGGCGGCAAGGTGTCTGCTTAGAAATCGTCAGATGCTAGGCGCGACGAGGATCGGAACGGAGGCGTACTGGAACGTACGTCGGAGTGAGGACCGCAGGAGTAACAACGCAGATGGCGGTTTAAAAGCAGTTGCACCTAAAGTTACTTATCTTTTGAGGTTAACTACTTCCTGCAATAGCTCGTCGGAAGACGTTATTACACGGGAGTTGGCCTGAAAAGCCCGGGAGGTGGTAATCATTTCCGTAAACTCGGCCGACAGGTCAACGTTAGACATCTCCAGGGTGGCTGTTTCAATCACGCCGCGTCCCTCAAGACCTGCCGCACCAACCCTCGGCTGCCCGGAATTGGAGGAAACCTGGAACATGTTGGCAGCCACTTTTAACAGGCCCTCGGCGTTGGGAAAAGAGGCCAGCGCCAGCTGCCCCAGTTCCCGCACCAACCCATTGGTAAACACTCCGTTGATCACGCCGGTCTTGCCGATGGTAAAGCTCTCCAGTTCACCGACCGGGAATCCGTCCTGGAAGCGGACCAGCGCGTTGCTAAAAGATACCACCTGGGTTAAGCCCTTAAAGTCGGGCGTGATGGACAACGCTGCCGCCCCCGTCGGGGTAAAGGTAATCGAACCCCCGGTAGAGGCAGTCAGGTTGCCGGAGGTATCAAAAGTCAGCGTTCCGTTGCCTGCAGCCGTTCTGGTTGGCGGGGTGCCGGGCCGGATCCATTCCGCGAGCCAGTTCCAGGCATTGGCGGCCGTCCTGGTAAAGGTTACCTCTACGGTATGCAGCCCCCCCTGTGAATCATAGACCAGCGCTTCTACCCGGTGGGCACCACCGGCGCCGGTTGCCGCTGCGGCGTCCAGATTGGCACCGAAGACCAGACTGGTCGTCGCCCTTGTCGTAACCCTCTGCCCAATGGGAATGTTCAGCGAACCGAGCGGAGCTGTGGTGTTAATTACCCCGGCGGCGTCAGCCGGCCAGCCGAGCGGCTTGAAGCCGTTGGCCGCATTGACCAGGTCACCGTCGGCGCCAAGGGAAAAAGCGCCGTCCCGGCTGTACAGCCTGCTCGCCCCGTCACTCATCACAAAAAAGCCGTTGCCCTGGATAGCCAGGTCTGTGGCTCGCCCGGTGTTTTGCAGGCTGCCCTGCGTATGAATGGTATCAATGGCCCCGATACTCATGCCAAGCCCCACCTGCGCCGGGTTAATGCCGCCGCGCCCCAGTTGCGGTGCGCTGGCTCCGCGGATGTTCTGGCTCAGGATGTCCTGGAAGCGCACCCTGCCGCTCTTAAAGGCAGTAGTGTTTACGTTGGCGATATTGTTGCCCAGCACATCCATCTTGACCTGATGGTTGCGCAAGCCCGTTACCGCCGTAAACAAAGACCTCTGCACAAAAATGACCTCCTTTAGAAGTTTTGGCTAAAATACGGCCGCTTCCGTCGTTCGGCGGCCCATGGCCCCCTCTTCCGAGGTCCGGCCATCACCTGATAATCACTGCGCTGTCAATATTCGTGAAGACGTGCTCCTTCAGTTCTTCTCCGCTGATCGCCGTCACTATTGTCCTGTTCCTGACACTGGCTACCATTGCCAGGTCATTGTACAGCAACAGCGACGAGCGGGCTCCCTTCCTGTCGGCACCAGCTATGGCGGCACTGATTTTGTCCAGATCCGCTTCTGCGAGCTTAATTTGGCGTGACTCCATTCTTTGCAGGGCGTGAGCGGAAAACTTCAGCTCCTGTTTCTGGACAGCATCCTGCCATACTCTGGCAAACTCGCCGCTCTGCGGTTTGTGGGCCGGCTTGGATGGATTCAGGCCGGGTGTGGTTGACTGCTGTGGCGGAACGCGCAGGTTAAAATCCATTTTCCTCACCAGCCGCACTCTTGGCGGCTGCTTCCCGGCCGGGTCCGCCCGCTGCCACCTTTTGCACCGCTTCCAGCGGATAACGCTTGCCGTCCACAACCAGCCAGGGCTTGCCGGCGGAATATTCCACAGACTGCACCCTGCCACTGTGCTGTTGCCCGCCTTCTCCCTGAACGGTCACCCAGCGATCCAACAAGACGGGCGCCTGTGCCGCCGCCTGCAGGTCAAGCATTCTGCCCAGCAGCTGATTTAAGTTCTGCATCTGCTCAAGGGCTGTAAACTGCGCCATCTGAGCCACAAAAGCACTGTTGTCCTGTGGATTAAGCGGGTCCTGGTGACGCAGCTGGGTGACCAGCAGCTTCAGGAAAACATCTTTGCCCAGTTCCTGCATCGCTCCGGTTCTTGCGGCCGACTGTCCGGGCGCTCTTGTGCCTGCCGCGCTGATTGTCGTCATTCCGTACACCTCCCAACATTATTTTCCCGACATCACCTTTGTCAATCGCGTCTAATCTCAGGCCAGCGCATTCAGCAGCCCGGGGAGAACAACTGCTAGCGGGCTAGCGCTTTCGCCAGCCTTTTCCCTGCCGCCGGGGTGCCGGGCGGCACCTTCATGACTGTCGCGGCCACGGTGATATTCTTTTTCCTGCCCTATGCTGACTGTCAGCTCTGCAACCTGAAGCTGTTGGGCCTCCAGGCGTTGTCTTAACTGAGTGAGCGCGGCGTCCAGTAATTCCCTGACCATGGCGTTTTCAGCCACAATTCTGCCGCTCAGCCGGCCATCCTCCAGGTACAGGCTGATTTCCACCTCACCCAGCGCCGGGGGCTTTAGGCGGACAGTAACCTTCGCCTCTCCTGTCTCGCTCCGGGAAAAGACCATCTTTTCCAGCACCTGTTCCAGTACCGCGCTTTTGACGTCCTGCAACCTGCGGACCGCCTCAGTCTGCACCGGTTCCGCAGGCGTCAAAACCGGCCTGACCGACGGCTGCGTACTGCCCTCCACCGGCTTTGCCTCGATTTTGTCCTGTTCCGGACCGCCTGTCAGTTTTCCTTTCGCCGAAATTCCCGGGGATGGCTGTACAGCGGCCGGCGTCATTTTTGCCACGCCTTGCTCCGCTTTTTCCCCCCCGGCCTGCAACTGTTGCTCAAAGACACCTGTCAGCCCGTCGCGTTCCTTCCCGGCAGCCGTCACCTCCCCCGGTAGCGGTACTGTTTTCATTACATCATCCCGGGCGTTTTGCGTGGCAGGTACGGGTTCCGAGCCTACCGGGGCGTCAGAGGCAGCGGACGCCTTTCCCTCTGCCGGAAGGGAGGGCATCAGCCCGGCAGCAGGAGAGCCCGGCAGGCAGGCGATCTCGTAATGTCCCGCAGGCGTGTTTCCGCTCCCTGGCCACCGTACGGGTAGAGAAGCAGGTAAATTCCCCGCTTCGCCGCCTGCGTCCGGCGTATCGGCCGGCTGGACCATCAGCTGCAGGCCGGCCGGAACGAGCTGCCCGGCAATTGCCGCACAAGTCTCACCGGCTGCTTTGTCCGCCGATGGCATCCGGAGCAAAGCCAGCAGGACGGCAAACTCCCCTTCCGGGGCCGCCTCCTTTTCTGTCAGGCTGCTTTCCGCCGGCTGCGCAGAAGAAGCGGGCGCCAGGCACGGCGGTAAGCCGGATGCTGGGTATATTATTGTTGAAATCTCCATTTCATCACCTCCTTTCGCCGATAAGCTGCACCATACTTCGTTCTCACTCGACTCGTCTCCTCGACGTACGCCCCGGTACGCCTGCGTCGCCTCCCTCCCTCGCGCCTCGTCTGACTTGCTTCTAGGCGAAAGGACTATCGCCGATAAGCTGCACCATACTATCTTGACTGACGACTGCTGACTTCAGGCAAGCTATCCTCAGTCATTGGATCTTAAGTAAACGTAGCGAGCCGCTTCGTCTGTCAGCCGTTGCTCAAGCGCCTCCGTTTCCAGCCGGTAGCGGTTAAAATCTTTCTCCCGCAAGGTGTCCATTACTTTCCGCTCCTGCAGCGCTTTTTCCGCCATCCGCACCTGCTCAGTCAGGCGCTTTTCACATTGTTCCACAAGCTGCCGCTGCTCCGTCAGGCGGGAAGACAAACAGTCCAGAAAGTCGGCGGCCAGCAACGCTCCCGGTACATCTACCCGCTCCGACTGACAGGAGGAATATTCCGTCTGCAGCTTGTCCAGATATTCTTTCATCCTGTCAAGCTCTCCTTTGGCCGCAGCCGATTCGCGGTAAGCGTGTCCCAGGCGGCGGTTCTGCTCTTCTTCCAGCTGCAGCCGCCAATCCAGCACCTTCTGCAGCCGAAACTTATAGGACACCTGGCATCACTCCCTGCCTAAAATTTCTTCCAGCCGGGCTGCACTTGAGTCAAACTCCGCCCGCTCGTCCATACCCTGCCGCAAAAAAGCGTTGAGCGGCTCAATCAGCTTTCTGGCCCTGTCAACACGGGGATTGCTTCCGTCGATATAAGCTCCGATGTTAATCAGGTCTTCAGCCTCCTGATAAGCGGCCAGGCATTCTCTTAAAGAACCTGCCAGACAGGAGTGCTGCTCAGCGACCAGGTCAGGCATCAGACGGCTGACGCTGCGCAAAACATCAATCGCCGGGAAGTGATTGCGCGCCGCCAGCTCGCGCGATAGAACGATATGACCGTCAAGAATGCTGCGGACGGCGTCAGCTACCGGCTCATTAAAGTCATCTCCATCAACCAGCACCGTGTAAAAACCGGTAATCGAGCCTACCCGGGAGGTCCCGGCCCGCTCCAGCAAACGCGGCAACAGGGCAAACACCGAAGGGGTATATCCTTTTGTAGTTGGAGGTTCACCAATAGCCAGCCCCACCTCCCGCTGCGCCATCGCCAGGCGGGTTACGGAATCCATCATCAGCATCACCTTCATCCCCTGGTCGCGGAAATATTCGGCGATGGTCGTAGCTGCCAGGGCTCCCTTTATTCTTAACAGCGGCGGGCGATCCGAGGTAACGGCCACCACCACGGAGCGTGCCAGGCCTTCACTCCCCAGATCCCGTTCGATGAAGTCCAGCACTTCGCGCCCGCGCTCTCCAACCAAGGCGATTACGTTTATATCGGCTCCGCTGTGGCGCGCAATCATCCCAAACAAAGTTGATTTGCCCACGCCGCTGCCGGAAAAAATTCCTATCCTCTGCCCTTCTCCGCAGGTAAGGGTCATATCAATAGCCCTGATACCGGTAGGAAGGATCTCCCTGATGCGTCTCCTCTCCAGCGGATTGGGCGGATCGTTATCTGCCGGCAGGGAAACAACGTTATCAGGCAGGCTTCCCTCGAGAGGATTGCCAAGGCCGTCCAGCACCCGCCCAAGCAGGGCCGGCCCGACCGGCACACCGAGCATTTTCCCCGTCGGCAGGACGTGGCAGCCGGGACCAATCCCCCGCAGGTCGCCGAGCGGCATCATCAGCACATGACCGTCGCGAAACCCGACCACCTCCGCCTGGACCGGGCTGCCTTCCGCCTGCAGGAAAATCTGGCATACTTCACCGATGCAGGCCTGCAGTCCCCGCACTTCCACGGTCAGACCGATAACCTGCGTCACCTTGCCGACCAGCCTGACCGGCGGAAATTTCCGCACCTCAGCCATGTATGGGGCAAGGCCGGCTCCACTCATTGCGCCACCGCCTCCTCAGGCTGCTCCTGACTCACGGACAGGCGCTGCGCCGCAAGCGTGGACAGAACTTCCCGCAAGGCACCCAGGCGTTCACCGAGCCGGCACTCCAGCAAGGCGCCGTCAGTTTCCACCAGACAGTCTCCGACAGCCAGGGATTTATCGCCGATAAAATCAAGATCCGCCGTTTCCCGCAAGGCAGTGGCCAGTTCGCCGGCAAAAGCGCGGCAAACCGGCAGGTCGTCCGGGTGGATGCGGACCAGTACTTTAGCGTGTTCGCGCGCCTCCTGCAGCGCCTGAGCCACAACCGACACAATTGTTTCCGGCAACAGTGCCAGCTGCCGGCCAAGCAGCCGCTCGGCGATGGCTACAGACAGGCGTACAACTTCCGGCTCCAGCCGGAGCAATTCCTGCCTTCGCAGCATCTTTGCCTCCCGCAGCAACTCCTCCGCCTCCTGGCGCAGCCTGCCGGCTTCCCTCCGCCCTTCAGCCAAGCCCTCCAGGTAGCCGGCATCATACCCGGTTTGACGCGCCTCGTGTTCCAGAGCAACAATTTCCAGGCGAGCCTGCTCCAGAATTGTTTCCCGCTCCCTGAATGCGCCGGCCAGTATCTCCGCGCACTTTTTTTCCGTCTCAGCCCGCAGATCTCCGCTGCTGAGCAACTGCCCTGCTGCGCCCAGCATACTCGTCCAGTTGCTCCCGCTTTCCTCTCCCGCCGGGAATGTTTCCTCCAGGCCGGCAGGGAAAGGAGGCAAGCCTGATTCCAGATGATAAACAGAAGGGGTGAACCTGATTTGCCCGCCTTTGATGACCTTAGACAACAATGGCATCGTCTCCCCCCCTGGCCAGAATAATCTCGCCTGTTTCATCCAGCCTGCGGATAACAGCCACAATCCGCTGTTGCGCTTCTTCCACCTCGCGCAGGCGGACCGGACCCATAAACTCCAGATCTTCGCGCAGCATCTCGGCGGCACGCTTGGAAACGTTCCGGAAGATGCGGTCCCTGACTTCTTCGCTGGCACCTTTCAAAGCCAGTGCCAGGTCCTTGGAGTCTACCTCCCGGATAATCCTCTGGATAGAAGCGTTGTCCAGAGAGTTAACATCCTCAAAGATAAACATTCTCTTCCTGATTTCGTCGGCCAGTTTCGGGTCTTCTTTCTCCAGCTCCTCCAGAATCAGCTTTTCCGTGCCGCGGTCAGCGTTGTTTAAGATGTCCACCAGCGCCTGTATCCCGCCGGCAGCCGCGAAGTCCTGCTGCACAACAGAAGAAAGCCTCTCCTTGAGCACACCCTCCACAACTTTCAGCACTTCCGGGGAAGTGCGGTCCATCAAAGCAATCCGTCTGGCGATATCGGACTGCTGCTCGTCAGGCAGGCTGGACAGAACCTGTGAAGCCTGCGCCGGGTCAAGATAAGCCAAGATAAGGGCGATAGTCTGCGGATGTTCCTGGGCAATCAGGTTGGTCAGCTGCTTGGGGTCCGCCTTGCGAACAAATGTAAAGGGCCGGATCTGTGAAGCTTCTTTAAGCTTTTTAATAATTTCTCCGGCTTTTTGCTCCCCGAGCGTCTGTTCAAGCAATGTTTTGGCGTATTCCAGGCCCCCGTCCAGCATATAGCGCTGCGCTTGGTTCAGGAGCAGAAATTCCTCCAGCACATCTTCAATAGCATCGACTTCCACTTTTGTGGTATTGGCTATTTCCAGCGAAATTTTCTCAATATCGGCTTCGCTGAAGTGCCGCAAAATCCTGGACGACAGGCTGGGGCCAAGCGCCATTAACAGAATAGCCGACTTTTTTAACCCGCTTATCTTACCACGGGCCATTATCTATCACACCTCATTCTTCCACCAGCCAGGCCCGGATCAGATGAACGGTCATATCGGGCTCCTTCTCCGCCATTTGCCTGACACGCTGGTGCAACCGCTGCTCTCTGGCCTGCAAGGCCTCATCCTCCGGCGTTGCTGCATGCATCGGTGCGGCTGCCTTTAGCTGCAGGCCGACCAACTCCCGCTCCAGCCTGTCCTCCCGCCAGCCGCGAAACGCCCGCAGCAGGGTAAACAGTACTATCAGGCCGGCCAGGAACAAAGCGCCGTACATAATATACTGACGCCGCTCCTCCGCCTGGGCGGCCCTGTCCATGGCCGTACGGGCTTCCTCCAGGTATCCGGTTTCAAAGTTCATGCCCTGAACGTTTATGCTGTCACCGCGCGCTTCCTGAAAACCGAGGGCCGCGGCTACAATCTCCCGGGACTGTTGCAGCTGAGTTTCGGTCAGGCCGTCTCCCTTATCATTTAAGACAACCGCCGTATGTAAGCTAATCAGGCGTCCCGGCGCCGTCAGCGCTCTTTCCCTTATTTCATTTATTTCATAGTTAACCGTCTCGTCACTGCGGGTGTACTCGCTATCGCCACCCGCCCCGGCTAAAACATAGCCCGGGATATTGGTGTCCGTCCCTGCTTCAGCCGGTGCTGTTCCCGTCCCCCGGAAAACTTCTTCCGTGGCCGTCCTGCTGCGCGGCACTCCTTCATCGGCAAAAGTAACGGTTGTAGTCTCCCGCGAGTCAAAGTCCATCTCCGCCGTTACCATCACCAACGCCTGGCCCGGCCCGTGTACTCGTTCCAGCATCCGCTGCACGCGCTGCTCCAGTTCCTTTTCAAAGCCGCGCCTGACATCCAACTGGCGCAAAGAGGCTTCCGCCGCCTGTCCAGCCGGATCAGCCGCAACCAGGTTCGCATTTAAGATGTTCCCCCGCGTATCAATAACCGTGATATTTTCCGGGGACAATCCCTCCACGCTCCCGGCTACCAGAGAAACGATGCCGCGAACCTGCGCCTGCCTTAATTCGGAAAAAGGACGCAGCTTCAGGACAATTGAAGCCGATGGGGCCGCCGCTTCGCGGATAAAGACGCTCGGCTCAGGCAAAGCCAGATGAACCCGGGCCTGTTCCACCTCATCGAGCTGGACAATAGTGCGGCGCAACTCTTCCTGCAGCGCCCGCTGAAAATCCAGACGGCGGTTGAAATCAGTGGCACCCAGTTTTGTCTGGTCAAAAAGCTCAAACCCGGCACCACCGCCGACCAGCGCCCCATCACCGGCAAGCTGTATTCTCATTTCATACACCTGTTCTGCGGGAACTAAAATTGTTCTCCCCTCATCGGCGAGAGAGTAGGGGACAGCCAGTTCTTTCAGCTTGTCCACAATCCGGTCTGCCTCCGCCGGTTCAAGCCCGGTAAACAAAGAAGCCATGCGGGGAGTAACGACAACCCGACCCAGGAAAAAGAAGGTTACCAGCAACACCGCTGTCAGGACAAGCACAGCAAGCCTTTTCGGCCCGCTTAACGCCTGCCAGGCGGCAGGTAGCGCCCGCCAGCCAAAGGCTGCCCGATTCTCGGTCAAACACACCACCTCTTTCTCTCCGGTCTTGGGCCATTAACGCCGGCCGGCATTTCAGATCTGCATGCGGGATATTTCCTGATACGCCTCCACCAGCTTATTCCGGACCTGTACAGTCAGCTGCATGGCCAGTCTGGCCTGCTCCATGGCAATCATAACCTGGTGGACATCTTCCGCCTGTCCCAGCACCATTTTTTTTGACTCTAGCGCAGCGTTTTGCTGCAGTCTGTTCACCTCTGTCAGCGCCTGCTGCAGGGCCTGACCGAAGTCAGCCGTTCCTGCCGGCGAAAGCTCCCGGCCGGCCGCCGGTTGTTGCAGGGAGATCGGGAGAAAAGGGTTGACCGGCATCATTTTCATCGTTCATTCACCTACCCGCGACCGATTTCCAGCGCTTTAAGAAACATGCTCTTGGAGGCGTTAAGCGCCGTCACATTCGCCTCGTATGCGCGCGTGGCCGTAATCATATCCACCATTTCCTGCACAATGTTGATATTTGGGTAAGCAGCGTATCCATCGGCATCAGCGTCCGGGTGCTCAGGCTCGAAAACCAGCCGCGGCTCGGTCCTGTCCACACTTACCGCCGCCACGCGCACCCCGCCCCCTACCTGACCGGGCAGGCCAACGCCCCGCCGCGCTTCCTGCAGGCTTTCCGCAAACACCGCAGACCTGCGGCGGTACGGGCCGCCCTGCTCCGTTCGCGTAGTGTGGACATTGGCGATATTGTTGGCAATCAGATCCAGCCTAAAACGTTCAGCCGTCAGGCCGGACGCGGAAATCTGCATGGCCCGGAAGATTTGCACTGTTTAGCGCCTCCCTTCATGGATAACGTAACGCAACAGGCCGTACTTCTCGTTGACCAGTTGGGTCATAGCATTGTATTTAAGCTGGTTTGCCGCCATGGCCGCCATTTCGCGGTCAATATCCACATTGTTGCCGTCGGATCGCATCGAGCTGCTGTAGTCCCGGCGGACCTGGTGACGTACTTCGGCGAGAACCGCCTGTCGGCCGATATGGCGCGGGTGCGTTACTGCCAAGGGCAGACGACCGACTCCGGCCAGGCTGCCCTGCAGACGTTCCTCAAAAGAGACCTCGGAACGCTTAAAGTCAGGGGTGTTAACATTCGCCAGGTTGTGAGCCGCCACGCGCTGACGTTCCGCTGCGGCGTCCAGCCCTTTGTGCAGGGAAAGAAACGCCTCGTCCGACCATAGCCCGGTTATCATAATCCCCCTCCTAAAAGAGAACCCTAGGGCGCGGGCCTAGAGTTGTCTTCCTGTTCCCGGCCGGCAACCCGGCTGCCTTAGCTCTGTCAAGCCTTAGGCCCGCAGCTTTGCGCCCCTGCCTTTCGGCAGGTTTGCCTTTTTCGACACAATCTCCTTATTTCCCAGGTATTTCTTTTACCTGCTTCTATTTTCGATAAGAAGAAAAAAAATCCTGCCGCCCGGCAAAAAAAATAGTTACAAAAGTAGAATTACTTTACATAAATCGGCGTGCTTTTCCGTATTTCGCAGTTTCCCGCAGAAACTCTTGCTATCTTGAAGTTATTCGTGCATTCAGAATTCAGAGCGGTTCTGCGCCCCAATAATTCAGTATGGTGTCCCTCGAATTTCGAATTTCAAAAGAAAAAGGCGCAGCAAGCTGCGCTATTACATCCGGTATGTCTAACTTATTGCTAACTGCTCAGGCATGAGAATTACATTTATTGTTTTAGATCCAGGATGGCCGCTTCATCTGCGCAGGCTCCGGTATAAGCACCGGCGGCCTGCTTTCCCTGCCGCAAATCAAGGGCTTCCTGCCGCAGCAGGGCCATTTTCTCCGTAAGCGCCATAATGTTATGTTTTTTCTGTTCTTCCAGGCGCCCTAGTAAACTGCTCAGCTCGCCTAACAGCTGTTTAAAGCGGATATACACCCTGGGTTCCGCCAGGCAGGCCAGTTGGTCCATATCCAGGCGCTGAGCAGGCAGTACACTGCACAGCAGTTCCCGCAGCTCGCGCTGCATTGCTTCCAGTTCCCTGGCCTGCCCAATCAGCACCTCCTCCAAGCGCAACAGTTCGGCCAGCCCCAGCGCATCCCCGGCCTCAATGGCCGACAACTCCAGCAGCGTCATTTCATGCAGCCGCCCGTACAGGGCCAGCTGTTCGCTGTAAACGCCCGCCATCCCGGTCAGCAGTTCGGAAACCCGTCTAGCCAAGTGTGCCGTCCCCCTTCAGCGCTATTGGTTTTTCCGCCGCTTCCCGCCATGCTTCCCGCAGGCCGGAAAGCAAGCCGGCCGCTTCCTCCAGCGGCGCCGTTTCCCGCGAGATAGCGGCGGCAACCAACCGCCCGTTGATATATTCATACAGCCGGTACAGGTTCCCCGCTATTTCTCCCGTTTCCAGGTCGAGCGTGGCCCACAGTTCGAAAACTATGTCCTGCGCCCGTCCCAGCAACCGGCCCATCTCCTCATCCTGCCCGGCATTTCCTGCTGCTGCCGCCTGTTTTAAAAAGTTAATCGCCCCGTCATAAAGCATCACCACCAGCTTCACCCGGCTGGCCGTGGCTACTTGTACCTGCCGATATCGCCTGTACGGGTTGACTAACGCCACCACTAATCGCCTCCGTTTCTCCTTTTTTAACCTGGCACTCCCATTCTGAGCCGGGTCAGTTTAGCGAAATTTCTGCTTTAGCTTATCTTGGCGGCTGTGTGCCAAAACTGCCCAGATTTCTTAGCTGCGCGGACAACCACGCGCTCTGGCTCTGCAGGCCGGATAGCGCCCGTTCCAGCGCGGTAAACTGGTGCAGCAGCTGTTGCTCCTGCAGGCGCAGGCGCTCGTTAAAACGGTCCACCTGGCCGGCAAGCTCTTGAATCGTCTGCTCCAGTCCGCTTTCCCGGGCCGGAATCGTACCGTGACCGGCGGCAATGGCAGACTGCAGAAAATTGCCTGCCGCCTGGCTAAAGCCCCGCTCACCGGCAAACAGCTCCTGGAAAGCTTGCGGGTTAGCGGTAAATCTTTCCTGTAGCCTCGCTTCGTCCATGCGCAGCCTCCCGGCCATAAACCAATCAGGGTTGGTTCTGTCGCTGCTTGTAATGCCAAGCTCTGGTAGGCTGGCGTACCCGGCCACAGCGCCGTACCTTTGCACCAGCAGCGCTTGCAGCGACTCCTGCAGGCGCAGCAACGCCGGATCGCCCTGCAGGATCCCGTCCCTGCCCAGTTTCCCGGCCATAAAATCTACGACTGAGTTGTACTGCTCGACGAAGCCGCGCACCGCCCCCAGGGCACGACCGCTGTCCCGGGCTATCTCAAGCCGCACAGGCAAAGTACTTTCCTGGCGCAGCGTTAATTCCACACCACTGATTACATCGTTTAGAACATTGCCGGCCCGCTCCACCCGCAAGCCGTCCACGCGCGCCACAGCGTTCCTGCCCGCCTGCAACTCCTGGTGCAGCACCGTCCCGGTGGCGCTGTCAAACAGGCCGAGTCCCAGCAAAATATTGTGCCCGTCCAGAAAAGCGTAGCGGATGGGATTGGCGGCGCCCGTTTCGCGCCGGGTGAGGAGCAGCCGCCCATCAACAACGTTGGCGCTGACCCCGATGCCGGCCGTCCCGTTAATCGCCGCCTGAATATCAGCTAAGGTTTGCGCCCCGGCCACGGAGACCGTCACCCCGCTAATCGCAAACCTGCCGGTCAGTGGCGTAGTAAAGTCCGGCGTGCGGGTGGAAGCGACGCGCTGCGCGCGGGCCATCTGCTCCACCACCAGCTCGTATGTTGCCGGCTGGGCGCCGGCCGCTGCCGTGGCCGTCACGACCGCCGGTTGCGCGGAAACAGCCTGCAGGGCGGTAAACGTCCCGTCCAGGCGCAACTCCATGGCGCGGCTGTCCAGGCTACGCAGGCGGCTGTTAAGGTCACGCCAGGCGTCCCGCTGTCCCTGGACTTCGCGTTTTCTGACCTGCAGTTGTTGGAGAGGAATCCTTTCCACGTCCAGCAACCGCTTGATAATACTTTCCGTGTCCAGGCCGGATGCCATACCGTGCACCCTTAGGATGCTCATTCGTCCGCACCTCCTGTTCCTTCCGCTAAATGCGGTCACGGCTTGCCGTGCCCCTACTGGTTTGCGGCAAGGCCGCCGGAGATTTTCATACTTCCATTAAATGAACTGGTCTACCAGCACGCCAAGCATCTGCTGCATCTGGGCCAGCATTTCCCTGACTTTGCTTGGCGGGATAGTGCGGATCACCTGCTGTTTTTCCTTATCGATCACCAGGACGACCAACTCGTTATTTTCCCGGTCGATGCGGAAGCGCAGAGAAATGTTAAACGCCTCGGCCGCCCTGTTTAGCTGCAAAACGGCAACAGCCAGGTTTTCCCTGTCTTGCGTTTCCTCCAGACCCGCTTTTCTTTGGCGTTGCTGCCCGTCTGAAATCCGGACCTGCTTGGCCTCCCGCACCGCCTGCTTAGTCGTTTGCTCCTGGATGCGATTGAGGATGGCAGGGTCCACACCCTGGACTTTCACGCTGGCTCACCCCGTATAAAAATATTAATAGGGGGGCGGGCCGGAGACCGGCCCGCCTGTAACGGCCTTAGCGCAGCAGTTGCAAAACAGTCTGCGGCTGCTGGTTGGCCTGGGCCAGCATGGCTGTGCCGGCCTGGCTCAAAATCTGGTTCCTAGTGAACTGCATCATTTCTTCGGCCATATCCACGTCTTGGATCCGGGAGCGGGCGGCAACGATGTTTTCCGTAGCCACCCCCAGATTAGTCATGGTGTGCTGGAAGCGGTTTTGCACCGCGCCCAGCCTGGCGCGTTCACTTGAAACCGTACCGATAGCGGTGGTTAGAAAAGTAACCGCGGCTGAGGCGGAAAACTGGCTTTCCACCCGCAGCAGCCTTTCCGCGGTACCTGTACCGTGGGTCAACGCCAGGGCGGCGGCACGCATATCTCCGATACTGACGCGGATATCCTGTCCCTGGTTGGCGCCAACCTGCATCGTCAAGGAGTCGTCCAGCGCTTTTCCGCCGTCATGTCTCCGTGTGTTGACCACAAAAGTGTCGTTAAGCGCGAGATTCGTCCTGTTGACAGTAGCTATTACGCCGTTGCCGAAGTTGACCGTATAGGCGCCAGTAGCCGCAGTTACCGTCAGACCGGTAAAGGCTACACCGAGGAAGGCGCTTTCCACCACCAGGTCAGTCGCGGCGCCTGGGCCAGGGGTGTTCGCTACCACCCGGATGCGGAAAGAATCAGTAGTATTGATGGCGGCACTTACAAAAGTTTCCTGGACGCCCGCGGCAGGGTTCACGTCAATTGTCGCCAGTGAGGCTCTCTGGAAGACATCGGCACGTCCGGTAAGGGCGCCGCGCGCTTCACTGGCCGAACCGTCAACCAGCCGCCTGGTGTTAAACTCGGCCGTATTGCCGATTCGGGTAATCTCGCGGTTTAGCTGGTTAATTTCCCCCTGGATTTGCGACCGGTCAGCGGCGGTCAGCGAATCGTTGGAGGCCTGGACCGACAGCACGCGCATGCGCTGCAGTATGGCATGGATTTCCATCAGCGCTCCCTCCGCCGTCCGGATCATGGACACGCCGTCCTGGGCATTGCGCCGCGCCTGCTGCAAACCCCTGATCTGACTGGTCATCTGTTCCGAGATGGCCATCCCCGCCGCGTCGTCAGCAGCCTGGTTGATACGCAACCCGCTCGAGAGCCGCTCCAGCGACGTCGCCAGCGCGTCGTTTACTCCGGACAGGTTCCGGTGCGCCGACAGAGCCGTCAGGTTCGTGTTAATTCTCACTGTTTCATCCTCCTTGGATTATATTTGCGGGGCTTCCTTGCCCCTATTTTAAATCCCTCCATCTGCGGCCGCTTAAATGCCGGGATTTAAAACCAAAAGGAAGTGGCATAAGAAATTGGCTATTATCCTTTATCGGCAACAGCCGGGAATACTTTAGTCTTTGTCCGCGGGCAATTCCAAAGCAGCAGGCAAGATATCGTCCAGGCCGGACGGCAAATCTCCCGCCGCCCGGGCCGCCCTGATATTCTCCTCAGCAATGGCCTCGTACAGTTCCTTGCGGTAAACGGCGATTTCCCGCGGCCCGCTGATGCCAAGCCGCACCGTCTCCCCCGAAATGTCCAGGATAACCACTTCGATTTTGCCGTCGCCCGGGCTGTCCTTCCCGCCGATGATAATGCTCTGATTTTTTTTGCGCGTCAACACCAGCATAGCCGTATCTCTAGCCGCAGCGCGCCCGGCCGGCCGCGGCGAACAGCGGCTCTTTGAGGCGGTACGGGCCGTTGGCGACGATTACCTGTCGCCCCAGGCGGTTGTCAACATTAATCACCAGCGGGGCAACAAGGTTCACCGTCGCCTGGCGCACATTGCCGCCGGGGATGGTCACGGTAACCAGGACCAGGGCTTCCTCAGGCGCCAAGAGGCCAATCTCCGCCGTATCATGCGGCGCCAGTTCCAGCTCATAGGCGGGGAAAGCGACAAACGGGTTGACGAGCAGCAGGCTGAAGGTCCCGCACTGTGCCGCCAGGCGGCAAAAGCAGGCCTGTCCGGGCAGCTCGGCAAGCCAAAAGCGTTTTACCTCCTCAAAACCGACCAGTCCGGACGGAAAAGTAATCTCTACCGGTTCGGCGGCCTTAGATTTAAACGCCGGCTTGAGGCTAACAACCATCTTCATTATTTGCCCCCCTGTCCTCCTGTAATTAACTTAAAAACTGAAGCAACGTCGGCGTAATAACGCGGGCCGCAGTGGCCAGCGAGGCCTGGTAAATGCTTTCCTGCATTTTAAATTCCGTCAACTGGCGGGCCAGATCAATGTCTTCCACGCGGGAACGCAGTTCACGGATATTCAGCTCTTCCATGCCGAAACGCTGCCGGCCCGCTTCCAGCCGGTTGGTGCGGGCGCCCAGCAGGGAACGCTGAATTAAGACGTTGTTCACTATTTTATCCACTTCCGGTAACAGTGTCCTTGAAAGCACGTTTACATCGCCGCCGCGGATGGCATCGCGGACTTCGAGCAGCCTATGAAAAACGCCGATTCCCCGTCCCACCACGTCCGGTTCGAGCCCGGTGCTGTCAAAGCGAACCACCCGGATTCCGGTAACGGCATCACGGTGCACGTTGCCGAACAGAGCGCTGCCGTGCACATTGACTTCCACTGTGGCAAAAGCAGAGACCTCGTGAAGCATAGTGCCATTGTCACCCCGGTATGTAAAGGTATCCCCTGTGCGGGTGTACGGCGGGACGGAGGTCCCAAAGCCGGCAAACAGGGGGCGCCCGTTGTGTTCCATATTGGCAAGTTCCAGCAGGTGGTTAAGCAGCTGATCAATTTCAGCGGCAATAGCCTCCCGTGCTGTTGGCGGGTGGGCTTGACTGGCGCCATGGACCACCTGTTCACGGACGCGCTGCAACAGGGCGGAAATGTTGCCAAGCGTAGCCTCAGTAGCGCCTGTCCAGGAAAGCGAATCGTCAATGTTCCGGACAAACTGCTCATTGCGTGACAGGGCTGAAGTCAGCGCCATACTCCTGGTCACGGCCACGGCGTCTTCCGACGGGCGGCTGACCTTCCTGCCGCTTGACAACTGCTCATGCAGCCTGTTCATCCGCTGCAGGTTGAGATGCATGTTCCGTTGCACCGTTTCCACCATCATCCTGTTGGTGACCCGCATCTATCTCACCCCGTTTGTTCGATTAGCGGAACGTACGGTTAATCAGGACATCGAGCATTTCATCCACCACTGAGGCAAAGCGCGCCGCCGCCTGGTAGGCGTGCTGGAACTGGACCAGGTTAAGCATTTCCTCATCCAGCGAGACCCCCGCCGCCTCTTCCCTGCGTATTTCTAAAGACCTGACCAGCTGCCCCTGCAGGTTGACCAGGCGGCCGGCCTCCTCCCCTTCCGTGCCCAGGCGGGCCAGCAGGTTCTGGTAGTAATTTTCAAAAGTTACCGTATTGCCCTGCATGGTGCGCCCAGCCCGCAAGCGGGCGATGGTAAGCGCCACGCTGCCGTCACCCGGCCAGTTGGCGGCCGAGGCGGCGGCAATATTGTTCACATCGGCCAGCACTTCGCTTGAGAGCCGAAAAAACACTGTTTCCGGCACTTCTCCCGGCACGATGGGAGCAAAGAAATTGATCCCGGTGACGTTATTCAGGCCAAACCCGCCCCTGTGAACTATGTTGACCCGCTCTGTCAGAGTCCGGACCAATTCGTTTAGCCCGTTCTGGTAGGCCGGCAGCAGCGTGCTGTAAGCATCGAGCAACGCTTGCAAGTCACCGTCCCGGATTCCGGCCGGCTGACCGTTTTTCTCCCAGGTGATACCAGCGCTCACGGTACCGACCTCCGCCCGCAGGGTAAATGCCTGACTTTCCTGAACCAGGACACGGTTACCGGCATGAACTTCCACCGTGCCGTTGGGCTTGTGGGCCAGAGCTATATTCAACCGGCGGGAAAGCCTGTCCAGTAGCAGGTCCCGCTGATCCAGCAGGTCGTTCGGTTGCTGGCCGAGAGCGGACACCCTGACAATCTGCTGGTTTAAATCAACCAGTTGCCGGGAGAGCGAATTCACTTCCGCCACTTTGGTGTTGATGTCGAGCGCCACCCCCTGGCGCAGGTCTTCAATATTATTGTACATTAAGCGGACGGTGTCGGTCAGGTCGCGCGCCTTTTCCCGCAGGGGAATACGCACCGGCATGCTTTCCGGGTTTTTGTTCAGCTCGTGCCAGGCGCCCCAGAATTCGCTTAACAGCCTGGAAAGGCCGTTTTCGGAAGGCTCGAGAAAAACCATTTCCAACTGCGAAAGGACATCACGCCTTGCTTCCCAGTAGCCGAGCGTTTGGGTTGCACCGCGGAACTGGTGGTCAAGAAAGGAATCACGCACACGCCGGATGGATGTTACATCAACGCCGCTGCCCAGCTGCCCGGGACTACCCGCCGGGGCATTGGCCGCCGGGTACGGGAAAGGGGCGGAAGGCGCCATCTGCGCCTGCTGGCGGGAAAACCCCGGCGTATTGGCATTGGCAACATTATGGCCCGTTACTTCCATGGCCCTCTGCTGGGCCATCATGGCCCGCCGGGCTACATGCAAACCGAAGAAAGCCGACATTCCTTCCCCGCCCTTCTTAAGCAGTTTCGTCCAACAAACGGGTGAGAGGCGCCTGGCACATGCTCTCCTGCTTCAGCTTGCCGCCCCAGCCATAAAATGAGCCTTTTTCGGGCTGCAAGACCCGCTGCATCATCTGCACATAGGCCAGCGACTGTTGCAGCAGCATTTTATTTAAACTGTTGGCTTCCTGCACCTCTGCTGCCAGCCGTCGCAAAGCATCCAGCACTGCCGTCAGTTTTTCCCTGTAGTCCGGAGGGGAGCCCTCTGCGATTGCGGACAGCGTTTTGCCGGCGGGGTAAAGTCCTGTGCGCTTTTCTTCCAGAAACTGCATCTGCTGCTGTACAAGAATCTTTTCCCGCTCAATCTCGTCGAGCCGGTACAGGTCATTTGTCATCAACGCCTGACCTCCCTGCTCCAATAAGCGCCGCATCTTCAGCAAGGCAGCCGCCTGCTGCCTGAGCACATCCAATAACGCTGCATAATTCATTGTCGCGCCCCCTTGACTTCTCTTCCCTTTTCCCTCACCCCGGAATAATTACTGCAGTACCCTCTCCCCCGGGAGAGGGCCAGAGTGAGGGACAGTCAGGATTGTTATGGTCTCCTGTTCAGCATGGCGGCAGCGATTTTGCTGCTGTCGGCGGCAAAAGTCCCCTGCAAAATGCCGGCCTTGACCTGCTGCACCTTTTCCATCCGCGTCTCATCCAGTGCTGCCGCTTCCCTGGCCGCCTCCTGCACCCTAGCCGCCTCGGCGGAGATAGCCAAACTATCGCTGTGCTGCTCTTCCCGCGGCCGGACCGCTTCCCCCTGTTTTTCCTCCAGCTGCCGGGGGTAAAGCTTATCCAGCGGTACTCCCGTATTGTTGTTAATCTTCATTATTTTTACCCTCCGTCGTGTTCACTCTGTCTGATATATCGGCCGCACTGTTCAAAACTTGAGCAAAAAAACAGGGCTGTATCAGCCCTTCAACCGCTTCGCCACCGGCCGGACCACCTCTCTTTCAAGATACGCCGCTGCTTCAGCAACAGCGCTGAACCAGGTCAGGTACCCCGTGGCAGCATGTCCGGCTTTTTCATTTATATTTTCTGCGGCGGCAATCTTTTTACCGGCGGTCATCGCGGTAATGCTCAGGCAGTCTATCATCATCGTTTTGATAAACTGCCGGAACAGTTCCGTTTCCTGCACCTTTTGTTCCAGCTTTTTAAATTTTTGCACTGCACTATCTAACCGTTCAGCCGTAACAGTCTCTTCAGTCGCTCCCGTCTGCAGTTGTTTGGCCAAAGCCTGCGCCTGCGTCAGACAGTTGCCGCAAAGACGTGCCTCGCGGCGCAGTTTGCCTAGCGCGGCTGCCAGGCGCCTGCTTTCAGCCTGCCTTAGCGGGGAGCGTTGCCGGGCTGCGTTCAGAATGATGTCGCCGACCGGATATGCCGCTAGGTAACAGAACCGCTCTATCGCGTCTGCAAATGTCAATAGTTCCGCGCCCCGCAGGATGGCGCCGCCCTCGGTGGCATTAACTATACGGCGTTCCTGCCTGACGGCGCTGATTTGGTTTTCCAGGTGCAGCTTCATCGTCCACAGGGCTTTGCTGGTATAGACAGGCCCGTTGTTGCCTTCCGTCAGAAAAAGTTCGCTTTCCCCGTCCGAAACCGGACGGGCATAAAAGTTTCCCTCGGCATGTGTCTTCATGCCGGAGTAAGCCAGGTCCTGGCCGATAAAAATAATCGGGTCACAGCCCAGCCGGACAGCCAGGTCAAAACAGGTCACAGCCACCGTCGCGCCGCTTTGCAACACGCCTTTTTCGCGTCCGCTAATCCTGTCCGGCCAGTCGTTCATGGTATTAAGCGCAAAAGAGAATTTCAGACCCCGGTACTCCCGGACAATCCTGTAATAAATGCTGGAAGCAAAAACCAGAGGAATGTCGCTGCCGTCCAAATCGGCAAAGTGGTTATAATTGTTTTCGGTCGGGTCACACGACAAGAGCAAATGCGGTCGGATGCCATAGCGGGTGAGCGGGCCGATAGCAGAGCCGGCAGCTACAATTAAAACCTTGTCATGCAGAGCCGACAGGAGATGGACGTTCTTCTCCAGTGATGGCCCGGCGGCGACAATCACTGCCGGCACCCCGGCAAACCTGTCGAACAGACTGCTGATACCCGGCGCTTCCAGGTATTCCAGAAAATTCTCACTGTAGTTTTTCCACCAGCGTGTCCGGTGAGTCGCTATGGTCACCAGCGCGCTTTGGCAGGCTGTCAGCTGGTCGGAAAACTCGCGCTGAAAGGCCGACCAGTACGCGGCATTCAAGGACTGATAAGCCGGCAGCGCTTTCAGCAGCTGATTGCAGCCCAGATTATTAAACAGGATGCCGCTGACCTGCTGCGCCGCAGTAACCGCATTGGGACTGACAACCAGCGTCAGGTCGTACTGCCACAGATGTGTCAGATCCAGGTAATAAAAGGGCAGCAGCAAGTGGCGAGCGTCATTTTCCACCAGGATTACCCGCTTGCCCGGATAGAGGCGGGAAACGGCCAACAGATGGTAGCCCAGTCCCATTCCGAACAAAACCAGCATCTCCCACTCGTGTCCGAGGCTCTCCGCCCAACGCCACGCTTCCTGCTCCGGGTCATAGCGACTGTGCAAAAAAGTTTCCTGTCCGTCGGAACGGTAAATTAGCGTCGGGGAGCCGCTGCGCGCCTGCTCAACCTCGAACCCTTCGGCTACGGAAAGACCGGCCAGCCTCTTGCTGAGGGCGGGGACTTTGCTTTCCAGAAAGGCAATATTTTTGGCAAACAACGCATTATCCTGATTAACTTCCGTTCTGCTCATAATTGTCTCCCGCTCTCTTCAGCAGGGCCCGCAACAGCGACTGATGCAACTCATCCGTCTTCTCTGCCAGCTCATAGCCCAAAAGGTCACTGAGAAAAACAGAATCCCCCTTTTCCAGCGCCCGGGAAACTTCCTGCAGAATGGGCGGCAGCCCGGTGACAAATTTCCTTAAGACCGCACCGCTCGCAGGCAGCGCAGAATCTTCGGCAGACAAAGCGCTGCACGCCTCTGCCAGCCATTCCAGTGCCGCAAACAAATCTTCCCATTCCGACTGGCCGGGTGCTCCGCCAGCCTGAATCTTCGCCGCCAGTTCCCCGATAAATTGAGCTGTCCTGCCGCTATAATCCCTTGTCGTCTCCAGCGTCTCCCTAACCAGTTTCTTCCTGTCTTCGGCCCTCTTCACATCCAAAAAATTTACCTCCATCATAAAAATTACTGCAGGGGCCAAGCCCTGTTCACTCAGAACAAGGAGCGCAGTTAGCTGCACCCCAACACCGGCATAACACAAAACTGTGTGTACCGCTCAGGAAATCAGCTCCCAGCCAAGCGGCGTACCACGCTTTATACTGCAGGCGGCGCGCCGGCCAAGCACTGTTCCCAGGAGAGCCGGGGACAGGCCGGCACCCGGACGTATGGAGCGCAGGTTTTCCCGTGTAAAAATCTCTCCCTGCTCCAGGTCCCTGACCACATACAAAGAGCGGCGAAACGCCCGGCTGGCCGCCTCCTGTTTCCCAGTTTCATAGCACACTTCTCCCAGCGCCTTCTCCGTGGTTCGGATGGCCTCCACCATCTCCCGGAACTCAGCGGGCTCCAGTGAAAATGCGGCATCCGGGCCGCCTAAATTGCGTGACAGCGTAAAATGTTTCTCCACGATACAGGCGCCCAGCGCTACCGCCGCCACAGGGACGGCGATGCCTAGGGTATGATCGGAAAGCCCGACGGGCTTCCCAAACGCCTGCGCCAGATGCGGAATGGTGCAGAGATTCATCTCCTCCGCAGGCGCCGGGTAAGCGCTGGTACACTTGAGCAGCGCTATCTCCGTGGCTCCCCCGGCACGGGCCGCTCCTACAGCATGCTCAATCTCGGCCAGGCTCGCCATTCCGGTCGAGATAATTATTGGCTTGCCTGTATTTGCCATATAACTGATCAGGGGCAGGTCGGTAATCTCAAAAGAAGCAATCTTGTGAACCGGCACCCCGAGCTGCTCCAGGTAATCAACCGCAGACGGGTCAAAAGCCGTAGAGAAAAAATCGAGCCCCAAATCGCCGGCTGCTTTTTTTAATTCCGGCAGCCATTCCCAGGGCATATAGGCCTCGCTGTATAGGTCATAGAGCGTTTTGCCGGCCCAAAGCCCGCCAGTCATTCGGAAACACTCCCGCTCGGAATTTATGGTCAGCGTATCAGCAGTGTAGGTTTGTACCTTCACCGCGTCCGCACCGGCCTCTTTCGCCGCCTCGACCAGCCTGACAGCTTCAGTAAAATTTTGACGATGATTGGCTGAGATTTCAGCGATCATATAAACCGGTTCACCGGGACCGATCAGCCGTCCGGATATTTTGAACTGCCCGCGCATCTTTTAATCACTCCCTCTGCTCAGACAAACTGCTTCCTGACCCTGCACCAATTCTTTCGCGCTACAGCAAAACCCCGCCCGTAAAAAAGCATTAAGCGAAGCCTGGTTATGCGGCTTCACATACGCTTTTATAACTTTGACATCAGAATCTCTGAGCATTTTTTCACAGGCCAGACGCAGCAACTCCGTCCCATAGCCTGCTCCGCGAAATGTCCGCCCGAGACTTACAGACACTACGGCTTCATTCTCCCGTAAGTCAAAACGGACTTGCCCGAGCGCCTTGTCTTCCTCATCAACCGCCAGAAAAAAGCGGCAGTTTTCCTTCTCCAGTTTTGCCCTCAGCCAGCAAAGGTGTTGTTCCCATAATATCGGCTGCGAAGAAAAGGAAACCGCGCGCACTTCCGGGTCGTTGGCCCATTCCCAAAGCAACCGGGCATCCGTTTCCCGAACCTGCCGCAGTCTCAGGCGTCTCTTCTCCAGGCGCATCAGCAGCCGGTCGGCGCCTTCTCCGTCTACAAGCTTCCGGGAACATTGCGCCATAGCACTGCGTTGCTCATGGTCCGCCAAAAGATTGGCTATACGGCCTGCCAGTTGTTCAGGCGCAACTTCTGTCGGCCACCCTGCATCAAGGGCAGCTCCTGCGGCATGCATCCGTTCCGCCACCAGGCGCTGGTTTTCAGCCACTTTTAAGAGCAGGCTCGGCAGCCCCATAAAAGCCAACTCCCAAGCCGTTGCACCGGCTGCGGAAACTGCAACATCCGCCCAGGCCATCAACGCGTCCATCTCATTACTGTCTGTGATTAACTGCACGGGAAACCGGGATGTTTTTGCCACAGACTGCAGCTTTGCCCCATACGGGTTGCCTGCACCTACCGTCACCACCGCTTCAAGACCCTTAATCTCAATCCTTTGCATCGCGTGCAGTACCAGACCGGTTGCGTTTCCGGAATCGGCACCTCCGAAGGTAATCAATACCCGGCGGGCCGTCCCGGCAACTTCCCGCTTCCAGCCCCGCCACTTTGCAAACTCCCGCCGGAGAAGGGCAAAGCGTGGGCCGAGCAGCAGGCGGACATGCGTGCCATACACGCTATAAGCCGATTGCTCTGCATGCAGGTTCTGGTTTAGCACTATATCGGCGCAATACTCTTTCCGGTCAGCAAGGTCATCTATCAGCAGCAGTTGAAAACCGCACTCTTTTACACGCTGCTGGTACAGATCATCAAACTGATAGCCGTCTAAGACCAGCCAAGCGCATGCGTCGTCCGGCATAAACTGCCTGGTAAGCTGCCAATCGTCACGCCCTTGCTGAACAGCAGGTAAAGCGTGTACTGTGAAGCCTTCCCGAGTCAGGCGCTCCAACAGGCGCTCGCTTTTGCACCCGGTCACAAAGACTACTTCCCCGCCAGCATCTTTCCAGGCCTGACCCAGCGCCAGGCAGCGCATCAGATGACCTGTCCCCATCTTCGTGTCGGCATCCGCCCTGATTGTTAACACTCTGCTCATCTTCTCAAGGATCCTTTTTCTGTACGATGTGCCGGTTAATTTCCAGCCACTGCGGATACCTGTCCAGCGCATCAATAATCTCCCGCCAGGAAAACCCGTCATGTCCGAAATAGCTGTAAATCCTGCGCGCCAGCTTCATGTCTTCTTTAGTATCGACAGTCAGGCGCAAATCTGAATAGTCAGTCTCGCTTGTTACAGAATAAAGCCTGAATTTCTCTGGGTTACGATAGATAAAAGGTGTCACATGCTCACGCCATTCCGGACTGCCGTCTTCCAGCCAGGCTCGTTCCAGGGCGGCAAAACTCATTGCCTCCACATCCAGGCCGCGGGGAAACGTCCTGGGCGGCAGGGTGTTGCTGACGTAAGCAATATTTTTTTGACGCTGAAATTCCGCAATTACTTGATCCACCAGCTGCGGATCGATAAACGGGCAATCGGAGGTAATCCGGACGACGATGTCGGCCTGTCTGGCAGAGGCTGCCCGGTAATAGCGGTCCAGCACGTCAAGCTCGGCGCCGCAAAAAAAGGGAACGCCGAGCCGCTTGCACTCATCGACAATAAGCTGATCTGCGGCGGCTTCCGTCGTTGCCACAACAATCTCAGTTATCAGGGAAGCGCGACTAGTCCGGCGGATAACGCATGCTAGCATCGTCTGCCCCTCAATTTTTTCCAGAACCTTTCCCGGCAAGCGGGTTGACCCCATCCGGGCCTGGATAATTGCTATGACACGCACGGATCTCCCTCATTTCGCGTACGCCGTACAGACCTTTTCCAGTGCCATCACCACATCGTCAGCATCCTGGTCGGTCATGGCCGGGAACAGCGGCAAGGTGAGCATTTCTTCATATGCCGCTTCGGCAACCGGGCATAGTGAATAATTATAGCCCAGCTGTTGATAGTAAGGATGCCGGTAAACAGGCAGGTAATGAACGTTAACCCCGATATTTTCCGCTCGCAGCGCGGCAAAAATTAATGCGCGGGGGACACGCAGCCTCTCAGTGCTCAGCCGGACGACATAGAGGTGCCACGCCGACTCGCGGTCAGGGCGCTGGGTCAGCGGGGTAACAGCCGGGTTTGCGGAGAATGCTTCATTGTAGCGTGCGGCAATCTCGCGGCGCCTGGCAAGCAGCGCTGAAAGTTTAGGCAGTTGGCTTAAACCCAAGGCACAGGCTATATCAGATAGCCTGTAGTTAAAGCCCAGGCTTACCATTTCGTACAGCCAACCGCCCGCTTCCGCGCGTTGGCGGAAATCAGTGGTAATGCCGTGATTTCGGAAAGTGCGCATTGCCTCGCCCAGGTTCGCGTCAGCGGCGGTCACAAGACCGCCTTCACCAGTGGTAATGGTTTTGACCGGGTGGAAACTGAAGGTGTTCAACTCCGCAAGCGAACCAACCCGGCGCCCCTGATAGCTGCCTCCCAGGGAGTGACAGGCATCGGCGATTAACCGCAAATCATGCCGGCGTGCCAGGGCCTCCAGGGCGGTATAATCACACGGCTGTCCCGCATAATCGACAGCGATCACGGCTTTCGTGCGAGGCGTAATATTTCTTTCCACCTGAGCCGGGTCAAGCAGTAACGTGTCCGGCTCCACATCGGCAAATACCGGACGACCTCCCCGGTAAAGGACAGCGTTGGCACTGGCGGCAAAGGTAAGCGGTGGCAGGATGACCTCGTCTCCGGGGGCTATCCCGGAAGCAAAAACAGCCGCATGCAGGGCCGCCGTCCCGCTATTGACTGCTACCGCCTGCCTTGCGCCTGTAGTCCTCGCAAACTCCCGCTCAAATTCATCTACCTTGGGGCCGGTAGTCAGCCATGCGGAACGCAGAACCTGAACAACCGCCTCAATGTCAGCCTCGTCCAGCCACTGGCGGCCGTAAGGCAGGAATGTTTCACGCACAGGCTTTCCACCTGCGACGGCCAGGCTTTGCTCTGTTGCACCCCGGCTAATCATCCTGCCACTGGTCGGCCGACCCGATTAACGCCCACAGATCTTCGGCGCTAAGCCAACTCTGATTGTTGTTGCTGCTGTAGGAAAATCCCTCGGGCAAAAAAGTTACTTCTTGACCTTTGTCGTCCCTCCAGAAAGGATGCTCGGGCTCAATGACGTAATAAGTCTTAAATTCTCTGGTATGCCTTGATTCTTCTTCTGTCAGCAGGCACTCGTGGAGTTTTTCGCCGGCGCGGATGCCGATTGTTTCCTTACCGGCTCCGGGCGCTATGGCCTCGGCCAGGTCAGTAATGCGCATGCTGGGTATCTTCGGGACAAAAATCTCTCCGCCTCTCATCTGTTCAAGACAGCTGACCACGAAACGCACTCCCTGTTCCAGCGTCAGCCAAAACCTGGTCATCCTGTCGTCCGTAATAGTGATCCGGCCTGCTTTTCTCTGTTCATAAAACAGCGGGATAACGCTGCCGCGGCTACCGACAACGTTCCCATAGCGAACTACGCTGAAACGGGTTTTGCGGCCCCCGGTATAAGCGTTTCCGTGGACAAACAGCTTTTCAGCCACCAGTTTTGTCGCGCCGTAAAGGTTAACGGGCCAGACTGCTTTATCGGTGCTGATGGCCAGTACTTTTTCCACCTCGTTGTCAATGGCCGCGTCAATCACGTTAGCCGCCCCGTCAATATTGGTTCTTACCGCTTCGAGAGGATTGTACTCACACGCGGGAACCTGCTTCAGGGCGGCAGCGTGCACCACGATGTCAACGCCGTTCATAGCCCGGTACAGCCGCTCTCTGTCCCTGACGTCGCCTATAAAGAAGCGCAGGCGGTCGTCGTCAAATGCCTGCCGCATTTGCAGTTGCAACAGCTCTCCTCTGGAAAAGATGCGCAACGCTTTCGGATCATGTTCCTTGAGCACAATCTCCGCAAATTTCTTTCCGAAAGAACCGGTCCCGCCGGTAACCAAGACAGTCTTCCCGGCAAACACAGAATTCCCGCCACCTTTCTTAATGTCTGCCTGCCACGGCACAGCTTCAGTGACACCGGTCCCGTCAGGCAAATATTTACCCGCTACAGCTTAATCATGCCCATTACTTCCTCCGGTGTTTTAGCTACAATTTGCCTGAAACTGATAAAATGTGCTGTATTGTATGTGCAAACCATAGTGATACCGGAAACTTTCATTTGCGCCACCAAATAAGCGTCAAAAATACCTGAACCAGCCTTCTCTTTACTTGTTTCACCAAACAATAAGTCTAACGCCTCTGTCCCGCAAGAAATAACGGGAAAGAAGGAACGCAATGCTTCGATCTGTTTTCTGGCTACAGACGGCTCAAGCGGTTTGGCAAAGCGCTTCCTGTTCGTGACTATCGCATAAAACTCGAGCAATATCTGGGGGAAGAGCACGCCCGGAACACTTTTTTCTTTTACCGCTTCAACCAGCCGGCGACTGTCCAGATGCTGTGGAGCGCTCTCGTTTATCGCATACACCAAAACATTTGTATCAAGCAAAATCAAATTTTTAACCTGCCCTCATAAATCTCACCGCGGTCAGGCAACCGAGCTTCACCCATCTTAAACTTGCCCAGTTCGAGCGGCAACTCCGGCAGGTATTTTTCCAGCGCTTCCAATACCAGCTCGTTTTTTTGTTTGTTTGTTAATTTTGCTATATTTTCTAAATTTTTCAGAACATAGCCCTTCTCCTTCGGGACATAAATATTTAACTGCATAGCCATTGACCTCCTTTATTGACTTCAATATACTATAACTGACTATGCATAGTCAATATTGATTATTCACAGTTTAAAAATTGTTTTCCGGGTTGGTCAAATAAGCAAATTTTCCCGGAGATTCCAGAAAAGCAAAGTACATCGGGCGGCCGCTAACCAGGCCGAATTCCGGCTGGTCGGCAGGCCGGCGCGCGGATATTCGCGGTGTGGGCCGGTAGCGGGGGTTGACAACGAGCCGTTCTTCTTCGCCGTTGCCGGCCAGTTCAAAATACGCGCCGCCGCTCAATTCTTTAATTGGCCCGTAGAGCGAGGCAAAGCCCTCGGCCACCCAGTTGCTCATGACCAGCCAGTCCGTGCCCGGGTTGATGGTGATATGGCCGTAACCGGGCGGAATCAGCACCTTGTCGCCGGCCACAGCCTCCACCAGCACCGCTTCCACTCCTTCTTCGTCCGGCTCCGTTTGCAGCAGGTAGTGAGCGCGGCCATGCAAAACCTCGTACACTTCCGGATAGGTAAGCTCGGTGCCCGGTTTTACCGGGTGGTAGTGGCCGGCTGTTTTAACATACTCGCTGCCTACCGTTCCGGGGCGCAGGATGGTCACATCGTAACGCAACCCGTGTTGCGCAAGAAGCTTGCGGTCAGATTCGCGGCCGACGCCGCGGTACATGTAATACAATTCTTCCGGTCCGGCTGCATCCGGCTCAAAAAGCACATCCAGCATATCCCGGCGGCGACGAATATCCGGCGTGACCGGCACCAAGCCGGCGCCGAACATAAGTCCGCCCTTGTCATCCGCCCGCAACGGCAACCCGCTTGTTGGTTCTAGATTATACATGCCTCTTCCTCCTTAACATTGGCGCACAGCGCCTGTTTAACCGCTGCCTGGACAGACTGTTTCCCCTCGACTGTATTGGCTTCCACGTAAATGCGAAAAACCGGTTCTGTGCCTGAGGCACGCACCAGGCACCAACTGCCGTCAGCCAGCACTGCTTTGTGGCCGTCCATGCGCGAAAAGGAAACCACAGGCACACCGCCCAACTCCTGCGGTGCCCAAGATCTCATATTTTCCAGCATTTGCTCTTTTACTGTCTCACTGACCCGCAAATCAAGACGCTCGCTGTACAGCTGCCCAAAACGGCTGTAAATATCGCTTAGTAAATCAAGAGGCTTCTTTCCGGTCCTGGCCAGCATTTCCACAAACAGCAGGCTGGCCAGAATCCCGTCTTTTTCCGGGACATGACCGCGGATGCTGACCCCGCCGCTTTCCTCCCCGCCCAGAAAGGCGTCCTGTTCCCGCATGACCTGACCGATATACTTGAAACCGACCGGAGTCTCCACCACCTGAAAACCATGCCGGGCAGCGATGCGGTCCAGCATGTGGGTAGTGGCGACCGTGCGGGCCACCACACCCTGCCAGCCGTGTTCATTTATCAGATACTCCATGAACAGAATCAGGATTTCATTGGGGCTGTAAAAGCGGCCGTCAGCGTCCACCACCCCCAGGCGGTCAGCATCGCCGTCCAGGGCGAGACCAACATCCGCGCCGGTTTCCCTGACTTTGGCGGCCAGCGGACGCAGGTGCAAGGAGGTGGGTTCCGGCAGTGAACCGCCGAATAAAGCGTCCCGCCAGTTGCGGATTGCCGTTACACGGCAACCGTGCCGCGCCAGTATCTCCTCCAGGTACCCAAGGCCGGCTCCATGCATCGGATCGGCTACCATGCTAAGTCCGGAACGGCTGATAGCTGCAAAATCAAGCAGCTTTTCCAGGTGACGGAAATAATCTTCCTTCGGCTCTATAATCTCCACCAGCCCGCGTTCAAAGGCCCGCGCCAGCTCCTGCCTGTTTGCCCTGCCGGCGGCAAGCACGTCGGCCATGCAGGAAACAATGGGAGCAATGTCGGCCGGCAGTGCGGGGCCGGCATAGTCGGGAATAAACTTAATCCCCAGGTACTCAGCCGGGTTGTGGCTGGCCGTCAGCATCAGCGCTCCGCCCGCGCGGCGGGCAGCGACTGCATGGGCGACTACCGGCGTCGGGGTATGCTTCTTGCACAGATAAACACGAATACCGTTGCCGGCCATCACCTCTGCTGCGCATGCTGCAAACTTTTCCGCCAGAAACCTGGTATCAAAGCCAATTACCACGCCCATTTCCCGCAGTCCCCGGGCTTCCAGGTGGTTTGCCACAGCCTGGCAGACGCAGCGTACGTTGGCAAAAGTAAATTCCTCGGCAATTACGGCACGCCAGCCGTCGGTGCCAAAACTGATCCCGCTCACAGGCAGCCACCCCTCATGGCCATACTCTGACCGCTTTCGGGTAATATTCCACTCCGTCACAGTACATTCCTGCCGTAAATGCCATCGTGACACCAGAAACTCCTGAACGGTGCAAACCAGGCAAAATCATCCTAAAGCCCCTGGCGGGCGATATATCCTGCCAAATCAGATACCCGCCGCGAATAACCCCATTCATTATCATACCAGGCTACTACCCGGACCAGGCTTCCTTCCAGCACCGTGGTCAGCAGGCTGTCTACCACGCTGGAATAAGGAGAACCCTTGTAATCCACCGAGACCAGCGGCTCTGTGGCAACCTTGAGAATACCGCACAGAGCCCCGCCGGCAGCAGCGGTAAACGCCGCGTTGATTTCCTGCACCGAAGTTTCCCTGCCCAGCTCAGCCACAAAATCCACGATGGAAACGGTAGGCGTAGGGACGCGCACCGCAAAGCCGTCTATTTTTCCTTTCAGGTCAGGGATAAGTTTGCCGATAATTTTTGCCGCCCCGGTAGTGGTCGGGATCATGGACAGCGCGGCAGCCCTGGCCCGGCGCAGGTCGGCATGAGGCAGGTCCAGCAGTTGCTGGTCATTGGTATAGGAGTGAGTGGTGTTCATCAGTCCGCGCACGACGGCAAAATTTTCATGCAGAACCTTTACGACCGGAGCCAGAGCGTTCGTCGTACAGGAAGCATTGGAAAGAACACGGTGTTCGGCCGGACGGTACATTTGCTGATTAAGCCCCATCACCACAATCAGGTCGGCGTCGTGTACCGGCGTGGTGACTATAACTTTTTTTGCGCCTCCCGTTAGATGGCGTGAGGCTTCGCGGTGGGTGCGAAAGTGGCCGGTAGCCTCCACCACCACGTCAACCCCCAGTTCTCCCCACGGAACGCGTTCAGGGGAGCATTCAGCAAATATTTTCACATCACGCCCGTTAACCAGCAGGTTTTCGCCCTGCAACCGTACATCGCCAACGCATTTCCCGTAGAGAGAGTCGTATTTTAACAGGTGCGCCAGCGTAGCGTTGTCAGTCAGGTCATTGACCGCCACCACGCGCAAAGCCTCGTCTTCCAGCATGGCGCGGAACGTGTTGCGGCCGATGCGTCCAAACCCGTTGATGCCGATTCTGACCGTCAAACTATCTCCTCCTTAAAAAGTTGTCAGCAATCGTCATCTAGTTTGCCCACCCTCGCCGGCATTCTTACACCGGAACTATGCCGTCTCATAAGCTCTGCTGTTTCAGCAGAACTTCTCCCATCCTGTCGGCAGTCAATGGCTTATAGTAGTAAAAGCCCTGGATTTCATCGCAGGAATTTTCCCTCAAGAATAAGAGTTGTTTCTTATCCTCGACTCCTTCGGCTAATACCTTGATGCCAAAAGTTCTCCCCAGTTGCAAGATAACTTTTATTATCTCCTCTTCCTTGTTGTTACTCCCGATTCCATGCACAAACCGCATGGCTATTTTAAGCTTATCGACAGGCAAAGCCTTAAATCTATCGAGGGATGAATACCCGGAACCAAAATCATCAATTGCTATCCTCACGCCTAAGGCCTTCAGCCTGTCCATCGTACGGGCAATGTTTTGAGAATCTTGGGCGGCAATGCTCTCGGTAATTTCCAACTCCAGATACTTTGGACTTAACCCCGTTCTTTCGAGGGCATTTTGGACAACTTCAACCAGATTCGCATCCATGAATTGACCCAGAGACAGGTTGACTGCCATTGTAATCGGTTTTAACCCCGCATCCTGCCACCTTTTATTTTGCAGGCAAGCCTGATTAATGGTCCAGGCTCCGATACTGCTGATAAGTCCGCTTTTTTCCGCCAGCTGAATAAAGAGCGAAGGCGCAATTATCCCCAGGTGCGGATGCCTCCATCTGAGCAAAGCCTCCATTCCGGTTACCTCTTCGGTTGCTGTTTCCAGTTGAGGCTGGTAGTACAAGAACAGCTCGTCTCGCTCCAAAGCCCAGTGCAGGTCATTGGTCAGGGTGATACTTGCGTGCGCGTCATTTTTCATGGAAACTGAACAAAACGCGTACTTGTTTTTGCCAATTTCCTTGGATACATACATGGCAATATCTGCGTTTTTGAGCAAGGTATCGGGCTCATTTCCATCGTACGGGAAGACGGCAATACCCATGCTTACGGAAATAAAGAATTTTTGTTCTTTGACCGCCATTGGTTCCTTTAGGTTCTCCAGTACTTTGACAGCCACCCTTTCTATTGCCGCGACGTCATCGGCCTGGGGCACCATGATGAGAAACTCATCACCGCCAAAACGAGCCACCACATCATACTTGCGCACGCTTTTCCGCATCCTTTGGCCAATCTGCTGTAACAACTGATCTCCGCCGGCATGACCCATGGTATCGTTAACGCACTTGAATGAATCAACGTCGATAAAAAAAACGCCGACAAGCTTATCGGTCCGCCTGGCCATATTGACGGCCTGTATTAACCGGTCTGTAAAGTGCTGCCTGTTTGGCAGGCCTGTCAGGATGTCATAATGCGCCTCATATTTAATTTTTTTGTCAGCCTCTATCTTGAGCCAGACATCCGTAATCATGCGTGACACAATATGGCATATATTCTGTTGTTCTTCCTTCCACCCCGTTCTGCCGGCAATTTTTTCGATGGCAACGACACCTATCAACTGATCCGTATTCTTTAATGGAATAACCTTTAAGGCGTCGGTCCTTATTTTTCCGACCCACAGGCTTTCCATTTCGCTCTCAGTATTAACATCCAAGCTGCCAGAGGTTTCTTCATCCCAGAACCGGACTGAGCCGATTGCAGCGGCAAAAATTTCCCTTTTTTCTGCATCGCCTAGAGCGGTGGCAGACTTAGTTCCTCTATCGCACGTTTGAAATGCGGCTTTGACTGTCCTTTGCGCGTTATCCAGGAAAAAGAGATCCATGCAGTTCGCTTGCAAGTGTCTCAGCCACATGGTCATCACTTGTTTCAGTTTCTCATCCACGTTGTTTTCATTAACTGTCATCAGCGCTGAGGCTATATCCGACAACAGCTTTTCCCTGTTTGCCTTTTCCAGGCTTTCAGCAATCGCCTGCTTAAAAATGTGATTGAAGTAGAACACAAAGACAAACATTACCGACATTACAGCCATTCTGACCGCATGATCAATTTCTGTGAATGTTACCTGCAAGATAGGGGCTCTCACCCAGGACCAAATTAATGTAAGCAATATAGATATTCCCACCAGGACAATTATTCTCTTGTTACTGAAAACAATTGCTATTAGCACAAATATCATCGGTATATTCCAGGAGTGTAAGTCTGTAAACTCATAGATAAGTACCGTTAAGCCCGGCAGTGTTACTGCCATGACAACGCCAACGATGGTGTCTTTTAAATCTGCTTTCAGGCGAAAGCTTCTGGTCATATATGCGATTATTCCCGCCAGCATAAACACAGCGCTGATAAGCAGTGCAGCTGGCAATGAAGCGTGATTAGTAAAATACAGGGCGGCAAAGCTGACAAGGCCGCCGAAAAATGCTGCCAAGGCCAGATACAAATATAATCTGGTCTGGGTATATTCGCTCAACAGATGATCTCCTAGAGGTGCCATATCTTTTGGCATTTGCCGCATCATGCCATAGCGCCTGATACAATAAAACATGGTCAACGCGGGGATAATTATCACTATTGGTCCGAGCTGGGGGAAACTAACCCGGAAAACTGCGTTGATGAGATGTTCGGTCAAGGTGCCGATGATTAGGGCCAAAAAAGCGGAACAGGCGATCAGCAGCGCAATTCTTCTGTTTATCCGGTTCTGCGCGGTCAAGCCCCAATGAAGCAGGTAAATAATACTTGCGAGAGTAAAAACGATATAGCTTGCAAAGTGAGACAAATCCAAAGCTGTTAACCCTGCAATATTAACCCATCCAAGCGGGGTCTTAAGCAGGTTGTATGAAGCAAGTGCTGTCTCGTCATAGATTCCGTAAAGGAAAACATTCAGGGCAGCCGGCAAGTATAACAGCAGATAGAGCCAGCGCTTCTGCAGCAGGGCGCTCCTCTCGGTCAGGATCAAAATATAGTGCAATAACAGGCTGTAATAGATGCCCCAGCCGGCTGAGGCAAGGCGGCGCCATAACAGGGCAGTTTCGATATCCGGGGCATTATTGGCGACGGTGAAGGCAAAGGCCCACCAGGATAAGCAAAGAAAGCTGATAAAAAGTACGCGATGCTGGGTTGACCTGCTGTTGTAGGAAAGCACCATCCACCCGTAGAAAAAATAAACCGCACTTGTTACAAGAAAGATTACCGACATTATATCAGGCAAAGGCAAAAAAGCTCACTCCAAATAAAGTCATCTGGGGTTAGCATACATAAATCTGCAAATTCGGTCAATATAATCTTGATTTCTCATCCGGGAGGGGGAACCCCTGTGCACATATTTTCTTGACTTTGCTGCCGCAATAATAGAAAATACTGAAGTAAGAAAGCAAACAAAGACCATGGTTGACTTCATCTGCGCCTGTAGTGCGCTGAAGGCCAAGGAGGGTGTGTCAAGTGACGATTAAGGTAGCCGTAACCGGAGCAGCCGGCAATATGGGCAAAGAAGTGCTACGCTCCGTCTGTGCCGAGCCGGAACTGGCTTTGGCAGCCGCCATTGACTCCAAGGGGGACGGCAGCGATGCCGGTTTGACAGCCGGACTTGGCCCTGTCGGTGTGCCGCTGGAAGCAGACCTGGCGGCGGTATTACAGCGGACACGCCCTGATGTGATGATCGATTTCACCTCGCCGCACAGCGTGCTGCGCAACATTGAAACAGCCTTTTCGCTCGGCGTGCGCCCCGTGGTGGGAACGACCGGCATTACTGAGGCCGACCTGGAAAAAATCCGCGGCTGGTCGGATCGCGCCGGTCTCCCGGCCGTAATTGCCCCGAATTTTGCCATTGGGGCGGTGCTGATGATGCTCTTTGCCGCCCGGGCTGCCCGCTACCTGCCGGAAGCTGAGATTATTGAACTGCATCACGAAAAGAAAATTGACGCTCCTTCCGGAACAGCCATTAAAACAGCGGAAATGATCATAAAAGCGCGGGGGGATACCACCAGGCGGGCAGTTGATGAGCTGGAGAAGGTAAAGGGCGCTCGCGGGGGCGAGATGGAGGGCGTTCGCCTGCACAGCGTTCGGCTGCCAGGCTTTGTGGCGCACCAGGAAGTAATCTTTGGCGGCCTCGGCCAGTCTCTGACCATCCGCCATGACTCCTTCAGCCGCACTTCCTTCATGCCCGGCGTGATCATGGCCGTCAAAGCGGTTATATCGCAGCGCGGTGTGGTTTACGGACTGGAAAATCTGCTTGACCTGTCCTGACTAAAGCTTGACAGGCACTCCCCCTCTTTGCGGCGCATATAATAACCTGCGCCTCAAGGGGGGGTTTTTTATGAGTTTACGCGGGGCACAAATTGCGTTTGCTTTGCCGGAAGGTCATTTTTCCATGCCGCAAATTATCAGTGAAATCGAAAAAATGCTGGCTGCCGGCGCTGATGTTTTCCCACTTTTTCTGGCCACTTCCGAAAACGTGGAAAGCGATGCCCAGTTCCACGCCACACGTAATTTGCTGGAACAGATTACCGGCCGGGAAATGATGACCGCTTCCCTGGCTGATGAAACAAGTGATCTGTTTAATTTTGACACTGCTTACGATATGCTGGTGATCGCCCCCTGTCCGGGCAATTTTTTGAGCAGGCTGGTTAACGCCCGGGCCATGGCGGCGCCGCTGGCCAAGACAGTCCGGCACCTGCAAACCGGTTGCCCCGTGGTACTCGCCCTGGTGGCAAACGGCGATTCAGAAAACCTGCTCCTGAATGTACAGCAGATCTTAAGCATCAAGAGCATCTTTCTGGTTCCGTTCGGCCCGGTAGGGAAAGGGGAAAAGCAGATCTTTCTGGCCAGGCTGGATCTGTTGTATGAAACAGTCCTGCAGGCTTTGGCACAGAGGCAGTTACAGCCGGTATTTATTGAACCTTGCTGGTTACCTCACTAACGGGCTATCGGAGTTTCTCCGGTAGCCTTTTCTTGGTCCGCCCGTCATCCTGCGGGCAAGGGAACGTCACACCCTGCCGCGATTCCAAATACTATGGAGGGACCAGTAAATTTTAAAAGGTGGGGAGAGTATGTCGCGAAAAACTTGGGTCGTTCTCCTGTTGTTATCCCTTGTACCGGCAGTTTTATCGGCCGGCGGGTGTCCACGGCGGCAGGAGCCTGCCAGAGTCAGGCTAAACGAAGTGACACGTTCCGTATTTTACGCTCCAATGTATGCCGCTATCAGCAATGGGTTTTTTGCCGAGGAAGGGATTGACCTGGAGTTAACCACCGGCCAGGGCGCTGACAGGGTGATGACCGCTTTGCTGGCCGGCCATTCCGACATCGGGTTTATGGGCCCGGAAGCCACGATTTATGTATTTAACCAGGGACAGCAGGATTACGTGGTCAATTTTGCCCAGCTGACCAAAAGAGACGGTTCTTTTTTGCTGGCCAGGGAAGCAGACCCTGATTTTACCTGGCAACAGGTAAAAGGGCGGGAAATCATCGGCGGCCGGCCCGGCGGTATGCCGCTGATGACTCTCAAGTACGTCCTGCGCAGTCAGGGGATTGACCCGCAACTGGATCTGACGCTGACCACCAACATCCAGTTTGCCATGATGGCAGGGGCCTTCGCCGGCGGAGAGGGTGATTTTGTTACCCTGTTTGAACCGGTGGCAACCACTATGGAAAAAGAAGGAAGAGGGTTTGTCGTCGCCTCCGTCGGTGAGTACAGCGGCGAGATCCCCTATACCGTATTTTCGGCACGGCAAAGCTATATTGAAAACAACAGGCCGCTGATTCAAAGCTTTACAAACGCCATCTATCGCGGCCAGCTCTGGGTTGCCAGCAACAGCCCAGAACAGGTGGCCGCCGCTATTAAGCCGTTTTTCCCGGATGCCGACGCGGAGCTGCTAGCAGCTGTAGTCAGACGCTACCAGAAGATTGATGCCTGGGCCGCCACACCGCTCTTTACTGCGGAAGCATTTAGCCGGCTGCAGGATATAATGGAGCAGGCCGGACAACTGGAACAGCGGGCACCTTACGAAAAGCTGGTAACGAACTACTTTGCGGAGCAGGCAGTCCGCAACATTAAACCATAAGGGACGTGGAGCGGTTGAGAGCGGAACCGGCCGTGGATGTCAGAGATGTTTCCATGCACTTCCACAGCGATGAGGGGGAAATTGCCGCTCTCGACCGCCTTTCCCTGGAAATCGGGGATGGAGAGTTCATCAGCGTCGTGGGCCCAAGCGGATGCGGCAAGTCTACTCTGCTAAACATTATTGCCGGTTTGCTCTCTCCTGCTACCGGCCGGGTGTACATACGGGACAAACCGGTTTCAGGTCCGACAGCCATGGTCGGATATATGCTGCAGAGCGACCACCTTTTTGAGTGGCGGACTGTCTGGAAAAATGTGTTGCTGGGCCTGGAGGTACAAAAAAAGATAAGCGCGGAGACAAAATCTTTCGCGGAAGAACTGTTACGAAAGTACGGCCTCCTGGAATTTAGAGCACATTATCCCCGTCAGCTTTCCGGAGGCATGCGGCAGCGCGCCGCGCTGATCCGCACCCTGGCCACAAAGCCGCAAATACTCTTGCTTGATGAGGCTTTCTCGGCTCTGGATTATCAGACAAGGCTGATTATGACCGACGAAGTGAAACAAATTATTGTTAAAGAAGGAAAGACAGCAATTTTGGTAACACATGACATTGCCGAAGCTGTCAGCATGTCTTCGCGTGTCGTCGTGCTGACCAAAAGGCCGGGCAAGATAAAAAATATTCATGACATCGCCCTGGGCCCTGAAACTTCCCCGTTGAAACGTCGGGAGGCGCCGGAGTTTAGAAGGTATTTTCGCAATATATGGGAGGAACTGGACATTCATGTTCAGGCGTAAAAAAGCCCTGCCTGAAAGGCAGAGCCAGGTTCACTCAGCTGAACACCGCGCATACCTGCGTCAAAAAAGAATGTACCGCTACCAGGTGCTGGCAGCACAGTCTGCCTTGCTGCTCTTTGCTGTTGCCGCCTGGGAAACAGCCGCTGATTTGCGGCTGATTGACCCTTTCATTACCAGCCAGCCCTCCCGCATTCTTGCAACCCTGGTTACCCTGCACAGCGAAGCCGTCCTTTACCGCCATACAGCCCTTACCGTGCTGGAAACGTTCATCGGCTTTACGCTCGGCACCGCTCTGGGTACCGTAGCAGCAATAATCCTCTGGTGGTCCAAATTTCTCTCAGATACGCTGGACCCGTATCTCGTCGTGCTGAACAGCCTGCCGAAGATTGCCCTGGGGCCGGTTATCATTGTCTGGTTTGGACACGGCATGGCCGCTATCATTGTTATTGCTCTCCTGATTGCCGTCATTGTTACCACCCTTGGCGTACACGCCGGCTTTTCCCAGGTGGACCAGGAGAAACTCAAACTGCTCAGGACCTTCGGCGCAGGCAAATGGCAGCTGCTCGGTAAAGTGGTTCTCCCGGCCAGCGTGCCGACGATCGTTTCGGCTCTTAAAGTCAATGTCGGGTTATCCTGGGTAGGTGTAATCGTCGGAGAATTTCTGGTGGCCAAAGCAGGTCTTGGGTTTCTGATTGTGTACGGCGGCCAGGTGTTTCAACTGGATCTGGTTATGACCAGCGTAATTATTCTGGCTGTGGCTGCCACGCTCATGTATCAGGGAGTTGTCCTGCTGGAAAAGCTGTTGCTGAAGTGGCGATAGCTAACTGTCCATCCAGGCGTTATGTCCTTTTCTTTTTTCCGCCCTGGAGAGGAATTTTTCCGTCTCCACAATAAATCTCTCATGCCGGCCCTCCCCAACCAGGCCGGCTTCATCCTGAGCCATTACGTCAAAAACCAGGCGCCGGCCATCTGCTTCGACCAATTCCGCCTGCGCCGTCACCGTCATGCCGACCGGCGTTGCCGCCGTATGCGAGATCTCTACCTTGGTGCCAACCGTCGTCTGTCCCTCCGGCAGCCTGCCCTGCAAAGCTTTGATGGCTGCGCTTTCCATCAGCGCCACCAGCATCGGCGTGGCAAATACCGGCACGCTGCCGCTGCCGACTTCTTTGGCGGTATTGCCGGCCGACACCGTGACCGTCGCCTCACCCCGCAAACCTTTTACCAGCACTTGTGACCATCCTCCTCTGTTTAGCGTCTGGAAGTATTCCTGTGTCACACCAAAAATACGACTAGCGATGTCAGGCCATTTTTTGCCGCGCAAATCTTTTTTGACGGTCTTCTCCCGTTCACGTCGCAGATGATCTTCATAACCCCACCTTAGCATCTCTTCCAGCCTTCTTTCCAGGTTATATTGGACAAATTACCCCTGCTCTCCTGTTTTTTGCGGCGCAAAACCGACATATTGTTCAAAATCAAGCCCCTCTTCCATACACAGGAGCATCAGCCCGCTGAAAAATTTTCCTCCCGGGTTGCGCTGCCCCTGCATTACCCGGTAAAGAAACGAATAATCAAGCGCCATTTTGGCCGCCAGCTGGGGCAGCGTCCAGTCCCTGTTCTCCATCAGTATCTTCAGTTTTTCCACCTGAACGTACACTATGCCACCCGCTTCCTGAAAATGACTGCTTGGCAATATTTTATGATTAAATGTGCTATTTGTCAATTTATATTCGTCTCCCTTGTCTATAGGCAATAAATGTTTTAAAATAAAATACACCGGTAAGGGAGGGTATGCTTTGCCTCATTTCGGCCAAAAACTGCTGGCGCTGCGCAAGCGCAGGAACCTGTCCCAGAAAGAGCTGGCAAAGCTGTCCGGTGTCAGCCCTTCCTACCTGTCCCGGGTTGAGCGCGGCGAGCGAAACCCGCCTCATCCGGCTGTCCTGAAAAAAATGGCTTTGCCCTTATCTTTGAGCGAATTCGAAATATTGGCTCTGGCAGGCTACCTCAGTCCGGAAAGCACTGCTGCCCGACTCCCCGGGCACTGGCAGGACATGGTCGCCGACCCGGCGCTTGACGAGACGGTGCAACAGCTGGGCCCTCTCACGGAAGAGGAGAAAAAGGGCCTTCGGCTTTATCTGTACGCCATCAAACTGCATAGAACAACAGAAAAAAAATAACCGGACAGTAGCCTGTCCGGTTATTTTGGCTATCGCTCAGCAGCCGAGCAGCCTGGCAATGACCAGCCGCTGAATCTCGGAGGTTCCCTCCCCGATCTCCATCAGCTTGGCATCACGGAAATAACGCTCCACCGGGTACTCCTTCATGTACCCGTAGCCGCCGTGAATCTGGATGGCCTCGGTGGCATTCTGCATGGCCGCCTCTGAAGCGTAAAGCTTGGCAACCGCCGCCTCCATGCCAAACGCCTTGCCCTGGTCTTTCAGCCAGGCAGCTTTATACACCATCAACCGTGCCAGTTCAGTCTTCATTTTCATGTCGGCCAGCTTAAACTGGATCGCCTGGAATTTGGCAATCGGCTGGCCGAATTGCACCCGTTCTTTGGCATACTTCAGCGAGGCGTCGAGGCAGGCCTGCGCGATACCGACTGAGAGCGCACCGATACTGATGCGGCCGCCGTCCAGGGCGGTCAGAAACTGCTTAAAGCCTTCGCCCGGCTTACCGAGTAAACTTTCCTGCGGGAGGCGCACGTTGTCAAGAATTATCTCCCGGGTGTCGGAAGCTTTCAGACCCAGCTTGTGATAAGGTTGCCCCACTCTGAAACCGGGCGTGTCCGTGGGCACAATAAAAGAGGAAATGCCCCGCGAGCCCTTTCCTTTGTCGGTTACCGCCGTGATAACGGCCACTTTGGCTACACCGGCGTTGGTTATAAAGCACTTGCTGCCGTTTAAGACCCACCCGGAGCCGTCAGGAACAGCCGTCGTCTGCGTGCCGCCGGCATCTGAACCGGCGTTTGGCTCGGTCAACCCGAAAGCCGCGAACATCTTGCCCTGTGCGCACGGGATGACCCATTGTTTTTTTTGTTCCGGCGTACCGAACAGATAGATGGGACCCGTCCCAATTGAGCAGTGCGCAGCGTAAGTAATGCCGGTAGAGGCACAGGCCCGCGAAATCTCTTCCACCGCAATGGCATAGGACAGGTACCCGGCGCCGGAACCGCCGTATTCCTCACTAAAGGGCAGACCGAACAGGCCGAGCTCCCCCATCTTTTTTGTAATCTCATGGGGAAATTCACCTTTTTCGTCCAGTTCGGCCGCTATCGGCGCAAGTTCTTTGTCCGCAAAATCACGGACGATTTTTTGCATCATCTGCTGCTCATCGCTCAGCTGAAAATTCATCGTCAAGTCTCCTTTCCTGATTCAGACGCGGGCTGCGGCTGATGCGGAACCGGGCCGCGCCGAACCGTGTTGGCCCGCAGCGGCCGCCCCATAAACTTTTCCGCTTCCCGCCCAGCCTGCAGCAACAACCCGATATCAATACCGGTCCTGACACCCATCTCCTCAAACAGGCAGACCAGATCCTCTGTGGCGCAGTTACCTGCGCTGCTCAGCCTGCTGTCCCCCGCCTGTCCGGCAAAGGCCGGCGGCCCGCCCGTAGCCCCCAGAGAGCTGTCAAAGCTCCTCATCCCGCACTGGAGCGCCGCCACGCTGTTGGCTATCCCGTTTCCCCGCGTGTCGTGAAAGTGGACAATTACATTAGCCGGAGTAAAGCCATAATTGGCCAGGTAATCGTAAAACCTGTACACTTGAGCCGGGTTGGCCACGCCGTGCGTATCGCCGAACCCGACAAACCTCGCCCCGTTGTCCAGCCACCAGCGTCCCAGGTCGCGCACTTTTTCAACCGGAACGTCGCCGGCCAGCTCACAGCCGAAGGAAGTCAGCACCCAGCCGATAATGTCCATTCCTTCAGCCATCGCTATCCGGCACATTTCCTCCAGCAAGGGCATATTCTCCGCATGGCTCATTTTTACATTAGCCAGGTTATAGGCTTCGCTGGCCGCCAGTACAAAGGCCGCCTCGTCAACGCCATACCCGTTTTTTTTAGCTTCCACGCAGCGTTCCAGCGCCCGCATATTGGCGACAATGGCCCGGTACCCGACTCCTTGCGGGCGCGGTATCTGCTGCAGGATGGCTTCCGCATCGGCAAACTGCGGCAAATATTTGGGGTGGGCAAAGCTGACCGCCTCAATCCGGCGAAACCCGGCTTTAACTAGTCGGTCAATCATTTGCACCTTGGCTTCCGTCGGGATAACCGCCGGCTCGTTTTGCACACCCTCCCTGGCCCAGCACTCGCAAACAGTCACTTCCTGCGGCAACTGCATCTGCATCATATACAGCTCCCCATCTTTTCCAAAGAGCGCCTTAGCGACCTTTGTAGTCCGGTTTTCTTTTTTCATTAAAAGCCCGTAAGCCCTCATCCCGGTCTTCGCTGTACAGGCAACGGTTGTACGCCTCCGCTTCCAGCACCAGAGCCGTCCGCAGGTCGGTTTCCAGGCCAAAATCCAGGCAAAGCTTGGCCTGCTGCAGAGCAAGCGGAGCATTCCGGCAGATCTCCCGCAGCAACTGCTCCACCGCTTCCGGCAATTCCGCGCGCGGTACCAGCCTGTTAACTATCCCTAATTCAAAGGCCGTTTCACCGGAAATTCTCCGCCCGGTAAAAATCAGCTCCTTGGCCTTGTTTTTGCCGATAATCCTCGCCAGGTTCTGTGTGCCTCCGCCGCCCGGAATAATGCCGAGGCCTACCTCCGGCAACCCGAAAAATGATTCCCTGGCCGCCGCAATCATGTCACAGCAAAGGGCAAACTCAAACCCGCCGCCCATGGCAAAACCGTTGACAGCCGCAATAAGCGGCTTGGGGAAAGCGGCCACCGCCCGGAAAGCCCTGACAAACAGCGCCCGCTGCCTGACCATTTCTTCCTTGCTCATCCCCTGGCGCTCCTTTAAGTCGGCACCGACGCAAAAAGCACGCTCTCCGGCACCGGTCAGCGCCGCAGCCCAGACCTCACCGTCATCTGCCAGCAGCTCCATGGCCTGTACCAGCTCCTGAGCCATCCGCGTGTTCAGGGCGTTCAGCGCCTCCGGCCGGTTCAAAGTAAGCAGCGCAAAGTGTTCCTGCTTAGTAACCTCAAGCGTTTCCCACATCGCCTCATCCCCCGAAAAAAATAAATTCTATTTTAGCTTGTTGGACCAGCGCCAGATGTTTAACTGCTCAGCCGCCCTGACCAACTCGTCGCGGAAGTCGGGATGCGCCAGGGAAATAACTTTTTCCGCCCGCTCCCAGACTGACAGCCCGGACAGATCCGCTTTGCCGAATTCCGTTACCAGGTAATGAGCCTGGGTACGCGGCCCGGTAACCGTTTCACCCGCCGGCAACGCCGGCACAACCCGCGACTTGATCCCGCCGTTTGCTTTGTCGGCACAGGTCGCGGTAAAGCAGATAAAGCTCTTGCCACCCCGGGACATAAAGCCGCCGGTCAGAAAGTCAAGCTGTCCGCCGGTGCCGCTGATCTGGCGCGTGCCGGACGATTCGGAAGATATCTGTCCGAACAGGTCTACTTCCACGCAGTTATTGATAGTAATCAGATTGTCGTTCTGGGACATGACGTGCGGCGCATTGGTATAGCTGACCGGATAGGCCGCCAGTCCCGGGTTGTGGTCAATCCATTCATACAACTCCTGTGAACCGACGCTGAAAGTCCAGGCCGACTTGCCCTTGTCGGTATTTTTCCTGTTGTTGGTCAGCTTGCCGGCTTTAAACATGGCAAGATAAGCGTCAACCAGCATTTCCGTGTGGCAGCCCAGTTCTTTCAGATCGGACTCGGCAATCATATTGCCCACAGTGTTGGGCATGCCACCGATTCCCAGCTGAATGGTAGCGCCGTCCGGAATTTCTTCCACAATCCGGGCGGCAATAATTTTGTCGGTCTCGCTGGGAGCCGCGGGATTGACAGCCGGTAAGGCTTGCGTATGCTCCACAATAAAATCCACTTCCGAAATATGGAGCAGTTCTTCAGTACCACCCCGTGACCAGGGCATCTTCTCGTTGACTTCCACGATTATGGTTTTGGCCTGGTCGGCAATAGCCCTGGAAGCGGAGACTGTCAGGCCGAAATTAAAGTAACCGTGTTTATCCATCGGTGTCACCACAAACATGGCCACATCCACCGGCAGGTTGCTTTTGCGGTAAAAGTGCGGTTTATTCCGGTAAACCATGGGGATATAACTCATCAGGCCCTGGTCGTGCAGTTTGCGGTCCAGCCCGCTGAAGTGCCAGTTGCTCATCGTAAAGACTTCCCGCTTGGCATCGGCTTTAATAATTTCCGGCATCCGCAGGCTGAGCGTCGTCCGCACCCTGACATCGGACAGCTCTTCCCTGCGCCCGGCCAAAGCGGCGTCCAGCGCTACGGGCGTGTTGCAAAAGCCGGCATAGTCGACCCAGTCTCCCGGCCTGACAACTTTAACCGCCTCATCCGGCGTGACCAGTTTTTGCCGGTACATGCCCTGATAATCCATTCAATCAGCCACCTCCTCTTAGCTTTTAACCCCCGCGCCGGCACCTTTACATTTAGCAAAAACAGTGCCAACAGCCGGGTGAGATTGTCTTGCCGCTGAATCAGAGCGGCGCTTAATGATCTAAGACTTATTAAGCTATTCGCAGCAGCTCACCTATTTCCTGCCGGGGCTGCTTTCCCGGCCGGCCTCCCTATGCAGTCCTGCATCTGTCAATTCCGCTGCGCATAAACAGTCCGAAGCCGGCAGAGGCTGGCTCCCCGGCTTCGGACCCCGCTTTACGAAACTGTGCGGCCTGCAGGAATGCCGACGGCGTGAAGCGTTTTAATGCAGGTCTTCGCAGTAGGTCTTGACCGCCTGCGGTGAAGCGGGCTTAGTCAGCAGCGAAACTACCACAAAGAAGATTGCCGCCACAAATACCCAGTAAAACTGGTGCGGCGTAGCTATCCTGGCGTCTTTGCCAAACAGTACCTCGCTTAAGAAAAACCAGTGCGGGCTCTTCAGCACGTTGCGGGCGTACAGCCAGGAGTAGAGAATAAGCGGGAAAAAGACGATGATGGTGGCATACGTGGCCGCTCTCGTCGCCCGCGGCCACCAAAGGCCAAAGACGAGCGGCACACCCAGCGTGGCAATCAGCACGATAAAGGCCCAGCCGGACAGGTCAAGCACCAGGGCGGCCGGATTCAGAGAGTAGTAAGTGCCGATAAGCAAAATAATCACAGTCATTACCCGCAGCGCCTTGACCGGGTTTTCAATCGCCCACTTATTGCCAAACGCTTTGCCCAGCCAGTCGCGCCCCAGGAGAACGTTGCCGACCACCACCCAGCCGGCGGCGGTGGACATGGCGATGGCCAGGCCGCCGGCTACCAGCAGCCCCATCAGCCAGGGGTTGTTCAAAGACTCAATGGCGGCAACCATGGAATAGTCGGTAACAGCGGCGCCGCCTACGCCGAAGTCGGCCCTGATCCTGGCCAGCACCTGCATCGTATTGGCAATGACTCCCGGGGTGCCGTCCGGGTTAACCATGGCCTGCCCTATCAGCGGGTGCAGCTTCTCGATGATATTGCGCGCGGCAGTGCCGATGATAATCAGCCCCCAGTACATGGAGCCGCCGAAGACACCGCACCAGACGATGGACTTGCGCGCCGAGCTGACATCCATGGCCGTAAAGAAGCGTACCACGGAGTAAGGCATGGTGGCGAAGCCGAAGTGCCAGACAAAGAAGAAGCCAATCACCCCAAGCCAGGATCTGAAAAACGGGTGAGAAAAAGCGCCGGGCTGGTTATACGGCATCAGCCAGAAATTGGGCGTATGGGTAAAGACGGCATCGGCCATATTACCAAACCCGCCATAGTAGCCAAGTACCGCCAGGCCGCAGACAACAGCCGCCAGAGCCATCAGCATCCCCTGGAAAGCGGTCGACCAGGTAGTCGCCACCATGCCGCCCAGGTAAACGTAAAACAGTACGGCAATCGCGCCGATTATCACAGCGCTGGTGTACGGCACGCGCAAAATAGCCATCATGAACAGGCCGGTGCCGACCAGGGAGAGCACCACGTAAGCCCAGGTACCCATTAAAACCGGGATGCCAAGCAGTACGCGCAGCCATTTCTGGTCCTCGTAGCGGTCGCAGTAATAGTCGGTGAAAGAGACCGGCGCGTACTTGCGCAGCGGCGCCGCCGTCAGCATCGTCGCCAGCGGCATGCCGCCGATGATCCCCACCATCGCCCACCAGAACGGGTAGCCGAGCAGGAAGATAAAGGCCGGCAGACCGAGAAAGCTGGCGGGACTTAAAAACGTGGCCGCCAGGGCCGCGCCGTTGACCACCGGCCCGATTTTGCGGCCGGCCACATAGTAGTCCATCGGGTTGGCGCTGGCCTTGCGAGTCATGTAGCCAATGGCGAAGATTACAGCAAAGTAGGCAACGGTCATAAAAATGACAATCGGATTAACCTGCACTTTTCTTCACCCCCTGTGTTTGTGCCGCCTTCTTGTCTTCCTGTTCGGGAATGTACCAGAACAGGTACGCTATACCCAGCGGCAAGAGATAGAGACCGAACAGATGGTTGTACAAAAACGACAGCGGTACATTGCCAATCTTCACCTGGTAGGTCAGGCCGGGGATCATCATTTCCAGGATCATCATCAGGAACACATAGCCGTAAAACAACCCCATCCCCCACCAAAACACCGGTTTCATCCCTTTAAACAAGTCCTTCCCTCCTTAAACTTTTTCCCGGCGGCTTTTCCTGTCCAGCAGGTAAAAGTGCAGCTCGGTCAGCAGCAGCATGGCGGCCACCGGCACCGCCAAGCCCACCAGCGCCCCCAGCAGAATATTCCTTGACAGGTCAAGGCCGGCAAAATACAACAGGAAATTGACACTCACCCCAATCAGGAAATAAAACACATACCACCGGCTCTTGCGGTACGCCCTCTCCCATCCTGCACGGTCTGCCTCCGAGGCAAACTCCAGGCGCACCGTCTTTCCCCTTTCCCTGACATCCAGCATAATCGGCTTCGTCATCCCTTCACCTGCCTTTTGTTGCTTGGTAACCCTACTTTTTTCTCCGCTCACTCTCACCCCTCCCCGGATAATTGTTTAAATATTGCAAAAATTATGCCATATCCATGCCCAAGCATTACCCGGGGGCGCATAATTGCCACAATATTTTTCAGACGAAGCCCGGCGTGCGGCAAAGTTTCTCTATTTTAAAATTGTCCCGCAGTACCGTCTGATGAGCTGGCGCATCAGACAGCTGCAACTTTGCCGGATGCGGCTGACTGCTCTTTTCCCTTAAATCCCGGCCTGCCTGATGCGCTGGAATTTCCGCACCACGGTGGACTGATCCACGCCGAGCGCTTCCGCGGCGCGCCTGGTTGTGCCGTACTTCTGGATGGCCTTCAGAATCAGTTTCTTTTCCACCTGGAAAAGGGCGTCTTTAAGCGGAATCACCTCCGGAACGTCTACGTGGAAGCGTCTTTCCTCGTCAAGCAGCGGCTTAATCTGCAGCGGCAGGTTGTGCAGTCCGATCACCTGCTCCCTGGTCAGCACCACCATGCGCTCCACGATATTTTGCAACTCCCGCACATTTCCCGGCCAGTTGTAATGCAGCAGCCGCTCCACCACCTCCGCTTTGACTATTTTTTGCATCTTGTACCTGTCATTATATTTGCAGAGAAAATACTCAATCAGCGGCGGAATGTCCTCAGGACGCTCCCGCAAAGGCGGTACGACAACCGGTATCACATTCAGCCGGTAATACAGGTCTTCCCGGAATTTCCCGCTTTTCACCAGAGCCTCCAGGTCTTTGTTGCTGGCGGCGATCAGGCGCACGTCCAGCTTGACCGGCTTTGTGCCGCCGACTCGCATAATCTCCTGCTCCTGGATGGCGCGCAGCAGCTTAACCTGCAGGTTAAGCGGAATTTCCGAGACTTCGTCAAGCAGCAGCGTCCCTTTATGGGCCAGCTCAAACATCCCCAGCTTCCCCTTGCGGTCCGCCCCCGTGAAAGATCCCTTCTCATAGCCAAACAGCTCCGACTCCAGCAAGCTTTCCGGTATCGCGCCGCAGTTCACCCTGATAAAGGCCTCATCGCGCCGTTCACTGGAGCGAACGATGGTCTTGGCCACCACTTCCTTGCCGACGCCCGATTCGCCAAGAATCAGCACCGTGGAGTCCACCTGTCCAACCCAGGTTGCCAGGTCATAAATCTGGCGCATTTGCTGGCTTTCCACCACCAAATCCCTGTCAATATATCCGGCGCGCAACTGCACCAGTTCATTCTGATAGCGGGCCGCCTCCCGCTCCTTGTCCTCCAGCTCCTGCTTCAATATGAGCAGTTCGGTAATATCGCGCACATTGGTCACCACCCGCTCTATTTCGCCCTGTTCGTTAAAGATGGGATTGCCGGTGATCAGCACACGCTTGGCGGTTCTGCGGATTTCATGCATAATTGTTACCCGTTCTTTCTTTCTCAGGACATGGAGCGTCACCGAGTCGGAAAAATAGCCCTGGTCAACCAGTTCCTGCATGTGACGCCCCAGCACTTCCTCTTTTTTCAGGCCGGAAATCCGCTCATAGGAACTGTTGAGATGCAGCGTATATCCCTTCCCGTCGGTAATCCAGATGCCGTCGTAGGACGACTCAATGATGTCCTGCAACTCTTTGGTCAGCTCTTTCTCTTTTTTTAACGCCGACAGCACGTTCTCAAGCTCTGAAATATCCTGAAAAACACCGATGGCACCGACCAGCAGACCGTCCCGGTCAAAAATCGGCGAACGGTTGGAGAGAAAAGTTCTGTCCCGTATTTTCAGTTTTTGGTGAGGCTTGTTTTCCCTGGTCTTCAGAATTTCAGGCAGGCCCGTGCCGGGGAAAACCTGCTCAACACGCCGGCCCAGCGCCTCTTCCTGCGACATCCCGGCCACCCGTGCCGCGGCCGTGTTAATCAGAATAATCCTGCCCTCTGTATCACAGGCGGCAATACCGTTATATACGGCGTCCAGTACCGTCTGCAGGCCGATGCTTTCTTTAGGGGACATATGCCAAACCTCCTCAGCCCGATGAATCTACACATCACTATTCAGCGCAAGAATTAATTATCCTGCTATATAGTAAGAATATTAACAATTTTTTAAATTATTAAATTAAAAATCTCCGGCATAGAAAAACTAATCATGGTCATAATAAAAGACGAAAGGGTTCGTAATGGCCGGGCCAAGACTGTTGCGGGGTCGGGAGGCTCTGTAACAGTCGGCCAAAGGTCTGTAACGGGTCAGGAGGCTCGTTACAGGCCGGCGGGCAGATCATCAGGTGTCTGCTCTGTCGCGGCTCCGTGGCAGTCAGGAGATTGTCACGGGGTCGGCACAGATGCCTGGTGGTCGAGCTAAGACAGTTACGGGTGCTGAACCTGGGGTTATCGTCAGCCGTCAGGCTGACGGTGGCCCGGTAGGTATCTGTGGCTGTCGAGCAAAGGTTGGCATGGGTGCCATCCGGGTTGAGTGCAGCCGCAAGGTTGCATTCAGCTCACACAGCATCTGTGTCAGCCGGAGCAAAGGTCATTACGGGCTCTTTTTGCCTTTGCCAAAACTGAGGCCCCGGCAGATTGACATCTTTGCCTGTAAATTGTTATAATACGCCTGAAACAAAGGAAGGAGCAAACGACGAAATGGGGAAAAAAGCTGTCGGCAAACAAGGCGGCAAGAAGTCTGGCGCGTCGTCCGGCAAGCCCGTACCTAAGCGCAATAGTCTTTTTTCTGCCGGCACAATCGGAATCATTATTGTTGTTATAGCTGTGGTAGCCATTGTAGGCTTTTTAGAGTATAACCGCGTTGCCACTCCGCCCGGCGTACCGTCAGGTAATGTCTGCCAGGAAAATATCAATTATTTACAGGCCGGCGTCGACAGGTACAGGGCTGCCTTCGGAGTATACCCGACAAGCCTTGAACAGCTGCTGGAAACAAGGGACGGCGCAGGGCCTTTTGTGGAAACTGTCAATCTGCGCTGCCCCAGCAGCGGAAGACCCTATATCGTCGATAATGGCAGGGTGCGTGACTCATAGGAATACTGCAGCCCTGATAAAGGTCAGCCTGATGCAGCCCGGAGAGCAACATCCCCGGTGAACGGTTACGAAGTTGGGAAGGGGTAAATGATGAACAAGACGCCTTACAACCTCGGGGAAACGCTGTCGGTAGCCCGCCGGAAGTTTTCCGCCGCCGCGGCCGGGTCCGTGGCGGAAAACAGCGCGTGTCTTTTTGAACAGGAGAAAAGCCGGTTTATCGTCCCCCTTCTTGGGCAAAATTACCTGGTTTCCTACCCTGAGGGCCTGGTAACAAGGCTGGGCACGGGGGAAGAAGCGCCGCTGGCCACCGCTATTCTTTTACTTCACTACCTGTCCTGGTCCACCGGCACACCGCTGTCCGGCAGCTGGATTTCATACAAGGAACTGCAGGGCGGTGCTGTGTACATAGACCCTTTCAGTAATCGTGCCGTGCTGCCCTTTGTAAAAATTTTCGGCGGCAGGCCGCAGGAGTTTGCGCGTGCCGCGCAGCTGCTCGGCGGAGAAAAAACCAGCCATGGCCACTTGTCTTACCGGATTCCGGCGCTTCCTCGCGTTCCCCTGCTGTACATCCTCTGGGAAGGCGATGACGAATTCCCGCCAAGCGGTACGATTCTTTTTGACAGGCATGCCAACGAATACCTGCATACGGAGGATTACGCCGTTTTGGCCGGCATGACGGCCGGCGCGCTGGTCAAGATCCTGAGATAATCGCCCATGCCGGGCGCACCACCACAGTAAAAAGCCCCGATATTTCGGGGCTTTTTTTAGCGCATTACGGCATTCGGCACGTTTGCTCCTGTCAGCATCCTGTAGGACTGCTGCAGCAGTTGCACCGTAAAGAGCGGATTGTGGATACCGCGGCTGCCGTCCTGGCTCGCCAGCAGGTGGTTATAGGCCGCCTGGTAAAGCCCGTCAGGCACCTGCACTTCTTCTCCGGCCGCGTTTTTAAAAACAATTTTTCCGCCGGCGCTTTCAAATGAGCCGCCGGCCAAATCTTCACCTACCCTGGCCTTTAACAGGTCGAGCAGTCCCTGCACTTCGTCCTGGAAGCCCTCGGTATTGCCATCGCCGTCGTAGTCAGCTGCGGCCGGCATGTTTATCGCCGTAATCCCTTGGTGGCAGCGTCCGCATGCCGCCTGCACGTCATCCACGGCAAAGGTATGTGAGCGGAAGCCTTGCCGTGCTTCGGTCATGTGGCAGGCTACGCAGGTATCCTCCAGATTGGCGTGCGCCCCGGTGCTGCCGTAAGCGAAGCCCTCGGCTCGGATACCGCCTGTGGCAGTATAGAGGCCTGCCTGGCTGCTGGGATGCGGCGCAGAGCGGGCTTCATCGGCAATATTTGGCGCCCGGCGCTCGTTGTGGCAGGACAGGCACTGGGCACCCAGGCCCGCACGCACGTTTTCCATGGTGGGAATACTGACTGTGCCGGCCGCCAGCAATTCCTGACCGCGGCCGGTATGACAGGCCCGGCAGTCAATACTGATAAAAAAGTCCCGCTCCAGTTGTGCTTGTTCTGTGAAGCCGTCGGCGTACGCCCCGCCGTCATGGCAGCTGACACAGCCATCCCGCCCTGCCGGTAAGAGCAAAATGTTGGCGTGAGCGGCACCGGCCCACTGTCCGACAAGAGCCGATATATCCAGTTCCTCACGCGGAACAGGCGCCGGCTGTCTTTCCGGACTCCTGGCGCAACCTGCCAGCAGCAGCAGTGCCACCGGCAGCAAATAACACCACTTATTGCGCATAAGTACAACTCCCTTCCTGTTTTCCCGGGTGTATCCTTCCCCGCCGGAAGAAAAACTATGCAGTTGCGCCATACGCGCCTTATCCGTTTTGCTCGAACCAGGCTGAGAGCGCCTGCACGATCTCACTGCTTTTTGGCGGGCACCCCGCTACGTGGCGGTCAAAGGCTGCCGTACATTCACCTATACCGAGCCGCCCCCGGCAACCGCGAAAACCCTGACCCACTCCGACCGGCGGCAGGGAATTCAACCGGCCTTTTTCTTTTAACCGCTGCAAAGCGTGTAACAGGCTGCCGAAGCAGGGGGAGCAGGCCTGCCGCTCCTCTACCCACCGCTGCAGGCCGCCTGCTTCACGGTCCGCAGTCGTTACGGCAACTCCGGCACCCCTGTTCAGCTCAATAACCGTTTTTGACTGCAGGCAGGCACTGCCCGCTCCGAGCTGAGCCGCCAGGCCGATGTAGGCAATCTCGTCCGGGTGGTAGCCCAGCAAGCCGGCAGCGTACACGTCAGCAAGCACCGGGTCCCTGCCGGCAATAATCCGGTCCATCCTGACCGGGGTACCGCCCTCTTCGTGACAAAGGTCTCCGTAGAGAGCATCCACCAGAACCAGGTGCGTCGGCAACGCCTTATTCAGGGCGGCAATCGGCCGGTGCAGGCCCAGGCGGTGAAAACGTTTTTTCTCGCTGTCCGGAATGCATCCTTTTAAATTTTTTAAGGCGCAGGTCAGCTTGGTCTGACAATGCGCCTTTAGCACCGGAATATTGACCAGGTAATCAGCCCGCAATGCCGCCTTGCAGACACGGATTTCCATCTCTCCGGCCCGGACCGTCTCTCCCGGCTCAGTTTTTAAATCAATAAGCGGTACTCCGAACTCCCTGCTCAGTTCCTGATAGCCACAGGCGGCAAAAGCCTGTTTCGTACACTCCCCCACCCAGGAGCTTTCCATAATCATCAGATTATCTATGCCGTTATCCAATAAGTATCGCAATACCCCTCTGACCAGTCGGGGCGAGGTGGTTGCCCCCCACTCAGCAGGCTGGGCAACAACCAGGTTTGGCTTAATGGCCACCAGCGGCCGCTGTTTCCCGAGCGCTGCGATTTCGCGGGCCACGTCCAGTCGGGTCAGCATTGACCTGGCCATTTCCTCTCCGTTTCTGCCATACAACACATAAAGCAAGCGTAAATCAACCTCCGCCTGCGACCTAAAATCGATAGCCGGAACCGGTCTGTTCCGGCGGCAGTCACTACTTTCCCGACAGTTACAGTGAGTTGTCCGGCTTCTCCCCAGGCGCACCGGCCTCCCGGCTTTGCTCAGGGGAAGGCGTTGTTTCTTCTTTTTCCCAGCGCAGGTAGCGGCGTACGGTTTCACCAAGCTGCGCCTCGTCCAAAGCGATATAGGACACCCCGCCGATAGTCGTGCCCCGTCCCTGCAAAGTTACGGCGCTGACGGCGGCCGGATCAAGCCGGGCTGCCAGGCGGCCGAACGCCAGGACCTGAGACAGCGACATATCGGTCCGGACATGATGGGAAGCTTCTTCCAGCAGGCGTGGCAGTTTAAACAGCGTCTGCATCTGCAACGCTTCGGCCGCCACTGCTTTGAGAAATTTTTGCTGTCGCTGCATGCGGCCAAAGTCGCCCGCGGCATCGCCGCGGTAGCGCACATAGCCCAGGGCATTCCGGCCGTCCAGGCGCTGCAGCCCCGGGTATAGATCAATAGGCGGCCGGTTAACAGAGTGGTGGATCATACGCTTCTCCACGTCGATTGTTACTCCGCCCAGCAGATCAATTATCTCGGCAAAGCCGTTAAAATTAGTGGAAACGTAATAATGGACCGGCACCCCAAACAACCGCTCCACCGTCTGCTTCATCAGCGCAACTTCGCCTTTGTATGCCATGACGTGATTCAGTTTATCGGGGCCGCGTCCGGGAACTTCCACCCGCGCGTCGCGGGGGATGGAAACCACGGCTGCCTGGCCGGTAATCTCATTGACACTCATCACCATGACCGTGTCGGCCCGGCCGCGCCCGCCGTTTTCGTCAAGGCCGAGGATTAGGATATTGACAATCTCTCCCTGCGGTTCCGGCAGGGGAAAAGACTCTTCTGCCGCTGCGGGGCTGTAGTGAATTCTTTGCCAGACGGAGTTGCCCCAGACAGCGGCCGACAGTAACAGGGTGCCAAATAAGATAATTATAAAAGAAAGCTTTTTACTGCGCAAAATCAGCACCTGCCTGACAGTTTGACTGTGGATTATCGCTCGCGGGCACACAAAGCCCGGCGAGGGCTTGCTTTCAGGATATCAGAAAGTTATCAGAGAACCTGACCTGAGGCGGTGGTGTTGTAAATCAGCAACAAGGCGCCGGCGCTGAACAGCAGGGAAAGAAAATAAATGAACAGGACCGCCTGCCGGTGAGAGTAGCCATGTGAAAGGAGGCGGTGATGCAGATGTCCCTTATCTGCCTGAAAGATGGGCCTGTGCTCGCAAAACCTTCGTAAAATGGCAAAACAAGTATCAAAGACCGGCACACCGAGCACGATTACCGGAACCACAAAGGTAACAACTGTCAGCCCTTTTAACAGGCCGAAAACAGCCAGCACCGCAACCATAAAGCCGAGAAACATGCTGCCACAGTCGCCAAGAAATATTTTTGCCGGGTAAAAATTATAGCGCAGGAAACCGAGGATAGCGCCTACCAGCGCCAGAGCAAGCAGAGAAACGGTGGATTGGCCTATCTGGTGGGCAATAACGGCAAAAGTTAAAAGAACTATTGCCGAAACGCCGGAAGCCAGTCCATCCAGGCCATCAATCAGGTTAATGGCGTTGGTGATGGCCACAATCCAGAAGATAGTAAAAGGGACGCTGAAGTCGCCCAGATAAAAGTAACCGTTGAAAGGATTGTTGATAAAATCAATGCGGATACCGAAGGCTACCACAATCGCGGCTGCCAGGCTCTGGCCGAGCAGTTTGACTTTGGGCGAAAGGCCGCGGGTGTCATCCAGCAGACCCAGCAACAGGATAATTGTCCCGCCAAGCAGCAGTCCGGTCAGCCTTGGCTCCAGCGGCAGCAGGACAGCGGCCAGCGTAAAGCCGGCAAAAACAGCCAAGCCGCCCAGGCGGGGCATAGCCCGCTGATGAATTTTCCTTTTGTTAGGCCGGTCAACAGCACCTACGCGAAAAGCGAGGCGTCCCGCCAGGGGCGTCGCCAGCATACTGACAGCAAAAGCGACACCGAATAAAAGCAAGTATTGCTGCATCCGCTCTTCCCCCTCGTCTCTCTCTAGCCGTTCTGCGGGTTGCTATCCTCTGTATCTTGCTTGTACACAATCAATCTCTTTTTATCACAATTAGTCGTTTCTGGCAATATACAAAAGTTGTTAATTTCTCTTAACCAGCGCCAGGAGCAGGAAGCGGGGCAGGGCCAGCATCCGGCGCAGGCGCCGCGGTTGCCGCACAAGGCGATACAGCCATTCCAGTCCCAGCCGCTGATACAGGTGTGGCGCGCGACGCACTCTGCCGGCCAGCACGTCAAATGAGCCGCCGACCGCCATCAGAACTTTTGCGCCGGTGGCAGCTCCGTGGTCAGACACGAAATACTCCTGGCGGGGGCTGCCAAGCCCGACGAAGACCAGCGCGGCGTTGCTGGCGGCAATCCGTGCAGCTGCTTCGCTTTCCTGTTCAGGCAAAATATAACCGTGCTGCGTACCGGCAACACGCAGACCGGGGCAACGCTTGACGGCGGCAGCTGCCGCCGCCTCTGCCACGCCTGCGGCGGCACCGAAGAAAAATACACTTTTCCTTTCCTGCGCGGCCAATCCGCAGAGCGCCAGCAGCAAGTCGACACCGGCTACGCGCTGGCGGATACGCCCGCCACGCAAACGAGACGCAAGGACGATGCCGATGCCGTCAGGAATCCCCAGTGCCGCGCTTTTCAGGCTCTCACGCAACTTATGGTCTGCCTGAGCCGCCACACAAATCTCCGGGTTAACAGAAGCGATAAAGCGGGGACGGTCCTGAGCCAGCATAATCCGGGCCTGCTCAAGCGCCTCCTGCAAGGTAATAACATCGGCGGGAATGCCGAGAAAATTCTCTTTCATTTTTTGCGCCCGCCGGCCGCTCTTACTTTGCCTTGAGCAATAATAAGCTCCATCACATCGCGTGCTAATCGCTGGGCTTCCTGTGCAGCCAGGCTGCTTTCTTCCCGCAGGCGGCGGCCGGTTTCCTCCCGCCCTGCCCACTGTGCCAGGGCATCGGCTGCCAGCTGTCCGGCCGTTATCTCCCCGGGGCGCAGCGGCTTGGCCTGGCTGAGGCGCAAAAGCATCGCTTCCACCTTCGGGTCATAACCAATGCCCACCATGGGCAGCCCGGCTCTGGCGGCAAAGACCAGCGCGTGCAGCCGCATGGCCAGTACCAGGTCAAGTCCCTTAAAAACAGTCAGCAGCTCGGAAGGAGTAAGTTCTTCATCCAGGATAACCATTGGCGCCTGCAACAGGCCGGCCAGTTCACGGCAGGCAGGCAGGTCTATTTCCGGATACATGGGAATCAGGACGACCTGTGCTGATAATTCCCGGGCCAGCCGGTCGGCGGCTGCAGCAATTTCGGCAAGGTATCGGCCGCTCCCGCGCCAGGGGCGGACGGAAATGCCTATCCGCGGCACGTTGGGGGCTAATTTTTTCAGGAATCCGGACACCTGCGCTGAATCGGCCGCGTCAAGCGCAAACACCGGATCTGCCGTAACAGTCACCGGAGGACGGGCTACGCCCAAGCGTAACAGTTCCTGCCGGGAACCTTCGTCACGCACGGAAATAAACGTGGCCCGGCTGACCATCAGCCGCACCAGCAGACGGTTAAAGGGCCTAGTTATCGGTCCTATCCCCTGGGCGTACAGGATGGCGGGCAGGCCCAGCAGTCTGGCCAGCAGCAGCAGTCCCAGATAATAAGCGACCGACAGGCTGCGCCCGGTAACATCTTGCAGAAGCCCGCCGCCGCCGCTCAGGAAGGCGTCCGCGCGGCGCATAGCGCGGATGATGCGGTGCAGATCGGTGCGGCCTATCGCCTGGACGTTTAAGCTGTCCGCCGTTGCCGCCGGGTCTGCCGACAGCACGGTAAAGCGCAGCTCTTCGCCGGCCTCCCGGGCGGCATCCCGCAGCAAAGCAAGCATACTGCAGAGAATCGCTTCATCGCCGGCGTTACCGAAACCGTAGTACCCGGAAATAACCAGGTGTTTCACGCCGCTCGCCCCCGCTTTCCGGCGTCCCTGAGCAGCAGGAACACCGATGCGGTCAGCAGCGCTCCGAGCAGAATCCCAAGCCACAGGCCGTTAAACGAGCGCAGCAGAATCACCGGCAGCGAAGCGGTAAAATGCATAAACGTGTTGGTCATGGAAACCGGAGCGATGGCGCCCAGGGACAGCAGAACAACGGTACAGGCGTCACGCCGGCCCCGCGCCAGCAGGGCAAGCCCCAGCACAGCCAGCGGATAGCCAAAGAGAAACTCTTTCAGCCGCGGGCGGACCAGCAGCACATCACCCAGCAACGCACGCAGGCGGAGCTCAGCGTCGGCAGCTGCTACGCCGGCGGTGTGGCCGGTACGCGCCACGTAGACAAAAATGAGGGCCGCCAAAGCGGCAAACAGGAACAGGTAAACAACCAACACCGGGCGGCCAAGCATCCGCCGCCAGAAAACGATGAGGTCAGGTACCGTCCATTCGCGGCTACCCCGCTCGTGCAGGCGCATGACCACCACTAACGCGATGAGCAGCAAAGGGACGGTATGGACCAGCTTGACCCCCCGAAAGGCAACGGCGCCCGCAGAAAACAGCGGGATGGCGGTAAGACCGAAAACAGCGATCCCGCCGGCGGCAATGACCAGAAACGTGCGCAGCATAGTTGCGATTGTCCAGCCGGCCGACGCTCTGCCTGACAGCGGCCGGACAGGCAGGCGGTTTAGCTGCTGGCCGACCACGGCCAGGACAGGCAGAATTATCGCCGCCGCTACTGATGACAGCTGGCGCGCCAGGTGGTCGGGAAGCACCAGCCAGGCGGCAAGTTGCGCCACTATCGCCGCGGCCGGGACGGCCCACAGCCAGGTTTCCTCTTTACGCATTATTTCCACGCCCAGCAACCCGGCGGCGGCGGCTACGCCGAGAAAAGAAAGGAACAGCAACGCCGGATGCTGCCGGGGGTGGGGCAGCGGCTCGGCCCGGCCGCTGCCCCACCCCAAACGTTCCAGTTCAGTAGTTACTTCGGCCAGGAGTGCCGGTCCCGACGCCGGCAGTTCCGGATCCTGAAGCGGCAGGCGCAGGTACAACAGGCGGACGCGCCGCTCTGTTACGGCATTAACCATGGACTGGGAAGTGGCGGTCGGGGCATTGGAGTGGACGAGCAGCGCCCGACCGCCGGTTTTAGCAGCCAGGGCGGAAACACCGGCTTGTGGCCCCACGATTTCCACCACGCCCACCGGCACCTGCGCTTCGTTCAGCATGGCAGCCGCCGTTTCCAGAAAGTCTGGGAAACCGGTTGCCTCCGGACCGTCAAAAACCACTGCCGAGAGCTGCTCGCGGGGCAGGGTGAGAAACGGTTCCAGAGTACGGCGGACGGAGGCGTCGCTTTTCAGAAACGGGTTGTCGGGCCGGGCCACCACGCGCAGGCCCACCTCCCGCGCTGTTTGCACATCCCGCCTGTCAAGGCCGGCGCGCAGCGCCAGCACCCGGTTGACGTCCGCCATGATTTCCAGAACATACGGCGGACTGTTAAACAACAGCCGGATCGGGCTGCCTAGTTTCACCTGCGCCGCCTCCTGCAGGCGGAAAACCAGTTCGCGCTCGTCCGTCAGCAGGTACACGGCTTCAGGACTGAGGCGGCCAAGCTCCAGCAACGACTGCAACCGCGGATGGAGCAGGCCGGTCTGGCGCCAGGCGTTAAGCATCTCGCCGCCGGTAGCCACTGTCAGGCGGCCCTCCAGCCTGTAACGTGAAACTGCGCCCTCGCGCAAACCGACGGCCGTTGCCCCGAGGTCGCGCAATTCGGTCAGCTGTTCCCGCACCGTCACCCCGGAATCCCTGGCCAGCGCCTGCACGTCGGCAAAGTCCACGGCTACCTCTACGCGGCGGTTTCTCGTTTCCGCGCCTCCGCTGCCAGCCGCGGCCAGCCCTGAGGCTGCCAGCCCGGCAATGGTCAAAACAAGCAATATTTTTTTCATCATCGCGCCCCTCTGTTATATAACGTTAAAACCCGGGCAGATTTTGGCGGTTGTCCGCCTGAGGAAAAACAGGTATAATTTTAACTGGTAACCACAAGAAAGGGGAAAAGCCATGAAACACAAGATACCGGCCCTGGCTCTGCTTGTTTTCCTCTCCCTGCTGCTCCTGCTTGCCGCCGGCAGCTACGCCCCCCATACAGCCGGCGGCGCTGCCTTCCCGGAACCGGGTTCGGCCGAAGACCCGCTGGTCACCATGAGTATGCTGCGTGACTACGTGCAACAGCACGCCGCGGGCGGCAGCACCTTTGTCCTGGTCAACGCCACGCGGGGCGCGTTTCTGGAAGGAGGCGCCGGAACGGAAATCATCCTGCGCGCCGGAACGGCTGCCGCCGTCGGCAGCGCCCCGGGCAGCGGCCTGGTAAACATTACAAACGGCACCAACCTGGACACAGGCACTGTGCTTACCCGCAACCACCTGCTGCTTGTCCCGCGGGCCGACGGGCGCGGCGCCAGAATCACCTCGGCCACGGCTGTCTTCATGGTGCGCGGCCCTTATCAGCTAAGATAGTATACCCTTTACTGCCAGCCGCGTTTTGTTCCGGACCGGCCGTTTTAATTATAGAGGATTCATTTCCTGCTGACAACTGGAAAAACGCTGCCGCCCCTTCGGCGGGACTCCGTTCCTGAGCACCCCGCGGGATTTTAGGGGGAACCTGTTTTCACAGGAGGCCTTAACTTATGATAAGAAAGCAGTTGCGGTGGCCTGTTGCTCTGTTGTGCCTGCTGACGCTACTGACTCAGCCGGCGCTGGCGGTGGCGCCGTTTGCGCGCAGCGAGCCTCTGCTGTATACAATCCGGCAGACCTACCTGGTCCATAACCGGGGAACGGGCTCCGCCGCAAATATTACCCTTACCCTGCCCGGCTTTCATCAGGAGCCGTTCAGCAACCAGGAGGTTCTGGCCGGCCGCTGGAACAGGGCGCCTTCCGGAACCGGCCGGGATGAACGGGGAAATGTGACCGTCACGTTTCAGATACCCAGCCTGCAGGCAGGAGAAAAAACGGAAATTACTCTGGAGACCCTGGTCCGCAATTACGGTGTGCACTTTAGCCTTGAATCACCCGGCGTCTCTTCCCCCTGGCCTCACGCCTCCTATCTGCAACCGGAACCCAAGGCGGAAAGCGACCACCCGGAAATAGTCGCCAAAGCGGGGGAGCTTACCACCGGACTTTCCGGGGCTGTTGAACAGGCTAAAGCTATTTTTGCCTTTGTCCAGCAATCCATGACTTATGGCGGTCCCTACCGGAACGCCGGTGCGTTGTCGGCGCTGCGCCACCGCTCCGGCGTGTGTGAGGATTACGCCGCGTTGTTTGTGGCGTTGTGCCGCGCCAGCGGCATCCCCGCCAGGATGGTGTTTGGTTACGCGGCTATCCTGCCGGAGGGCACAGACTTTGAGAAACACGCCTGGCCTGAGTTCTTTTTGCCCGCACACGGTTGGGTTCCTGCAGAACCAACGATTACCGCGGCAGAAGTTCCCTGGCAATTCTTCGCCGCCCTGCCCGCCACTTACCGGCACGTCCCTTTCTCCCTGCAAACAATGGGCTGGCAATGGCGCTGGTCAGGCGGGGCGGTGGACGTTACCCACTCCAGCGCAATTCTGTCCGGGCAACAGATGACTTTTTTTGCTGATCTCGCGCCTGGCCACTGGGCCTATGCCGCAGTTGAAGACTTGGCTTTTCGCGGTCTCGTGGCCGGCTACCGGGGGCTCTTCGCCCCCGGACGGGCCGTAACCAGGGCCGAGTTTGCCAAACTGGTGGCGCTGGCCCGGGGGCTGCCCCCGGATTATGGCCCCTCTCACTTTTCGGACATAAAGCAGGGTGACTGGTTTCACCCCGTGGTCAGCTCCGCTGCCCGCGCCGGACTGCTGGCCGGCTTCCCGGACGGGACCTTCAGGCCGCACCAGCCGGTGACCCGTGAGCAGGTTGCCGCCATCATGGTCCGCCTGTCAGCGCTTGACGGACAAGTTGCCGCAGGGGCTGCTCTTACCTTTGCCGATACGCACACTGTCTCCGCCTGGGCGTTGCCGGCCGTGGCCATCGCGGTCGAAAGCCGCTTCTTTGGCGGAGACGAGCGGAACCGCTTCCGGCCGCGGGACAACACCACCCGTGCCGAGGCGGCAGCCCTTCTCCACCGCTACCTGTCCAGGCGCTAGTTTGTAACAGTTTCCCGCCGGACGCTTGTTTTCAACCACTCGAAATATCGGGTGGTTTTTCTATTTTTAACCAAAATTTAATCTTTGCTTAACTTAAACCCCGACTCCATTTAACATTGCTTTGTTAAGATTAAGACAATGTAAAGTCCGTCCTGCCCGGTTGCTTAAGCACCTGCCGGCAGCGGGGAAGGCGGGCGCAGACAGGAAAATCACGCCCTGAAAGGAGGGGCGGCCACTTTTGCTGTAAGAAGCGTTTGCGGTGCTGCTCATTTTCCAAAGTAGCATAAGGTGAGAAAAGTTAAGGAGGAGAATCTGTCTTGAAGAAAAAATCTTTTACTGCGCGAATACTGACTGCTTTAGTTTGTCTGGGCCTGCTCGTTTCCCTGCTGCCCGCTGCTGCCGTGGCACAGACCCGCCCCATAGCAATCGAGTTTGACGGCCGCGCTGTGCCAAGCGAAGTCCCGCCTGTTATTGTCGGCACCCGCACCATGGTGCCGCTGCGTGTCATCTTCGAAACACTGGGCGCCGACGTCTCCTGGGATGCCGCCACCCAGACCGTTACCGGGCGCAAGGCGGGCAATGTCATTTCACTGGTTATCGGCAACAGGACAGCCACCGTCAACGGCAGTCCGCGGACGCTTGACCAGCCGGCGCAAATCCGCGAGGGTCGCACACTGGTGCCGTTCCGTTTTGTCGGTGAGGCGCTGGGCGCCCGGGTGGAGTGGGACGGGCAAGCGCGCATCGTCAGAATCGCCAGCACCGACGCCTCCCGGAGGCGCTCGCCGCTGGAGCGGGAGCTGCGCCTGACCACCGGCGGCGCCACCTTCCCCAATCCTCTTTATCAACGGCTGGTTCATGAATATGCCCGTATCACCAGTCCGACTGTCAGGATTGACTACGCCTCGGTAGGCTCCGGCGCCGGTATCAGGGGTATTCTCGGGGGAACGTTTGATTTTGCCGGCACTGACGCGCCGCTGACCTCCGAGCAACAGACGCAGGTCAGGCCGAACGAGGTTTTGCATGTGCCGACGGTGATGGGTGCTGTGGCCGTTGTTTATAACATCCCCGGTGTTGGGACAGGCTTGCGCCTGACCGGCGAGGTGCTGGCCGATATTTTCCGGGGGGTTATCACCAACTGGAACGATACCCGCATTGCGACGCTCAATCCCGGCGTACGCTTGCCTGACCAGCGCATCACCGTTGTCCGCCGCTCGGACTCCAGCGGCACCACTTTTATCTTTACCGACTACCTGTCCAAGGTCAGCGAAGCGTGGAGAACAGGGCCCGGTAGAGGTACCACGGTCGCCTGGCCCGCCGCCGGCAACATCGGCGCCCGCGGCAACGAAGGCGTAGCCGCCCAGGTCGGTCAGCTTCCCGGCGCCATCGGCTACGTGGAACTGTCCACCGCTTTTCTCAACCGCCTGAATATTGTAGCTTTGCGTAACCGTGCCGGTAATTTCGTGGTACCTACCGTAGAAGCGACTACGGCTGCAGCCGCGGCTGCCGACGTTGGCCCTCTGGACCACCCGACAAACTCGCCCGGCACTGACGCCTATCCGATCGTCGGCCTGACCTGGATACTGGTACACCGCGACCAGACTGACGCTAACAAGGCCCGGGTCATTGTCGATTTCCTGCGCTGGGCCGTGGTGGAGCGCAACCTGGAGCCGTTTGCCGCCGACCTGTTCTACGCCCCGCTGCCCCAGGGAGCGATTGACCGGGTGCGCGAACAGCTGCAGAATGTAAACCATAACAATACGCCCCTCTGGCGGTAAGGCCGTACAAGTAAACTTTGCAAAGCGGCAGGATGTTTGGTCTTCCCTCAAAACACCTGCCGCTTTGCCCTTAAGGTACCGAATGATTTCTTCCCCACTTAGAGGAGGCGAATTTATGGAGCAAATGGAAGGTGCTGCCCACAAAAGAAACGGGGAAGGCGTTTTCCCGTATCTGACCGCAGCGGCGGCCGCCGGCCTGTTGTTGCTGGTAGGGGCAATTTTTCTGGTTGTCCTGTGGGGGGCGTGGCCTGCCTTAAAGGCTTTCGGGCCTGCTTTCCTGTTTTCGACCGTCTGGGACCCGGCGGCAGACATCTATGGTGCTGCGCCGGCCATCCTCGGCACCGTCATCACTTCCCTGCTGGCCCTGGTGCTGGCCGGACCGCTTGGTGTGGGCACCGCCATATTTTTAAGTGAAATGGCGCCGCCTTGGCTGAAAAAGCCGGTTTCCTTCATGGTGGAGCTGCTGGCAGCCGTCCCCAGCGTAGTTTACGGCGTATGGGGCATTTTCGTCCTGGTGCCCTGGATGCGGACAGGGCCCGGCCTTTTTCTGGAAAGCCGCCTCGGCTTTTTGCCCTTTTTCCAGGGGCCGTCTATCGGGGTTAGCGTACTGACCGCCGGCCTGGTCCTGACGATAATGATTTTGCCGACTATAGCCGCTATCTCCCGGGAAGTGATGAGGGCGGTGCCTCAGGACCTGCGGGAGGGGATGTTCGCCCTGGGAGCCACCCGCTGGGAAATGATTACCCGCGTGGTGCTGCCGGTCAGCAGGACGGGGATTAGCGGCGCGCTCCTGCTGGCGCTCGGCCGGGCCATCGGTGAGGCCATGGCCGTCACCATGGTCATCGGCAACGCCAACGTGATCCCGCGCTCCCTGCTGGCCCCGGCACAGACCGCTGCTTCACAGGTGGTCAACGAGTTCCCGGAGGCTTTCGGCCTGCACCTTTCATCCCTGCTTCTGCTCGGCTTGCTGCTGTTTATCATCACGCTGCTGATCAACCTGACGGCAGTCTGGCTGGTTTACCGGACAGGCCAGTGGTCCGGCGGGTCCGGGCGCCCTGCCAGGCTGCGGGTAAAAGGCAGGGTTGCCGGCCATGCCTGATAAAAAGTGGCGTCAGATTAAAAGCATCGTGCCGGAGGCTGTTTGCTGTCTGTCAGCTTTGCTGGCTATCACAGTTTTGTTTTTAATCCTTTACTATATCTTCCTCCGCGGTGCCGGTGTGATTACGCCTTCCTTCCTAACCGCGTTGCCAACGCCGGTTGGTGTGCCTGGAGGCGGTATCGGCAACGCCTTGCTGGGCAGCCTGGTCATGGTGGCGCTTGGCGCCTTGCTGGCCGTACCCTGCGGGGTCGCCGCCGCCGTGTATCTCGACCAGAACCCGCAAAGCAGCCTGGCCGCAGCCACCCGCTTTGCCGCCAGGGTGCTGAGCGGAGTCCCCTCCCTGATAATCGGCCTGTTTGTCTTCACCTTGCTTGTGCTGCGCACAGGCCGCTACTCGGCACTGGCCGGCGGCATCGCCCTGGCGGTAATGATGTTGCCGGTCATCGTTCTCACCGCTGAAGAAATGCTCCGCCTCGTCCCAAACAGCTGGCGCGAGGCCTCCCTGGCGCTTGGCGCCAGCAAAAAGCAGACCGTGCTAAGGCTGGTTTTGCCTGCGGCAGCTGCCGGGATAGCCGTAGGTGTGATGCTGGCTGTGGCACTGGCCGCCGGTCAGACTGCGCCCGTTCTGCTGACCGCGCTCTCCAGTGTCTTCTGGCCGGAAAACCTGCTGCAGCCCACCGCCAGCCTGCCGGTGCTGATTTACACTTACGCCATCAGCCCGTTCACCGACTGGCAGCAGCAAGCCTGGGGAGCGGCCCTCGTTCTGGTGGTGATGGTGCTGTTGCTTAACATGACTGCCCAGCTGTTTATTGCTGTCAGAAACAGGAGGGGATAAATTGGCTCTGGACGTTAGAATTGAAAACCTGTCGTTCTGGTTTGGGCGGCAGCAGGTGCTGAACAACGTCTCCCTGTTCGCACGCCGCAAAGAAGTGACGGCTTTAATCGGTCCTTCCGGCTGCGGAAAAACCACCCTGCTGCGCTGCATTAACCGCTTGTATGACTTGTATGCCGGTGCCCGCATTGCCGGGAGAATCACCGTAGGTGCTGAAAGCATTCTGGATGCCGGTACCGACCGGGTTGAGCTGCGGCGGCGCGTAGGCATGATTTTTCAAAAGCCCAACCCCTTCCCGCACCTGTCGGTCTTTGAAAACGTGGCCGGCGGCCCGCGCCTGCACGGCCTAGCTCACGGCCGTGCCCTGCAGGAAAGGGTGGAAGCATGCCTGCGTAAGGCGGCGCTCTGGGAAGAAGTGAAAGACTGCCTTGACCGCCCGGGCGCCCTGCTCTCAGGAGGGCAGCAACAGCGCCTGTGCATCGCCCGCGCCCTGGCCGTTGAGCCGGAAGTCTTTTTGATGGATGAACCGTGCGCCTCGCTCGACCCGATCAGCACCATGCGCATCGAAGAGCTGATCAAGGAATTGCAGGAGGAATACACGGTAGTCATTGTGACCCACAATATGCAGCAGGCCGCCCGCATCTCCCGGCAGACGGCCTTTGTCTTAAACGGCGAATTGGTGGAAGCCGGCCCTACGGCCGAGCTGTTTGTACGTGCCGGTGACAGCAGGACAGAGGCGTACCTGACCGGCAAAATGGGCTAGCGCCTGCTTGCCAGACCAAGCAGGCAAAAGTCTGCCAGCTTCTGCGCCTGACTTTCGACCCCTTCTTGCACCTGCACGGAAAAGAGAATATAAATCAGCAGGGAGGAGAACATGCCGACAATGGCCTGGGCCACAACCGCGGTATCCAGTGGGCGGAACTCTCCGTTTGCCACCCCTTCCCGCAGGAGAGTTTCGACAAAGCCGGTCAGCAGCGCGTAACGGCCCAGCATCGCCTCCTGCAACTCGGGGCGGGTCACCGGCCACTCGCCGATGATTATCCGGGCAGCCGCCGCGTGCCGGCTGATAAACGACAGGTGCCGGTCAAAAACGGCCCGCAACTTGTCGGTGGCCCGCTGCTGCGGAGTTGCCGCCGCTACCAGTTCCCGGAAATAGTCCTGGAAGCCCTCCTCCAGAATAGCGGAAAACAGCACCTCTTTACTGGTGAAATGCTCATAAATCGTCCCCTTGCCAACGCCGGCGCGCTCGGCAATTTCCTCGACTCTTACCTGGTCATAGGGACGTTCGCCAAATATTTCCATCGCCGCAATTAAAATGCGGCCTTTTTTTTCGCTTTGCTCCTGCACTGTCTCACCTTCCTTCCAGCCGCTGACCGGTCGCCAGCAGCCAGCTAAGATAACCAAGATAACCTTCGTAGCGGGCATGCAGCAGTTGCTGTTCCCGCTCGGCCAGCGCGTCCCTGGCGGAAGTTACCTCCAGTTCTGCTCCTGCCCCCGCCTGGTAGCGCAGTACAGCCAGCCTGTGAGCCTCGGCAGCATACCTTACTCCCTGTTCCAGTGCGGTCAGCTGCTTATCAACGCCACTCAGACGGTGATAAAGCTGGAAGACTTCCAGGCGAACAGCGGCCAGCGACATCTTCAGCTGCAGTTGTGCTTCCTCAGCGGCCAGTTCCGCCTCCCTCCTGCCGGCGGCGTCAAGCGTGTGCCGGGCGTGATCCCGCTCTCTTTCCCGGAATCGCAGGGTTTCTGTAGCCATAATTACTTCCAGCCTGGAGTTTTCCGCTTCCGACAAACCGCGTTGCAGGTCGGGAGTCCCGCGTTCAGGAACGCTGTCCGCTTCAGTCAGGTCAATCGTTGCGCCGGGAGGACGGCCCAGGGACTTGTTAAGAGCTGCCTGCGCGGATTGTACATTGCTTTCGTCCGAAAAGACCCGTGCCTCGGCAGCAGCCACATGCGCCTGAGCGGCGAGGATATCACTCCTGGCCACCGTCCCGGCCGAAAATGCGACTTCTGCCAGCCGTTGTTGTTCCCTGGCCCGCGCCAGCGCCAACTCTGCCAGTTTCAGGCGGTCAGCGGCCCGGTAGACTTCCAGGTAGTTTTTCTGCGTTTCCAATATAAGCAGATCCCTCTCGGCCCGCTCCCGGCGCAGAGCCAGTGATTCCATCTGTTCTGCCTGCAGCGAGCCCACATAAACAAGCGTCCATTCATTTGGCTGCAACTCCTTGCCGGTAATCAGCCGGTACACAGCGTCGTCCACTCTCCGGCGCAACTGCTCCGCTCCGGCCCTGGCCCGCTCCGTCCGCACCCGGGCAAGCTCTGTCGACAGGTTATTCCCTAGAGCAACTGCCACCGCCTGCCGTAACGACAATGCCTCTCCGGTGGCCAAACCGGCGCTGCCGGCTGCCAGCAGGATGACAGCCGCCATGGCCGGTAAAGCTTTCCTTTTCAGGAGCAAACCAAACTTCATACTCCCGCCTCCCCCGTCACTGTTTTTCTCCGCACGTTGCGCAAACGTTCCCCCAGGTCGTCAAGCAGGCTGTAGACTACCGGCACCACCAGCAGCGTCAGCAGGGTGGATGCCGAAAGCCCGCCGATCACGGCAGTGGCCAGCGGCGCCTGAGTTTCAGCGCCCGCACCGCGGCCAAGCGCCATCGGCAGCATGCCCAGCACCGTGGTAAGCGTTGTCATTAGTATCGGCCGCAGGCGCACCGGCCCGGCCGTCAAAATCGCCTCCCGGCAGGAATAGCCTCGTTGCCGCAACTGGTTGATATAATCGACCAGCACAATGGCATTGTTAACCACAATGCCGGCCAGCATAATTACCCCGATCAGCGCCGGCACATTCAGTGTCCGGCCGGTAACGGCCAGCGCCAGCACCACTCCGACAAATACAGGCGGCAGGGCAAACATGATAATAAACGGATGGAGCAGCGATTCGAACTGCGCCGCCATAATCATATAGACCAGCAACACGGCCAGAAGCAACGCCAGCCAAAGAGAGGCAAAAGACTCGGCCATCTGCTGCTGTTCTCCGGCGAACTCCACCGTATAACCTTGAGGCAGAGCCAGACGTTCCAGCCCCAGGCGGATATCAGCCACGACATTCCCGAGCGGACGGCCGGCAAGCTGGGCCGTAACACTGGCGCTTCGCACCTGGTCATGGCGGTCGATGCTTGCGGCGCCCATCGCCGGGCTGAACACAGCCACCTCGCCAAGCGGCACCCGCAGGCCGGCCGGCGAAGCCACCTCCAGGCTCTGCAGGCCGGACACGCTTTCCCGCAACTCCGCAGGCACCTGCAGTCTCACCTCCGTTTCCTGACCGCCCAGTTGCAGGCGGGTGATGACCTGCCCGCCGAGCGCCGTTCTCAGGGTGCTGCCCACTGCCATCGACTGGATCCCTAAAGCGGCGGCACGCTCCCGGTCGACCCTTATTTGCATCTCCGGCCAGGCCCGGTCAAAGCTGGTGGATACTTCCCGCGTTCCTGCCACCTGCGCCACAATTGCCTTAACCTCTCCGGCCAGCTGTTGCAGCATCGGCAAAGAATCGCCTTTCAGCAAAATATCAACCGGAGCCCCGCCGCTGCCGAGCGTCATGTTTTGTGAGGGACGCACCGTAATTTCCGCTCCCGCCGTATCCGCGGCCAGGATCCTTATTTTATCAGCCGCCGCGCTGTTGCTTAAAGCCCTCTTTCCCCGGTCCTTCAGCCTCACTTCCAGGGTAGCCCGATTGCTTTGTCCCCCGGCGCCGGTGTTCATCCCGGAGGAAGCGCCAATGTTAACAAACGTGTCCCTGGCTTCCTCCATCTGCAGCAGCCGCTCTTCCAGGCGCAGGACCAGTTGCTTTGTCTCTGCCAGGGACGCCCCGTCAGGCAGCCTGACGTCAACTACCAGCCAGTTGTCATCCATCCCGGGAATAAATTCCGTCCCCACCAGCGGTACCAGCGCCGCAGCGGCCAGAAGCGAGACAACCATCACTCCCACCACCAGCTTGCGCCGTCCCAGCGCCAGGTACAGCAGCCTGCCGTAAAAAGAGTCCACTCCGCCCAATGTTCCGGCAAAGCGGGCGCTCATCCCGCCGGAGGCGCTCTCCGTTATCTTCAGTAATCTGGAACAAAATAGCGGTACGAGAGTCAGCGCAACAGCCAGGGAAGCAAGCAAGGCAAAGCTTACCGTCCAGGCCATGGAGCTGAAAATCTGTGAGGCCAGGCCTTCCACGAAGACGACCGGCAGAAATACCACGACCGTAGTCAGTGTCGAGGCGACAATGGCGCCGGCCACTTCATTGCTGCCGGCGGTAGCCGCCTCTTTGCCTTCCATTCCCTGTTGCCGGAATCGAAAAACGTTTTCCAGGATAACAATGGCGTTGTCGACCATCATGCCGATGCCGAGCGCCAGCCCTCCCAGGGTAATCAGATTCAGTGTCAGACCGTTAAAATACATTAAGACAAAAGTAGCCACAACCGACACCGGCATGGCCAGGCTGATGACCAGGGTGCTTCGCCAGTTGCGCAGGAACAGGTACAGAACCATCATCGCCAGAAACCCGCCGCTCAGGCCCATATTTAACATGTTGCCGACTGACTGGTTAATAAATTGCGCCTGGTCAAAAATAACCCCGATTTCAGTACCCGCCGGCAAGTCCCCTGCCAACTCCCGCAGCGCCCTCTGTACCGCTGCGGAAACCCTGACCGTGTTGGCGCCGGACTGCTTGTGGACTGAAACCGACAAGCCCGGTTTGCCGTTTAAACGTGTCAACTGCCGCTCTTCCGTAAAGCCTTCTATTACTTCAGCAACTTCCCTCAGGTACAGTGTCCCGGCAGGGCCGGCCTTCAGCACCACGTTTTCCAGGTCGGCCGCACCTCTGAATTCGCCGAGAAGACGCACCTGCAGCTCTCTGGCGCCATCAGCCAGTCGGCCGGCGGATACGTTCAGGTTTTCCGCACGCAGCAACTGACCCAGTTGTTCCAGCGTCAGGCCGTGATAAGCCAGCCGCGACGGGTCGGCCAAAACCCGGATTTCCCGCTCCACGCCTCCCGTCACCGTTGCAGAGGCTACGCCTTCAATCCGTTCAAGGCGCGGCTTGACACGCTCTTGCGCCAACCGCTTCAGTTCAGCCGGAGAGGATTCCCCGCCCACCGAGAGCCAAAGTATCGGCATCAGCGACGGGTCAAACTGGAAAACTGTCGGTGTTTCTACCTCATCGGGAAGCACACCCTTTACCAGGTCAATTTTTTCCCGCACATCAAGCCCCCGGACCTCCAGGTCAGTGCCCCAGGAAAACTCCAGCAGCACTGTTGCCGATCCCTGCCCGGACGAGGATGTTATTTTCTCTATCCCCGGTACTGTAGCCAGCACCTCCTCCAGCGGCCTGGTAACCATCGCTTCCACTTCTTCCGGGGAGGCGCCTTCATAAGCGGCAAAGACGGCCATCATCGGGAAATTCATCTCCGGCAGCAAATCGACAGGCAGGCCGGCAAAGGAAAACACTCCCAGCACCAGCACAATACAGACTGCCATTAAAACCGCCACGGGCCGCCTGATAGCCAAAACCGGCAGGTTCACGAGTCCTTCTCCCCTTCCAGCCGTACCGGCGCGCCGTCCTCCAGGAACTGCTGCCCTGCGGTTATTACCGCCTCCCCGAGGGCAACCCCGTCCACTACCTCAGTAAACTTTTCGTCCTGCAGCCCTATAGTCACTTCACGGCGTATCGCCCGGCCTTCCTTTAAAGTAAACACAAAATAACGGCCCTCCCGTTCCAGCACCGACGCACGCGGCACCAGCAGCGCCTCCGGGTTTTCCGCCACCGGCAGCCTTACCCTGGCAAACATCCCCGGCCTCAAGGCTTCCGTCTCCGCCACCCGGATCTTTACCAGAAAGGCTCTGGCACCGGTCACAGCGCCCGGCGAAATTTCCTGTACCTTTCCACTCAGCGTGACATCCGCGGCCGGCACTTCCACCTCCACTTGTTTTCCCGGCGAAAACTGTACGACGGACTTTTCTGTCAGTCTGGCAGTGACGGTTACGCCCTCCGGGCCCAGCATCGTTATAACAGGCATAGCAGGAGAAGCCATGTTGCCCGTCTCGGCATTCACCGCCTGCACGCGGCCGGCCACCGGCGCCACAATCTGCGCCCTGCTCAGGTTCAGCCGCGCTATCTCAAGCCCCGCTTCCGCCTGCCGGACCTGCGCGGCCAGGACCTGCACCTGTCCCTCGCCACGCTCAAAAACAGCCAGTTGTTCGCTGGCCAGGCTGTACTGGCTTTCCGCCACCTGTGCCTGCAGGCGGGCCGTCTCTAACTGCTGCAGGGCGATGGCCCCTTCCCGGTACAGCAGCTCCATGCGCTCCAGCGTGCTCCCGGCATTTAAATAGCCAGCCTCTGCCTGCCGCGCGGTCGCCTGCAGCTGGGCCAGTGTTCCGCCTGCTTTCACGCTTTTCAGGTTAGCACGGGCCATTTCCAGCGCCGCCTCTGCCTGACTGACCGCCAGCGCCAGTTCTTCCGCCTCAAGCTGCACGAGCAGGTCCCCCTTTTCCACTTCCTGCCCCACAGCTACAGCTACCCTGGTTATCCTTCCCGCTGTCTTAGGCACTACCTGAATCTCGCTGCCTGCCGCCACCTCCCCGCTGAAGCTGATTGTTTCCCTGATAGCACCAGTACTTACCGCTTCAGTTCGAACCGTCACCGCTTCCCGCTCCGCCGCCTGTTGAGCTCCGCTCCGGCCACAGCCTGCCCCCAGCAGCAAAACCAGGCCCGCGGCCAACAAAATAGCCGCCCTGCTTCGCATTGCCCGTCTCCTCCTCAACCATTCCGACTGACCGACCGGTCAGTCAATTTCCCGACACCATTCTACCAGTACAGGCGGTGCCTGTCAATAAGTACCCGCGGCCAAGGTGAGCCCGTCAACATCATTCAGGTGCCCCGGCCGGCTGATACGTTAGCAGCAATTGCCACGCTTGTCACAATAACTTTTGAAAAGCGGCGAAATGGCGATTGTTCTGCCGGAAAACGGCAAAAATGCGGGCAGCCGGCAAATATGCGCGTTAAACGGCTCTTGGCAAACCTATTGACTGCAGATATAATTATTATCAATCTCATGTGAGAACTATTATCTTTTGCTAATGGTTTTCAACTATTCCTTTTTGGAGGTGGATGTGTCTTTGTCTTAATGAAAACTTCAGACTGACAATAAAACCGGTCTTTGTGACCGGGCGCAACAAGCCTCTCAAGTGTCCGTTTAATATTTTCGGAGGTGAAAAAATGAGAAAATTGTTGAAGAACAGTCTTGGACGGGTCGGCCTCCTGCTGGCAGGCACGCTTGTATTGCTGGCTGCCCTGTTCTCCCTGACTCAGGCCGCCACTGCCCCGGCAGCCATTCGTGTTACTGTGGACGGCACAGCGCTTGCTTTGGAGACCGCGCCGCAAGTTGTGAACGGCCGCGTCATGCTGCCGTACCGGGCCATCGCCGAACGGTTGGGTGCCCGGGTCAGCTGGGACAGCCGCACACGGGCGGTGACAGTAAGCAAGGGTAACGATGTCATGCAACTGACGGTAGGGCAGACGGCAGCGACCAACAGAGGGAACAACATTACTCTGGATGCCGCCCCCCTACTGGTGGACGGACGCGTCCTTGTCCCTCTGCGCTTCCTTGGTGAAGGACTCGGGTATAGCGTCAGTTGGGACGGCGCCTCCCGGGCTGTGGCACTCAGAGCCCTCCCACAGGAACCCGGACAGCCTCCCGCCGAGCCGAGGGGAAGCGGCGTAGTCAATCTTTACACTTCACGGCACTACGGCGTGGAACCGGTTTTTGATGAGTTTACCAGGGTGACCGGTATCGAGGTCAGGTTTACCACCGGTTCCGACGCCGTCTTGCGCGAGCGGATCAGGGCGGAAGGCCGCCGCTCACCGGCCGATGTTTATATTGCGGTTGACGCCGGCAACCTGTGGCTGGCCGCCCGGGACGGCTTGCTGCAGCCGGTAGCGAGCCGCACGCTGCAGCAAAATATCCCCGCCGGCTTACGTGATCCCGGTAATCAGTGGTTCGGCCTGACGCAGCGCGTCCGCACCCTGATGTACCACCCTGAGCGGGTGCGTCCTGAGGAGCTTTCCACTTATGAAGCGCTGGCTGACCCCAAGTGGCGTGGGCGGCTGGTGATGAGGCCGGCCACGCATTCCTACACCCAGTCACTGGTAGCCAGCATGATTGCCGCCCACGGCGAAGCACGGGCCGAGGAAATCGTCCGCGGCTGGGTAGCCAACCAGCCCACGCTGATTGACAGCGACACGCGAATCCTGGAAACTCTGGCCGCCGGCAGGGGTGACGTGGCCATTACCAACCATTACTACCTGGGGCGCCTCCTGAAAGCTAACCCCGCTTTTCCGGTGCGCATCTTCTGGGCCAACCAGGGTGAGCGCGGCGCCCATGTAAACATTAGCGGCGCCGGAGTTACCGCTCACGCGCAGAACCGTGAAAACGCCGTCCGCCTGCTGGAGTGGCTGAGCGGACCGCAGGGACAAACGCTGTTTGCCCACTCAAACAACGAATACCCGGCTAACCCTGCTGTTGCTCCTGATTCGATCATCGCCGGCTTCGGAGCCTTCCGACGGGATCCCTTAAGTATGGCCGAATACGGCCGCCTGCAGGAAGCTGCCGTCAGGCTGCTGGACAGGGCCGGATACCGCTAAACCTGCGCGCACCCTTTTAAGCGGGTGGCTGAAAAGCCACCCGCTTTTTGCGTTTCCGCGCTTGTTGACCGGTACATTATTATTGGCTATAATAAAAAATAAGATGAATGTCTTACATGGAAAGGAATGATGACTGTGTCCGAAAGTTTCGAGGTTGTGAAGCTTACATCAAAGGGACAAATGACCCTGCCCGTCATGGCCAGGAAAAAGCTGGGCCTGAAAAAAGGTGACCATCTGGCAGTATTTATTCAGAACAATGAACTTGTCTTGCGCAAGCTCTTCCCCTTGAAGCAGGCAACGCCGCAAGACGCCATCTTCAGCCTGCTCGGTCAATGGGATGGTCCGGCGGATCTTGCGGAGAATCACGACCAATATTTGGCTGACGCTGTCGACCGGGAAGCCAAACCATGATTGTCCTGGCGGATTCCGGGGCAGTGCTTGCGCTTTTAAACAAAAATGACCGTTATCATTTAACGGCCGTTTCTGTCCTTAAAGACCTTACACACCAAGGTGCTTCTTTCTGTATGACCAATTACCTGGTGGCAGAATGCCATGCTTTACTTCTGGCACGTTTAAGCCCGCAGGGCGCGCGCCGGTGGCTTCTGACTTTTGACTGGAATCTGATCAGGGCCACCCCGGAAGATGAAGCAAGTGCCAGGGAGATTATCGGGCATTATACTGACAAGCAGTTTTCCTTTACCGATGCCGTCAGCTTCGCCGTCATGCAGGCCCATGACCTTAAACCGGCTTTTACTTTCGATGGCCATTTCCGGCAGTTTGGCCTGGCCACCATCCCCTGATACAACTAGCTTTCGAGCCAGACAGTCACCGCTTTCATGTCCCTGGCCGCGCTGTGCATGCCAGCCAGCTCAAGCAGCAGGCCATTTATCGAACGGTGCAGCTCTTCCGCCTCCGCGCCGCCGGCCTCCTGGGCTTTGGCCGCCAGTTGCCGGTATTGCTCCAGCTTCCGTCCGTATTCGTTGCTGACGTCCTCGGCCACATGCCGCTCGTCAAGCACCCTTCCCAATTTCAGCGCCTCCGTGACAAACCTGTTAGCCTGCAGATACGGCACCTCATAGCGGTATACTTTGATCAGCCGTCCATCCTCCGCCAGTGCCTCACTGGCCATTACCGGCGTCAGTCCCTGCACCCCGGCGGCGTCCGCCAGCCGCTGTGAAGCCTGGGAAAGCTCCGTTACGGCTACTTTTAACAGTACTCCCTCAGTCACCCGACGTTGCTGCACAAATACTTCCGGGTCAGGGATAACGGCCGGAGAAAGCGTGGCAACCCTTAGCTGCTGCTCAGGCTCCTGCTGCCTGTCGGGAGAGACGGGCGGCGGCGACGGCACAACCTGTGCCTTGGCCGGCTGTCTGACAGGCGCAGCAGGTGCGGGTACGGAGGCTGCCGTGGGAGCGCTCACTGCCGGAGCAATAAGTTCCGGTTTAGCGGGAAGCGCTTCCTGTCCGCCCGGCACCGGCACAACCGGTTGTTCAATCCGGTCGGGGGAGAGTTCCGGCGGCGCCGGCTCTGTTACCGGGCCGGCGGCGGGGGCAGGCACAGGAGGCAGGGTTACCCGGTTGCTTCCTCCCAGGTACCGGCCAACGAGCAGGCTGTTCATCCCGAGCAAAAAGAGGAAAGAGGCGGCCAGTGCCAGCTTTCTGAACAACAGATGAGTGCCGTCGCGCAGCGGCTCCTCTTGCAGCCGGGCCATCACCCGCCCGGCAAAACCTGCCGGAGCAGGAACAGCCGCGCCGGTCGTGCGGAAGGCTGTCAGGACGGCCTGTAGCTCCCCTGTTTCCCGGGCACAGGTTCGGCATCCGTCCAAATGCCGCAAAAAGTCCGCTTCGCCGGAGGTCAGCTTCCCATCCAGCCAGGCAGAAGCAAGATTGTCTACCGCCCTGCAGTCCATACCTTTGCCTCCTTTCCCTTTTATCCCTGTATTTCAGGAGCGGCCGGACCGCTCCCCGGTTCTTTCCACAGCACAGGCTCCGTCGTCCGCAGCCAGACGGACACCCAACTCCCCGGCGCGCCTGCTTACAGCTTTGCGCAGGCCGAGCCGCGCCCGGCTCAGGCGTGAGCGTACCGTCCCCAGCGAACAGTTCAGAATAGCAGCCATTTCTTCATAAGTGTAATCTTCCAGCTCCCGCAACACCAGTACCGCCTGCTGCTCTTTGGGCAGAGTGTCGAGGGCCCGTTGCATCAGTTCCCCGAGTTCCCGTTCCAGCAGCATGCTTTCCGGCTCTCCATCCAGCGTGGGCACCTCGCGCCGCAGCTCACCATCCTGTGTGGCCAGCGGCTCATCCAGCGAAACAACGGCCACGGAGGCCTTTCGCCTGCTGTTCAGCCACAGGTTGACGGTAATGCGGTGCAGCCAGGTGCCAAAGTCGGACTCGCCGCGGAATGTATGTATGCCACGGTAGGCCCTGACAAACACTTCCTGCGCCAGGTCTTCCGCGTCCGGAGGATTGCCCGCCAGGCGCCGGGCTAAAGCAAAGACCCTGTCCTGATAAAGCAGGACAAGCTGCTCAAAGGCCGCTAGGTCTTTCTTTTGGGCCCGGCAGACCAGTTGGCTGACAGCTTCCACACGACTTGCTCCTCCGCCAGTGCCGGCCTTTGCCCCACACCCTGTTAGACACGCCTCTCACAGGCAAAAGTTCCGGATACTGCTTTTTTTTTAGTATAACAAAAAAAGCCGCACACGTCATTGTTGGTTTTTAACACCTCTGCCAGGCAAATGGGTTTTGCGCGGAAGGGAATAAAGGCGGCAGCGGCGAACAGTTGCCGGAAAGGTGAGGTGAGCAGTATGGGCAGCAGGCTGAGAAAAGCCCTGGCCGCTATTTTTATCCTGTGTTTAGTGCTGTCCGGGGTTTATATCCTGCGCAGTCCGGCTCCCGCTTTTTATGATGTTATTGTGTATGGCGGCGGCTTTGGCGGTTGTGCGGCAGCAATCAGCGCAGCCGGCGTTGCTCCGGAGAAAAGCGTACTGCTGGTCATGCCGGAAGCGGCTCCCGGCGGTCTGGGCACGGTAGGCGGGCAAAACTTTTTTGACCTGCGCCTCTGGCGCGGGCAGCTGGTGAGCGGCGGCCTTTTTGCCCGCTGGTACGGGCTGCTTGGTCAGTTTTACAATACGCGGGCGGCAGCCGAACTGCTGCGCGCGGAGCTGGCGTCGCACGAAAATATCACCGTCCTGTACGGGTGGGAGCTGGAGTCGGTAAAAAGAGGGAACAGCAGGATTACCTCCCTGTTTCTGCGTGAGGTTGCGAAGGACGTTGACGGAAACATCGCCTGGGGCGAATCCAAAAAAGCAGTGCGCGGGCAGGTGTTTGTGGACGCCTCGGAAGACGGACGCCTGGCGCGGCTGGCAGGGGTGAACCTTGTACCCGGCCGGGGCGACTGGCCGCAAATGCTGCTGCCGGAAGATGAGCGGGGGGGAGTGGCAAGGCAGCAGGCGGCAACCCTGATGTTTAAGATTCACGGCGTAGCCGTCCCCTCCCGCCCGGGACGGTTCGGCGACATAGTTTTTGCCCGGGACAAGTTTGGCAGCTGGGGTCTTTGGGGGGGGCGCGGGGCATTCGCCGGAGATGAAGTGATAACAGCGTTTAATCGTGTTTATGGGCCGGAAAGGTTTGCCATTAAGCCGTTTAATATCGCTCAGGACGGCGCCGGCAGCGATGAGTGGTGGGTCAATATGCTGCTCGTGTTCGACGTTGACGGCCGTGCCAACCGGCGTGACAGGGCTACAGGCAGTTTCCCGGAGGATAAGCGTCCGGAACAGCTTGACACCGACACAGCCTACCTCAGAGCCGGGCAATTCCTCTTAAACCCTGCCTTTTGGCAAGCTGTACGGCGTTTCACCTACCTGGATGAGCAAACCGGACAGGCCTTTGGTTTGCATGAGGCAATGCCCGTGCTGGACAGGGCCGGGCAACCGGTTACCGGAGAAGGCCTGTACCTGCGGGAAACGGTGCATATGCCTGAACACGGGACGGATGAATCGCTTTTTGCCCTGACTCCGGCGGAGTGTCAGGCGGCCGGAAGAGGCCCGGGGGAAGGCGGGGATCCGGAAAATTATCCCGACCGGGTGGGACTGGCTTTTTACGCCATGGATATCAACGCTTACAGATACACCGATTTGCTGGATAACGGACATTTTGTCTGGCCGGTTACAGGCAGCTTACGGCCGGACTGGCTGGCGGCGGGAGCAGAGCCGGAAAATCCGGTCTACCTGCCTTACAGGATGTTAATAACCGACGCGGCACACAACCTGCTTATTCCCGGCTACGCCACCGGCGCAGCTTCATTGGCCTGGGCGGCGCTCAGAGTGCTGCCAAACCTGACGGTGTTGGGCGAAGCGGCGGGTGTGGCGGCAGCGCTGGCCGCGGAAAAAAAAGTTCAGCCGCATGACTTTAAAGACGTAGAAATTACGCTTTTGCAGGGCATACTCAGAGAAAGAGGGGCGCTTTTAGAAAAATAAAAATACTTTTTGGCAGCAGGGGAAATTTTGGCAGGCAAAGAATATTTATTAAGGAGCGTACAAACTGACCGGAAAGGAGGCAAGATTTTTCCGCTGCTGTTTTCCCGGCGCAAGCGCGTTCCCTGCGCCGGTAACCGGGTAACAATCAGGGCTTTACCTTTGCCCGGCTGTAGATATAAACAAACAAAAAAGAGGGGTAGTCAACATTGGATATGGGGCAGACTCTTTACATAGCAACCGTGGTTGTTTATTTTCTGGCGCTTGTCCTGTTTATGCGCCTGCAGTTTTGGGGCTGGTGGGCGAAGATAACTTATTGGCGAAAAAAGCCGCAGTTGTCAGTGGAGGAGTTGCATAAGCTGTCCGGCGGGCGGGAACTGCCGCGAATCACGGTTCTGGTGCCCGCCTACAACGAATCTGAGGTAATCGGCAACACTATTGAGCATCTGGCCGGCCTCCGCTACCCGGCCGACCGCCTGGAGATTATCGTTGTCACCGATGAAAAAGAGCTCCACACCAAAGCCGGACTGACCACGCAGGAGGTGGTGGAGTACAAGCTGGCGGAGTTGGCCGGAAAGACAGGGTTGCCCGTTATTCGCCACCTCGTGGTCCCCGAAGACTTTGACGGCCAGATGCACGGCATCCGTCTGGGCAGGACGGTGCCTTCCACCAAGGGGCGGGCGCTTAATTTTGCCCTGCCGTTCCGCAACGCGCAGACCGAAATCTGCGCTTTTTACGACGCGGAGAGCCGGCCCGACAAAGATGTTCTGCTGTATGTGGCTTACCGCTACCTGGAAAGCGGCGGCCGGGTACGACTCTGGCAGGGACCTGTTTACCAGGTGCGTAATTTCTTCCAGCTGTACCCCATCAATAAGGTGGCTGCCATTTACCAGTCCGTTTCACACGAGTGGAACCTGCCGGCACTGATGCGACAGCTTCCCTTCGCCGGCGGCACCAACCTGTTTGTGACCAGCAGCCTGCTCGATGAAATCGGCGGGTTTGACCACCGCACCCTGACAGAGGACCTGGAACTTGGCATCCGCGCTTATGTGGACGCGGGTGCGTGGCCGGAATACATTCCCTATCCCAGCACGGAGCAAACTCCGGCTACCTACCGTGCTTTTTTCCGGCAGCGCCTGCGCTGGGGCAGCGGCTACCTGCAGGTGATGGAAAAGCTGAAGCTTGCCGGTGTCCGGGCGCCTGTTAAGGAAAGCAGGGCAAGCCGGATGCTGCGTATCCTGCTTTGGAAAGGTCCGGTCGAATGGCTTTTTTTCCAGACGATGATCCTCTTTCCGCCACTTGCTTTCCTGCTCAGCCTGTTCGGCCGGATAGACCCCCAGCCCCTCTTTGCCGGGATGGGCGTGATTATTAATATTACCGTCTCTGTTTATTTTATTTTTACTTTTGAGCGGCTGCGCCATTTCCTGCCTTTTATTAACTTTGACCTGGCGCCGAGAAGCCGTTGGCGGAGAGTTCTGGCCATATCCCATTTGCTGCTTATCCCCGTGGCGGGGTTCTTCTTCATTGCGCCCTTCACCACTTCGCTGCTCCTGAAAATTCTTCACCGGCAGCCCGCTACCTGGGTCAAAACGCCGCGCACCAAAGAAGCCCCCTCCAGGTAAAGAGGGGGCTTTAACAGTCAGCAAACATATATGGGATTGGTAAAAACCCAGAGCCTGCCGCCCCGCCAAATCTCCAGCCGGTACGTACCGGGCTGTTCGAGCAGGACGGTTGCCTCGCCGGAAGCAAATGTTTTAAATGGCAGGCCGTCGCGCAACAGGAGGCGGCGAACATCCCCCCGGCGTTTCGGGCAACGCACGGCGACCCTGGTTACATGGCCGGGCGGCACCCGCTCTCCAATCTGATACTCCTGCCCGTTGCTTTCAGCCGAAAAAGAAATCCCGTGCGGTTCGCCCAGCAACCGGTTAACGATAAAGCAGCGCCCGCGGCGCAATGCTTCATAAACCTGGGCTTTGGCGGCGGCAAATTCTCCCGACAGCGGCTCTTCCAGCAGCAGGCAGTTATTGATGGTCCGAAAAGCATAGGCATACGGAAAGATGACCCGATGTATAACCCCTCCCCATCTCCTGACGGGCCAGGCATGGTTATCGCTGCCGGCGACAGCCACCAGGGGCCGTTGCCGGGTAATTTCGTCAAAACGGGCCACCGCCTTTGGGCAGGGCGCTTTCATGTGGCCGGCCGGGTTAAGGTAACCGACGTACAGTGCCTGGAAGACACCCTGCAGCGCATCGCGCCACTGTGAGCACCAGTTCCAGATCTCCATGCCGGTAAAACCGTTAACGTCCCAGCGCTTCCAGGGGAAGTGCAGGCCGTTCATCACCAGCGGTGAACCCTGTTCAAAGGGGTGGGCGATAAAAGACAGGCCCCCCTGACCGCTAATCAAATCAATAACGCGTTGGGGGTCGTGGTCATCAGGAGGCACCGGCTGACTGATGTTTAAAGCCAGGCAATGATGACTGTCATTGTTTATTTCGGCTCCGCACAGAGTCAGGACTCCATGACGGTACCCTTCTTCTGACAGCCCTCCCAACGTGTTATGGTCGGTGATGACGATAAAATCAAGACCGGCGGCCTTGGCAGCCGCCGTGATTTCCGGAATGGTAGCGTGTCCGTCGGAGTAGGTGCTGTGGATATGAATATTGCCGGTGTACAGGTGCAAGAGCAAAATCACCTTCAATTACATAGTTGATACAAGTTGATGCAAACAAGCGTATTATTCGCCTCCGACATAATTATTCCTGCCTGCTGTCCCAAAATGGATACGGCTCCGCGAACAAGTTGTCAGGCGGCTTTTGCATGAAACTAAATAAAGTAACGGGGTGAAAAAAGTGGTGGGTGAGCGGATGTTTGACGAAATCAGCGTAGGTGAGGTTGCTTCATTCAGCAAAACGGTCAGCGAGGCCGATGTTTACCTCTTTGCCGGGATCAGCGGTGACTTTAACCCGTTGCATGTGGATGAGGAGTTTGCCAAGAAGACACGTTTCGGCCGGCGTATTGCGCACGGAATCCTGACCGCCGGACTTGTTTCCACGGTTATCGGCACGGCGCTGCCGGGGAGGAACACTGTCTACCTCTCGCAGGAACTGAAGTTTACTGCGCCGGTGTTTTTCGGGGACACACTGACCGCCGAGGTTACGGTACTGGAGAAGCTGGCGGCAAAAAAAATCCTGGTGCTGGACACCAGGGTAACCAACCAGCGCGGGCAGACGGTTCTCAGCGGCCAGGCCCGCGTGATGAAGATGGAAGAGTAAGACGGTTGATAAGCGGGACAACGGCGTTACAGGCCAGAATGGCAAAGGTGGTACCTTCGGGAAGCGGGCTCCAGTAACGCATGGCCATGGTTCCCGCCCCCACCGCCGCCCCGAACAGCCAGCGGCCGGTCTGGGTGCGCGGAGATGTGACCGGGTCGGTGGCCATCAACAAAGCACCAAGCAACAAGCTGCCGGACATCAGGTGAAACAGCGGGTCGTCACCTGCCGCCAAAGCAATGACGGCGGTTGCGGACAGGCAGGCGGCCGGAATCCGCCAGTTGGCAAATTTTTTATAAGCCAGCCATACAAAACCCAAAAGCAAGGCCAATGCTGAGGTTTCACCTATAGATCCGGGTACGTTGCCCACAAAAATCGCCGCCAACGGGGCGGTCAACCCTTCCGCCCGGAAAACCTGCAGCGGTGTCGCGGCTGTGGTCATCTGCACCGGGTCCAGCCAGGGGCGCATCACGCCGGGAAAAGCCAAAACAACAAACAGCCGCCCTGTCAGCGCCGGATTGAACAGGTTCTTGCCAAACCCGCCAAAAAACTGTTTTCCCACAATAATGGCAAAGGCTGCTCCGGCCGCTGCCACAGGCAACGGTACGGACGGCGACAGGCTGAGGCCAAAGAGCAAGCCGGTGACTGCGGCACTTAAGTCTTTAATTTTTACCGGTTTTTTAAAAGCTTTCTGCCAAAGCGCCTCAGCGGCTACCGCCGCAGTAACACTGACGGCAATCAGCCACAGGGCAGGCAGCCTGTAAAACCAAAGAGCAGCCACCGTTGCCGGGGTGAGCGCCAGCAACATCCCTCTCATCATCTTCACGGGTCAGGGCCCTCCAGTCATCCGAATGGGTTTTTATTCGTCGAGTTGACCTGCAAACCCTGTTTCCCCGAAAATCTGACTCAGGAGCGGGAGCAGGCCGACGCCGGCTAAGCCTTGCATTTTCAGGCAGCACCGGATATACTAAACACTAAAGCCAGACAGCGGATAGTGAAAGGTTTTTGTTTTTTTCGGAGGTGAATTCGAGATGCTCGACCTGAAGTTTGTCCGGGAAAACCCGGAAACAGTAGCCAAGGCGCTTGCCGACAAAGGCGAGGAAGCATTGCTTGAAACTTTTACGCAGGCCGACACCAGCCGCCGTATGCTGCTGCGCGAGTCAGAACAACTGAAAAACAGGCGCAACACTGTTTCCGCGGAAATAGCACGGCGCAAACACGAAGGCCGGGACTCCGCCGCCCTTATCGAGGAAATGCGCCAGGTTTCCCTGCAGATTAAAACGTTGGACGGAGAAATCCGCGGCACCGAAGACCTGTTGCAGGAGTTTCTGCTGACACTGCCCAACATTCCCGCTCCGGAAGTGCCGGTAGGCCGCAGCGAGGAGGAAAACGTCCCCATCCGTCACGACGGGGAACCGCCACAGTTTACGTTTGCGCCGAAACCGCACTGGGAAATAGCTGCCAACCTCGACATCATTGATTTTGAGCGGGCGGGAAAAGTAACCGGAGCCAGGTTTGCTTTCTACAAGGGAATGGGAGCCCAACTGGAGCGGGCGTTGATTAACTTTATGCTTGACCTGCATACGACGGAACATGGCTACCGGGAAATTTTTCCCCCTTTTCTGGTTCACCGTCACAGCATGACCGGCACCGGCCAGTTGCCGAAATTTGAGGAAGACGCTTTCCGGGTCCAGGGTACGGAGTATTTTTTGATTCCCACGGCGGAAGTACCGGTAACAAACCTGCACCGTGAGGAAATTTTGCCTGAAGAAGCGCTGCCCATTAACTATGCGGCCTACAGCGCCTGTTTCCGAGCGGAAGCCGGGGCCCACGGCCGCGATACACGCGGCCTGATCCGCCAACACCAGTTTAACAAGGTGGAGCTGGTCAAATTTACCCGACCGGAGGACTCTGCAGAGGAGCTGGAAAAGCTGGTGCGCAACGCCGAAAAAGTTCTGCAGCGCCTCGGCCTTCCGTTTCGAACCGTCCTGATGTGTACCGGGGAACTTGGGTTCGCCGCTGCCAAAAAATATGACCTGGAGGTCTGGCTGCCGGCGTACAATACATACCGGGAAATCTCCTCCTGCAGCAATTTTAGCGACTTTCAGGCCAGACGGGCCGGCATCCGCTTCCGCCGCAGCCAAAGCGGCCGGGTTGAGTTCGTACATACCCTGAATGGTTCAGGAGTGGCAGTGGGGCGGACAGTAGCAGCTATCCTGGAAAACTGCCAGCAGCAGGACGGCAGCGTCCTGATTCCGGAAGCGTTACGGCCTTACTTTCCGTCCTTAAAAAGCATTTTTATTGGGAAATAATGTAAAATTGCGGCACGTTTGGGTTGACGCCTGCGTAATAATATGCTATACTTGCAAATGCGCCCGGAGGGGTGTCTGAGCGGTTTAAGGAGCTGGTCTTGAAAACCAGTGACTCGAAAGAGCCGTGGGTTCGAATCCCACCCCCTCCGCCAATTTTCAGGCGGAGCGGCTGAGCCTGCAGCAACAAGCGGAGAGATGGCCGAGTAGGTCGAAGGCGGTCGCCTGCTAAGCGATTAAGCGGGACTAAAACCTGCTTCGAGGGTTCGAATCCCTCTCTCTCCGCCAGCAACAAATACCGGCCCCGGAGGCTTTCCGGGGATATTTTTTTAAAAACTTCAAAAATGCTATTGACAGAAAATTTATACTATGCGATAATGAGTTTACCAGGTTCCGAGAGACAGGACTAACCGGTCGCAAGCCTGTGACGGCGCGAAGTCGAGTATCACCAAGTGAGAAAGGCCAGCGTACGGTAAGGTAAGTCGGGAACGTGTAAGGGCAGTTGCCAAAGGTTATCCGGAGGTGCGCCGGTAACACGGGAAGGAACGTCTGACCCGACAGCGGAAAGATTGCCGGATATCATGCCGGCAGCGGGAAGCACTCGGGGAGTTCCGCCGGAAGAGAAGGTCTGTTGGAATCTGGCACTACCAAGCTCCGAGAGGCAGGAAGTATCCACGGCCGGTGACGGCAGAGAAGTAACGCCAAGCCTGTTAATGAGAGTTTCGCCTAAGGCGCGGAACCAACTAAGGCAGGCAGAGGATTAACTTCGTGGGTGCGGGGGGTCTGTTGGGGCTTGGTTCTTTATTGCGGTTCCTCTATCAGGACGGCAATCTCCAGCAGGTTGCGGTATCGTTCATGATAATCAAGACCATACCCCACAGCATAAACATTGGGCAATTCAAACCCCTGGTAATCAACCGGTACCGTTACAATCCGTCTGGCCGGCACATTTAAGAGCGAGCAGACCCGCAATCCTGCAGGATGGCGGGTTTTTAAGTTGCGCAACAGGTAGTTGAGGCTCAGCCCCGTGTCAACAATGTCTTCCACGATCAACACTTCCCTGCCGGCAATGTGCACATCCAGGTCTTTGGTAATGCGGACAATGCCCAGCGGGTCTGTTTCCTGGCCGTAGCTGGAAATACCGATGAAATCCAGGATGAACGGGATGGAAAGCCGGCGGCTGAGATCTACGGCAAAATAGACGCTGCCGCGCAGGACACAGACCAGCACCAGTTCTTTACCCGCGTAATCGCGGGAAATATCCTGCCCCAGCCTGGCAATCTCAGCCTGAATCTCTTCCTGTGACAACAGTCGTTCCAGACGGTGCTTCATGGCTTACCTCCCATCGCGCTCACTCTTTGTCGAGTCCGAATTTTTTCAGCAAGCTGCTGTAATCCTTGCCGTAAACGATTTTGGCGTTAACCTCAGGGTAGAGCTCTTTTAAGCGGCGCATTTTCCTGTTCTTTTTCCAGACCAGTTTCTGGCGCTGCGTGGTCAGCTCAACATAAATATTCTGGTCGGGAAGGTAAAAGTCGGGGGTAAAAGCCTCCGTGACATGACCTTCGCTGTCCCACTGCAACGGGAAGGTGCGCGGTTCATACTGCCAGGGGATGTTGTAAAAATCGAGGACGCGGGCAAACTCAGTCTCACTTTCGTGCATAAACGGACTGTCTTTTCCTGACTCCCGAATTCCCGGAACAGCTGCAGGCGCCACGGGCTGCCGGGCGCGTTCACTGAATCTGGACAAGGCAAAGAGGGCCGTTTTGACAGCTCCCTGGGGAGTCAGTTTGGCGGTGTTCAGTATCAGGTCATATAAGGCCATGTCAACCCGGGAATGGCCAAATGCGCGACGGATGTACCGTCTTTTCCTCTGCTCCTGTTCGCGGACCAGGCGGGCGGCCGCCTTTTCTTCCAGGCCATAAATCTGGCTTACCCACTCGACCCGTTGCGTAAGCGGGGCCTGGACAAAAATATGAAAAGCGTCCGCGTGGTCCCGAAACAAAAACTGTCCGCCCCGTCCCAAAAGAACTATTGAGCGGCTGGCGGCCAGGTTCATCAGGTATTCATGCAGCGCGGTCACATAGAAGCGGCGTTTTTTTTCCGGTTGCTCCGCCTTTGGTGCCGTCTCGTCAAAACGTACCAGTTGCGGAGGCAGCCCCAGCTCCGCAAGGCCGGCCGCAATCAGCTTGCGGTCAACCAGCAAAAAGCCCAGTTCTTCCGCAACGGTACGCGCCAGCAACTCGCCGCCCGCGCCAAACTGCCTGGAAACGGTGATAACTGTCACGGCCTCTCCCCCGGTTTTTTGTCTGAATTCGGCAAGCGGTGCAAAAGTCCTGTAACCGCTGCGGTTTAATTTTGCAGGACTTCTCCGCTGCAAACAGAATACATTTGTTATGATAGTATAGTATCCTGAAACCGTCCGCATATTATATGCCTGGAGCTTATGTCAAGGAGGTTCCCGCTATGCTTAAAAAACTTATGGTGCTGTTATTATTATGCCTGACAATTATCATCGGCGGCATTTACTTCATCCTGTGGCCGCTGGCCCTGCAGTATCTGACAGCCTTAAACACCGTTTTGCAGCCGGCCGTGGAAAATTTCCGGGAAACAGTCCCGGCGCTGTCCCCTGAGGTCAACCTCCAGGGCCTGCTGGCTGTCTTGCCCATTCTCGGGCAAATTGGCCCGGAGGGACTGACTATGCTGACGGAAGTGGCAGAAGGAGGAATTACGCCGGAGGAAGCGCAACAGGTCCTGGATCTGCTGCGCCGGGAGCTGTCCGCTGAGCAGCTTACACAGCTAAAAGCGCTGCTAAATTTTGCTCAGTGAGACATGAAGCAAAGCCACTCCGCCCGGGGAGCCGCGGCTTGAAAAATTTGCCCGGCGGCGGCGCTTGATTTTGTTGCTTTGTTATGTTACTATAGCTTTACGCGCCCGTAGCTCAACTGGATAGAGCGTCTGACTACGGATCAGAAGGCCGGGAGTTCAAATCTCTCCGGGCGCACCATAAAGGTAAGAGCCGGGTTTAATCCCGGTTTTTTTGCGCTTAATGGTCCTCTTTGCCTGGTATGCAGGTAAACCCTTGCTCAATAAAATGTTTATCGAGAGTGAATACCTTTCTGACGTTCAACTGGCGCATGGTATTAAGGCTCGCGCAATCAACCAGGCTCAGGCTTCTCCTGTTAGCGGTAAGCAGGGAATTGGCAGCCTGACGGTGCAGGGGATCATCAATCCATTCCACTTTCAGTATAGGATATACGTCCTCGTGAAAAGCCCTGACCGCTGCAAGTCCTAACCTGTGTTGTATGAGGGCGTAGGCCTCCGATAAGACATAATTGTTGCAGACCAAGGTTTCTCCTGACTCCAGTAAATTGATCCATTCTTCTTTGGCTGAAGCGTGATGTGCATCGTCTGCATCCATGACAGCCAACAGTGCTGAGGTGTCAACAAAAACACTCATTTGCCGAGGTCTTCCGCCAGGTATTTGTCATGATTTTCCGCTAAATCGCCCAGCCCGGAGCAAAAGCGTCCGGCAACAGCCATGGCCCGCTGTGTCTGATTTGACGGCTCCGGAAGCAGGGAAGAAGTCAGCGCCAAATCAATGGACCGGCGGATTAACTCGGCCATGGAAATCCCCTCTGCCGCTGCTCTGGCTTTTAAAGAGGCAACCTGTTGCTCGGTAAGCTGGATTTGTGTCCGCAGCACTTCTCATCCCCTCCTGACATCATGATTACACTTATGATAACATTAAGTGATTAGGACGTCAAGATCAGTTCCCGGAGGTGTTCGAAATAACCGCTTATTTCCTTGCTTTCATTGCCACGCTGCTGGCCGAACTGGGCGATAAAACACAGCTTGTCACCCTGATGCTGGCCTCGCGTTTTCCGCCGCGCCAGGTGCTGGCAGGAGCGCTTGGCGCCTTGGCGGCCATTACGCTGCCGGCCGTTGTGCTGGGAGATCTTTTGGCGGAGCTTCTGCCGGCCAAAACTACTTTGCCGGCGAGCGGCATATTTTTTCTGGCGATGGGAGCATGGCTGCTGCGGGCAAAGGCAATGGCACCGGAGCAACAGGTGCAAAAGCCGGCCGGCGCCATAATTTTACATACTTTTTTAATCGTTTTTTTCGCGGAGCTTGGTGACAAAACACAGTTAACTGCCGTAGCACTCGCGGCAGCCACCGGCGCACCGCTGCCGGTCTTTTTTGGCGCTATGAGCGGACAGCTGGTTAATCACGGAGCGGCCGCTTACCTGGGTTCCCGTTTTCTGGCCAGGCTGCCGGCAGGCACGATTCAACTGGCCAGTGCCGTGCTTTTTTTGCTGTTTGGCTTTCTTTTTATATTTTTGGCCTTAGCCGGGAACCCTTTTTAATATGATGCAGCTGCTTAGAAATCGTCAGATGCCAGGCGCGACGAGGACCGGAACGAAGGCGTACCAGAGCGTACGTCGGAGTGAGGACCGCAGGAGCAACGACGCAGATGGCGGTTTAAAAGCAGTTGTATCCTACATTTCTTGAGGGGCGGCGATGCCAAGCAAGGTCAAGCCGTTTTGCAAAACCTGGCGGGTAGCCGCAACCAGTGCCAGCCTGGAGGCGCGCCTGGAGATGTCGGCCGTCAGTACCGGGCACTGGTGGTAAAACTTATTAAAGTCCTTTGCCAGCTCAATAAGATACCTGGCCACCGCTGAAGGCTTATTTGTTTCAGCCGCTCGCTCAATCGCCTGCCCGAAGCGGGCCAGCACGCTTACCAATTGCTGTTCCTCGGGGCTGGTTAGCAGGGTAGCGTCATACGCCCCTTCCCAGTCGGGAGCCTTGCGCAGGATACTGCAAATCCGGGCATGGGAATATTGGATGTAGGGAGCCGTCTCACCTGAAAAATCAAGCACTTTCTCCCATTCAAACTCTATGTCCTTCACCCGGTCGCTGCTGAGGTCGGCAAATATCACGGCACCAATCCCTACCTGGCCGGCTACTTTCTCTTTGTCCGGCAGGCTGGGATTTTTTTCGGCGATAATGGCGGCGGCCAGCTCAGTGGCCCTGGCCAAAACGTCTTCCAGGAAAATAAGTGTCCCCTGACGGGTTGACATCTTTCCGTCTTTAAAGCGAATCAGGCCAAAGGGGACATGAACGCAAGATTCCGCCCACCGGCAACCCATTTTTTTCAGTACGGCAAACAGCTGCTGGAAGTGCAGCGCCTGGTCCGCCCCCACGACGTACAACATGCGGTCAAAGTTAAACTTCCGGTGCCGATAAATAGCGGCACACAAATCTCTCGTGGCATAAAGAGTGGCTCCGTCCTGCTTGCGCAGCAGGCAGGGAGGCAGACCTTCCTCGTCCAGGGAAACTATCAGAGCGCCTTCGGAAAGCGTAGCCAGACCCTTTTCCTCTACCTGGCGCACAGTACCATCCAGCATTTCGTTATAAAAGCTTTCACCCTGGTAGTAATCAAAGCTGACGCCAAGCAACGCGTAGACCCTTTTAAATTCTTCAAGGCTAAGGTTCCTGAACTGGAGCCATAGCTTCCGCGCCTCCGGCTCGCCGCTTTCCAGTTTCAAAAACCACTCACGCGCCTCGGCCTCCAGCGCGGGTTCGGCTTCCGCCGCGCGGTGAAAACGGACATACAGGTCATACAGATGTTCAATAGGGTTTTCTTCAAGTTGCCGGGCATCCCCCCAGCGCAGGTAAGCGACAATCAGTTTGCCAAACTGTGTCCCCCAGTCGCCCAGGTGATTGATGCCAACGCAGCGAAAGCCCACTGCCTGGTAGATGCGGTACAGCGCCTGGCCGATGACCGTGGAGCGCAGGTGTCCTATGCCGAACGGTTTGGCAATATTGGGGGCGGAAAAATCGATTACCACCGTACGATCCAAGCCCCGGTCCTGCCAGCCGTAACGCTCTTTCCGGTCAAAGACTACGGCCAGTGTTTCCGCTGTCAGCAGTTGGCGGTTACAGTAGAAGTTCAGGTAAGGTCCGTGCGCCTCCACCCGGGAAAAATATTGGCCGGGGGAAATTTTCCCGGCCAGTTCGGCAGCAATTTTAGCCGGTGCGGAGCGAAAGACCCTGGCCAGGCCAAAGCAGGGGAAGGCAAAATCACCGAGTTCCGGTCCGGGAGGGGTTTCCAGCTCGCTCAGAATTTGTTCATTGTCAAGGGAGACATGGCCGGCCAGCAAGCGGACGGCTTCTGTCAGAAAGGTCTGCATTCGGCAACCTCTTTCGTATTATTATAGTGGTTCCGCCTGGGCAGGGACCAGCGCCAGCGGCAGCGAAACAACAAAAGTTGCGCCGCCGCCCAGGGTCTCTTCCGCCCAAACCTTCCCGCCGTGGCGGGAGACAATTTCTTTGACGATAGCGAGCCCAAGCCCGGTCCCCCCCTGTTCGCGGGAACGGGCTTTATCCACCCGATAAAACCGTTCAAAAACTTTTTCCCGGTATTCAGGAGGAATTCCGCTGCCGGTATCTGACACCGTCAGCAGTAATTCTTCCTGCTCCTGCCTGAGAGATACCGTTACAGCTCCGCCGGGCAGCGAATACTTTATGGCATTATCAACCAAGTTAAAAACCATCTGTTTGAGTTGATGAGGCACGGCAAAAACCGGTCCTGACCGCTCCGGCAACGAGTAGGTAAAGACCAGTCCTTTCAGCTCAGCCCGCTTTCTCAGCATTTCGAGCGTGCCGGCAATAATAGGGACTACGTCGGCCGAGTGCATCGTATCTTCCGCCGCCAGCCGGTCCAGCCTGGTCAAGTCCAAAAGGTTTTCCACAAGCTTGGTCAGGCGCTCCAGTTCCTGGTCAATGTCAGCAAGAAATTCTTCCCTTTCTTCTTTCTCCAACGGGTATTCCCGCAAAGATTTGACGAGAATATTCAGGGAGGTAAGAGGCGTACGCAGCTCATGGGAAGAATTGGCTACAAACTCGCGCAGCTGCCGCGTCATTTCCTGCAGGCGGCTGGCCATAATATTGAATTGGCCCGCCAGTTGGCCGATTTCATCACGTGACCTCACCCGAACCCGCTGGCTCAGGTCGCCTTTGGCCATCTGCTCTGCCGCCCTGGTCAGCGAGGTGATGGAAACCGTCATGCGGTGAGCGAGAACAGAGCCCAGGAAACCTGCCACCACCATGGCCAGCACAGTTGCTATCGCCAGGAAACTGCGGATGTCGCCCAGCACCCGGTAAACCGGCAGCTCGGCCTGTTGATAGAGATAATACTGCTCCAGGATATTAAGCAGGAAAAAAGACGTCAGCAACATAACCGCCAAAATCAACACCAGATAACTGACGGTCAACTTTGTACGCAAATTGCTAAACACTTTTGCCCTCCCGGAATTTGTACCCGGCTCCCCAGACCGTCAGAATCAGTTTAGGAGATCCCGGAGACTGTTCTAATTTCTCTCTCAGATGGCGGATATGGACATCAACGGTGCGTGCATCTCCGTAATAATCATATCCCCAAATCTGCTCAAGCAACTGCTCCCGACTGAAAATACGGCCCGGGTGACTGGCCAGCAGGCTTAGCAGGGCAAATTCCTTGCTGGTCAGGTCAACATCTTTGTCCTTGACCCGTACCTTATGCTGGAAAAGGTCAATTTGCAGCTCCTGAACCTTAATTACGCGCAGTTGAGCCGGATCCTGCGTTTGCGCACGGCGCAGGATTGCCTTGACCCGCGCTACCAGTTCCCGGGGATTGAACGGCTTGGTCACATAGTCGTCCGCACCCAGTTCGAGCCCCAGAATTTTATCAATATCCTCGCCCCGCGCCGTCAGCATTACTACCGGCACTTCACTTCCCTTGCGCAGCCGGCGGCAGACCTCAAACCCGTCGACTCCCGGCAACATCAGATCCAGGATTACCAGATCCGGCTTTTCTGCGGCAAAAACAGCCAGCGCCTCCTCGCCGTCATAGGCGGCAACCACTTCATAGCCTTCTTTCTCCAGGCCGAATTTCAGCCCTTTAACGATTGTTTTCTCATCATCAACCACGAGAATTTTCGCCACCGGCTTCCCTCCCCTGGCGTAATTGCCGATAAGCATCCCGGACCAGCTTCATGTCTTCCCAGACAGGCCGTTTTTTGGCAGGGTCACGCAGCAGCGCTGCAGGGTGAAACGTAGGCATAATCCGTATTTCTCCCATGGTATGCCAGGTGCCGCGCAGGCTGCTGACCCTGCTGTTCTGGCCGATAAGCGCCTGCGTGGCCAATGAACCCAGACAGACCAGGATTTTGGGCGAAACAATCTCGATCTGCCGCATCAGCAGCGGCAGACATGACGCCACCTCGTCCTTTTGCGGCAGGCGGTTGCCCGGCGGGCGGCACTTGACCACATTGGCAATATATATCTCCTCACGCTTTATTTCCGCCGCCTCAAGAATGCGGTTCAGGAGTTGCCCGGCTGCACCGACAAACGGCACACCCTGCCTGTCTTCCTCTGCACCCGGTCCTTCCCCGACCAGCATCAGGTCCGCCCCGGGGTCTCCGTCGGCAAACACTACCTGAGTGGCCTGGCCGCGCAAGGGACAACGGGTACACCCGGCTGCTTCCGCCGCGAGGGCTGCGTGCCGCCGGGCAGCAGTCTCGCATGTCTTTACGCCGCTCGCCACGGGCGGCAGCGGCAGGGTAATCCCGGCCGCTGCCGCCAGCAAATCAAAAATATAGCGCTCGCCCATCCTTAATCATCCTTGCCATTCTCTTCGGCCTCCCGGGCCAGGCTTAAAAAATAGCGGTGCAGTCGCAAATCCGTCGTTAATTCCGGATGAAAGGATGCTACCAGCACCCTGCCCTGGCGCGCTGCCACCACGCGTTCCTCGTATGTTGCCAGCACCTGCACTTTTTCCCCGACCTTCTCCACTAACGGAGCACGGATAAACAGTGCGCAAAACGGCTCTTCCCCCAGTACGGGCACGGCAAGATCCGCCTCGAAGCTTTCCCGTTGGCGGCCAAAGGCGTTGCGCATTACCTCGATGTCCAGCAAACCAAGACAGAACTGGTCGGAGCCACTGATAGCCCGGGCCAGCAAAATCATGCCTGCGCAGGTACCAAACAGTGCCTTGCCGGATGCCGCCAGTTCCCTGATGGGGTCTGCCAGTCCGTACCGCATTACCAGTTTGCCGATGGTTGTACTCTCGCCGCCGGGAAGTACAAGGCCGTCAAGCTCCGCCAGCTGCTCGCGGCGCCTGACAGGTACGGCTTCCGCACCGCACCTTTGCAGTGCGGACAAGTGCTCCCGTGCCGCTCCCTGAAGCGCAAGCACGCCGATTTTAAGCGGCCGCATCCTACCAGCCGCGCTCCTGCATCCGTTCTTCCCTGCGGATGGCGGCGATTTCCAGTCCGGGCATCGCTTCTCCAAGTCCTTTGGAAATTTCGGCCAGCATCTGCGCGTCGTCATAGTGCAGCGCTGCTTCCACAATGGCCTTGGCCCGGGATTTGGGATCCTTGGCCTTGAAAATACCGGAACCGACAAAAATTCCGTCGCTGCCAAGCTGCATCATCAGCGCCGCATCGGCCGGAGTGGCAATGCCGCCGGCGGCAAAGTTTACTACCGGCAGCCGGCCGACAGCCTTTATTTCCCTTAACAACTCATATGGCGCCCCCATCAGCTTGGCCAGCGTCATCAGCTCGTCGTCCGGTGTATGCAACAGTTTACGCAGCTCACTCTGCATGACGCGCATATGTCGGACCGCTTCCACCACATTGCCTGTTCCGGGTTCCCCCTTGGTGCGAATCATGGCCGCGCCTTCCCCAATCCGGCGCAGCGCCTCACCCAGGTTGCGGGCTCCGCAGACAAAGGGGACGGTAAACTCATGCTTATTGATGTGAAATTCTTCGTCAGCCGGCGTCAATACTTCGCTTTCATCGATATAATCAACGCCAAGCGCCTGCAGGATCCGGGCTTCCACAAAATGCCCGATCCGCGCCTTGGCCATCACCGGAACAGTAACCGCATCCATAATACGGAGAATTACTTCCGGGTCAGCCATCCTGGCCACTCCTCCGGCGGCCCGGATATCGGCGGGAACCCTTTCCAGCGCCATAACCGCCACCGCTCCGGCCTCCTCAGCTATCCGGGCCTGTTCCGGCGTAGTGACATCCATGATCACTCCGCCCTTTTGCATTTCCGCCAACCCTGCTTTAAGCCTGAATGTTCCCTGTTTCCCCATTGTGCTTCCCCTTTCAGCAACCATCCGGAAGGCCGGGATAGTCTTCCGGATTATCCGTGTTGCAGTCCTTAAGTACTGTTTCGCTTTATTTTACTATAGTTTCAGGCAAAGGACAAGGTACCGCCGCATCCGCCGGCCGCCCGCTTATTTACGGATGGCCGGCCCGGCCCGGCCTTTGCTGTCAGGCAGTTTACGAATCCTCCTGGAAAGTGCCAGCGCCAGCAAAAAAATGCCGGCCAGCAGGAACGGCAAGGCTCTTAACGCGTTGCCCGGCGGACTTTCTTCGGCTTCCGCTCCAGGTTCAGGCTCCCTGTTTGCGTCTGCCGGACGGCGTGTCCCGGCTTCCGTCAGGTAGCTGTTAAACGCCGCGATATATTGTTCTTCCTGCCACTCTTTGGTGCTGGCGCCAAAAAACAGGCGCGTGGCGGTACCTTCCGCCATGAAGGCCGCCCAGTTCAGGTCAGCAACAGGAGCAAGCCTCCCCGCTTCGTCTGTCACCAGTAAAAGCAGCAGCCGCGAGCCCTCAGCAGGCACGGTTCCGGCTGGTCTGCCATCCGTATCCCAGTCGGGCAACTCCGGCAACGGCAACAGCAGCCGGGGGGAAGCGAGACTCCCCTTGTATACCGTGTCAACCTGTAACACAAACTCCGGCTGCTCCCGATCAGGCCGGATTTCCAGCGCCACTCCCGCAACGATTATCTGAGCCCTGGCCAGCATTTCCTCCGGCGGCAATACTGTCAACTCGCCGAAACCCGGGCTTGTCCGAAAGAGAAGAAGTGTTATGCAGAGGAAAAAAATCCGTTTCATTACTTTCACCTCGTTTATCCCGGGATATAAGAGGTTTCCAGCAAGCTTTTTTCCGCGTGGCGTTCCAGCGCCAGTTCAACCAGCCTGTCAAGCAGTCCGGCAAAAGGCAGTCCGCTTGCTTCCCACATTTTGGGGTACATGCTGATGGAGGTAAACCCCGGGATAGTGTTAATTTCATTGACATAAACCTGTCCCGTCACGTCATCGGCAAAAAAATCAACTCGCCCCATGCCCGAACAGTCCAGCGCCCTAAAAGTGCTGACTGCCAGCCCGCGCACCTGCTCCGTCAGCTCCGCTGACAGTTTTGCCGGTATAATCAGCTTTGAGCGGTCATCCAGATATTTTGCCTGATAGTCATAAAAATCGTTGCAGGGAATAACCTCTCCCACCACCGAGGCTTCCGGGTCATCATTGCCCAGCACGCTGACCTCCAGCTCCCGACCAGGCAGGAATTTTTCCACCAGCACCTTCCGATCGTAACGCAGTGCGCTCTCAACCGCCGCCGGCAGTTCCGCCGCACGATACACTTTGGATACTCCTACGCTGGAGCCAAGGTTAGCCGGCTTGACAAAACAGGGAAAGCCAAGTTCCCTTTCCACCCGGCAGGCGAGTGTTTCAGACTGCCCTTGCCAGTGAAAAGCCGTAAACCAGAGATGTTCCCCCACGGGGATACCTGCCTGGCTAAGAACCGCTTTCATCAGAACTTTATCCATGCCTACTGCAGACCCGGCCACTCCGGCGCCAACGTAAGGGATGCAGGCCAGTTCCAGCAGGCCCTGAATCGTACCGTCCTCTCCATAAGGGCCGTGCAATACCGGAAACACAAGGTCCACCGGCAGCAGGCGGCCTGTTTCCTCCCCTTCCAGAATATACAGGCCGCGGCTTGCCGGATCCGGCAGAACCGTTACCCGCACCTCACGATAAAACCAGCCGCCGTCCTTACTGATCATTACCGGCATTACCTCAAACTTGCCAAGAGAGTTTAAGCCTGCAATAATAGAGGCTGCGGAGCGCACGGAAACCTCGTGCTCCCCGGAGCGGCCACCAAACAGTACTGCTATCCGGCGCATGGTCATTTAACTCACCCCCGTCTTTTTGATACAGTGTATGCCCCCGGTGCCGCTCTTTGACTTGTGGCTCCCTGTCTGGCAAAAAGCAAGCGTACCCACGCTTGCTTAAAGATTGACGCATTGTGCGTCCGGAACAGTGTCCCTTCCCCGTTGCAGCTACGCTTCGTCCTTTTTGGCCGCACGGCTGGCGGCAATTATCTGCTCGGAAATCTGGCCGGGCACTTCCTCGTAATGGTCGAATTTCATGGTAAAAGAACCTCGTCCCTGTGTCATGGAGCGCAGGTCAATAGAGTACTTAAGCATCTCTGCCATTGGCACATGAGCCTTGATTTTCTGAAAGCCCTGCGCGGACTCCATGCCGAGAATGCGGCCGCGCCTGCTGTTTAAGTCCCCCATAATGTCCCCCATAAACTGCTCGGGGACACTCACCTCGGCCAGCATCACCGGTTCCAGCAACACCGGCCTGGCCAGTTCCATACCCTTTTTAAAAGCAAGGTGCGCCGCAATCTTAAAGGCCATTTCAGAGGAATCCACCGTATGGAACGAGCCGTCATAAAGGCTGGCCTTAATATCAACCACCGGGAAACCGGCCAGCGTCCCTGATTCCAGCGCTTCACGCAGCCCTTTTTCCACCGCGGGGATATATTGCCTGGGTACGGCGCCGCCAAAAACTTTATCTTCAAAGACAAACTGTTCCCCTGCCGGCAGCGGCGAAAACTCTACCCAGACATGTCCATACTGACCGCGCCCTCCGGACTGTTTCTTGTGTTTGCCCTCCACCTTGGCCGTACCGCGGATAGTTTCTTTATAGGGAACCTTTGGCGGGGTCAACTCTACCTCCACGCCGAACTTTTTGGCCAGCCTGCCTGTAATAATCTCCAGATGCAGCTCCCCCATGCCGGAGATCAGCGTTTGTTTAACTTCCGTGCTTCGTTCCATGCGGAAAGTAGGATCTTCTTCCAGGAAACGGGCCAGCCCCGCTGCCACCTTATCTTCTTCCCCCTGTTTTTTGGGTTCCACCGCATAAGTTATCACGGGTTCGGGAAAGGAAATGGGCGCAAAGACCGTGTCTGTGTTCTTATCGCTAAGGGTGTCGCCTGTAGCAGTGACCTGCAGCTTGGCTACCGCAGCAATATCTCCGGCCGTTACCTGTTCCATGTTCAACTGATTCTTTCCGAGCATTGAGAAGAGCTGCCCAACCCGCTCTGCTTTGCCTTTATTAACGTTGTAGATTTGGCTGTCGCCGCGCATCGAACCGGAATAAACCTTAAAGTAAGATATCTTGCCCACGAACGGGTCGGCAAAGGTCTTAAAGACCAGTGCCGCCAACGGTCCCGCGGAGGTAATTTTCAGCTGTACTTCTTCATCGCTGTCCGCTTTTATTGCCTGCACGCCCCCCACATCGCCCGGGGATGGCAGGCAGTCGGCAATCATCCCGAGCAGCGGCTGCAACCCGTAGTTCTGTGTTGCCGAGCCGCACAGCACAGGGATAACTTTCCCGGTCAGGACTGCTTTACGCAGTCCGGCTTTCATTTCTTCCAGCTCCAGCGGCTCACCGTCAAGATATTTAAGCAGTAACTCATCATCGCTTTCAGCAATCGCTTCCATCAGCTTTTCCCTGTAACTTGCCGCTCTGGCGGCACTTTCCGCCGGCATTCCGTCCTCGCTTAATTTTTTCCCGTCACCGCTGAACAAGCGAGCCTTCATCTCCACCAAGTCAACGACGCCGCGAAAGTCCGCTTCCGTACCAACGGGCACCTGGACCGGCGCGACCTTTAACCCGAAAAACTGCTGCAACTGCGTTACTGTCCGGTCAAAATCAGCGTTCTCCCTGTCCATCTTATTGACAAAGACCAATCTCGGAAGATTATGCTGGTCGGCATATGACCAGACTTTCTCCGTACCCACTTCCACACCGGCCACGGCGGAAACACAGACAATGCACGCATCGGCTACCCGCAGGACACCGGCGACATCACCGATAAAATCAAAATATCCCGGAGTGTCCAGCAGGTTAACCTTGACACCCGCCCATTCCAGCGGCGCCAGCGAGGTGTTAATGGTAATCTGCCGCCTCACTTCTTCCGGGTCGAAATCGAGCGTTGTTGTCCCGGCCTCTACCTTGCCAAGACGTGTAATGGCTCCGGCCGTGTAGAGCATTGCTTCGGCCAAAGATGTTTTGCCGGCTCCGCCGTGGGCTATCAGCGCCACATTGCGGAGTTGTTCCGTTGCGTAGCTTTTCATGCCAAACCTCCTTAACTGACTCGTGAAGGCAAACCGCTGCTTACTTCGACCGTTTGCCGGTAAATTCCTTCCAAAAGGTTAATCTTTCACAAAAAAGCAAACTTTATTATTTATGCAAGAAGAGCACCCTTAGTGCTCTTCTTATACTACTACTTCTTTTTCTCGTCCTCTTTCTTAATAAAAGGCCCCTGTTCAGCGCAATTAGGACATTTCTTTGGCTTACAGCGAGCTTCCTGCTCATAACCGCACTGCGGACACTGCCAGACAGCCATGCAATTCTCACCTCCTTAGCATTCAATAAAGGGATTTCCCTGATCCCGGGCGAATTACACCGACAAATCCCCATGGAAAGGAGACTGCACATGACAAAGCGTCTGTATCGCTCCAGTAAGGATCGTATGCTTGGCGGAGTCTGCGGCGGGATTGCCGCTTACTTCAGCATTGACCCTACCGTAATCCGTCTGTTCTGGGTGATCGCCTCCATCTTCCTGGGCATGGGGTTCGGCGGGGTGGTTGCTTACCTTTTGTGCTTGCTGGTCATCCCCGGCGAGCCGGAAGAAAATGTTCCTTAAAGTTGTAGTTATCTTTGTTGCAGGCGCCATTGTACATACGGAATAAGTCCGCCCTTTTCAATCAGTGCCTGCATAAACGGAGGGAAAGGCGTAGCCTGGTAATATTCCCCCGCAGTCAGGTTCTCGATGCGCCCCGTACCTAGGTCCAGGCGTACCCGGTCTCCGGCAGCTATTTTCTCAGCGGCTTCGGGAGATACCAGGATCGGCAGCCCGATATTGATGGCGTTGCGGTAAAATATACGGGCGAAAGAGTGCGCGATAACAGCGGAAACGCCGGCAGCTTTGATCGCCAGCGGGGCGTGTTCCCGTGAACTGCCGCAGCCGAAATTTTTCAGCGCCACTATGATATCCCCCCGCTGCACTTTTTGCGGAAACGAGGGGTCGGCGTCCTCCATGACATGCCGGGCCAGTTCAGCCGGGTCGGAAGTGTTCAGGTAGCGTGCGGGAATAATGGCATCCGTATCGACGTTATGGCCGAATTTATGGACATTTCCTTCCATTACAGCACCTCCCATGGTGCTGATATTTTTCCTGTAACCGCCGAGGCGGCAGCCACAGCGGGATTGGAAAGATAGACCTCGCTGCCGGGATGTCCCATCCGTCCGACAAAATTGCGGTTGGTGGTAGCCAGGGCCCGCTCCCCGTCAGCCAGAATGCCCATATGACCGCCCAGGCAGGGCCCGCAGGTCGGAGTGCTGACCACCGCTTCCGCCTCCAGAAAAATATCGAGCAGTCCCTCGTGCATCGCCTGGCGGTAAACCTGTTGCGAGCCGGGAATCACGATCAGCCTTATGTCGCGATGCACTTTTTTCCCGCGGAGCAGGCCGGCGGCCAGGCGCAGGTCCTCCATGCGGCCATTGGTGCAGGAGCCGATCACAACCTGATCAAGGCGTACTTCACCCACCTCGCTGATACCCCTGGTATTTTCCGGCAGATGCGGAAAAGCCACCTGAGGCTCTATCGCCGCCGCATCAAAAACAAACGTTTTTTCATAGTGCGCATCCTCATCCGGCCACACCGGCGTAAACGGCCGCTTGGCCCGGGAAGCCACATAAGCCAGCGTGATCTCGTCCGGAGCGATGATTCCGCACATGGCGCCCGCTTCGATCGCCATATTGCACATGGCCAGCCGGCTGTCCATGGAAAGCGTTTCAATGACCGGGCCGCAAAATTCCATAGAGCGATCCAGCGCCCCGTCAACGCCGATTTTCCCGATACAATAAAGAATTAAATCCTTGCCGCTCACCCAGGGATGCAGTTTGCCCTGAAAAACAAACCTCAGGGTGTCCGGAACCTTAAACCAGGCCTCTCCCAAAGCCATGGCCGCCGCCATGTCGGTGCTGCCCACGCCGGTGGCCAGCGCGCCCAGGGCGCCGTAGGTGCAGGTGTGAGAGTCGGCGCCGATAATTATTTCCCCCGGCAGGGCCAGTCCTTCTTCAGGCAGCAGGACGTGCTCAATCCCCATGCGGCCGATTTCAAAATAATGTGTAATTTGCTGCTCACGGGCAAACTCCCTGAGCTCCCTGCACTGCTCCGCCGATTTAATATCCTTGTTGGGAGTAAAATGGTCAGGAACCAGGGCGATGCGGTCACGGTCAAAAACCGCGTTCACCCCGGTTTTGCGGAATTCGTGAATGGCCAGCGGCGCCGTGATGTCGTTGCCCAGCACCATGTCCACCCGGACATTGACCAAGTCACCGGGACTAACATAATTCAGGCCGGCATGCTGAGCCAGAATTTTTTCTGCGATGGTAAGGCCCATGTATTAAAAGTCCTCCTTGGCATCGATCCAGGTCATCATGCGGCGCAAGCTCTTTCCTGTTTTTTCCAGCAGGTGCTCTTTTTCCCGGCGGGCCAGGGCCGTAAATACCGGGCGGTTAGCGCTGTTTTCCAGGATCCATTCCCGCGCAAATCTTCCATCCTGAATTTCCTCCAGGATTTTTTTCATCTCCAGACGTGTTTCTCCGGTAATAATCCGTCTGCCGCGCGTCATATCCCCGAACTGGGCCGTGTCGGAGACTGAATAGCGCATGTATGACAGGCCTCCCTGGTAAAACAGGTCCACAATCAGTTTCAGTTCGTGCAGGCATTCAAAATAGGCAATCTCCGGCTGATACCCGGCTTCAACCAATGTGTCAAACCCTGCCTTGACCAGTTCGGAAACTCCGCCGCATAGCACCGCCTGTTCCCCGAACAGGTCTGTTTCAGTTTCTTCCCTGAAGGTTGTTTCAATAACTCCGGCACGCGTGCAGCCAAGCCCTCTGGCGAAGGCCAGGCCCAGCGCGCGTGCCTGGCCTGTATAGTCCTGGTGGACGGCCAGCAGGCCCGGCACACCTGCCCCCTCGGTGAAAGTGCGGCGCACCAGGTGGCCCGGGCTTTTGGGCGCCACCAGCAGGACGTCAACGGTTGAGGGAGGCACAATCTGTCCGTAATGAATGTTAAAGCCATGAGAAAAGACAAGCGCATCGCCTTCTTTCAGGTACGGCCTGATCTCCGTTTCAAAGACCTGGCGCTGAAACTCGTCAGGCAACAAAACCTGAATGACGCTGGCCGCCTCGGCCGCCTCCGCCACAGTCATTACCGGCAGGCCGGCCGCAGCCGCCTCTGCTCTGCGGCGGCTGTCGCGTCGCAGGCCCACCACCACATTTACTCCGGAATCGCGGAGGTTTTGCGCCTGGGCGTGTCCCTGGCTGCCATATCCCATAACGGCTACCGTCCTCGATTTCAGCAGCTCCAGATTAGCGTCTTCATTGTAGTACATTTTCAGCATTTTCAGGCCTCCCCGTTTTTCGTTGTCTTGCTGCCCCTGAGCAGGGCTATTTTCCCGGTCCGTACAATCTCCAGTATACCATAGTGCGCCAACAAAAGAGTGATTGCCTCAATTTTTTCTTCGTTGCCCGTCACCTCGATAATCAGCGACTGCAGCGAAACATCAACAATTTTTGCCCTGAAGGTTTCGGCAATTTGCTGGATTTCAGAGCGGCTGGCGGCGTTGGCACACACTTTAATCAGCACCAGCTCCCTGCCGACGGACGGCTCCAGGGTAAGGTTGGAAATCTTCAGGACATTGATCAGCTTGTTCAGCTGCTTAACCACCTGCTCGAGCGTCTTTTCGTCTGCGTCCACTTCCAGCGTCATCCGCGAAAGGCTCCGGTCCAGAGTCCGCCCCACGGCCAGGCTTTCAATGTTAAAGCCGCGCCGCGAAAAAAGGCCGGCCACCCTTGCCAAAACACCCGGCTTGTTTTCTACGAGTACCGCAAGAACATATTTCAACTGCTCTCCCCCCTGATCATTTCGTTAATGGCGCTGCCTGGAGGAACCATGGGGAAGACGTTTTCCTCCGGCCTGACCCGGAAGTCTATAACTACCGGGCCGTCTGTTTCGATAGCCCGGCGCAGTGCCGGGCCCACTTCCTGGGGCTTGTGCACCCGCAGGCCCAGTGCTCCGTAGGCTTCAGCCACCCTGACAAAATCCGGACCATGCTGCAATTCAACCGAAGAGTACCGGCTGCGGTAGAACATCTGCTGCCATTGCCGCACCATACCCAGGTACTGGTTGTTGATGATGGCAACCTTGACCGGCAGCCGGTACGCCACCGCTGTCGCCAATTCCTGGATGTTCATCTGAAAGCTGCCGTCACCGGCAATGCAAAAGACCAGTTCAGAGGGACGGGCGGCCTGCATGCCGAGCGAGGCGGGGAATCCATAGCCCATTGTGCCAAGACCGCCCGAGGAGGCGAAAGAGCGGGGACGGGAAAAGCGGTAATATTGAGCGGTCCACATCTGGTGTTGCCCCACTTCCGTGGTAATCAGGGCTTCGCCGCCTGTTTCCTCATACAGTTTTTCAATAACATATTGCGGGCAGAGCTCACCATCCGGTTCCTGGCAATAATGGAGCGGAGCGGCACGCCGCCATTCCGCGATTTGCTCAAGCCAGGGGCCGGTGTCGGCCGGAGCTGCTTTTTTCAGCAATTCGGCAAGTACCAGCCTGACATCGCCAACAATAGGTATATCAACCCGCACGTTTTTGCCGATTTCCGCCGGGTCGATATCAATATGGATAATCTTGGCGCTTGGGGCAAAGCGGCTGACCTTGCCGGTAACCCGGTCATCAAAACGGGCGCCGACAGCCAAAATCAGGTCGGCTTCATTGACAGCCATGTTGGCCCAGTACGTGCCGTGCATCCCCAGCATCCCCAGCGCCAGGCGGTGCCTGCCGGGAAAGCCGGAAAGCCCCATTAACGTAGTTGTCACAGGACTGCCGGTGTTTTCCGCAAGCTCCAGCAGTTCCCCGTGCGCACCGGAATAGACCACGCCGCCCCCGGCGTAAATAACCGGTTTCCTGGCGCGTGACAGAACCTTTGCCGCCCTGGTGATTTGCCCCGGATGTCCTTGATAGGTGGGGTTATAGCCCGGAATATTCACCTCCTGCGGATAATGAAACTCGGCCTCCGCCGCCTGGATGTCCCGCGGCAGGTCAATGAGAACCGGTCCAGAGCGGCCGGTGGTGGCGATATAAAAAGCTTCTTTAATGATTCTGGGCAGGTCATGGGCATCTTTAACCAGATAATTATGTTTGGTAACAGGCAAAGTGATACCGGTAATGTCCGCCTCCTGGAAAGCGTCCGTTCCTATCAGCGGTGTAGCAACCTGCCCGGTAAAGATAACCATGGGTACTGAATCCATATAAGCCGTGGCAATACCGGTCACCAGATTGGTAGCGCCGGGGCCCGATGTGGCAAAAACTATTCCGGGGCGTCCGGAGGCCCGGGAATAACCGTCGGCGGCATGAACCGCCCCCTGTTCATGCCGGGACATAATATGGCGCACTTCGGCATCGTACAGCTGGTCGTAGAGCGGCAGCACCGCTCCGCCGGGATAGCCAAAGGCTAACTCGACCTTCTCCCGCCTGAGAGCCTCAAGAACCATCCTGGCACCTGTCAGCCTCATCTCTCAGTCCCCCTTTCCTTAAAGACTGCGCCGCGGCTGGCCGAGGTTACCTGCCGTACATAGCGGGCCAGGTAACCGTGGTTTATTTTGGGAGGCGGTAACACCAGCGCTGCCAGCCGCGCCGCCAGCTCCTCCCCGTCAATCAGGATATCGAGTCTGCGGCCCGGAATATCAATGGCAATCAGATCTCCTTCGCGGACCACGGCAATCGGACCCCCTTCCATCGCTTCAGGTGAAATATGGCCGATGGCCGCACCGCGCGTCGCCCCGGAAAAACGCCCGTCGGTTATCAGGGCAACGTCCCGGTCCAACCCCATGCCGGCTACGGCGGCCGTGGCTGTCAGCATTTCGCGGAAGCCGGGCCCGCCTTTCGGTCCCTCGTAGCGGATGACAATAACATCGCCGGCGCTGATGCGGCCGCCAAGAATGGCTTCCACCGCCGCCTCCTCGCTGTCAAATACGCGCGCCGGCCCGGTTTTTTGCCTCATTTCCGGGGCTACCGCGCCCTGTTTCACCACCGAGCCCTCCGGTGCCAGGTTGCCGTGCAGCACAGCAATAGCGCCGCTTTGCAGGTAAGGGTTATCCGTCGGGCGGATGACGCTGTCGTCCAGACATTCCGCCAAAGCGACCTGTTCTCCCACCGTCAGGCCGCTGACTGTCAGGCAACAATCCTCCAGCAGCTTAAGTTCCCCGAGCCGTTTCATGACGGCTTGCACTCCGCCGGCCGCGTCCAGGTCCTCAATCCGCTGCTCCCCGGCCGGGGACAGTTTGCACAGCTGCGGCACCCGCCGCCCTATCTCGTCAACCAGCGCCAGGTCCAGCCTGACACCGGCCTCGTGCGCCACCGCCGGCAAGTGCAAAATAGTATTGGTTGAGCCACCGATAGCCATATCGACTGCCAGGGCGTTGCAGAAAGCCTCCCGTGTCATGATCCGGGATGGGGTCAGGCCGCTTCGTACCAGTTGCATGACACAGATGCCCGCTTGCTTCGCCAGGCGCACGCGGTCGGCGGCGATGGCCGGCACGGTGCCGTTGCCCGGCAGTGCCATCCCCAGTGCTTCCGTCAGGCAGTTCATGGTGTTAGCGGTGAACATGCCGGCACAAGAGCCGACACCGGGGCAGGCGCACGTTTCCAGTTCAGTCAGCTCCCGTTCCGTCATCTGGCCGGCCTTCACTTTGCCGACTGCTTCAAAAACGCTGGCGAGGTCTACCCGGCGTCCGCGGTAACGCCCCGCCAGCATCGGGCCGCCGCTGACAAAAACGGCCGGCAGGTTAAGTCTCGCAGCCGCCATCAGCATCCCCGGAACAATCTTGTCACAGTTGGGGATAAACACCAGGCCGTCCAGCGGCTGGGCGCGGACCATCACTTCTACGCTGTCGGCAATCAATTCCCGGCTGGGCAGGGAATAATGCATGCCCACATGGCCCATCGACAAACCATCACAAACACCAATCGTAAAAAATTCCAGCGGAGTGCCGCCGGCAAGACGCACTCCTTCCCTGACAGCCGCGGCCAGCTGGTGCAGGTGCTTGTGTCCCGGCACAAAGTCATTGGCGGAGTTGACAACGCCAATCAGCGGCCTGTTCATTTCTTCGTCTATCCAACCCATGGCCTTTAACAGGGAACGGTGCGGCGCCCGCTCCAGGCCTTTGGTCATTTTCCCGCTCTGCATTTCTTTTCCTCCTCCGGCAACCTCTTTATTTGTAGACCGGAACGCCTGTTGTGGCAGTCAGCATGTGAAACCGTTTCATCAGGTCCAGCGTAAGCGGGCCTGGCGTACCATTGCCAATGATACGGCCATCAACCTCTATAACGGGTATTATCTCCGCCGCCGTCCCTGTCAGAAAACATTCCTCCGCCACATACAGGTCATGCCTGGTAAAGGGCTGCTCCATCACCTGTCTGCCCTTTTCCAGAACCAGCTCCATCGCCACCTGCCGGGTAATCCCCTCCAGTGCTCCCACATACGCCGGTGGCGTTAACACCTTTCCCCGCCTGACAATGAAAATATTGTCGGCGGTTCCTTCAGAGACATATCCCTGGGCATTAAGCATCACCGCCTCCATAACTCCGGCACGGTTAGCCTCGATTTTCACCAGAACGTTGTTCAGATAGTTGAGCGACTTTATTTTAGGGTCCAGAGCATCCGGCACGTTGCGCCTGGTCGCCACAGTAATGATAGAAAGCCCTTTTTCATAAAGTTCCTGCGGGTACAGAACGATGGAGCTGGCGATAATCACCGTAGTTGCTTTGGGGCATTTGCGCGGGTCAAGTCCCAGGTCACCCGTCCCGCGGGAAACAACCAGGCGCAGGTAAGCATCCTGCAGATTGTTGCGGCGGATTGTTTCCAGCGTGGCTGCTTTCAGTTGTTCAAAATTTTCCGGGATCTCAAGCATAATCGACTTAGCCGATTCATACAGGCGTGTCAGGTGCTCGTCCAGTCTGAACACTAGGCCGCCGTAAGCGCGCAGACCTTCGAATACGCCGTCGCCATACAGAAAGCCGTGGTCAAACACCGAAATTCTGGCCTCTTCTTCCGGAACGAAGTCCCCGTTGAGATATATTATCCGCTTCATCCTTTCCCGCCCTTCCAACTTAGTAAACGTATCATTAAACAAAGAAACAAAAAATCCTTTCGCCCCATTTTGCGTAAGGGGCGAAAGGATTTACCTCCGCGGTACCACCCTTATTTTCCGGCGCAGCCGGACTCCAGGCTCTCCTGTCTGTAACGGACAGACCCGGCCCCGCCTACTGCAGGCTGTTCAACGGGGCAGCTTCCAGGCGACTTTCTTCCCGGGCCTGTCTGCCGGTTCGCAGCGTCCACCGGCTCTCTGAAAAACATACTCCGGGCGTACTGTCCTGTTCATCGCTTTTTATGCTTATATTCCGGAAGGTTTTTTTCATTATATCCAACACGTTCCCGGTTGTCAACAGTATTAAACCGCCGGGTAAGCAAGCAGATCATCCTGCTCGTCGTGGAGCAGGGCGCTGTCCACGGTATAAAGTTTGCCGAAATCGGTCTCCCGTCTCGTTAGTTTGACAGCATAGTTCAATAGTAAATCAAAAAATCCCTTGCAGCATAAGGCTTCAGGGGAAAAATTTTTTTAATTTTTAATCAAAAATATGTGGCATTATTTGGCACAATATG
>JBGFRB010000019.1:0-20954 GCA_041695355.1 Bacillota bacterium
CTGGATCGCTTCTTTGATATTAAGGATGGCTTTTTCCTTAGTTTCCCCCTGACTGACGCAACCGGGCAGGCTGGGGCACTCTACCACCCACCAACCATCTTCACCCGGATATACAATTACCTGTCTCACCTTTTTACCTCCTCGGTCTGCAGGTCTTCGAGCAACATTCTAAATGGAACTTCCTTAACCCATATTGTAGCATGAGCATAAACTACTGACAACATTACCGACCATGGGAAGAGACACTTCAGTCAATACGGTATTCGCCTACAAACTGTCACTGTCTGATAAAAATCGGGTTGGTGTAAATAGTATCATTGGCACTTATAGACGAATCCCACCAGCCATCTTCACCCCACCCCTAAAACAGGTCTGAGTGTGTCCCGGTGCGAGAGGCTACCAGAAGCAGCATTTCGTTGTCGATCTGATAGATGAGCAGCCAGTCTGGAAGTATGTGGCACTCTCGGAAACCAGAGTACTTTCCCGAAAGCGCATGGTCACGATGCTTTTCTGCAAGCAGCTTACCGTCTAAAAGTGCCTGCAATACGTCTTCAAGCAGCCTCATGTTATACCCACGTTTTTTTGCCAGCTTATAGTCTTTGCGGAATTGTGAGGTTATCTTCAGGGTTAGCATTCGCTGTCCAGTTGCTCGAACAGTTCGCGGACTGAAGCAAAGGACTTCGCGGGTATTTTCCCGCTGGAAATGTCTCTCGCTTCTTGTATAGCCGCTTCGGTCTCGGCGTTGTACCCAGGCTGTTTTACATCGAAAGGCAGGCCGCCAACCATCAAGGATTGATGCAGAAAGATGTTAATCGCATCGGTCATAGTTATTCCGAACCTGGCAAACAGCTGTTCCGCCCCTGCCTTGACTTCCGGGGCAACGCGGACTTTGATGCTTGCTGTCTTGGCCACTATTTCGCACACCTCCTGCACCCATTGTATCCCGAACGTGTGCACATAGTCAACTCTCTCGACTGTTAATTCCTTTAGGTCAACAATGAAAGTAACAAACACGCAGGCAAGACAACCAGCATATTTTGTTAAATGTTGGTTAATTTTTGCCGGTTGCTTTAAACAAAAAAGCCGCTACGGTCGCGGCTCAGGCAGGCAGATAAAACTGCCGACTATTAAATTTTCCGGGTCTAGCCTGGGATTAAGGGCCAATATCTCCTCTACCGTGGTATTTTGTTCGCCGGCGATCTTAAAGAGTGTGTCTCCCGGCCCAATTTCCAGGAAAATGTTGGTCGGGCAGGGAGGGAGTTCGTCAATGCCCATGCTGTCACCCCCGTCTCTACATTATGACAGAGGCGGGCAGGTTGTGCGTCAGGATTAGTGTGCAGTCAGCGAAGCGGCCACGCGCAGAATTTCCGCCGGCGGCAGCGAGCCGCTTAGGATAAAGTCGCTCGTTTCATTGCTCCACCAGAGCGTGTGCAAATCACCCAAGCGGTTCTTTAAAGCCACTGCCGGATTCTGACCGATAGTCAAGTCCTGCATCCCGGCGGTTCTTTTCGGCAGAATCCCGCTAGCCGGCCGCTGAATGAGAGTAAAAGGATGTTGCCCGCCAAAGGTAAAGAGCAGCTGGCCGCGTCCCCCTTCTTCTCCGCGGGAAATAGCCACCAGTTCTGTGCCCGGCGGCAGGTATGCAGGCCTGTAAACCGGCAGCGGCCATTCCCGCCTCGCTTCCGCCAGGGTCAGCGGACGAATCAGGTAGTGCGCGGCCGCTGCACTGTCTGTGGGAGCCTCAAAGGTAAAGAGACCTGGAGTGAAGCGGGGATTCAGTTCCAGATTGCTGCCGGTCAGGCGCAGCACGCGCTCTCCTTCGCGGTATGTTTCGGCCAGATAAGGGAACATCGTCTTCCGGTCCAGCCAGAGCCGAACTGTCTCAGTACTTTGAGTTCGCGAGTAACAAAGGACATAAAGTGTACGCCCGTCTTTTTCCACCCGCCCCTCAAAGCGCAGCGACGGAGCATTGACCATCTCATCCAGGTAAGCCAGCAAAAAAAAGGGCGGGGATACCTCGCGGACCCAAGCATCGTCAAGGCGAAAATAATCTTCCAGGCCCGGCTGGTAAATCCAGATCTGTTCCCCGTCAAAGAGAAAGATCTGCCGCTCGGCGTCAAATTCTACTTCGCTGCGCCACTGTGCCGGAGCCTTGAACCACTGCCGCACAGTGTAGCTCTGCTCGCCGCCTGGGCCTGAAACAAGCGCCTCCACTTCCGCGAAATACCCTTGCATCCCGGACTTCCTCCGGGAAACCTTGTCTGCCAGACTTTCCGCGGTAACGGTACAACCGGCCAGAAACAGCAGCAAGACAAGCGGAATGACCCGGCAGCTGTGCGGCAATTACCTCTCTCCTTTTCCGTAATCAGAGCATGGCCTTTACTAAGTCCTGGCGGCTGACAATGCCGACCAGCCGCCCTGCGCCGTCAACCACCGGAATACGGTTCACCTTTCTTTCCACCATGATGGTGGCAATATCTTCCAAGGAGGCATCCTCTCTGACCGTATAAACCTTTGTGGTCATCAGGTCCCCTACCTTGGCCGCCGTCATTTTCATTAAATCCTGCCCCAGCCGGTTTGGGTTTTCCAGGTAAATAATCCCGCCTAAGATTTCCAGAAATGCCGGAGTGTAAAGTTTCTTATCTTGGTAGATCAGGTCACCCTCGCTGACTATGCCGATGACATGGTTTTCCTTGTCTACCACCGGCAGGCCGCTGATTTTATGTTCCAACAGCAAACCGGCGACTTCTTTGACAGTAGTTTCCCGACTGACTGTGACTACATCCCTGGTCATCAGATCCCTGGCCAACATAGCGAACAGCTCCCCTTTACATATTTATTTTTTTAAGTTCCAAGTATGCCTGTGGCAGCGATTCCACAATGTCGCCCGCCAGCAGGCCGGCTTCACCTTTGCCGGAAGCGGCCAGGTCACCGGCCAAACCGTGCAGGTAAACGGCCAGGCTCGCGGCATCGAAGGGTGATAACCTTTGTGCCAGCAGCGCTGCCAGCAAACCGGTCAATACGTCTCCGCTGCCGGCGGTAGCCATGCCACTGTTGCCGGTTACATTCAGCGTTACTGGTTCCCCGGGGCCGGCCACCAACGTATGCGCACCCTTCAGGACTACGACGCACTGATAACGCAAAGCCAGTTCCCTGGCGGCTGCCGGCCTGTCGGCCTGCACCGCTGCCGTATCACAACCCAGCAGCCTGGCTGCCTCCCCGGGATGCGGCGTCAGCACCGTGGCAGCCGTACATTCCCGGAAAGCCGCCGGGTACTGTGCGAGCAGGTTCAGAGCATCGGCATCCAGAACCAGCGGCTGCGGGCACTCCTGTAAGACGCCGGCCAGCACGGGTACAATCTCCTCGTCATCGGAAAGGCCTGGACCCACGGCCACCACATTACATTCAGTCCACTGCCGGCGCAGTCCGTCAAGAGCTTCAGGCGCGATTGTTCCGCGCTTTGTCTCCGGCAGCGCCAGGGTAATCGCTTCCGGGACCTGCACAGTCACCTGGGTCAGGATGGCCTGCGGCAAAGCCGCCGTTACCGCGCCGGCCCCGCCGCGCAAGGCCGACCTGGCGGCCAGGACGGCAGCTCCCGACATGCCGGCAGAGCCGGCAACCAGCAATACTCTGCCGAAGCTGCCTTTGTGGCCGTCCGGCTCGCGATAAGGCAAAAGTCTGCGTGCCGCTTCCCTGGTCAGCAAGCACAAGCCGTGGCCTGACAGCAACTGTTCCGGGATACCGATGTCCGCCACTTCCAGCCGTCCGGTGCAGGACGCCCCGGGGAAAAGGAGCAAGCCGAGCTTGGGCAGCGCAAAAGTAATCGTGATATCGGCTCTGACGGCCTCACCCGCTACACGCCCGCTGTCGGCGCAGACACCGGAGGGGATGTCCACCGCCAAGACAGGTGCGCCGGACGCATTAACAAGCCTGATTATTTCCGCATATGGCGATTCAGGCCGGCGGGCAAGTCCGGTACCAAGCAAAGCGTCCACCACCAGATCGGTTTGCGAGAGCTCGGCCGCGAGGGCTTTGAGGACCGTCTCGCTGTCCGCCACGCGGCAGTCAGCCCCAAGCCGCTGCAAGATATTCAGGTTGGTCAGAGCGTCACCCTGAAAAGCGGCAGGCGGTGCGGCCAGCCAGACGCTGACATCCATTTCACGCCGCAGGTGACGTGCCGCCACCAGTCCGTCGCCGCCGTTATTGCCGCGACCGGCCAGGACAGTTATCCGCCTGCAACGCAAGAAATTGCGAACCGCCTCCGCCACGCGCAGGCCGGCATTTTCCATCAGGACTATTCCGGGAATGCCGAATTCCAATGTAGCGCGCTCGTCCAACAGCCTCATCCCGGCCCCTGTCACGATGTCCATTGCTTCTTTATCCACCCCCGAGTCAGCCCGGCAGTCTAACAGCAGCTGCCGCCGCAGCCACCCGGCGGCCGTCCCGTTTCCATGCCGGTAGCCTTGGCAATCGCCTCATTAACAGCGTCAAGCATTTTCTCCACTTCCCGTTTTTTTTCCAAGTAATCACTGATAACTTTATTCTCCAGCATTTGCTGCTGGTGTGCCCACAGCTTTTCGGCCTGTTCCCTGACGTCGCCGCCGGCCAGTCGCACCTCATGCAAAGCCTGCCGTCTCTCTTGCAGAGTATCCAGCAGTTTGCCCGCCTCCTCGTTGCTCTCCATCGCCTCCCTGGCTGTCTGGTAACTTTTGTATTCAGGGGAATCCAGGATAGCTTCTCCCAGTTCCCTGGCCTGTTCGAGAATTTTCACTGAGCAGTCTCCTTTAAGTCTGTTTTTTCAACGGCTCTTTTGTTCCGGTAATCTGCTATCGCCTTGTGCAAAGCGTCAGCGGCCAGGTTGGAACAGTGCATCTTATTTTCCGGCAGCCCTCCCAGTTCAGCAGCCACCTGTTTGTTCGTCACTGCCAGCGCTTCGTCAAGGGTCTTTCCCTTAACCATCTCGGTTACCACGCTGCTGGTGGCGATGGCGGCGCCGCAGCCAAAAGTTCTGAACTTAATGTCATCAATAACGTCCTGCTCGTTAACCTTGATGTAAATACGCATTATATCGCCGCATTTCATATTCCCCACTTCGCCCATACCATCGGCATCGGCAATCTCTCCCACATTCCGGGGGCTGGTAAAATGCTCCATCACCTTTTCTGTATACATTCCGTCCACCTCAAAAGTTTTGTTTAGTCGCGGCGCTGTCCGGCGTAAACCGGTGACATGGAGCGCAGGCGGCTCACAATTTCTGGCATTACTGAGAGCACATAGTCAATTTCTTCTTCCGTGTTACCGGCGCCCAGCGTCAGGCGCAGCGAACCGTGTGCCGTCTGGTGGTCAAGTCCCATGGCGAGTAACACATGCGAGGGGTCCAGAGACCCCGATGTACAGGCTGACCCGCTGGAAGCGGCAATGCCCTTTAAATCCAGACTGAGAATCAAAGACTCACCTTCCACGTAACCTACGCTGACGTTGACGTTTCCGGGCAATCTCTCTGTCGGGTGCCCGTTTAAGCGGACATCGCCGACAGCCAGGATCCCCGCTATCAGCTTGTCACGCAGCGTCTTTATCCTGGCTGCCTTTTCATCCAACTCATGCACAGCCAGCTCAATAGCACGTCCCATCCCGATAATGCCTGGCACATTCTCCGTGCCGGGCCGCATTTTACGCTCCTGAGAGCCCCCGAAATTAAAGACTTTAAGCCGTGTGCCCTTTCGCACATACAGAGCCCCGACCCCTTTCGGGCCATAATGTTTATGTGCCGAAACCGCCAGCAGATCGCAATGCAGGTCGTTGACGTTTACCGGCAGATTACCGATGGCCTGCACAGCATCGGTGTGGAAAACAACCCCCCTGCTCCGCGCGATTTTGCCGATTTCAGCCACAGGCTGGATGGTACCCACTTCATTATTGGCCAACATAATGCTGATCAGGATGGTCTTGTCGGTGACGGCCGCCTCCACATCCTTAAGCGACACCATGCCGTACCCGTCCACAGGCAGCACGGTAACGTCGAAACCCTCCTCACGCAGGGCCAGACAGGTATCCAACACAGCGTGGTGCTCCACGGCGCTGGTAATGATATGGTTGCCCCGCGCAGATGCAGCTCTGGCCACACCGCGAATGGCCAGGTTGTCAGCTTCGGTACCGCCGGAAGTAAAAACAATTTCCCTTTCCTCGGCGCCAATCGCCGCCGCCACTTTTTCCCGCGCTTCCTCCAGACCTTTGCGCACCTCCCTGCCAAACGCGTGCAGGCTGGAGGGGTTGCCGAAAAAGTCTGTCAGATAAGGCTTCATTGCTTCCAGGACTTCCGGGCGCAGTGGCGTGGTCGCCCCGTGGTCCAGGTAAATTTTGTCCATCGTCTACCTCCCGTCGCCAATCTTTGTTTTACCTGTCTTATCGTTCGCCACACAGATAACATCGGCCAGGGTAATCTCGTCCAGCACCTGCTCCATCCGGTCACGCAGCTTCTCCCAAATGCCGCGGGTCAGGCAGGCCGGACTGCGGGCACAGGATTCCTCGTTTCCGTCCGCCACGCATTCCACCGGGGCAATCGGCCCTTCGAGAACACGGACTATCTCCCCTACTTTAATTTGCTCCGGCGGCCGCGCCAGCGTATAACCGCCTTTTGCGCCCCGCACGCTGTTTATCAGGCCGGCGCGGCGCAACGGCAAGACAATTTGCTCCAGGAACTGATACGAAATATTTTCCCTCCTGGCAATTTCTCGCAAGGGGATCGGACCGGTACGGAAGTAAAGCGCGAGAATTGTCATGGCCCGGACACCGTATTCCCCTTTTGCGGATAACCTCATCCACCCACCTCCCTAATCCCGATAAACTAGCTCGGCATTCTTAGCGTAACAAAAAGAAATCCTGCCGTCAAGCCTATTTTCTCTGTTCAGCGCTAAATCATGTACCGCCTTCCCGCAAGGCGGCCACCGCCTGAGCCACGGCATATTCACGGCAATGACTGAGTGATAGGGCAATAAGCCCCAGCCCGGCTTCCCTGGCCAATGCTTCCGCACGGCCGCTTAACACCACCTGCGGTTCTCCGCTTGCTTTCGTAAATATCTCCACTTCTTTCCAGGACAGTTTCCCAATCCCCGCGCCCAGCAGTTTAAACACCGCCTCTTTAGCGGCCACACGCGCCGCCAAGTGTTTAGCCGGGTACGGCCTGCCCTGTAAAGTCAACTGCTCCTCCGCCGTGAAAAACCGTCGCAAAAAAGCGTGCGGGCGCTTTTCAAAAGCGGATCTGACCCGCCCGATCTCAATTAAGTCAATACCACAGCGCAAGGAAAGCCGGTGCCCGCTCAATGTGTTTCTTCCCGGTTATCAAACACGATATCCTCCAGGTCATAGGTAAATTCGACGAGCCACGGCGCCATGTAGATCGGCACGGAAAAGCGCAGGGCCAAGGCTATGGCATCGCTTGGCCGTGAGTCAATGATACTCACCCGCCCGTCCTGCCGCAGATAAATCTCGGCAAAATACGTATTATCCCGGATATCAGTAATCACTATTTTCTCCACATCACCACCCAACTGCTGCACCAGCGTCTTCAGCAGGTCGTGTGTCAGCGGGCGCGGCGGCACATCACCCTGCAGCGGCAGAGCAATATTGTGAGCCTCCAGCGGGCCGACAACAATGGGCAGCACCTTTTTCTCTTCTCTGTCCGTCAGTAATACGGAAAACTCTCCGCTTTGACCGACAGTAACCGCCTTAACCTTCATTTCCAGCACGGCCCGCACCCCCACTCTTTTTTGTAACTGCCACCCGTCTTTAGTTTCAGTTTAGCACAAAAGCGTAACAGCAACAACTCTACCGTAAAAGTGGCTGCTGGGGCAGGAATTTTGCCGCTTCACCCGAATAACCACCATAACACCCTTCATATATAAATTTCGGAAAGGATGCATCACATGGGACATCTCACCTTTGCCAAGGAAGAAGTATACAGGGCTCTGGCCGGCCGTCTCGACAAAAACCCGGTCGGGGCGCCGCTGAATGAAACGCTGCTGCAGATACTGAAAATCATGTACACCGAAAAAGAAGCGGAAATCGGCGGCAAATTCCCCCCGGGTTTCTCCACCGCCGATAAGCTGGCTGAAATCTTAAGGTTAAGCCGCGGGGAAATCACCGCTCACCTGGAGGAGATGGCGCAAAAGGGCCTGGTCCTCGATTCCCGGCGCGGGGATGAAACCTTTTATCTGCTGGCTCCGCTTGTTGTAGGCTTTTTCGAATACACCTTCATGCGTACCGACGGCCGCTTGCCGCTCAAAGAACTGGCGGAGCTTTTTGAGCGCTACCATCATGAGCCGGGCGTGACGGAGGAGTTTTTCGGGGCGGAAACAAAAATCTTCCGCACCTGGACGTATGAAAGCCAATTACCTGTCGAAGTGCATACCGAAGTACTGGATTATGAAAAAGCGTCAGCCGTGATCCGCGCTTCCGGCGGAGGCTCTTTGGGCACCTGCTACTGCCGCCACCAGGCTCTGCACAGGGGGAAAGCCTGCGACGCCCCGCTGACTGATGTCTGCACGTCGCTGGGCAACGCGGCCGAATGGCTGATTCGCCGCAAATTTGCCCGGCCGGCCACTGTTGATGAGTTGCTGCGCGTGCTGGAGAAAACCGAACGCCTGGGCCTGGTGCACCTGGTGGACAATGTCCGGAACAACCCGGCTTTCCTCTGTCACTGCTGCGGCTGCTGCTGCGGCCCTTTGCGTTCCATCAACGAGGACGGCATCTTCTCCGTCCACCCCGGCAATTTTATCCCGGAAATTGACAGCGAGGCCTGTACCGGCTGCGGCAGTTGCCTGGCACGCTGCCATGTGCGGGCCATTCAGCTGGTCGGGACCCCGGACGGTGAAAATGCGACCGTATTGACAGACAGGTGCCTCGGTTGCGGAGCCTGCGTTTCATCCTGCCCAACGGGTGCTCTCAGCCTGAGCCAACGTACCTCTTTGCACGTGCCGCCCAAAGACAAAAAAGAGCAAATGCTGCGCATTGCCCAGGAGAAGGGGAAAATCTAGCGAACTGTAAACTCAGCGTTTTGTCCTACATCTCATAGCTGGCCAGGATGCCTCCGATCATCGCGGCCGCCACAAAACCGACCATGCCGCCCAGGAAAATAAGCAGCACCGGTTCCAGGGCGGCATTCAGCTTTTTTATATAGCTTTTTAAGATAGTATAATGGATATCGCCGATGCGTTTCATGGCCGCATCCATAGTACCGGTCTCCTCGCCAACCCTGGTCAGGCTGCGCACCAGAGGCGGAAAAACCGGTTTAAATTTCCCCATCGCCTCAGACAGGCTCTCGCCCAGCAGTACGCTGCCGATACAGACATCAATGGCCCGGCGCACCACCGCGTTTTTATCCACATCCCGCACCGTTTTCAGCGCCTCGGTAATGGTTACACCGCTGGTAATCAGCAAATGCATGGTTTTGGCAAACTGAACAATAATGGCATAGCTGATTAACTGCCCAAACAGCGGCAGCTTCGTTTTAAGGCTGTCAAGCATGTACCTCCCGCGGCTGGTGCGTCCGGCCACCACAAAGATAAGCACGGCAGCCCCCAGCACATAGGCGCCTGTAACGGCATTTTCCGTCGCCCAGTTTGTAACGTCGACCAGCAATCTGGTATTCCAGGGCATTTCCCCGCCCATCATCTCCAGGAACGGGATGATTTGCGGAATTACCACCAGCACCATAAAACCGGTCACAGCAAGCGTAGCCGTAAAAACAATCGCCGGATAAATCAAAGCGGTGATGATCTCCCCGCGAAAAGAGGCATCCTCTTCCATAAATCCGGCCACCTGTTCCATGGCGCCTTCCAGCAAACCGCTCGCCTCACCCACTTTGACGGTGTTGCGCACAGTCAGCGGGAAAACCCGGGGGAATTTGTCCATCGCTTCGCTCAGCGGTTTTCCCTGTTCCACATCTTCTTTAATCTTGCTTAACGTATAGCGCAGTTTCCGGTTCGTCGTCTGCTCAATCAGCGTCACCAGGCAGGGAACCAGAGGCAGCCCCGAGGCAATCAGCGCCGCCAATTGTTTGAGCAGCAGCACCACCTCGGCATTTTTTACCTGAGTAATCCGGACCAGCAGCAACTCAAGCTTTTCTTTCACTCTAAACTTCCTCCTCAGTGCTCTGTGGTGGATGACAATACTTCCTCCGCCGAAGTAAGCCCCCGGCGGATTTTCAGGATACCATCCTGGCGTAGCGTCCGCATTCCTGCTTTTAGGGCATGCTCCCGCAGCGCCTCCGGGTCGGCGCCTAGGGCCACCTGCTTTTTAAAGCCGGCATCAATAACAAGCAGTTCATAAATCCCGACCCGGCCCTTGTATTTCTGCCCCTTGCACTCGCCGCAGCCGCTGCCGGCATAAAATATTTCCCGCCCCGCAGCGGCACTGTCCAGACCCAAGGCTGCCAGCTCCGCCTGGTCAGCCTGGTACGGGCGGCGACAGGCCTGGCACAGCTTCCGGATCAGCCGCTGTGCCAACACCGCCAGCACAGTGGCATTGACGAGAAACGGCTCGCAGCCCATATCCACCAAGCGTGCGACCGCACTTGTGGCATCATTGGTGTGCAGGGTGGAAAGCACCAGATGCCCGGTCAGCGCCGCCTGCAAAGCCAGCCTTGCCGTTTCACCGTCCCGGATTTCACCGACCATGATAATATCGGGGTCCTGCCGTAAAATGGAGCGCAGCGCCTGCTGATAAGTATATTTCTGCTCGATCTGCGTCTGGGTAATTCCCTTGATGGCCTTTTCCACCGGATCCTCAATGGTCACGATATTTAAAGTATCAGACTGCAAATGATGAAGAGCGGAATAAAGAGTCGTCGTCTTCCCGCTGCCCGACGGTCCGGTAGTCAGGAAAATGCCGTGCGGCGAGTGTAATACTTTAAGCAGCGCCTCCAGATGGTCCGGCTCAAACCCCAGCCTTTCCAGGGAGAGTTCTTTTCCGGCGGCCTGCAGGCGCAGCACTGCCTTTTCTCCGTAGATGCTGGGAGCGGTAGCCACCCGTACCGAAACAGTGCCGTTCTCCCCTCCGCGCGCAGGTGAAAACTTAAAGCCTCCGTCCTGGGCGGCACGCCGTTCAGCAATATTCATCCCCGCCATCACCTTTAGCCGGGCAATGGCCACACCGGCCACCTCCGGAGTAAACAGGTCCACCGTCTGCAGGATGCCGTCCACGCGGAACCTGACCCGCAACGCCTCCGGCTCAGGCTCCAAGTGGACGTCGGAAGCACCAAACTCTGCGGCCTTTTCTAAAATCTGCTCCAGCAACTCCACCGCCCCCGGAGCATCACTTAGCGGCAAAGCCGCTGCCGCAGCAGACTGCTCAGGTTTTGCTCCCTCATAGACATATTTAAAGGCCATTGCCAGCTCATCGGGAGACATCAAGACCACACGCACCTGTCGCCCGCTCAGGCGGCGCAAATTATCCAGCACCAGTGAAGGGACAGGAGCGGCGGCCGCTACCGCCACGACATTCCCATCCAAAAACACCGGGACGATTTGCTGCTTGCGCGCCACTCCCGCCGGTATGCCGCCTGCCGCAGCTGCCGCTGTTTCAGGCTGTACTGCCGATAGCTCCAGGTACTCCAGGCCAAAAAATTCCGCTAACAGCCGGTACAGTTGCTGCTCGGTCAGCACCCCCTGTTTTACCAGCAGAGCCCCTAGCTTCTCTCCTCCGCCGCGTTGGCTGCGCAGCAGTTTTTGCAAGTCCTCGTTGCTGATTATCCCTCGCGCCAGCAAAAATTCACCCAACCGTTGCTTAGGCATCAGCCTTCCCCTTTATTATTTCTGGCAAATACCTTTGCCTCAACAACTTTCGGCCGCGCTTTAGTGTTTTTTATCCCACAGCTTTTCAGACGGTGCTGGATGAGCTCAGCGCTTCTGGCGGAGCGCAAGGCAGTCTCCAGGCTAATCTTCCCGGACTGATAAAGCTCTGTCAGCGACTGCTCCATAGTCTGCATGCCCAGACGCATCCCGGTTTCAATCGCCATATAAATATGGTCCGCCTTGCCAAGGCGAATCAGGTTGGCGATGGCCGGCGTAACAAACATCAGTTCACAGGACAGCACCCGCCCCGCTCCGTCCGTCTTTGGCAAAAGCTGTTGAGAAATAACGGCTTTCAATGAAACAGAAAGTTGCTGGCGGATTTGCTGCTGCTCTTCCGGAGGAAATGCTCCCAGAATACGGTTGATGGTGGATGATGCATCACGCGAATGAAGGGTGGAGAATACCAGGTGACCTGTTTCAGCGGCCAGAATGGCCGTGCGAATCGTTTCCAGGTCACGCATCTCGCCGACCAGGATGATGTCCGGGTCGGCCCGCAGCGCTCCCCGCAAGGCATCAGGAAAAGACGGGACATCGGTATGGATCTCCCGCTGGCTGACCAGGCTTTTTTTGGAGTGGTGCACATACTCAATCGGGTCTTCGACAGTGATAATGTTGTGTTCGTGGGTATTATTAATCAAATCGACAAGCGACGCGAGGGTCGTGCTTTTACCGCTGCCGGTGGCGCCAGTTACCAGCACCAGCCCCATTTTCAGGCCGGCCAGATTCTCCACAGCCGGCGGCAGGCCGAGGGCTGCCAAAGACGGGATTTCGTCGGCCAATTTGCGAATCGCCCCGGATAGCGCTCCCCGCTGGTAATACACATGAACACGGTAGCGGCCGACGCCTTTAAAGCTTACCGCACAGTCCACCGAGCGGCGCTCCTCCAGCGAGCGCTGCTGACCGGGTGTCAGCAATTCATTAAGCAGCAGGCGCACCTCCTCGGCGTCCAGGGAATCGCCCACCGGCACAAGTTTGCCGTAGATACGAAAAGTAACGGGAAAGCCGGCATTAAAATGAATGTCTGTGGCCTCCCGGGAGTTGGCTTCCTGCAGCAATGCTTTGACCGCTGAAAAATGTCCCTCCGCCATTTCCTTCCCCCTCATGTTGTTTTCTGCACAGAAAGAAACTACGGAGCAGCTTATAGCACAAGCGTCAGGGCAATTTCGTACTCGCCAAACGCCGGGCCATCGCCCTCTCTTGGCGGCGGCACCACGTCCACCCGCAGTTCATTGACCCGCACCAGCCACACGGCCCGCGCCAGGCGCTCCATAAAGGCAATAATCTCTGAGCGGTTGCCGCTGTATACCAGCCGGTACTCCTGCCAGCCCAAACGGTCTTTGACCGTCGGCGCTATTTCCGGTTCTCCCGGCCGCCTCCGCGGCGGGGGCTCCGGTTCCTGGCCAAGCGCGTAAATCCGCCGCCCGAATTTCAGTTCTTTGACCGTCAGATTCTCTCCCGTGGCCAGCTCGTCAATCAGGTCCATCGCCTCGGTCACGGCCCGGTTCTCAGCGGCCTTGGCCGTTCTTTTGATTGTGGCCAGCGCCGCCTCCAGCTCCGCCACCGCTGCCTCCAGCTCCCCGACTTTTTCCCGCACCGCCGGCGCCCCGGCCAGCACGCCTCTTTGCCGGCTGATTTCCCCTTGCGCCGTGCTAATCTCGTTCCTCTTGCCCTGCAACTCATTTTTAGCCGGGTCATACACCTGCGTCAGGTATCCGTAAAAGGCGCCGGTCAGCAGCACGGCCACCACTCCGTATATCTCAAGCTTGGTCAGCTTTCTTTTCATAGCGCCCTCTCCCCTGTCCCGCCGGTTACCGGCTGCCCTTTTTCCTCAAAAGGCCGCTCCGGGAAAAACTCCGGCCGCACGACCACCCTCGTTCTAAAGGTAAAGACCACCGTGACAGTCTCTTGCTCTTCGGCCTCAGCGCCCGGCTCCGGCAGGGCGGCAAACGGGTCCGCCTCAATCATCGCCGCTTCTTCCCCGGGCTCCATCCCAGGCAGCTCCTCCCCCGGCAGCAGCCCCGCCTCCGGTGGCAGGGGTCCGGGCAGTTCTTCCGCAAACCCCGGTTCTGCCGCCGCCTCTTCCCTCCGCACCTCTCGCACGATCTCCTCCACCTTGGCAAAGGCGCACCATCTTTCGCCCTGCAACGCCACCGCCAGCCGGTGGATGGAGACGGAATCCGCGCTTTCCCCGGACACGATAAATTGCGCTCCACGGTCCAGCAGCTCTATCCGGACAAACTTAATGGCCGTTCCGCCTTCCGCCTCCATGGCGGCCAGCACGGCATGGAGCAGCCGACCGTATGCCGGCAGCCTGTTTTGCAGATAATCCACCTTATCAGCCGCAAGCCGCCGCTTATCCGTCAGCTCCGTCACCTTCTTTTCATCTCCCTGCATCCTGGCCACCGCGGCCCGCACCTCCTCCCGCTCCCGCTCGAGCGTCGCCAGCTCTCCTTGCGCCGCCCCGATTTGCCGCGTAATCAATAAATAATGACCGCCAAACACCAGAAAAGCAAGCAGCAACACCGAAACAGGCGCTAAATAAGCCTTCCGCGCCACTGTCTGCAGCAGCGGCAGACGGTCGCTGACCCCGAGCGCCCGGCCAAACCAGGGCATGAGCAATTCCCGTAAAGCTGCTCCCACCACGGCCGCGTAGTCGCCGCCGCACACCCCTCCGGCTGTTCCATCCACCGGCATGGCGAGCGCCACCGCGCCTCCGTTAAAGAAGCTTTGCAAAGCAGCAGCCGCTTCCTCCAGCGACCCGGCCCCGGTAACAACAAGCTCCCGCGGCCCCTCCGCCGGAGGTTCCGCGTGCCAGACCCGGGCCAGTTCCGCCCTCTCCAAGCCCAGCTCCGCCAGCCACCCCTCCCAGTCCTCCCGGGTAGCCTCCCGGTACGGCTGCTCGGCAAACAGCGGCGCCGTCCGGCAACTGTACAGGCGTCCCCGCTCGATCGCGGCCAGACGCAAATTCTGCCGGCCGGCCTCCAGTACCAGGCGCCGCTCTCTCCCCGGCGGGGCAAAGCGGGAGGCCGCCACAGCAAAGCAGCAGTCCGGCGGATAGACCCGCCTTAGCTTTAAGCCGCCCTCCGCCAGCGTTTCTTTCAGATGCCGGTACTCCTCGAGCGGGAAAGCCGTCACCCAAAACTCGTTCTCCTCTTCCGGCAGCCGCTCGTACCCCAGCAGCATTTCCGCCGCCGCCATCCCGGTATAGGCTTCTGTCTCCTGGCGCAACGCCGCGGCCAGTTTCCCGCCGCGCAATTTACCTTTTCTTTTGCCGCCCGCTGTTTCCGGCAGCGCCACCTGCAACAAAGCCGCTCCCGGAATGACCGCCACACAGTCGCGCGGGATTACGGTCAGCCGCGCCGTAACCATCGTCAGTTCATCCGCGCCAAGCGGCGCTCCCTCCTCCTCCAGCCGGGCAAAGCTCTCACACTGGGAGATTCTCACTTTTTTTAACCCCGTACGCGCCACCACCGCGCAACGTATAACCGGCCCGTCAATTTCCAGCGCCAGAATCTGAAACAACCATAAACCTCCCCGCGTTTAGCGTGCTCTTAAAACAAGCGGCTCGCGTTCCGGCGTGGCCGTACCGCCGCTGCCGATATACACCGTTGTCCAATCCCGCCGCCCGTGGAATTGCCAGGCAGTGCCGTCAAAGGTTTCTTCCACCAACTCTAGCAGGCGCGGGCCGGCGCTGCTCCTTTCGGCCTCAAGCCGGAAGGACCAAGTGAAGTCGTAGGCCTGCCCCTGCACCGTCGTCCTCCCGTAGACCAACTGCGGCACGGTGGGCGGTGCCGGCACGGCGGGCTGGCTAGCGGGGCTGGCGTGCAGCCGGACGCGAAACCGGAGATCCTGCCCTGTATCATTGACTACTGTCCCTTCCACGGTGATACGCTGCAGCACGTCAAAATGGCGCGGCACCGTTTCCAGCAGGTCGTCCGCCGTATGCAGCCTCCCGTCCTGTCCGGCGCTGATAATGGTCAGCGTCTGCTCCGGCGGCGGGCCCGGCGGGACGACTGCTCCGGCATGGGAGAGCCTGAATTCCAGCGGCACGCCCCAGGCATCACGCAGCACTTCATGCTCGCCCGTCCCGTCCGGGCGCGGCAAATATGGCCCGCGCCAGCCAAAGCCGAGCAGCACGTCCCTAACAGCGCCCGGGTCGGGCGGCAGCGGCAAATCCACTACCCCGTCCCCATTCGTATCCCGCGTCCACAGCCCGCGCGCCTGCCCGTAAACCGCTCCCCGCACGTCCACATCCGCCGCCGCTACCCGCCGCCAGGGCGTCGGCGCTCCTTGCCAAACGTACAGATGAGGCCAAATGCCCTGGTCGCCCACAAACCCGCCGAACACCGGGCGGCCGAGGCGATCAACCGGCCCCCAGCGCCCCACCAGCGCCTCCCGCGCCGCCTGCAGGCGGCGCCCCGTCTCCTCCCGGCGCGCCTCATCGCGCCACTCCTGCGGCGTAATGACCAGCACCAGGTTATCTTCATTGGCCGCCGGCCTCGTGTCGTACGCCGGCCAGGCGCTCCGCAGGTCCGGCCCTTCGCTGACGATATAGACCGTGGCCTGTACCGTTGCCGCACCCTGGAAAGTTTCTGCCCCTATAGCCCCAGGCGCCACATAGAAAAAAAGCAGCGACCGGCCCCAGGCGTCGGCCAGCCTCCCCGCCGTCTGCCGCATCTCGATTTCCCGGTTGGTCTCCGCTTGCGCGTGCGTCAGGGAAGTTCCAAACGTCCAGCGCAAATGGTCCGCGTTGCCGGGAAACTCGTCGCGCGGCTCGTGCAGATAAGGGCCTTTCCAGCGCGCGAGCAAGTCTTCTCCCGGCGGCAGCGGCAGCCACAGGTTGCGCGGCTGCCCCATCCCCGACGCCCAGTAGGCGTTAGCTTCCCGTTCATTGGCAAAACGGACGTCCCACTCCCACCTCTGCAAATCATCGTCCCAGACGGAGCGGCGCAAAGGCGGCAGTCCGCCCAGGTCGCCCGCGTATCCCGCCAGGAGACGCCGTCCGGCGGCGTCAACCGCTCCGCCGGGACCAAGCATGGCCTCGCGCAGCAGCGCGAGGCGCCGCTCCGTCTCCCGCACCCGCCCCCGCGCCTCGATCCGTCCGGCCAAAGGTACGGCCATCGCGGCAAACATGGCCAGCACCGACAGCACTATAATGACTTCCATCAGCGTAAAGCCTTTTGAGTGGTCCCAGCCTCCTGACGGCGCTATTTTATATTTGGCACAACTATATCTTTGTGGAGCCGGCATCCCGCTCTCCCTTCCCCCTGTGGAACCGGCATCTTGCCAGCCTTCTGTAAATATCTTTATTCTTCCGGCCCGCGCGGCCTCCTGCCCTTTTACCGGGTTAACCAAAATATAACACTGACATAACATTCACTTAAACTTCCCTACTACTATCGCTAAATAATAGAAATTGCTCCGTCTTTCCCTGAAAAGGGCGGCGGGAGTCGACTGGCGACTCCCGCCTGGGAAAAGGGAGAAGAAAGAAGGTTTGCTGTTTTTAGTTGACGGTGTTTACTGTCCAGAGCGCGGACGGCGGGAAGGTTCTTCCTTCCGGGCTGAACACGTTAAGGTCAAAAACCTGCTGCGCTTCGTCCAGGTTGATAGTCTCCGTCTGGCCGGCCGCGTTACTGGCCTCCACCCGGACCACCGGCAGGTTCCGCTCCGTAGTGGCCGCGAGGCGCGGCAGCACCAGCAGGTAGTTGTTGAACAGGTAGTTGTCGGTATTGGTGCCCTGCGGGCTGATGGCCGCCCCCTGTAACTGACCGGCCGTCACCAGCTCGCTGTCCTGGCCGAAGCCCAGCACGATGCGGTAAGCCAGTTCGGGATGCGCGATATTCCGGCCCACAGTCAGAGCGTTGTCCCAGCCGGCCACGCCGTGGCCGGCGCCGATCATCAGCACCGCGGTGCCGGCCGCTACCGGCCTTCTCTCCAGAGTGGGCGCCATCGCCGGAATACCGTTGAACAACGGGTCAAGAGCCTGGCTGGGGTTGAAGTTGCGCACCTCGGTAATCCCCAGGCGCTGCAGCTCCAGCGCTTCCAGCTCACTCAGGATATGGAGGCGCAAGGGGAGCGCGGCAACCAAATCAGCCGACAGCGCTTCTTTGCCGTCCCGCGGGTCGTTGTTGCTCACGTTGGGCGCCGCAAAAGTATCCGGTCCCGTCTGGGACACCAGGCTGGTCATCTCCGCCGGCAGGCGGCCGACCCGCTCCTGGAACTGACTGGTGGCCTGCAGCAGCCGGCCGATATTGGTGTCGTCCGTATTGCGCTGCGCCCCGGCCACCACCCCGGCCAGGCGGGGAGCGATCATCGCTACCAGGAAGCCCATAATCGCCAGCACCACGACCAGCTCCAGGAGGGTGAACCCTCCCGAAGACTTGCGCAGGCTGCTTACAAGTTTACGCAAAGCTTTCACTATTTTCACTCCTTATAAAGCGTTTTTTGGGGAACCCGGTTTAAAATCCTGGTTAGTTGGTCTGGACCTGGATGGTGTCAAGCAGGCGGGCCGCTTCCCGCTTCATGGCCGGCGTCAGCGGCGCCATATGCAGGCGGCGGGCTTCCGCGTCGCCAAAGCCTTCCACGACCGCCCAGCGGATAAAGTCCACCACCACGGCGTTGCGCCGCAGCGCGTCGGTCAGGAGAGTGCCTGTCAAGGCTCCTTGCGCGGAGATAAGAATGTCGGGACCGTCAACCTGGACCGAGTCGCCAATAGGCTTAGCCACCGCGGGGTTAGCTTCCACCATAATCCAGGTCAGGCCGACGATCGGGTAGGCGCCGGCGTTGGCCGAATTGACCGGGTGGGCCATCAGGTCGCCGTGCCCGATGCCGGCGGCGGATACGTTGGCCAGCAGCGGCAGGACAAAGAGCCCGGCGCGGTTTTGCACGCGGGCAATGCTGCTAGTCATTGGAGCTGCCCCACCTTCAACAAAGCTCTGCCCACTCAGGTCGCCGAAGCTGATATAGCCGATGGAATTGGCATTGTTAGCTACCCTGCCCCGCAGCGCGCCGCCGCCGGTGCCGGCATTGTTGGGCTGCGCCCGTGTTGTCGCAGCAGTTGCATGAAAATTATCGGATGTCCAGCCGCCGGTTCCGGCGCGGATAACTTCACGCAGGTCTGGGGTAGTCCGGTAGACTTCCGCCACAACGGACCTCCAGACGGGTGAGGCGGCGTTCAGGTAGCTGGTAAAGATCTCCGTGGTGCCGGAGACGTCGGGCCGCCAGTTCACCTGGATGGGCGCGTCCGGCAGCCGCACGCCCGGGTTGAGCCTCGCCAGGGCCGGGTCGTTCCAGCGGCTGATTTGGCCGAGGTAAATGCGGGCGATGGTGTCAGCCGTCAGGTTCAGGTGGCCGATGCGTCTGCCATCCGTACCGACGACGTTGTAGAACACGGCCACGCCGCCTTTGGCGGTGGGGATGGCCGGAAAATCTTCCAGGACGGCGGCGGGTACCCGGCTGATCATGTCGGTGCCGCCGAAGTCGGCCTCGCGCAGCCGCACGGCGTCCACACCCACGCCGGAGCCGCGTGTGGGATCACCCATTCTAGGAATACTAATTGGGAAAGCTCCAGTGCCGGTGGCAGGGATTTCAGCGTTAAGTATAGTTATCCGGTTGTAGGCATAAACGGCACCGGCAGCGGTGAGGGTTTGGGAAGCAGCGGCGTATTGCATCTGCCATGAGGTAGGCTGTAGCGCACGGCCATACAGGGTGTCCACAAAGGTGGCGCCGCGACCGACCATGCGGATTCCGTCGGGTAGCCCTGTCAGCCGCCGATTTCCGGCGAGGGCAAAGTTAAACGGCGTACGCGGCGCTTCCGTCGGCAGGGTGGCGGCGCGGGCGGTAGTAAAGCTGCCGCCCAGGTGGCGCACCACGTCGCTGAACGGCACGAACAGATCCCGGTTCGCCACGGTGCGCGGCAGAACCGAGAGGGTCACGCTCGTGACGCTGGGGGCTCTGTCGCCGACACCGGTAGTCAGGAACGCGGTCCGGGTGCCGGCCAGGATCAACAGTTCGCGGCTGCCGTGCCGGATCAGCAGGGAGCCGGGGGTAACCTCCACATTCCCTGCTACGCCGCCAACGGCAGGCAACAGCGCGCTTCTCAGCGAGGCCGCATTGGCCAGTTCCACGCCGCCGCGGCCGCGTTGCGCACCGACACGGCGGGTTTCCACGGTCCGCCCGTTCAGGGTGGTGACGGCGGACGCTTCCGCCGGCGCGGCCAGCGGCGCCACGCTACCCAGTACCAGTGAGAGGACCAGCATGGCCACAATAAGGGAAATTGACTTAAACCTTTTCTTCACTCTTGCTTCCTCCTTGGCATAATTTTCTTGGCATCATTGTGCCAAAAGTTTTTGCGAGCCTGTTCTTGTTGTCGGCTTGCCTTCTCTTTTCAGTTGTCGGTCATCTGGAAACTCTTACTTTCTCTCCTTCTTTGCCGGCGGGCGCTCTTGTCCCTGTCCACTTCTGCCGTACCTGCCCGTGCGTTGCGCTTAGGCAGGCGGATAATCTCACCCCCGGCTGGTCTATTCCCTCACCACCTCCGGCCTTTAGTGCTGCGGGGTCCGAACGGTACTTGCGGACCAACAGGGTACACACCCTGTTCGCCTTCATTATAGCGGGGCAATGTTAAGAGCCTAGAGAAGTTGTGTTAACTGCGGTTAAATTTTCCATTAAATTTAAAATTCCCAGGTTACATAACCCGGGAAGCAATCCGATGGACAGTTTGACCTGAACACCATCCCATGACAACGAGTTGGAAAGAGGGCTGGTACCAGGAAAAGCAAAAGCGCCAAGGAGCAGTTCCCTGGCGCGAGTGGCTGCACAGACAGATTTTAGCGGTCCGCAACCACCACATGGGTGGAATAGATATCGTCACTGTCGCCTATATACAGCCAGTATCCATGGGTGCCACCCGGAAAATTGCGGGTGAAATTTCTGGTGATTTCCACGCCGGCTGTCCCCCAAACGCTTTCCGAATATACCGGATTCTGTCGCCGCTCACGCACATTGACGGTGATATTCTCACCGCCAATGACGTTGTAGTTTAGCCGACAACACGCAATCAGAGAGAGAATTCAGCCGCCAATTACCGCCGGTTGTGGAGATGCG
>JBGFRB010000003.1:0-128264 GCA_041695355.1 Bacillota bacterium
AGCCTTAACATGAGATCACCATGCAGGAATTTGAGGTGATGTGCCGAACTATCTTCATAAGGAATTCCTCCCTTTTGTGGCTATGTTTGGTAGCACTAACATGATTCCACGATAAAGGGCGTAACTCCTGCTTATTTGGCGGAAAACCAGCACTTTTCAAAGGATTTCGGACCATTTTAACTGAGTTTTTCAGGGCGAACTACATAGCAATACCACCAAAACCGCTGGTCCGCAAAGACCCGCGGTTTTATAATTTAACACTCATTTATCCGTAATTTGTTTGTCACAATGCGGTAATTATCTTGCCACCGCCATCTTGGACCGCCTGCTCCACCACAGTACGGTCATCAACATCAAAGGCGAATCCTACCGCCTGAAAGAAAAACAACGAGCTGGGTTAGTTCGGAGGCCGTTGGAGATGGCTATGGCCTCAGGAGGTGATGCGGAACTACCGATGTCGATGTCATAGAAGAGTCAGTTCATCTTTTGGGGGTCAAAATTCAAGTGCCAAAAAGGGTCAACTTTGGAGCGCCATTGACAGTGGCGGGGCATCCTTCAACCAAGGTGTTGTATAACGGCTCGCTCGCGACCTTGCTGACCGGCCCGCAGGCTTGTGTCCACAAGCCGGTGATTAACCCGTGGACCGGACCTTGGCCGCCCATGGTGCAGCTGGTCTATGAGGTGACCATGAATATCAACGCAGGCAACGACCTGCAGGGGATTGTGCCGGTGGTCAGCTTCAGCGTCTTTGCCGAGCAGACAGCCCACAACCCGTAGACTCTGGCAAGCACAAGGTATGCAACAAACAGAGCGGGGACCGTCCAAAAAGCACTTAAGCTTTTGGACGGTCCCTTCCTCTTCATTCATATCTCGAGAAATTTAAGGAAATTTAAGGGACACCATACTGAATTATTCGTTGCCTGGAGAAGTAACGGGAGAGGGGACTTTTAGAGCAGCCAGGCGGGGACGCGCCAGTTATTGGCGTCAATGGGCAACAGGTCGCCAGCCAGGCAAATGACCGCTCCGTTGCCGATAGTTATTTTTAACTGGGCAAGGCCGCCGAACTTTTCAGGCTCTGTCACAGGAGCAAGCACTTTGAAATTCTTTAAGGCCTCCTTGCCGGGGGAAGCGGACTTTTTTATCTCTATGGGATAGAGAGTGGCGTTTTCGTAAATCAGCAGGTCGATTTCTTTTTTATCTTTGTCGCGGTAGTAGAAAAGAGGCGGCTCTCGCCCGGCGTTCAGGTAGCTTTTATAAATCTCCGAGAAAACATAGCTTTCAAAGAAGGCTCCCGCCATCGCTCCTTTCTCCAATGTTTCGGGATTGCCCCATTTCAATAGATGGGCGCAAAGTCCCGTATCGAGGAAATGCAGCAGCGGCATCTTGGTTACGCGCTTCAGAACGTTATTATGATACGGCTGGACAAGAGCAATAATGTGAGAGGAGGCCAAAACGGACAGCCATTTTTTTGCTGTTGGAGAAGATATGCCGCATTCGCCGGCAATTTCCTGATAGACAACAGGGGCGGCTGTTCTGGCGGCAACAAGCGTTAAAAAGTTAAAGAAGGCCGTTTCGTCGGCGACCTGCGTCAGGTCTTTTATATCGCGCTTGAGATAAGTGTCGATGTACGAGCGGTAATACGTTTCCGAATCGACAGCTTCATCGGCATATAACTTCGGCATAGAGCCTTTAAAGATGCGGGTATATAGTTCGCTCAGACTGAGGTTCTTAGCCTTGCCAAGACGGTTCATCAGCCTGTTGGCATCCGTAGTAAAAACTTCGGAAGGTATCCCGGTTATCTCGCTGGTGGATAGCCCCAGCAGGTTTATAATGCCAACGCGCCCCGCCAGGGTTTCACTGACATTCTTCATCATGATAAAAGGTTGTGACCCGGTGAGCCAGTAATCACCATTGCGCTTTGCTTTATCAACTGCCATTTTGATATAAGGCAGCAGCCCGGTGGCATATTGTATCTCATCAATCAGTACGGGCGGAGTATACCTTTGCATAAATAAAGCGGGATCCGTTTTTGCCAGAAAACGGACATCGGGGTCGTCCAGAGTAACCAGCTTGCGGCCGGGTTCCGCCAGGGCTTCAAGCATGGTTGACTTTCCTGCCTGGCGCGGGCCGGTCACAAGCATGATGGGAAAAGTTGCGGAAACTTTACGAACGGTATCTTCAGCTGCTCTTGTTATATACATAAAATCACTTCTTTCGTCTAAACTAAATTATGAATTTATTATAGACGAACACTTGCGTTTTGTCCAGATGCCGGCAACCTGCTGCTGAAAAGTCGCCTGCAGCCGCTAAACCTGGATGAATAAGAAAAACAGCGCAACAAGGGACAGCCTCAGGAAAATCGGGGGCTGTCTCTTATTTTTTTAATCGTGCAGAACAAGAGTTCGCCAAATTCGCTGAAAATAGGTTTTGACAGAAGAAGTCTGTCAAGATATAATAGTTGTAATAAAAAATATTTTCATACAATAAAGATTGAAGGGGCGCAGGCCGCCCGGGGAGGTGAAAAGATGGACGGCTACAAAAAGGAACTGTGGATTACGGTGGTCGTTTTTACGTTGGTGGTGCTGACGGGCGGAATTTTAAGCGTTTTTTTTGTGTTGGGCAAAGACGCGTTTTTCGGACCGGCACCGGCCTTTAAGCCTCATACCCATGTGCTGGGCTTTCCGCTCCATTATTTCCTGCTGCTGGTCTTCAGCTGGATCGGCGTGACGGTGCTGGGCGGAGTGTGGAGCTTCGTGATGGACAGGATTGACAAGAAAGAAGTCTAGGAGGTGCCAAGGGTGTCGGAGACTGTTTTTGTTCCGGGCATTATAGCCAGCGTTGTTGTACTGGCCGTTTCGATTCTGATTGGCTTCTGGGCACGCAAGCTGACAAGCAACCTGGCCGATTACTATGTGGCCGGGCGCTCCATCGGCGCCGTGAACAACGGTTTTGCCATGCTGTCACTGTCTCTCAGCCTGACCACTTTTCTGGGGCTGACGGCGCTGATCATTTACGGGTTTTACCTGGCGGTGGCTATTTACGCTTCGTTTACCGCGGCGTTTATTGCCATGCTGGTGCTGGCGGCGCCGTACTTGCGGCGGCATAGGTCGTTTACGACGATGAACTTTATCGGCGACCGCTTTTACAGCCGCAACCTGCGCCTGCTTTCTGTGGCGATAATGCTGGTGGTCAGCGTGTTGTACCTGGTCGCCAACATTAAGGGTGTCGGCATTATTTTTGAGATGCTGCTCGGTCTGCCGGAGTTCTGGGGCATCCTGATCGGCGGTCTGGTTGTGACCATTTATGTGACCGTCGGCGGGATGTATGGTGTTACCTATAACCAGACTTTTCAGAGCTTTGTGATGCTGTTTGCCATTATGCTGCCGGTAATGATTATCTTAAAGGCGCTCGGCGCCGACGGCTGGTGGTTCCCGCCGCTGGGTTACGGCGAGATGGTGCCGGCGATGGTGCAGCTGACGCCGCATTATTTCTTTCCTTTTATTGTCCATCCCGTCTGGTATATTTCGATTTTTATGGGCTCCTTTTTCGGGATTATCGGGCTGCCGCATTTTGTGATGCGCTTTTTTACCGTGCGTGACGCCAAGGAGGCGCGCTGGAGCACGGTGATCTGCACTTTTCTGGTCGGGATAATCAATGCCAGCGTTTATGCAGTTGGCTTTGCCGGTGTTTATTATATGGCGACACAAGGGGTGCAGGTAGATCCGAAGCATTACGACCGCTTTGTCTTTATCCTGACGGAGGCGCTGGCCGGCAGCACCTGGCTGGCAATTGCCGTAGCCGGGGCGGTGGCGGCCGCCCTGTCAACCATTGCCGGGTTGCTGATGATTATGGGGGCCGGCCTGGTCCATGACTTTTACGGTGTGCTGCGGCCCAATACCAGTCCGGACAAGATGCTGAAGCTGGCCACCTGGGTGATGTTCGGCGTCGGCATAGTCAGTACGCTGATTTCCCTGCGCCCGCCGGAATTTATCCTGGTGACGGTGATGTGGGCGTTCGGTATTGCCGGCGCCGCGTTCGGTGTGCCGATTGTGCTGGGCATCTGGTGGAAACGGGCTACAAAAGAGGGGGCGGCTGCCGGGATGATAGTCGGGTTTTTGACCAGCTTCATCCCTTATATCCTGATTGAAATGTGGGGCTGGGAGCCGACTGCTATTTCCCGTTTCCTGTACGGTCCGCTCGGCTGGGTCAAGAACATGGCCTACAGCATCCCGCTGGCCTTTATTGCCATGGTGGTCGTTTCCTGGCTGACGAAGGCGCCGCCGCTGGAAGTCAGGCAGCAGGTGGACAAAATGCACGGCTGGGCCGATTACCGCGAGGAGCGTTACAACGGAAAAGTGCTGCCGGTGTTGGTCCTTGCGCTGTCCATTCTTGTCATCCTGTTCAGCTTTACTTTATACGATATCTTTTCCAAAATCGGCAGCTAAGGAGGTGGCGGCATGGAAAACTGGCAAAAGCTCAGTCAGACTCCCTGGCAGGAAACAAGAAAGATGCAGGACCGCAAGCTGCGTTCTTTCCTGATTAACCAGATTTACCCGTACAGCCCGTATTACCGGCGCCTGTTTGACCAGCACAAGCTGGACCCCTATAAGTTTCAGGGCGTGGACGACCTGGTCCATATCCCGTTTTCCTACAAGGAAGATGTGGCGCCAACCGATGAGCAACCGACGAAGCACAGGGACTTTATCATCAGGCCGGACGAGGAAGTTTCGGAGAAGTACGGGCATCTGGCCAAGCTTTCCCCCTACGGCGGCAAGCAGGTAGTGGCCGAGAAAGTGTACGAGTACAAGCCGGTCCATATGCATTTTACGACCGGGCGCACGGCCAAGTCCACCCCGTTTGTTTATTCGCAGCGCGACCTGGAAAACATCAGGGAAGGCGGCCGGCGCCTGTTTGACGTGTTTGCGCTGACAAAAGACGATGTGATGATCAACGCTTTTCCCTATGCGCCTCATCTTGCTTTCTGGCAGGCTTTCTTTGCCGCTGATGCGCTGGGAACGGCCAGCCTGCACAGCGGCGGCGGCAAGGTGCTGGGGACGCAGAACCTGATTGACGCTGTGGAGATGCTGCGCGGCACCGTTTTGGCTTTTATTCCCGGTTACGCCTATTATTTTATGCGCCAGGCCGCCGAGCAGAAAAAGGATTATTCCTCGGTACGCAAACTGCTGTTTGGCGGAGAGCGTGTGCCACCCGGCCTGAAGGATAAAATCCGCGCCACGCTGCAGGGAATGGGGGCGACAGACCCGATGGTTCTGGCCACCTACGCCTGTACGGAAAGCCGCCTGGCCTGGGGCGAATGCCCGTCGGAGACATCTTTTGGCTATCACGTTTATCCTGATTTAGAGATTATAGAGCTGGTGGATCCGCAGACGGGAGAGCGCGTGGCCGAAGGGGAAGAAGGCGAGATTGTCTATACGGCGCTCGACTGGCGCGGCACCTGTGTGCTGCGTTATCGGACGGGCGACGTGGCCAAGGGCGGCATAACGTACGAGCCATGCCCCAACTGCGGCCGGACCGTCCCGCGCATCAGCGCCAACCTGCAGCGCAAATCGGAGTTTAAGGAGTTCGACCTGACCAAGATTAAGGGAACGCTGGTCAACCTGAACAACTTCTTCCCGCTGATGATGGGCCACCCGCAGGTACTGGAGTGGCAGGTGGAAATCCGCAAGCGCAACAACGACCCGTTTGACCTGGATGAAATTTACCTGTACCTGGCTCCGGCCGCCGGTGTCAACGTGGAGGAGCTGAAAAATGACCTGCGGCAAAAAATTATCCGGGATACGGAAGTTTCGCCCAATGACATCATTATCGCTTCCGTGGAACAAATCCTGGGCCGGCTGGGCATGGAGACGGAACTGAAGGAAAAAAGAATTCTCGACAGCCGTCCGGGCAAATAGAGCGGGAGGAGGGTTTATTGTGGAAACTTGGGACAAGTTGAGCCGTATGCCGGAAAAGCAGGCCAGGCAACTGCAGGAACAACGGGTGCAGACTTTCCTGGGCGGGGAAGTGGCAGCACGGCACCCGGCCTACCGTGAAGCATGGCAGGCAGGAGGAGCGCCGCGCTCCCTTGCTGACCTGGCCCGGTTGCCGTTTACCGTCAAGGAGGACTTGCTGCCGCCGCCCGGAAACCCGCAGGGTTACCTGCGCTATGTGCTGGAAGCGCCGGCGGCAGCGGGATCCGGCGGGGGGATCCTGGGCAGGCTGCTGGGCAAAAAAACAGCAGACACTCCGGAGAAGTACGCTACGAGTCAGGTCTTTTTTTCCGCCGGCCGGTCCGGCCGCATTACGCCGTTTGTATATTCCGCCTGTGATGTGGAGCAGTTGCGCGAGGCGGGACTTCGCCTGCTGGATGTACTGGGCTTAACTCAGGATGATACTGCGGTTAATGCCATGCCTTATCTGCCAAATCTCTGCTTCTGGCAAATTTATTACGCTACCGTCGGCATAGGGGCGACCGCCCTGCAGACCGGCGGCGGCAGGATTCTGGGCCTGGAAAAAATCATTACCGCGCTGGAGAACATGGAGGCGACCACACTGTTTACCACCCCGGGGTATGCGGAATTCCTGCTGTACAGCGCCATTCATCACCAGGTGAAACTGCCCGAATTACGTAACATCATTGTCGGCTATACACCGGCCCCGCTGCCGCTGGTAAAACGGCTGGAGGTGCTGGCCCGCATGGTCGGCCATCCTGAAGCCACGGTCAGGCGGGTGTATTATCTGAATGAGGCTAAAGCCGCCTGGCCGGAATGCACGCCGGGGAGCGGGTACCATTTCTATCCCGACCACAGCCTGCCTGAGGCGGTGGAGACGGCTGCGGGCCGTCCGGAACTGGTGCTGACGAACCTGGACGTAAAAGGCTCCTGTGTCGTTCGCTTCCGTACCGGAGACACCATTGACGGCATCACTTACGAGACCTGTCCGTCCTGCAAGCGCGGCCTGCCGCGCCTGACGGGTGAGGTGGAGAGGCTGCAAGACATTAAAACAGTTGTGGTCAACGGTGAGGAGAAAGTCCTGAACCTGAACAGCCTGTACGGGCTGCTGGCCGCGCAGCCGGAGGTGCTGCTCTGGCAGGCTGTTGTTTCGCCGGCCCAGGGTCTTGGTCTGACGGTTTCCCTGCGGAACAAGGATGAGGCGCCGCAGGTTCTGCCGCGCCTGCAGGAGATGCTGGCCGCCGGGCTGGGTGTGGCGCCGCAGGTTGCCGCCGCCTCCTACCGGGAGCTGGCGGAACGGCTGGGGATAGAAAAGTATCCGGTGGAGAAAAGAATCGTCGAGGGAAATATATAGCCATAAACGGTGGGACTGCTACTGACCCCAGTACCAGTCCCACTGCCATTGTGGCGGGCAGTGCGGGCAAAGCGGCCAGCGGCACTGCTCCCGGGGTGCGGTGCCGGCGAGAAACAGTTCCTGTACCGGTGTGACCGCGCAGAGCGGGTTGTGCAGCAGGCCGGTTTCCGGACAGATCAGCGCCTCCTCCAGGCCGTGGGGCCGGGCGAAATCGCCGGCAGGGACGTCCTGCAGAGCGTGGCGCATGAAATTAGCCCAGACGGGCCCGGCCAGCCGTCCGCCGGTTTGCCCGCGGCCAAGAGTGCTGTTGTTGTCATTGCCGACCCAGACGGCAGCAACGAGTTCGGGGGTGTAACCGACAATATAAGCGTCGCGGTGATCCTCGGAAGTGCCGGTTTTAGCGGCTGCCGGCCTGTTGACCAGCGGCCCCAGAAATGAGCCTGTCCCGCCGGGAGCAAGCACGTCCCGCAGCATATTGGTGAGCAGGTAAGCAATGCGCGCATCGAGCACAGCGGACAGCCTGGGCCTGTTTTCATAGAGGAGACGGCCGGTGGAATCGGTAATGCGGGTGATAAACAGCGGTTGAACACGGAGGCCCAGGTTGGCGAAGGCCGCATAAGCCGCAGCCATTTCCAGAGGTGTTACATGGGAGGTGCCAAGCGGCAGGGAGGGCACGGCCAGCAACGGGCTGCCGATGCCAAGCCTGCCGGCCACTTCAACCGCTCTCTGCGGCCCTATTTCCATGTGTGTCTTAATAGCTACGATATTGCTGGAGCGGGCGAGGGCGCGGCGCATGATCAGCGGCCCGAAGAATTCGCCGCCGTATTCGCCTGGCATGTACGGTTCGGCCTGGCCCGGAATGGTATAGGAAACGGGCTCGCTGACACGGACGTTTGCCGGGGTGAAGCCTGCTTCCAGGGCGGCGGCAAACACAAAGGGTTTGAACGCTGAGCCGGGGGAGCGCCGGGCTCCTGCCGGCGGAATGGCCCGGTTAAACTGGCTTTGGCGAAAGTCGCGGCCGCCGATAAGCGCGCGGATACCGCCGTCCCGCGGGTCGATGGCCACCAGGGCCACCTGCGGCTGCTGCACACCCTGCTCCCCGCCAAGTACCGGAAGCAGGGTTTTTACCGCTTCCTCGGCAGCATGCTGCATTTCCCTGTCCAGGGTGGTATGGACCTGCAGGCCGCCGCGGTATACTATTTGCGGGTCCTCGGGAAAAATCGCCGCCAGTTCGCGCTCAATCAGATAATCGATAAAGTACGCGCCGTATTGCACGTTGCCGATGCCCGGGCTCCTGTCACGCAACACCAGTTTTGCGGCCAGCGCGGTGTCTTTTTCCGCTTCGCTGATAAAACCTTCCTCAGACATGCGCGAGAGAACCACTTCCTGCCTGGCTTTGGCGGCAGTGAAGTCGAGGAAGGGCGAATAAAGCGCGGGGCCGCGCGGGATTCCCGCCAGCATGGCGGCTTCCGCCAGCGTCAGCTCCTGTACCGGCTTGCCGAAATAGGTGCGGGAGGCGGCCTCGACTCCATAGGCGGCGTGGCCAAAGTAGATAGTATTCAGATATTTTTCCAGGATTTCGTCCTTGGTAAAACGGCGCTCCAACTGAACGGCCAGCATTGCTTCCTGCAGCTTGCGGGACAATGTTTTGTCCGGCGTCAGGAACAGGTTGCGCGCCAGTTGCTGGGTAATGGTGCTGCCGCCCTCTGCCAGACGTCCTGCCAGCAGGTTGCGCCAAAGCGCACGCAGCAACGCCTGTACGTCCAGGCCGAAATGCCGGTAAAAGCGGTGGTCTTCCACGGCGATGAAGGCGGCAGCCAGTGCTGGCGGTACCTGGTCAAGCGTCACAGCAAAGCGGTTTTGCTCAAACCGGGTGGCCACAACCTGCCCGTCCCGGTCAAAAAAAGTACTGGTCAGCGGTACCTTGGTTTCGGGAAGATCCGCCAGACCGGCTACGGCCAGCGCCAGCAGGGCGGCGGCCAGGACTACCAGCAAGATGAGGGCCAGGACACTGACTTTAAAGGCGCGTTGCATTTTACTTCACCTTTTTATTTATTTTTTAAAAACTTTTTGGTATAATGCCAGTGATGCGCGGGAAAGCGCAGTATTTTTGCGTCATACAGGATTCAGGCAGAGTGACAGGAGGTATATCGATGCTACCTACCCCGAAAAAATTTAAGATTGTTGCCGCCGCCGCGGAAGGTTCCCTGAAGCTGACCGCTTTTGACAATGCTTTGCTGAAAGCGGGTATAGGCAATGTTAACCTCGTACGGGTCAGCAGTATCCTTCCGCCGACGGCTGAGCAGGACCAGGGGCTTGTGCTGCCACCCGGTTCGCTGGTGCCGACCGCTTACGGCTCAATCGTCTGTGACGAGCCGGGAACCAGGATTGCCGCCGCGGTAGGGATTGGATTTTCTGAAGATACGTTTGGTGTAATTATGGAGTTTTCCGGCGTCTGTGACCGGGGGGAGGCGGAGGAAAAAATCGCGGCCATGCTGCGTGACGCCTTTGCCAACCGTGGTATGCGGCTGGTGTCCACGGAAATTCTCGCCGTGGACCATGTGGTGGAACATATCGGCTGCGCATTTGCCGCGGTGGCTCTCTGGTATTAACAGGGCGGATTTCCGCTTGATTTTCAATTGCAGGGAAGTGATTTAGTTTTATGGAGTTGTGGTATACGGAAAAGCAGACCCCTCATACCGGTATTACCTGCCTCGTCCGGGAAACGCTCTGTCATCTGAAAACGCCCTACCAGGAACTGGCGGTCCTTGACACACTGCAGTACGGCAGGATGCTGGTGCTGGACGGCATGGTACAGACCACGGAGCAGGATGAGTTTGTTTACCATGAAATGATAGTCCATGTGGCGATGCAGTCTCATCCCGACCCGCGCCATGTTCTGGTTATAGGGGGGGGTGACGGCGGGGCCATCCGGGAAGTCCTGAAGTACCCGTCAGTGGAAACGGCGACACTGGTCGAGATTGACGAAGCTGTTATCGCCGCGTCCAAAAAATACCTGCCCGCTATCGCCTGCGGTCTTGCCGACCCGCGGGTCCGGGTGCTGGTAGCAGACGGTATCGCGCATGTCAAAGAAAGTCAGGGTAAATACGATTGTATCTTTGTGGACTCGACTGAGCCGGTAGGGCCGGCCGTCGGGCTGTTTTCCGGGGAATTTTATGCCGGCATCTACCGGGCTCTGAAAAAAGACGGCATCTTTGTTGCTCAGACAGAGTCACCGTTTTTTAACCGGGACCTGATTAGAAGCGTATATGCCCGCATCAGCAGCGTCTTCCCGCTTGTCAGACTGTACCTGGCGAGCGTCCCTACTTACCCCAGCGGGCTTTGGAGTTTTACAGCCGGTTCCAAGTGCTATGACCCGGAAGCGGGCGGCGGTAAACCGGTTGCTACCCGTTACTACAATGCGGAGGTTCACCAGGGCGCTTTCCGTCTGCCGGTCTTTGTCCGGGAGCTGCTGGAGAAGCAGGATGAACGGTAATCCGGGCCTGCATTGCGAGCGCACCGGTTTGTTTATGGCGGCCTCGTCCGATTATCAGGCCGCTAAGCTTGTAATTGTCGGCGCGCCGATGGATTTTACCGTGTCTTTCCGGCCGGGCTCCCGTGGCGGACCGCAGGCCATTCGTCTGGCGTCGCCGGGGCTGGAGGAATACAGCCTGTATGCCGGCAAGGACCTGAGGGATGTCCCCTTCCATGATGCCGGTGATTTGCTGTTGCCGATCGGCAACACTGAGCGCTCGTTGGAACTGGTGGAGGAGGCTGTGGCGCTGATTCTTGCCGACGGGAAGTTTCCGCTGTTGTTGGGCGGAGAACACCTGGTCAGCCTCGGCGCCCTGAGGGCGGTGGTGCAAAAATACCCCGGTCTGGCAGTCGTCCATTTTGACGCCCATGCCGACCTGCGTCCCGGCTACCTGGGGGAAGCTTACTCTCACGCTGCTGTGATGTACCACGCCCATCACGAGCTCGGTGCTCTGCTGTTCCAGTTCGGCATCCGTTCCGCAACGGCGGAAGAATGTGATTATGCCAGACAGCATACCCATTTTTATCCTTTTCATGTGCTGGAGCCGCTGCGGGAGGCGGAAAAGCTTTTGCAGGGCCGCCCGGTCTATGTTACCGTGGATATTGACGTGGTGGACCCGGCTTTTGCCCCGGGGACGGGCACTCCGGAACCGGGCGGGATTACCGCCGCGGAATTGCTGGCCACCATCCCGCTTTTGGCGCGGCTTAATGTGGTCGCCTTTGACCTGGTGGAGGTGGCGCCGCTTTACGACCCGCCCGGCATTACGGCGATGCTGGGGGCTAAGATGGTGAGGGAAGCGATCCTGGCCTTTGCCCGGTGAGGCGCGCAGGCGGAACAACAGTCAGTCGGTACAGAAGGGAAGGAGAATTCTGGTGGCAACAAAGTACATATTCATCACTGGCGGTGTTGTGTCTTCCCTGGGGAAAGGGATCACCGCAGCTTCTCTCGGCTGCTTGCTGAAGTGTCGCGGCCTGCGGGTGACTATCCAGAAATTCGACCCGTATATCAATATCGACCCCGGAACAATGAGCCCTTACCAGCACGGAGAGGTGTTTGTCACCGATGATGGCGCGGAAACAGACCTGGACCTCGGTCACTACGAACGCTTTATTGATAACAACCTGACCAAGAACTCCAACGTGACGGCAGGGAAAATTTACTGGTCGGTAATCAGCAAGGAGCGTAAGGGCGAGTTTCTTGGCGGTACCGTGCAGGTTATCCCACACATCACCAACGAAATCAAGACCCGTGTCCGGCGTGTCGCACAACAGGGGGCCTTTGACGTGGTGATTACGGAAATCGGGGGGACGGTGGGCGATATAGAAAGCCTGCCCTTCCTGGAAGCCATTCGCCAGCTAAGAAGAGACCTCGGCCGTGACAACGTGATGTATATACATGTGACGCTCGTTCCTCACCTGGTGAAATCCGGAGAGCTGAAGACCAAGCCGACGCAGCATTCCGTAAAAGAGCTGCGTTCCATCGGCATACAGCCGGACGTGATTGTCTGCCGGACTGAGAAGCCGCTGCTTAAGGCGATAAAGGACAAGATTGCCCTGTTTTGCGACATCGACCCGCCGGCGGTAATAGAGAATACCGATGTGGAAAGTATTTATGAAGTGCCGTTGAAACTGCATAATGAGGGGCTGGATGAGATTGTGATCCGCAGGCTCGGTTTGCAGGAAGGAGACTGTAACCTGACGGACTGGCAGGCTCTCGTGGAAAGAATCGGGAAAGCGAGCCGCAAAGTGACTGTCGCGCTTGTCGGCAAGTATGTGTCGCTGCGTGACTCATACCTCAGCGTAGCGGAGGCTCTTTTTCACGGCGGCTCTGAGAACGGCTGCGAAGTGGAAATCCGTTGGGTGCAGGCCGAGGATGTGGAAAGGCTGGGCGCGGAGGCGTGCCTTTCAGGAGCGGACGGGGTTTTGATACCAGGAGGATTTGGTGACCGCGGCATCGAGGGGAAGGTAACCGCCATTCGCTATGCGCGCGAAAAACGTATTCCTTTTTTGGGCATTTGCCTGGGGATGCACTGTGCCACCATTGAGTTTGCCCGCCATGTTTGCGGCTGGCAGGACGCCCACTCCACTGAATTCAGCGCCGCGACCACCCACCCCGTGATTGACCTGCTGCCTGAGCAAAGGGATATTGAGGAGTTGGGCGGCTCGATGCGCTTAGGGTTATATCCCTGCCGTCTGGAGACGGACAGCTTCTCCCAGCGGGCCTACATGGAGGAAGTAGTCTATGAACGGCACAGGCACCGCTATGAACTTAACAACCTGTACCGGGAGCGCTTGGCGGAAAAAGGGTTGGTGATAGCCGGCGCCTCCCCGGACGGCCGCCTGGCCGAAATAATTGAGCTTCACGACCACCCGTGGTTTGTCGCCGTCCAATTTCACCCGGAATTTAAGTCGCGGCCGAACAGGGCTCACCCGCTGTTCCGCGAATTTATCCGTGCCGCGCTGGAGCGGGGACAGAGCCGGTAAGCAACCGGTATACTTGCCGTGTGACGGGGAAAACTGTTAAAATCAGGGTTGCGCAGCAGAGAAAAAAGTTATATACTTTATCCTAGGCTGAAAAGGAAGGTGGGAGAAAATGACACACATCATCAATGACGAATGTATCGCCTGCGGCTCCTGCGAGCCGGAATGTCCGGAGGATGCTATTTCCGAGGGCGACGACAAGTACAATATCGACCCGGAAAAATGCATCGACTGTGGCGCCTGTGCGGATGTTTGCCCGGTGGAGGCTATTGAGAAAGGCAAGTAAAGAAGAAGAATACGAAAGAGGGCTAAACGCCCTCTTTCGCGTTTTTAGGGGCCGGTATCCGGGGTATAGCGCTGCTCTTCTGCGGACAAATTAACGGTAAAAGACTGACGGGAGGCGGCAAATTTGTTTTTTTTCCGTAAAACGCGCCACAAAGGCATCAGGCGGTGGCTGGACGTTCTCTTACATTCAATGCGTGCCTGGTGGAAGAAAAAAGTTAAATAAATTTTTGTTAATTTAAAAAAGGAAATTACCTCCTAAAAGAGAACTAACTTTAGTTGTAGCGGCACCGGGCCGCGATATTTTAGGAGGTTTTGCACTTATGCCTACGGTTATGGTGGTGGACGACCGGATGGGAATCCGGAAATTACTGCAGGAGGTGCTGCAAAGCGCGGGGTATGGGGTAATCACCGCTGCAGGCGGGAGGGAGGCGGTGGAGCGAATATCACGCCTGGCGGTTGACCTGGTGTTGCTCGACATGAAGATGTCGGGGATGGACGGGCTGGAAACGCTGACAACGCTCAAAAAAATTCGGTCCGATGTTGTGGTTATTATTATGACAGCTTACGAGGAGCTTGAAATTCTGAAGGAAGCTATGCGCTGCGGCGCCAGCGCCTTTATTTCCAAGCCGTTTGACATTGAAGAACTTTTACAGATTGTTTCCCGCAGCCTGCGCGCTGCCTCGGCATGACTGATGTCGGATGTCAGAGGTCGGATGTCGGAGGTTCGCCGGGCAGGCATATACGCCTAAAATGAGCATATAGTAGTGGGGTGAGGAGTATGCCTTTTGCCACGTTAAAAGAGGTCCTGGCCGGGGCGGAAGCGGGAGGCTATGCCGTAGGGGCTTTCAATACCAATAATCTGGAGATTGTCCAGGCCATCGTGGAAGCAGCCGAGGCCGAACGGGCGCCGGTAATTTTGCAGGCCAGTCAGGGAGCGCTGAAATATGCCGGAGTTAACTATATTTCCGCAATAGTCCGCGCCGCTGCGGAAACAACTTCCATTCCGATAGTGCTGCACCTGGACCACGGCACCAGCTTTGCGCAGACGATGCTGTGCCTGCGTCACGGCTTTACGTCGGTTATGTTTGACGGCTCCGGGAACGCTCTGGCTGAAAACATCGCCGCCACGCGCCGGGTGGTGGAGGTGGCACATGCCATGGGCGCTTCTGTGGAAGGCGAGCTCGGTAAGATTGGCGGTACGGAAGATGACGTTTCCGTAGAAGAGCGTGACGCGCTGCTGACAGACCCACAGGAAGCGCGGCGCTTTGTGGAGGAAACAGGGGTTGACGCTCTGGCGGTGGCGATCGGTACCGCCCATGGCCCGTACAAAGGTGTTCCCCGCCTTGATTTTGACCGCCTGGCGGCCATAGACCGGCTTATCGGCGTCCCGCTGGTGCTGCACGGTGCCTCCGGGGTGCCTGACGACAGTATCCGCCGGGCCGTGGCTCTTGGTGTGCGTAAAATCAATATTGATACGGATCTGCGGCAGGCTTTCACGGGCGGCGTGCGGCAGGCACTGCAGAGCGGCGGCAACGAGTATGACCCGAGGAAGATTCTCGGCCCGGCAAAGGAAGCGATGAAAGCGGTTGTCAGGGAAAAGATACGCTTATTTGGCTGCTCCGGCAGAGCATAGGGGGGGAGCGCAGTGCAGCTGTTTCTGGACTCGGCCAATCTGTCGGAAATAAGGGAGGCGGCTTCGTGGGGCGTCCTTGACGGCGTTACCACCAATCCCACGCTGGTGGCGCGGGAAGGCGGGAACTTCCTGCGGTTGCTGGCGGAAATTTGCCGCCTGGTCCATGGGCCCGTGTCAGCCGAAGTGATGGGTACGGAAGCGGCGGAAATGGTGCGGGAGGCCCGGGAACTGGCCGCCATTGCCTCACAGGTTGTTGTTAAGGTTCCAATGACCACTGAAGGGTTAAAAAGCGTGGTTCAGCTGCAGGCGCTGGGGATCAGAACCAATGTTACCCTGGTTTTTTCTTTTAATCAGGCGTTGCTGGCTGCCAAGGCGGGTGCCGACTACATCAGCCCGTTTATCGGCAGGCTGGACGACCTGGGGGCGGACGGCGTGGCACTGATTACGGAAATCTGCGGGATTTTCCGCTCCTCAGGGCTGGAGAGCCGGATTATTGCCGCTTCAATCCGCAACCCGCTGCATGTGGTGCAGGTGGCCCGCGCCGGCGCCCATGTGGCCACAGTACCCTTTGCCGTACTCCGTCAGATGTTTGTCCACCCGCTGACTGACTCAGGTTTGGCGCGCTTCCGGGCGGACTGGAACCGGGCTATGGAGCAAAAAGAATAACTCTGAGTGGGGGGAGAAAAATGGAAAGAGTGTTGGCGCTGGAGTTTGTCCGTATCACCGAGGCGGCCGCACTGGCCGCCGGACGCCTGATGGGGCGGGGGGACAAGGAAGCGGCCGACCAGGCCGCTGTTGATGCGATGCGGGATGTTTTTGACACGGTGCAGATAAAGGGCACGGTGGTAATCGGCGAAGGTGAGATGGACGAGGCGCCCATGCTGTATATCGGGGAACAGGTGGGGTGTGCCGCCGGGCCGTGCGTTGATGTGGCGGTTGATCCGCTTGAAGGAACGAACCTGGTGGCCAGAGGCCTGCCGAACGCTCTTTCCGTTGTGGCGGTGGCCCCGCGCGGCTGCCTGCTGCACGCTCCCGACATCTATATGGAAAAAATAGCTGTTGGTTCACGCGCCAGGGGATGTGTTGACCTGGACGCCTCGGTTCGCTCCAACCTGCAGGCGGTGGCCCATGCCCTGAACAAAGATGTGCGCGATGTTACCGCCATTATCCTGGATCGTCCCCGCCACGCGCGGATTATCGAAGAAATCCGCGCCGCCGGCGCCCGCGTCAAACTGATCAGCGACGGTGACGTTTCCGCGGCCATTGCTACCGCCCTGGAAGATACCGGGGTGGATATCCTGTTTGGCACCGGAGGTGCTCCGGAAGGCGTCATTGCCGCCGCCGCGCTCAAATGCCTGGGCGGGGAATTGCAGGGGCGGCTCAAGCCTGACGGTGATGATGAAATTTCGCGCGTACACAAAATGGGGCTGAAGGATATCAATAAGGTGCTCAGCTTGGATGACCTGGTGGTCGGTGATGATGTCATCTTTGCCGCCACTGGCATTACCGACGGAGATATGCTGCGCGGCGTCCGCTACCGCGGCCAGACGGCAGATACGCATTCCCTGGTGATGCGTGGCCTGACCGGTACAATCCGCAATATCACCGCCACGCATTTTCTGGAGAAAAAGCCGCGCTACGTAGCCCGCCCGCGGCATTGCCGGCCGGAAAAACAGGAGTCAATCTGAGAGGATGTCGGCTGAATGGTCTTCGTGGGATTCGCCGCGGGCCTGCTGCTTCTGGTGAAGGGTGCCGGCTGGCTCATCGACGCGGCCGTGTGGATCGCGCAAGTCACCCGGGTGCCCAAAGTTGTCATTGGCGCCACCCTGATCAGTTTGGGCACCACCCTGCCCGAGTTCACGGTTTCGTTCCTGGCGTCAGCCACCGGTTACCCGGACGTGGCCTTAGGGAACGCCGTGGGCTCGGCCATTGCCAACATCGGGCTGGTCCTGGGCCTGACCGTGCTTATGCGCGCCAGGGCGATCGATCGTCGCCTCTTCCGGACCACTAAAGGCATCTTAATGCTGGGTGCGCCTCTGCTGATAACCCTCATGGCCCGCGATGGGCTAGTCAGCAGGTTCGAGGCTCTCATCCTGCTCGCGGTGCTGGTGGCATTCATCAGCCTATCGCTAAGGACTGTAGGTATGGAACAAAGCGAGGCTTTAGCCCAGGGCCCGGATCTTCCTACCGGCAGTATAAGGCACCAGTTGCTTCTGGGCCTGGCCGGAGCCACCATGGTTGGGGTGGGCAGCCGCTTGGTGGTGATCAATGCCGCGGTCATCGCCGCTATCCTGGGCATCCCCCCGCTGGTGGTGGGGCTCACCCTCATCTCTCTTGGCACATCGCTCCCGGAATTGGTGACGGGAGTCACGGCCACCTTAAAGGGCCATTACGACATATCATTTGGCAACATCCTCGGTGCCAACTTTCTCAACTTCACCTGGGTTATCGGGACAGCGGCGCTGGTACGTCCGCTGCCGGTGCTCCGACACACCCAGACGAGGGATCTGCCCTCGGCGATCCTGCTGACAGTGATGCTGCTGTTCTTAGCCTTATCCAAGGACACCCTCAGTCAGTGGGAAGGCGGACTTCTGCTGCTGTTTTACGCCGGATACATAGCCGCGGTGCTCGTGATTCCGGCATAGCGCCTTCAAAAGCAATTTGCAGAAGCTCATTGCTTTTTAAAGGTATTTCGGCTATAATTAGATAAAGACATATTATAGCCGAAAGGTGATTTCTGTGAAATATATCAGGCGCGCGATGGAGGAGACATTTTTAAAGCTAAACAGGGAGTTCCCGGCGATTTTAATCACCGGCCCCCGACAGGTCGGTAAAACAACCATGCTTCGTAATCTTATGGGACAAGAGAATATATCTCGTGAATATATTACGCTGGACGACCTAACCGAGCGTGAGATAGCCAAAAACGATCCTAAAATGTTTTTCCAGATCCACAAGCCGCCTCTTTTTATAGATGAGGTTCAGTATGCACCTGAAATTTTCACATATATAAAAATTCATATTGACAAAAATTATAGGCCCGGAGACTTTTGGCTGACAGGCTCTCAGGTTTTTAAGCTGATGGACGGGGTTAGAGAATCTCTCGCAGGCAGGGTGGCTCTGCTCAGCATGTCATCTATGTCACAGGCGGAGATTTGCGGCGCGGTAACGGAACCGTTTGTTGTTGATTTTGACAAGCTTTCACAGCGTAGCCGTGACAGAAAAAGTATTGACACTCCTGCCGTTTTTGACCGTATTTTTAACGGAGGCATGCCCGCTCTTGTCAGCGGGCAGTATACTGAACGCAAGGCGTTGTATTCAAGTTATATAAGCACCTATATTGACCGTGACGTCAAAGAAATAACCGGCGCAATTAATTCATTGAGATTTATGAGCTTTATCACGGCAGCGGCAGCTCTCGCCGGACAGATGCTAAACTATAAGACCATTGCCGATGCTGCAGGAATAGATCAGGTAACTGCTAAAAACTGGATCGGCATCTTAGAAAAAATCGGTATCGTTTTTTTCCTGCATCCATATTCCAACAATGTCTTAAAGCGTACCGTTTCAAAGCCAAAGCTCTATTTTTTCGATACGGGGCTTGTATCTTATCTTACAAAATGGAGCAGCGGCGAGACTTTGATGAACGGCGCTATGAGCGGTGCTATCCTTGAAAACTATGTTGTTTCGGAGCTGGTAAAAAGCTATCATAATTGCGGAAAAGAAGCATTTATCTATTATTACCGCGACAAGGACGCCAAAGAAATAGATTTAATCCTTGAGGGTGACGGCAAGCTGTATCCGATTGAGATAAAAAAAACCGCGATCCCTGCGCCGCAGCTTATAAAAGTATTTAAAACCATCGACAAAGCCCCTCTTATTCGTGGTACAGGCGCAGTTCTCTGTACCGCTGACAAGCTGTCTGCCTTTGATGCAAATAACTTGATCGTGCCGGTTTGGATGATTTAAGCAAGGAAAGAGGAAGGAACGATGAGTTCACAAAAGATGAGTGAAGAATATTGCGCTGCGGGAAACCTTGTGATATTATAAATCCTGTGGATTTCGACGGTGGAAAGAGGTGAACCCTGTGAAAGAGAAAATTCATCCCCGGTATGAAAAAGCTGTCGTCAGCTGTGCTTGCGGAAATACGTTTGAAACCGGTTCCACGAAAAAAGAGCTGCGAGTGGAGATATGTGCCAACTGCCACCCCTTTTTTACCGGTAAACAAAAATTTGTTGACACCGGAGGGCGCGTGGAGCGCTTTAAACGCAAGTACGGGATAGAATAACGAGGCAGCGTCTGACGCTGCTCTTTTTTTAAAATTGATTCCGCCGCAAAAGTCCCTAAAATCAAAATTAAGCCCGTGTCACCCGGCACAGGAGGTTAGCAAAGATGCAGTCAAGCCCAAAAGTGGGAGGTCAGGCGGTTATCGAAGGCGTGATGATGCGCTACCGGGAAAAGATGGCAATTGCGGTACGCAAGCCGGACCAGCAGATTTTTGTCCATCGTGAAGCATTGCGGACGGCGGGAGCACGCTATCCTGTTCTGCGCCTGCCGGTCTTGCGCGGCATGGTGGCGTTTGTGGAGGCGCTGCTGCTCGGGGTAAGGGCGCTGACTATTTCAGCCGGCCAGGCTGTGCCGGAAGAGGAAGAAGAGCTGTCGGGCTGGCATCTGGCAGTGACCGTTGCTGTTGCCCTGCTACTGGCCGTTTCTCTTTTTTTCATGCTGCCTACCGTCCTCGTCCGGCTGATTGCGGGACCTGAGCCGGGAGGTCCTTTTTTGCTTAATCTGCTGGAGGGCTTTATCCGGATTGGCATTTTTCTCGGGTACGTTTTCCTTATTTCACGCATTAAAGACATTGAGCGCGTCTTTCAGTATCACGGTGCTGAGCATAAAGCCATTTTCTGCTTTGAGGCAGGCGAGTCACTGACAGTGGACAACGCCCGCGCGTTCAGCCCGTTGCACCCGCGGTGCGGCACCAGCTTTCTGCTGCTGGTCATGGCGGTCAGTATCCTGCTGTTTTCCTTTTTTGGCTGGCCCGGTCTGCTGGAGCGGCTGGTGCTGCGCCTGACCATGCTGCCCCTGGTGGCGGGCCTGGCCTATGAGCTGATCCAGCTGGCCGGGCGGCACCGCTTTTTTTGCTACCTGACGGCGCCCGGGCTGTGGCTGCAGAGGATGACGACACGCGAACCGGACGATCAGCAGCTGGAGGTGGCGCTGCGGGCTCTGCAGTCCGTAGTGGTTGAAGGGAATTAACCCGGCTCCGGCTTAGGTCAGGAGATGTTCAATAAGGTATTGAGGTGTGCAGATGCTGGAGAAATTACATCTGATTGAAGAACGGTATGAGGAACTGGAGAGGCAAATCAGCGATCCGGCCGTAATTGCCAGGCAGGAGGAATGGCGCAGGCTGACCAGGGAACATGCCCGGCTGGCCGAAATTGTTGCGGCTTTCAGGGAGTACCGGCAGGTGGAAAGCGACCTGCGGGAAGCAAGGGAGTTACTGCAGGAGCCGCTGGATGAAGAAATGGGACGCTTTCTGAAAGAAGAAGCGGCTGCGGGCGCTGCCAAAAAGGATGCCTTGGCCGGGCAGCTGAGAACGTTGCTTCTTCCCCGGGATCCAAATGACGACAAGAACGTGATTATGGAGATCCGCGCCGGTACCGGCGGTGAGGAGGCTGCACTTTTTGCGGCCGATTTGCTGCGGATGTATACCCGTTACGCGGAGCGGCAGGGATGGAAAACGGACGTACTGTCCAGCAACCCGACAGACATCGGCGGCTTTAAGGAAGTAATAGTTGTCCTGGAAGGGCAGGGCGCTTACAGTCGTCTTAAATTCGAAAGCGGTGTCCACCGCGTGCAGCGGGTGCCGACCACAGAAGCCAGCGGCCGCATTCACACCTCGGCCGCAACCGTGGCTGTCCTGCCTGAGGCCGAGGAGGTAGAGGTGGAAATCAATCAAAACGACTTGCGTATTGATACCTTTTGCTCTACCGGTCCCGGCGGGCAGAGCGTCAACACCACCCAGTCGGCAGTCCGGATTACCCACCTGCCAACCGGTCTGGTTGTTTCCTGCCAGGACGAAAAATCGCAGCTGAAAAACAGGGAAAAAGCCATGCGCGTCCTGCGCGCCAGACTTTTTGAACGGGCGACGCTTGAGCAGCAGGCTGAGCAGGCTCTGGCCCGCCGTTCACAGGTTGGCAGCGGCGACCGCAGCGAGCGTATCCGCACCTACAACTTTCCGCAGGGGAGAGTCAGCGACCACCGTATCAACCTGACTCTTTACAAGCTTGACCAGTTTCTGGACGGGGCGATTGACGAGATGCTGGAAGCCCTGATTACCAGCGACCAGGCGGAGAGGCTGCGGAAAGCAGAGTAATGAGCGTCCAGGTTAAAGAAGCACTGGCCTTGGCCACCCGGCAGTTGCGGGAGGCCGGGCAGGCCGCGCCGCGTCGCGAGGCTGAATTGCTGCTGGCTGCCAGAACCGGCCGCTCTCTTGCTTACCTGTACGCCCACGGGGAGGAACTGCTGACCAGGGAGGGTGCAGCCGGCTACCGGGAATGGGTAGCCAGGCGCTGCCGGGGCGAACCTTACGCTTATCTTTGCGGCGAGCGGGAGTTTATGGGCTTGCCGTTTTCTGTCACACCTGACTGCCTGATTCCGCGCCCGGAAACAGAGTTGCTGGCAGAGGCTGTGGCGGCGGAATTAGCCGACACCACAGCCCCGGAGATCCTCGAGATCGGTACCGGCAGCGGAGCCGTTGCCGTGGCTTTGGCGGTCCTTTTGCCTGCCGCCCGGATAACGGCAACTGACGTGTCGGCGACGGCGCTCTCCGTGGCCGCCGGCAATGCTGCCCGTCACGGGGTCGGGGAAAGGACAGTCTTCCTGACCGGTGACCTGTACGCGCCATTGGCCGGCAATACTGCCTGTTTTACCGCGCTGGTCTGCAACCCGCCTTATATTCCCTCTGCAGAGCTGGCCGGACTCAGCCGGGAAATAGTGGACTATGAGCCGCTTTCCGCACTTGACGGCGGCGCTGACGGTCTGCATTACTACCGGCGACTGACCGGAGAACTGCCGGCCCTGTCCGCTAAGCCCGCTTTGATGGCTTTGGAAGTGGGGCTTGGACAGGCCGGGGCGGTTTCCGCCCTTTGCCGCAGAGTCGGCTACCGGGAAGTGAGCCTGCTCAGGGATTTAGCCGGGATTGAGCGGGTTGTCCTGGCCCGGTAGTTATTTCAGCCTCTGCCCGGTGGAAGTGATCGCAAGTTTTCCGTGCTTGACCCCCCTTACGCCGATCAGGCGGTCGGCGACCTGCCTGACTTTGCCGGACGGCCCTTTGATTATCAGCACTTCCAGGCAGTTATGGTGGTCCAGGTGGACGTGTGTGGCGGAAAGAAACAGGTCGTGCGAGTGATGCTGCAGCTCTGTAAGCAGGCTGCCCAGGCCGCGCACGTGATGGTCGTAAATCAGAGTGATGGTTCCCGCCACCTCCTGTTCATCGTCCTCCCATTCCTGCTCGACCAGCCGGTTGCGGATCAGGTCACGGATGGCCTCCGAGCGGTTGGCGTAGCCGTGAAGAACTATTTGTTTATCAAACATGGCGAGCAACTGTTCATCCATGGAGATGCCGAAACGAACGAGACGCGACATGGCCAGCCTCCTTAATTTAAAGGTTACCATCAGTTTCTCCCCGGCCCATGTAAATCCTGCACCACCGTTTCCAAAAAAACGGTGGTTTTTTGATGTTTAAAAAATGAAAAATATGGCAATAATACCGGGCAGGAAGGTGAGGGGAAGAAATTGCACAGCAAAAAGGTAAATGTTTGCGGTGTCAATACCTATCAGCTGCCCGTTTTGTCCGGCAGCAGAATGAAAGAGCTCTTCCGCTTGGCGCGTGCCGGGGACAGACCGGCCAGACAGGAAATAATCAGCGGTAACTTGCGCCTGGTGCTCAGTGTGTTGCAGCGCTTCAAAAACCGCAGCGAAAACCCGGATGACCTGTTCCAGGTAGGCTGCATCGGTCTGCTGAAGGCGGTAGATAATTTTGACCCCGCGCATAACGTGCACTTTTCGACTTATGCTGTGCCGATGATAATCGGGGAGATCAAGCGCTACCTCCGGGACAACAGCAGCACCATGCGGGTCGGCCGTGCTATGAAAATCCTGGGCTTCCGGGCGCAAATGGCCAGAGAAAGGCTGAACGGCAGGTTGCAGAGGGAGCCGACCGTAGGGGAAATTGCAGCGGAACTTGGTGTTTCCGCTGAAGAGGTGGTGTTTGCCTGCCAGGCAGGACAGGAACCGGTTTCCCTGCATGAACCAGTTTTTAATGATGCCCCTGACCCGCTTTATGTGATTGACCTGGTAAGCGACCAAAACGAATCCGCAGAAAACTGGCTTGACGACCTTGCCTTGCGGCAGGCGATGGAGAAACTGCCGGAGAGGGAACGCCGGGTCTTACACGGACGGTTTTTTACCGGCTGGACACAGGCGGAAATAGCCCGGGAGATCAGTCTTTCACAGGCGCAGGTTTCACGCATTGAAAAAGCGGCCTTGCGCCGCGTGCGCAATTACCTGGACACGGACGGGGTGAGTGAAAATTTCTAAGCTCAGGCGCTTCCTTGCTGTGCTGTTGCTGCTACTGATTCCGGCGATGCTGAATGGTTCACGGGGAGAAACTGTTTCCGGTTACCTGCGTCTGCACGTCAGGGCCAACAGCGATTTTCCAGCCGACCAGGAACTGAAAAACGCCGTCAGGGACACGGTTCTGCGGACGTTGGCTCCCGCACTGGAACAGGCCGGGAGCGCTGCGGAAGCAGCCATCATAGTTGACCGGTCGCTGGATGAAGTGGTCTGGCAGTCTGAAGCGGCAGTGCGCCGGGCCGGGTTTGCCTATCCGGTCAGCGCGAGACTGGATGTTGCTGATTTTCCAACCTGCACTTACGGGAACAGTGTTCTTCATGCCGGCCGCTACCTGGCGCTGACCGTTCAATTGGGTGCAGGCCGTGGACAAAACTGGTGGTGTGTGCTGTTCCCGCCCCTCTGCTTTGTTGAGTTATCCACCGGTAAAAACCAGCCGGAAGTGTTGGCATCAGCTCCGCAGCCCCGCTCCCGCCTGCTGGAATGGTGGAGCCGCCGTTCCGGCGGCCGGGAAGCCGGGAAGGAGGGAGTTGCAAAAAGAACGGGCTTCTTATATAATGAATTCGGCGGAAGGCAGGAATAGTGATAGCGGATGGGGTGAACTCCGGTGAAAAAGAAACTGGAAACGTTCCGTGAGCAGTTTAAAGAGCACAAGCTTACTCCCCAGCGCCGCGTCATCCTGCAGGCGCTGCTGGAAAATCCGGAGCGGCATCTCAGTGCCGAGGAACTGTATGCCCTGTCCAAAAACCTGGATCCGGAGATTGGCCTGGCTACCGTATACCGGACTCTTGAACTGCTGGAAGAGTTGAACATTCTTCACAAGCTTAACTTTGGGGACGGCCGCAGCCGCTATGAACTTTGCCACCTGCAGTCCCGGCACCACCATCACCACTTGGTCTGTCTTGACTGCAACCAGATCCTGGAGGTTAAGGAAGACCTGCTCCACCAGCTGGAAGATTTAATTGAGGGGGAGCACGGCTTTCATATTGTTGACCATCGTGTTCAGTTTTATGGATCTTGCAGTAAGTGCATGGCAAAAAAACGTGCCGCAAAAAGCTAAAGAGAGGGTGGGGATCTTTGCTGGCGGGAAAACGGGCCGTGCGAATAGCGGGCTTTTTTTTGTTGGTTTTTATGGTCTGGGTTGCGTCTGCTCCGACTTCCGGAACGATTCTGGCCGCTGTTCCGCAGTTTGGAGAAAATACGCAAACCGTGTCGTTGCGCGGGCGGGTAATCCAGGTGGAAGACCTGGAGCCTGAGGAAGCCGTCCGCAACTTTGTAAAACAGGAACAGCTGGCTACAGTGGAAATTACCCGCGGGCGTTACCGGGGGCAGCAGTTCAGGCTGCTCAACTCACTGATGGGGCACCCGCTGTTTGACCTTTACCTGACGCAGGGACGGGAGGTAATTCTCTGGGGGGAAGTTGCCGGGGACGGACGCCTGCTGCAGGTCTATCTGCAGGACTTTGCACGCGATACTTATCTTTATGTGCTGGCCGGCCTGTTTGTCCTGGCGCTGCTCCTGGTGGGGAAGCGCAAAGGATTGGTGACAGTCTTTACGCTGGCAGTTACCGTACTCGCCATTTTCTTTGTTTTACTGCCGCTGCTGATGGCCGGCCATTCACCCACCGGCACAACCATCCTGGTGGCTGCCGGTGTCACGCTGGTGACAATGGTTTTTGTCGGCGGGCTGCACTGGAAAACGGCTGCCGCCGTTACCGGTACCGTTGGCGGTGTGCTGGTGGCCGGGCTGCTTTCATTGCTGGTCGGCAGTGCCGTGCGCCTGACCGGCTTTTCCAGTGAGGAAGCGCAGATGCTGCTCTACATGGATGGCGGTCCGCTGGATGTGCGCGGACTGCTTTTTGCCGGGATAATCATTGGCTCGCTGGGTGCCGTGATGGACGTGGCCATGTCGATAGCCGCTGCCATGCACGAGGTCCAATGCGCCAACCCGCGCCTGTGCTTCCGGGAGCTGTTTCGTTCGGCGATGAATGTGGGGCGCGACGTGATGGGAACCATGGCCAATACCCTGATCCTGGCTTATGTCGGCTCGACCCTGCCGCTTTTGCTCCTGTTTATGGGCTACCAGATGCCCTGGGTCAGCATTATCAACTCCGACCTGATTGCTACTGAAGTGGTGCGGGCACTGGCCGGCAGCATCGGCCTGGTGGCCACCATACCGCTTACCGCCCTGACCGCCGGCCTGCTCGCGGTCCGCAGCAAAAGCAGGGAACAGTCGAAATACGGTGCGGAGAGAACAATATGAGCACAGAAAAAAGAGAGCGGTTGGTCAGTGTTTTAAAGGAGATGGAAAGCCTGGTGATCGCTTTTTCCGGAGGCGTTGATTCGTCCGTGCTGCTGGCCGCTGCGGTTGCCGGTGGTGTCAGGGTGCTGGCGGTTACAGCCGTTTCTGAAACATATCTGCCTGAGGAAATGGCTGTGGCGCGGCAGATTGCGGCAGCGCTGCAGGTGGAGCACCTGACTCTGGAAACAGAAGAACTGGGCATTCAGGGGTTTGCTGAAAACCCGCCTGAGCGCTGCTATTACTGCAAAGCTGAACTGTTTGGCAAGCTGGCGGCGCTGGCCGCCGGGAAAGGCTACCGCTTCGTGGCTGACGGTTCCAATGCCGACGATACGGGAGACTGGCGTCCCGGGATGAAAGCGGCGGCAGAACTTGGGGTGAGAAGCCCGCTGAGAGAAGCGGAACTGACTAAGGCCGAGGTGCGGATGCTGGCCCGTGAATTCGGCCTGCCCAACTGGGACAAGCCGGCCATGGCCTGCCTTTCCTCTCGTTTTCCGTACGGCCAGCCAATCACCAAAGAAAAAATAGCCCAAGTGGCCGAAGCAGAACGCTTTTTGCGGCAACAGGGCTTTGGGCAGTTACGCGTCCGCCATCATGGTGACACAGCCCGCATTGAACTGCCCGGGGAGAGGCTTGCGGAAGCTGTGTCACTGGCGCCGGCCATTGTCGGAAGGCTCCGGCAGCTGGGATTTACCTATATCAGTCTTGACCTGGCCGGGTACCGCTCCGGCTCGCTTAACGAAACGTTAGGGAAGCTCAAAATTTAGCGTGATGGGTACGGCCTGACATCGACTTTGGTATCATAGAAAGTGCTTCCTGCCGCCTTGTCGGTTAGCCGCTGGGAAGTTAAGGCGTTTACCGTTCGTGCTCCCGGAGCGTGTTCCATCCACCGGACACCCTCGGCCACCACTACACCGGTTGGGACTTGCGGAGCAACCTTCAGGATAAAGGTAACCTCACCCCGTTGGTTAAAGGCCACCACCCTTTGCCCGTCCCGCAAACCTTTTGCCCCGGCATCACCGGGGTTCATCTGCAAATTCATGACCCCCATCTTGGCTATTAAATCAGATCGCTCATTAAACGAGGAATTGAGCAAATACAAGCTGGGGGCAGTCATAAGCCAAAAGGGCGCATCGTCCCCATGAGGTTCAACATAACGTGGCAGCGGCTCATCCTCCAGCGGATTCAGCAGCTCAATTTTTTGTGACGGTGTTTTGTATGCTAGCTTGTAATCCGACGGCAGAGGCAGTTCTATTGGCCTGCCTTCCCGGAGTTTTTCCAGGTCTGAGTCAGCAATCCATTGTTTACTAACCGAAACTAGGTGGTCAATTAACTCGTCTGCCTCTTGGCGAAAGAAGGAATTATCGAACCCCATAGCGCGGGCCAGGAGACAAAACACATCCCAATTAGACCGGGCCTCTCCGACGGGGGGAATGGCCGCATAAGCCCGCTGAATACAGTAATGTCCAAAAGCCCGGTAAATATCGCTGTGTTCCAGGGAGGTGGTTGCCGGAAGCACGATATCGGCATAACGGGCAGTGTCGGTCATAAACCTCTCATGTACCACAGTAAAGAGGTCATTACGTGCAAGCCCCTTAAGTACTTTGTTTTGATCCGGCACAACAGCGGCCGGGTTGGAGTGATACACATACAGGCTCATAACCGGCGGGTTTAACGGATCGTTTAATGCATTGCCCAACTGGTTGATGTTAATTTTCCGGGCAGGATTTTCCATAAAGTCTTCCCGGGTCACTTCCGAGGCTGCCAGGGCGCTTCCGGTGGAAATATCCCCTAACGCCCCACCGCCCGGTTTGGCCCAGGCCCCGACCAAAGCCGGGAGGCAGGTAATGGTACGGATAGTCATAGCCCCGTTGCCGTAACGGGAAAGGCCGCTGCCTATACGAATAAAGGGTGCCCGGGCGCGGGCGTACAAGCTTGCCATTTCTTCGATCGTGCCCGCATCAATACCGGTAATCCGGGCTGCAAGTTCCGGCCGGTATTGCGGAAGAATGTTAGTCCTGAACTCTTCAAAGCCCTGGACATAAGTTGAAATGAATTTTTCGTCGATCAAACCGTCCCGGACGAGGACATTCATCATACCCAGAGCGAGCGCCCCATCACTTCCGGGGATGACCGGAAATACCCGGTCGGCAACCGCTGCCGTAGGGGTTTCATAAGTGTCAATAAGCCAAACGGCTGCACCCCGCTTTTTGGCTTCCCGGACTCCATGCAGAAAATGGATATTTGTCGCCAGGGTATTTGTTCCCCAGAGAATGACCAGGTCGCTCGCCATTACCTCATCAGGAGGCGGTGCGGGGGTGGCCCCCATTACCGTCTTCCAGCCGTATTCTTTAGCGGGAGCGCACAGCGTACGCTGCAAACGGGAAGCGCCCAACCGGTAAAAAAACGCATGTCCGGCGTTACGCTGGACAATGCCCATAGTTCCGGCATACGAGCAGGGCAGAATAGATTCTGAGCCGTAGTCGTTAATCAGCCTGCTCCAATTAGCAGCAATCCGTTCAATCGCCTCGTCCCAGGAAATTGGCCGGAACTCCCCGGCTCCTTTCGGCCCGGTTCGCAATAAAGGCTGAGTCAGCCGCAGAGGTGAGTGGACGGTTTTTTCATAGTGCACCATTTTGGGGCATAACGTACCCCTGGTAAAAGGATGCTCAGGATCGCCCGTGACTTTAACCGCTTTGCCGTTTTCTATTTGAACCAGTAAACCACATGCATCAGGACAGTCATAGGGACAGACGGAACGCTTGATTTCATATTCCATTAGCAGTCCTCCTTCAATTTTACTCGATCAGCGTGCCGTCCGTGAGCGTTTCGCTTGTCAGGCGGTTCAGGCTGTCGTAGGTGTAGCCGGCGTTTAGCTGAAAGAGCCATTTGCAAAAAATACTGTGCTAATACTAATTACTCTGGATGAATATAGAGAATATTAAAGCCGTACATGCCTTGCTTACTCAGAAACATATTCTCCTTATCTATAATATCAGTATATATAATTAATGTTAGATCGTCTTTCCATTTTATATCTATATGCCTGGAACGGTAGCCCTGAAATACATTGCCTGTTCGATTTCCAAGCGGTTGAGCCGGCTGTATAACTAAAGTTTCATCTTGTATAATTCGTACATTTGCTTTTTAATTTTTAACCCACACTCCCCCAAAAATTCCATGACGTCTGCTAGGGAAAGGGTTTCCTTTACGCAATATTTTGCCCATATAGAATCAATTCTCCATCCGCCTTCAATCCTATAAAAAGCTATTAAAGGTTCTTGGTCTGACTCTATTGATTTAAAGTAGAAATCACTAAAAGCACCGTTTTTGTTAATCAAATACCAATTTTGTAAATATAAGAATAATTCTAAGAGAGGGAAATCTCTATCCTCAAAAAATACATTCTCGCTAATAGTTATTTTAAATAATCCTTCAATTTCAATTATCGAATTTAAAAAATGTTTTTTTATACCTCGCTTGTTGATACTAAGCTCTTCTTTTATTACTATTTCAGGTTTAATTAGACTCACAAGAACACATCCTTATTATTTAACAGGAAGAGCTGTAATAATTTGACCCGCTTTTGTAAATACAACTCGCATAGTTATACTGATTCAGACTCGCCGGGTCATCCTCAAACCCGTGGAAAGCATCCCTGGTTATAAACCGCCCGATCCCCGGCGCGTAATATCGCGCATTCAGGTAATACAGCCCGATCTCCGCGTCCCACCTGTACCCGGCATAGCGGTACGGGTTCACCACGCTGCCGGTGGTGGCGATATGATTCCCGAACGCGTCGTAGTCGTACGTAGCCACCACCGTGCCGGCGGCGTCGGTCAGCGCCACCACGTCCCCGTGGCCGTTGTAGTGGTAGTAGTAGGTCACGCCGCCGCGCACCATTGCCAGGAGCTGGCCGCCCGGGCCGTAGACGTAGAGGGCGAGCAGGTTGCCGCCGCCGTCGGTTTCGTAGAGCACGCGGGTGCCGGTACCGTCGTAGAAGAAGCGGGTGGTACCGGCGGAGGTGGTCATACTGACACGGCGGCCGTCGGCGTCGTAGGCGAAGGCGGCGATGGAGTTGGCGCCCTGCCTCACTTCGACCAGGCGGTTCGCGGCGTCGTAGAAGTAGGTGCGCGTGCCGTCGCCGGTCATGTTGCCGTTGTCGTCATAGGTGTAACTGACACCGCCGGCGGAGGTGTGTCAAACCAGGCGCTGCCGGTCTGGTTATAGAAGTAAAGGTAAATCTCGATGGCGTTGAAGGCCTTGGCGGGCCTGACCTCCGCCACGATGTGTTCCCAGTCGGGTGGTGATACGGCCGGAGGCGTCGCTGATGCTTGTGAGCCTGCCGGAAGTATAGCTGAAGGAGGTGGTGTTGTTGTTGGTATCGGTGATGCCGGTGATCTGGCCGGCAGTGTTGAAGCGGGTCACGGTGCCGTCGGCGTTTTTGACCAGAGTGAGGAACACGCCGCTAGGGGCGGAGAAAGAGCCGTCGGTGTTGCGGGAGAAGATGTGCTGCGTGCCGTCCTCGTCAACCAGCGTGATTGGGGCGTAACCCGCATCTTTGATGCGGGCGAACACGTTGGCTGTCCAGCCGAAGCCTAAGGGGCCGTCTTCCGCGGAGCGGCTGTTGTAGGTACGGGTGAAGGTAACGGGGACGCCGCGCCCGGGGATGTGCAGGTCGGTGGCCTGTAAGACCAGGTTGCCGTTAAAGCCGTTAATGCCTTCGGGAGTATAGCCCCAGAAACTCTCCATGCCAATGGGGTCGACGGTGTAGTTGATGACGAGTCTGGGCTGGCTGGTGGAGTTGTTCGCTGACTGTTCCAGGTGGTCTGGTAGGCGTCCCAGAAGGAGGTGACGCGATAAATGTCAAGGGTGTGGTTGGTGCTGCCTGAGGCAATCTGATAAAGACTGAAGGTGGAGGAGGTGATTTTGGCGCCGCTCACCAGGCTGGGAAGGACAAACTGGATGAAGGAACGTGTTATGCCGTAAGTACCGTTATTTCCGGAAAAGAGGAAGGGGTCGTCCGTATACTTGGTGCTCGGGTACATGCTTGAGACAAACGTGTCCTTATGAACGGTGGTAATCGGTTCGCCGGAGGCGACTGTGGGGTCGATAAAGTTACTTACATAACACGAAAATCCTGAACAGCTATAAGGGCTATGCAATGCAGCCTGAGTTTGATGTAACTGCTAACACATTCAAGATTTCATTGCAGATGAGTCCGCCCTTGCCAACAGTCCTTTGATGATAAAATAGCGCAAGCTTAATGCTTGCTCTTGTTAAGAGGATCATGGTATACTGCTGGTAAGAAATTCTGCTGCATAGAAAGGAGAGGCTGTTTTATGCACACGCCGTTGGTACGATTAACCAGTAAAGGCCAGATGACTATCCCTCAGAGCGTTCGTGAGGCATTAGGTTTAAGGGCCGGCGACTACCTGTCCATCGTGATCAACAACGAGGAGATGTGTCTAAAAAAGGTTCAACCGATAAAACCTCTAAGTAATGAAGATCCCATTTGGAAACTAGTAGGAGCCGGGGACAGCGGCCTGCAAGATGTTGCTGCCAGGCATGACCATTACCTGGCAGAAGGTGAAGCAAAAAGATGGGAAAGATAATAGTCGATACAAGCGCAATATATGCTTTAATAGATCGCTCGGACAATTGGCATCTGAAGGCTAAACAGTATTTTAGCGAAATAAAAACGCAAGAGCTTGACGTAGTTGTAACAAATTTTATTGTAGCGGAAACCCATGCCTTATTATTAAGCCGGATAGGGCATGAACTGGCTCGGGAGTGGATTCGAAACTTATTGTGGTCAATTGAGTATGTTAACAAAGCTGATGAGAAACGGGCCAGGGAAATTATTATAACTTATCATGACAAATCATTTTCTTACACCGACGCAACTACTTTTGCCGTTATGGAGAGACTAGGGCTAAGCGTGGCGCTAGCGTTCGACAGCCATTTTAATCAATTTGGCTGGCAATGTTTTGACTTATCAGCTCCGTCTCAAACTTAGACAAGAATCCGGATTAATTTGCTCAAGCAGGCTCCTGAGGTAATGATTTCTGCAGATGGTAGGCGGCGATGACGGCGGCGTACACTTCTTTCAGGGAGGCGCCGCTTTTGTTTGCCAGGAGCAGGCAGTCCTCGTACTCAGGAGCGGCGTTTATCTCTTCGTCTTGCCAGGTGGCGACCTTGACACGGGCCGGGCCGAAAGTGGTGCTGACCGCGACATGCCTGCGCGGCAGCATCAGTTTTTCCGCCAAAGTACGGCGCACGCCGAGAGTGCTTGTCTCCCGGAACAGGACCTCCAGCACGGCAGCTTCCTTTTCCGGAAGGGTCAGGACGCAAAGCAGCGTCCCGGGGCGGCTTTTCTTCATTTGCAACGGTACAAGGTAGGCATCCAGCGCGCCGGCGGCAAACAGCCTGTCCAGCACATAGCCGTATATTTCCGGATTTAAGTCGTCAATATTGGCTTCCAGCTGTAAAATTGACTCCAGGGCGGTACCGGCCTGTTCCCGGCTGCCGGTAATTACGCGCAGCAGATTGGGGAGGGGCAGGTCACGCTTCCCGGCGCCGTAGCCGGTTTTACGCACAGTCATGGCCGGCAGCGGTGCAAAGTCGGCCAGTGCGGCCAGCACCGCAGCTCCGGTCGGGGTGAGCAGTTCGGCTTCGATCCCGCGTGAATACACGGGCAGTCCCTGCAGCAGCTCCATGGTGGCCGGTGCCGGCACAGGCAGCAGGCCGTGAGCGCACTGGACAAAACCGCTGCCCACATGCAACGGAGAAGAATAGATTTCTGTTGCACGAAGCGCTTCCAGGGCGGCGGCAATACCCACGATGTCAACTATGGAATCGACTGCGCCAACCTCGTGAAAATGAACTGTTTCCGGCGAGTGTCCGTGTACTTTGGCTTCCGCCAGAGCCAGGCGGGTAAAGACGGCGATGCTCCGTTCCCTGACGGCCGGGGTCAGCGAGCTAGCCGCAAGCATGTGCCTGATGTCGCGAAAATGGCGGTGCGGCTGTGCCGCCTCCCGGACCTCCACCGTCAGGTCCAGCGCCTCCAGACCGCTTTTTTTAACCCTTTTTGTCATAATCGAATAACCGTCTACCGGCAATTTGTCAAGTTCAGCCTGTACTGCCTCAAGCGGCGCTCCGGCGTCAAGGAGAGCTGCCAGGAGCATGTCGCCGCTGGCGCCGGCGAAGCAGTCAAAATAAACGATGGTCATAATTAGCTCCTGCCCTTCGCTAAATAGCGTTTTCCTCTATTATAGCGCAAACAGGCCGGCAGACAAAGAGTCATGAAAGATTAGCCGGATATTGTTCAGTGGTGCGTGCCTTCCACGATTTTCAGGCCGCTTTTTTGCAGGGTTGTTTTTATTTCACCCAGATGCGGGCACTTGGGATAACCGTCCTCCATCAGCATGCAGGAACTGAGGTGAACGGTAGTCAGCCTGTGTTTAAGTAGCGATTTAACCAGGCGGGAAACCCTGCGCCCCGAACAGCCGCCGCAGGTGAAGAAGCCGAGCAGCATCACATCTTTTTCATAGTCCCTGAAGAACTCACGCCTTTCGTGAAACGCTTTAAGACAGCCAACCCCGGGACAGACCTCCGAGACTGTTTCACAGCGCAATACAGCAATCTTTTCCATTATGACCCCTCCCGCTTCCATATTACACTTTTTGGCGCAATGCCTGATGTGACCACGGTCACGTAACAGCAGGGAATTAACCGGTGCTGCATAACTAATATTGGTATTGACTCAAAAAATACAGATAGGTTATACTAGATACAGGAAGGAGGGTATAACCATTCATGGGTATTAAGACTGCGATTTCTATGAATAAAGATCTGTTTGAGCAAGTTAATAAATTGGCGGATAAACTTAAGGTCTCCCGAAGTCATTTGTTTGCAATGGCTGTCGAAGAATTTATTGAACGGCATGAAAACCGGTTGTTGTTGCAGCAGATCAATCAAGCGTATGAGAGCCTGTCTTTAGCTGATGATGAACAAATATCGCGTGGGATAAAGCGTTTTCACCGGAATTTGAGGGAGGGGGAATGGTGATTCGCCAGGGAGAAGTCTACTGGATTGACTTAGGGGAACCAATTGGTTCAGAACCGGGCTACCGGCATCCGCATGTGGTCATACAAAATAACATTTTTAACCAGAGCAGGATTGGTACGGTTGTAGTCTGCGGGATAACTTCTAATTTAAACAGAGCCGCAGCGCCTGGGAATGTATTGCTGGAAGCAGGCGAAGCAAATCTGCCAAAGGCGTGTGTGGTAAATGTCACGCAAATTTTCACGGTGGATAAACGTGACTTAGAGGAAAAAGCCGGCATCTTATCAAAAAAGCGCGTTGAACAAATATTGGCCGGCATTCGTTTGCTTCTTGAGCCGCGGGATATTATATAAAAGCAGTTGCACGGAAAGCAGGGGTACTTTGGACTGGCTAAAGGTAGATGGAACGCTGCTGCTGGCAGCGCAAACCGGTGAACAATGCCGCGCGGCAATTGAGCGGGCGGCCGGCCTGCTCAGGGAGGGGAAGCTGGTCGCTTTTCCCACGGAAACGGTATACGGCCTGGGCGCCAACGCCCTGGACGCCTGTGCCGTGTCCCGTATCTTTGCCGCCAAGGGACGCCCGGCGGATAATCCTCTGATTGTACACCTGGCCCACGCGGAGCAGCTCGGGGACTTGGCTGAAAATATTCCGGAGGAAGCGTGGCGGCTGGCCGGGCGCTTCTGGCCCGGACCGCTGACTCTTGTGCTGGAAAGCAGGAAAATTGTGCCGCCGGAGGTGACCGGCGGCCTGGACAGCGTTGCTTTGCGCGTTCCGGCGCATCCGCTGGCGCTGGCCCTGCTGAGGCAGGCCGGCCTGCCTGTTGCCGCTCCCAGCTCTAATGTGTCGGGTGGGCCGAGCCCCACGACCGCTGCCCATGTGCTGGAGGACCTGGCCGGCCGGATTGAGGCGGTGCTTGACGGAGGGCCCTGCGCGGTGGGCGTGGAGTCAACGGTGCTTGATATCCGCGGCGGGAGGCCTGTTATCCTGCGTCCGGGCGGAGTAACGGCGGAAGAGATTTCCGCATTTCTGGGGAAAGAGTGCCGGACCGCATCCTGGCAGGAAACAGACGGTGATGCGCCGCCGTCACCCGGGCTGAAATACAGGCACTATGCGCCGCGGGCTCCGCTTTACCTGGTGCTGGGGCGCCCGGAAGCTGTGCTGGTAAAACTCTTGGCTCTGCGCGATGAGTTTTTGGCGCGGGGCCTTTCCGTCGGTCTGCTGCTAAGCGGGGAAAGCGCCGGCAAACTGGGGCTGACGCACACGGAGATACTTGGCTCAAGAGACGATGCGGCTGCCATGGCTGCAAACCTTTATGGCGCTTTGCGCCGTCTTGACCGACAGGGGATTGATGTTATTCTGGCGGAGGGGTATGCTGAACAAGGACTGGGCGCGGCGTTGATGAACCGGCTGCGCAAAGCCTCCGGCCCGCGCCTGACTGAAGCGGAGTGATTTTTGATGGGCAAGAAAGTGCTGTTTGTATGCAGTGGTAATACCTGCCGCAGCCCGCTGGCCGAGGCGTTTGCCCGGCATTTACTGGAACTGGCGGGGGAGGCCGGCTGGACCGTCACATCTGCCGGCTTGTCAGCCGTGACCGGTTCCCCTGCCATGCCGGAGGCCGTTACCGTGGCCGGCGAATTCGGGCTCGACCTCTCCGGCCACCGTGCCAGGCAGCTGACAGGGGAGTTGCTGGACGGCGCAGACCTGGTGCTGGTAATGACCGCCGGCCACCGGGCGCGTGTCCTGGAAAAAAGGTCGTGGCTGGCGGGGAAAGTTTGCCTGGTTAAAGAATACGCGGGTGGTGCGGCCGAAGACGTTGCCGACCCTTTCGGCGGGAACCTGATTGTTTACAGGGCCGTGGCGCTTGAGCTGAAAAGCTTGGCGTCAGCGTGTGTGAAAAAGCTGCTCGCTTCAGGAAAAATGAGCAGGAATTAAGAGGTCATAAGGAGAAATACCCTGCCGGGCAGGAGGAAAGGGCATGAAAATTGCGGTTGCCAGTGACCATGGCGGTTTTCGCCTGAAAAAACAGCTTTGCACATACCTGACGGAGCAGGGCTGCCATTTTCAGGATTTTGGCGTTTATTCCGGCGAAACCGCCGCCGACTACCCAGACTTTGCCTTGCTGGTGGCAGAAGCGGTAGCCGGTGGTGATTTTGATTTGGGAATTATTACCTGCGGCACCGGCATAGGTGTCAGTATCACGGCTAATAAAGTCCCGGGCATCAGGGCGGCACACTGCCACGATACTTTTTCGGCGCGAATGGCCCGCGAACATAATGACGCCAACGTCCTGACCATGGGCGGACGGGTGATTGGTCCGGGCCTGGCGCTGGACGTGGTTGCGGCTTTTTTGCAGGCGGGGTTTTCCGGCGGCCGTCATACCTGCCGTGTGGAAAAAATAAGGGAGATTGAGCGCAGGCTTACTGATCCCCGGACTCGTCCCTAAGGAGGGAAAACTATGTCGGTATTAAAGTCGTTTGACCCGGAAGTGGCTGCGGCCATTGACCGGGAGTTGGAGCGGCAGCGGGAACACCTGGAGATGATAGCTTCGGAGAACTATGTCAGCAGGGCGGTGCTGGAGGCGCAGGGCTCGGTTCTGACCAACAAGTACGCCGAAGGGTATCCCGGCAAGCGTTATTACGGCGGTTGTGAGTTTGTGGACCGGGTGGAAGTGCTGGCCCGGGAGCGGGTGCAGGAAATTTTCGGCGCGGAACATGCCAATGTGCAGCCTCATTCCGGCGCCAGCGCCAATCTGGCAGTTTTTCTGGCGATGCTGAAGCCCGGCGACGCGGTAATGGGGATGAATCTTTCCCATGGCGGTCACCTGACCCACGGCAGTCCGGCCAATATCTCCGGCAAGTATTATAAAATTGTCTCCTACGGAGTGCAACCGGATACAGGCTGCCTGGACTATGACCAGGTGGAAGCATTGGCCCGCAAGCATTCCCCGCGCCTGATAGTGGCCGGCGCCAGCGCCTACCCGCGCGTTATTGACTTTGCCGCTTTTCGCCGGATTGCCGACGCGGTCGGCGCCATGCTGATGGTTGATATGGCGCATATCGCCGGCCTGGTGGCGGCGGGACTGCATCCGAGCCCGGTACCTCATGCCGAATTTGTTACCAGCACCACTCACAAGACGTTGCGTGGGCCGCGCGGCGGATTTATTCTTTGCCGCCGGGAGTTCGCCGGTGCTGTGGACAAGGCTGTTTTCCCCGGCCTGCAGGGCGGCCCGCTGATGCATGTCATCGCTGCCAAGGCGGTCGGGTTTAAGGAAGCGTTGCAGCCGGAATTTGTCGCCTACCAGCGTCAGGTGCTGGCCAACGCCCGCAGTTTGTCCGAGTCTTTGCTCGGGTACGGTTTTACCCTGCTTTCCGGCGGCACCGACAACCATTTGCTGCTTCTGGACCTGCGCAATAAAGGGCTGACGGGAAAGCGGGCCGAGGAGGCATTGGACGGAGTGGGTATTACCGCCAATAAGAACGCGATACCCTTTGACCCGGAAAGCCCTTTTGTGACCAGCGGGATGCGTTTCGGCACGCCGGCTGTCACCTCCCGCGGTATGAAAGAACCGGAGATGTCAGAGATTGCGGAATTGATTGCCGATACGCTGCATAACATGCAGGACGCGGAAGTCCGGCACAGGACAAAACAGCGGGTTTCCGCGCTGTGCCGTGCTTTTCCCGTTTACGGATAGCCGGCATGGAAACTTTTATTTTTAACCATCCGCTGCTGTCTGACAAGTTGACCAGGCTGCGGGACAGGCGGACGGGGCCGCACGAGTTCCGGCAACTGGTGGAGCAGGTGACTGTATTGATGCTGTACGAGGCTGCCCGCCACCTGCCCCGCACTCTGCGCCGGGTGGAAACACCGCTGTCGCCGGCCACCTGCCAGGTGCTCGCCGGCGACGCGCCTGTGCTGGTGCCGGTGTTGCGTGCCGGCTTGGCTATGCTGGCACCGCTGCAGGCACAACTGCCGGAATCGCCGGTGGGGCATCTGGGCCTGGAGCGTGACCATGGAACGCTGCAACCGCGCGTCTATCTGAGCAAGCTGCCGGAAAAGCTGGCGGGAAGACCCACTTGGCTGCTTGACCCGATGCTGGCTACAGGCGGCTCGGCCGGCGCCGCGCTCTCGGCTGTAAAGGCCAGTGGCGCCGACAACCTTTCCCTGCTTTCCATTATTGCGGCCCCTGAAGGGATAAGCAGGCTGCGCAGGGAGCACCCGGACGTGCGCCTGTTTGTCGGCGCGGTGGACGAGAAGCTGAACGACTGCGGCTATATCGTGCCGGGTTTGGGTGATGCCGGGGACAGGCTGTACGGGACAAGCTGAAAGGGTGAACGATTTGCGCCCGACATGGGACTCGTATTTTTTGGAAATTACACAGGTGGTGGCCAGCCGCTCCACTTGTCTGCGCCGCCAGGTTGGAGCTTTGATTATCAGGGATAAGCGGATTTTGGCCACGGGTTATAACGGGGCGCCCAGCGGTCTGGCCCACTGCCGGGAAACGGGCTGCCTCCGCGAAGCTCGCGGCATCCCTTCAGGTGAGCGCCATGAACTTTGCCGTGCCCTGCATGCCGAACAGAACGCCATGCTGCAGGCCGCCATGTACGGCGTGCCTATTCAGGGAGCCACTCTTTACTGCACTACCCACCCTTGCGTAATGTGCGTCAAGATGCTGATTAACGCCGGCATGAAAGAAGTGGTTGTTTTAGACGCTTACCCCGACCGGCTGGCGGCGGAATTGCTGGCGGAGGCAGGTATTTTGGTCCGCAGCCTGGCGCCCGGCCGGGAGACTTCCTGTGGCTAATCCGCTGCGTTGCCTGGCGGTATTCGGCACCCGTCCGGAAGCGATTAAGATGGCGCCGCTTGTTTTGGAGATGCGAGCCTGCTCCGGGCTGGAAACGGCTGTCTGCGTTACCGCCCAGCACCGGGAGATGCTTGACCAGGTGCTGGAACTGTTCGGCATAGTGCCCGATTTTGACCTGGATGTGATGCAGCACGGGCAGAGTTTAACTGACATTACTACCCGCACGCTTGACGGGCTTGACCATGTCCTGGGACAGGTTTGCCCGGACTTGGTGTTAGTGCACGGCGACACCACGACCACTTTTGCCGGTGCGCTGGCCGCCTTTTACCGCCGGATACCGGTGGGTCACGTGGAGGCGGGTTTGCGAAGCGGCAGGAAATATGCGCCGTATCCTGAAGAATTAAACCGGAAGCTTACCGGAGCGTTGACCGACCTGCATTTTGCGCCCACCGCTTCGGCCCGCCGCAATCTGCTGGCGGAAAACGTGGCACCGGAGAGCATTTTTGTGACCGGCAACACAGTTATTGACGCGTTGCGTTACACTGTCAGGGAGAATTACCGTTTTACCAGGGATGAGCTGAACGGTTTGCCTGCGGACAAGCGCCTGTTGCTGGTGGAAGCGCACCGCCGCGAGAATCTGGGTGAGCCGCTGGAGGCCATTTGCCGGGCGCTCCGTCGCCTTGTCCTGCAGCATCCGGACGTCCTTTTAGTTTTTCCGGTCCATAAGAACCCGGCCGTCCGTGAGCCTGTCCGCCGCCACCTGGAAGGACTGGAGCGGGTGCTGCTCATTGAGCCGCTAGACGTTAACGATTTTCATAATTTGATGCACAGAGCCGCGTTGCTGCTCACCGATTCCGGAGGCATTCAGGAGGAGGCTCCCTCACTGGGGCGGCCGGTACTGGTGCTGAGGGAGGTGACCGAACGGCCGGAGGCGGTGGAGGCCGGTACGGTGGCGATGGCCGGCGTACAGGAGGAAGGAATCGTGGCTGCTGCGGCCAAGCTGTTGACGGACAGCGTGCTTTACGGGCGCATGGCCACGGCTGTCAACCCGTATGGTGACGGACGGGCTTCCGCCAGGATTGTTGCCGCGATCCGCTGGCATTTCGGCCTTAGCAGCGAAAAGCCGGATGATTTTATCGCCGCCCCGGAGCAGGGATAGCATAGATGAATACTCTGACGAGGGTGCAGGGCAATCATTATTATGAAGGAGGGAAAATATGACCAGAAAAGTAGCGGTAGTGGGGGCTGTCCGCACGGCGGTCGGCAGCTTTGGCGGCAGCCTGCGGGAGGTGCCGGCTGTGGAACTGGGGGCTCTCGTTATCAGGGAAGCGCTGCGGCGCGCCGGACTGGAGCCGTCGCAGGTGGACGAAGTAATTATGGGAAACGTGCTGCAGGCGGGACTTGGACAAAACCCCGCCCGGCAGGCAGCCTTGCGTGCCGGGTGCAGCGTGGAAGTGCCGGCCCTGACCATTAACAAGGTCTGCGGCTCCGGCCTGAAAGCAGTCAATCTCGGTGCTCAGGCTATCATGCTTGGAGATGCTGATGTGGTGGTGGCCGGCGGGATGGAAAACATGAGCCAGGCGCCTTACACTGTGCCGGGAGCACGGTTTGGGCTGCGCATGGGAAACGGCTCCCTCGTTGACACCATGATTACAGATGGGCTGTGGTGCGCCATGACTGATACACACATGGGCATTACTGCCGAGAATATTACCGTTGATTTCTGCCTGTCCCGGGAAGAGCAGGACCGGCTGGCGGCGGAAAGTCAGCGCCGGGCTGCCGCGGCTATTGAGTCCGGCCGCTTCCGGGAGGAGATTGTTGCGGTACAGATTCCGCAGCGCAAAGGAGACCCGCTCATCTTTGACACCGACGAATTCCCGCGGAAAGGTACGACTTCAGAGGCATTGGCCAAGCTTGCTCCCGCTTTTAAGAAGGACGGGACGGTCACGGCCGGAAACGCCTCCGGCATCAACGATGGCGCTGCTGCCGTGGTGTTGATGGATCTTGAGAAAGCCCGCGCCATGGGGCTGAAAACACTGGCGGTGATTGCCGGCTACGCTGCCGCCGGTGTGGAGCCCCGCATAATGGGTACTGGTCCCATCAAGGCAACCGGGAAGGCGCTGGCTAAGGCAGGGCTTGAATTAAGCGACATTGAGCTGATTGAGGCCAACGAAGCGTTTGCCGCCCAGGCGCTTTCCGTGGCGATGACCCTTAAATTCAACATGGACATCGTTAATGTCAACGGCGGGGCGATCGCCCTCGGGCACCCGATAGGCGCCAGCGGCGCGCGGATTTTTGTTACCCTGCTTTATGAAATGCAAAAGCGTGACGCGCGTTCCGGCCTTGCCACCCTGTGTATCGGCGGCGGTCAGGGCGTGGCTACGGTAGTGGTGCGATGACTGTGCGTCGGAATATTTAGAAAGTTCATAATAGCAAGCACTTTATTTGAAATTTTATCTCTATAGGCAAAGGAATTTAAGGAAAGCTGTCGAATCTCTTTATGGTCTCAGGGGAGACCTACAACCGGCAGAACGCTCTTGGCATTGCCGGCAGGCAGGTGAAACCATGTTCCGGTTCAACCCTGAGGACGTTTCCGGTCTGGGTATGGCGATGCGTCTGGCACTGACCATCGCCCTGCCTTTGCTTGCCGGTGTTTTTTTGGGCCGGCAGCTGGGCCGGCAGCTGGGCAGCGAGCCGGCCGGGCTTATGCTCGGGGTACTGGCGGGACTTTACATGGGGTTCAGGCAGGCTCTCAGAATGTTATTAAAGAAGTAGCAGCCGGACGGGCAGGATAAGGAGGTGATGTCTTTTGTTGGTGGATGTGATTAAGGAGATTCGGACGGCCGAGGAAAAGGCGGAAGAAGTCCGCCGGCGCTCCCAGACGGAAGCCCGCAAGATTGTCCAGGACGCGGAACGGCAGGCGCAGGAAGTCCTGCAGCGCAGTACTGCTCACGCTGAAACAGAGGTGCGTGACATCCTGGCCGCGGCCGAAAAGGAGGCCGAAACTCTGGCAATGCCCTTGCGGCGGCAGGCGGAGGAGGATATCCTGCAGTTGCGTAATGCCGCTCGCGCGAAACAGGAGCAGGCGATAACCACGGTAATGGAGAGGATCGTGAAAACCTATGGCCATCGCTAAAATGCACAAGGTTTACCTGGTGGGCCATCAGGCGGAAAAGGAGCGGGTTCTCGGGCTTCTGCAGCAGGCAGGGATGATGGAGATCAGCGACATCAGGGAAGAGGATGCCGACTGTGAGGCGTGGGCGCCCCTGGTGGAAAGCGATCAGGCACTGGAGGCAGTCCAGGAACTGGATACCCGCCTTGGAGAGGTTCGTTTTGCGCTGGACTTCCTGAACCGCTACTACCCGGCAAAAAAGAGCATGCTGGAAGCGTTGGGCGGGGACAGGAAGCGCTTTACGGAGGCCGAAATCAGGTCAGCCGCTGTTGGCTGGGCACAGCTTGCCTCTCAGGTTTATACTGACTTGCGCCGGATTGATGAAAAGCTGATGATGTTGCGCAACGAGGAGACCCGCCTGCAGAACCTGAAAGCGCTGCTTGTACCTTGGGCCGGGCTAAATGTGCCGCTTGAGGAAATCAGGGCCTCGTCCGCTGTCCGGATGGAGCTTGGCACGATCCCTGCCGCAGAGTTGCCAGCCTGCCGTGACGGGCTGTCGGCGGCTGCGGCTGGTGCATTTGTTCTGGAAGAAGTCCGGAGCGGCCGCCAGGAGAGCTTTATTTTTCTGGCTTATCCTGCCGGCAGTGCGGAAGAGGTCCAGACTGTGCTTAAGGAGCGTAATTTCACGCGCCAGGCTTTTCCCGGCCTGACGGGAACACCGTCCGATAACCTGACTCTGGCAGAAAAAGGGCTAGCCGCGCTGGAGACCCAGCGAAGCGAGGCGCGTACCCAGGCTGGCCGCCAAGTGGAACACCGGGAAGCGCTGTCTTATTACCAGGACTTTCTGACCATGGAAAGGGACAAGCAACAGGTTGTACAAAACCTCGGCCGCACCGGCAGTTCTTTTATTATGGACGGCTGGATTCGGGAAAAGGACCTGGCGGCCCTGAATAAAAGCCTTTCTGCTTATGAAACGGTGGAGGTGGTTTCCCGTCCGCCGTCGGAAGGAGAAGCTTTTCCGGTAGTCTTGGAAAACAACCGCCTGGTTGCGCCGTTTGAATTTGTTACCAAGCTGTACGGTACCCCCGGACCTTCCGGCATTGATCCGACGATGGCCCTGACGCCGTTCTTTATCGTTTTCTTTGGGCTGTGTATGACTGATGCCGGCTACGGCGTAGTTATCGCCCTGCTGGCGGCGCTCGGCCTCTGGAAACTGAAAGGCAGCGAGGCGGTCCGTAAACTAATGTGGGTTCTGTTTGCCGGCGGTATTTCCACCGTTGTTTTTGGCGCTCTGCTTGGCGGATGGTTTGGGGTGGAAATTTTGGGTGCGCCGCTATTTTTTAACGCGCTGGCCGACCCGATGCGGATGCTGGTCTACTCACTGGCGCTGGGTTTAATCCAGATTTTCTTTGGCATGGGCATCCAGTTCTACCGCAACATCAGGGCCGGCAAAGTGCTGGACGCTGTATATGACCAGGGACTGTGGATTATGTTGCTGGTGGGACTGCTGCTGCTGGCTGCTCCGCCGCTTTCCGGCATAGGCCGGGTGATGTCACTGGCCGGCGCGGCGGGGCTGGTCCTGACCCAGGGCCGCTCGCAGCCGACGCTGATTAAAAAATTCCTGTCCGGCCTGCTTTCCCTGTACAGTGTCACCGGCTATCTCAGTGATGTGCTGTCTTACTCCCGTCTGCTGGCGCTGGGCCTGGCTACCGGTGTCATCGCTCTGGCGATTAACACCATGGCTGGGTTGCTTGGCGGCTCGGTAATAGGTTATGTTATCATGGTGCTTCTGCTGATTGGCGGCCACACTTTTAACCTGGTGATTAACACGCTGGGCTCGTACATTCACTCCAGCCGCCTGCAGTACATCGAGTTTTACAACCGTTTTTATGAAGGCGGTGGCCGCGCTTTTGTACCCTTTCGCCTGAAGGCACGCCATCTTGAGGTGGCGCCGGAGGGAAGCGAAACCGCCCGGTAGCATTTCTGAGGTAATGGTTTCATAAATCCAGATAATTTATTGAGGAGGTTTAAAACGTATGGAACTCGGTTTGGTATTGGCTATTATTGGTGCAGCTTTGGCGACCTTTGTCGCCGGGATTGGTTCGGCTATCGGTATCGGCATCGTGGGCCAGACGGCGGCTGGAGTGGTAACGGAAGACCCTGATAAATTCGGTCCCACGCTGTTGCTGCAGGCTTTGCCCGGCACACAGGGCATTTACGGCCTGCTGACCGGCTTTTTGATTCTGCAGCGTACCGGCCTGATTGGCGGTAATCCACTCGAATTAACAGTTATGCAGGGGCTGGCCGTACTGGGTGCCGCCCTGCCGGTTGCTTTTGTGGGCTGGCTGTCTGCCATTGCCCAGGGTAAGGCCGCTGCCAGCGGCGTACTGTTGATTTCCAAGCGTCCGGAAGAACTGGGCAAAGCGATTATCTACGCTGTTATGGTGGAAACCTACGCGGTGCTGGCGTTGCTGATGTCGATTATGATCCTTTTCAGCATTAGATTTTAGGAGGGCTGCCTGATGACAGGTGCCGAGAAGCTAAAGGAAAAAATACTGTCTGACGCCGGAGGTGAGGCGGATCAGCTGCTCGGCGCGGCAAAGACGCGCGCCGCCGAGATTATGGCCCGCGGAGAGCAGCAGGCGGAGGCCAAAAGGAAGGCTCTCCTTGAGCAGGCCCGACTGCAGGCCGAGGAACGGCTCCGTCGCGCCCGCACCATTGCCGGTCTGGAGGCACGCAAAGCTATCCTGGCAGCCAAGGAAGAACTGATTGAGGACACATTCAGCCAGGCGCTGGCCCGCTTGCAGCTCCTGGATCGCGAGGCTTATCAGGGGGTCGTTCTTCCGATGCTTCTGGCCGCGGCGCAAAGCGGCAACGAAGAAGTAATCATCTCTCCAGACGATCGGGAGCGCTTTACTCCTGATTTCCTGGCCAAGGCCAACAAGGAGCTGGCCGGCCGGGGGAAGCGGGGAAACCTGTCTCTGGCCGCGGAAACCAGGCACATGCAGGGCGGATTTGTCCTGAGTGCCGGTGAGCTGGAAATCAACAGTTCCTTTGACGCTCTGTTGCGTATGCAGAGGGAGCAACTGGAACCGGAAGTAGCGGCGGCCCTGTTTGCCTGAGGCTGCCCGGTACGTGCTGACAGCAGGTGACCTCCGGCAACCGACACCAGTAGTCAGATATCCGTCTTTAGTAGGAGGAGGCGTGAGCTTTGCCAGACAATGAGCGGTATGCCTATGCCGTAGGCCGGGTCCGGGCCATGGAGGCGAAATTGCTTGACCGGGGAAAAATAGACCGCATGGTGGAGGCCAAGAGCGCTGAAGAAGCGCTGAAAGTGCTGGGGGAGACAGAATACGCCGCATACCTGGCCGATCTGGGCAGTGTTCACGATTATGAGCGGCTGCTTGACACCGAGCTGAGCCGCGTTTATCTTGAGCTGCGCAAGATTACCCCCGTACCGGAACTGATAGCCTTTTTTGCCCGCAAGTTTGATTATCACAACCTAAAGGTTTTGTTCAAGGCAGCCAGGCTCGGCGAGAAACGGGATGAACTGCTGGTCCGCGAGGTGGGCAATATTCCGCTGGCGGAATTGGTCAGGGCTGTGAGCGACGACAGTTACGCCAACCTGCCGCCTAAGATGCGCCAGGCGGCGGAGAGCCTGTCCGAAGCGTTTCGCCTCGAGCCGGATCCACAGTTGGTGGACCTGCTGCTTGACCGTGCCCTGTACGAGGAAAGCGCACAGGCGGTTTGCACCATGGATTCACCCTTCCTGAAAGAGTATTTTGCCTGCCTGGCGGACCTGTTAAATATTAAGACGTACCTGCGGGTCAAGCGTGCCGGCCGAGGCCGGGAACTGTTGGAGCAGGCGCTGCTGCCGGGCGGCAGGCTGGAAATATCGAAACTTGTACAGCTGACGGAGCCGCTGGAGGTGCTGGTAGACCGCCTGATGTACAGCCTCTATGGTCGCGTGGTGGAGGAGGGCATCCAAGCCTACCAGAAAACCGATTCACTGACCCGTTTCGAAAAACTGGCGGATGACTTTTTGCTGAACAATATTAAGCAGGCCAAGTACCTGACATTCGGACCGGAACCGCTGGCCGGCTACCTGCTGGCCAAAGAGAATGAACTGAAGCTTATCCGCATTATCATGGTCGGCAAGATTAACCGTCTGCCCACGGAAGAAATCAAGGAAAGGCTACGTGATGTCTATGTATAAGGTGGCGGTAATCGGCGACAAGGATTCAATTTTGGGGTTTAAGGCGTTGGGAGCGGTCACTTACCCGGTAACCGGCGCTGAGGAAGCGTCGCGCGCCCTTAGTGGCATTGTCCGCGAAAAATATGCGGTGGTCTGCATCACCGAGGCGGTGGCGGAAAAGATCGGTCCGCAACTGGAGGAGTTAAACAAAAAACAGTTGCCGGCAGTGGTGCTGATTCCCAACAACCAGGGCACCATGGGGCTCGGCATGATGCAAATCAAGAAAAATGCGGAAAAGGCCATTGGCGCTGATATCTTATTTGGGAAAGAAGGTAGGTAGTTTTGACCAACACCGATAATGCAGGCAGGATTATTAAAGTTTCCGGCCCACTGGTAGTGGCCGAAAATATGCCGGACGCCAAGATGTACGACGTGGTGCGCGTCAGCGACAAGCGCCTTATCGGGGAAGTCATCGAGGTTCGGGGTGACCGCGCATCCATCCAGGTTTACGAAGAGACGAGCGGCCTTGGACCCGGCGAACCGGTTTATTCGACGGGGCAGGCGCTCAGCGTCGAACTGGGACCGGGTCTGATTGAATCCATTTACGACGGTATTCAGAGACCTCTTGATGTTATCTGGAAAATGGTCGGTGACCGGATTGCCCGAGGCGTTGAGCCGGAGAACCTGGACCGCCAGAAGCAATGGAATTTTGTTCCTGTGGCACAGACCGGTTCTGAGGTTCAGCCCGGAGATATTCTCGGTACAGTGCAGGAAACCGCTCTGGTAGTGCACAAAATCATGGTGCCTCCTGGAGTAAGCGGCAAGCTGGTATTTCTTCACAGTGGGGAAGCCACAGTGGTTGATACTGTGGCCAAAGTGGAGAAGGACGGAGATACCAGGGAGATTCAGATGCTGCAAAAATGGCCCGTCCGTAAGGGCCGCCCGTACAGGGAAAAGCTTTCACCCGACGAGCCCTTGCTGACCGGGCAGCGCGTTATCGACATGTTTTTCCCCGTTGCCAAGGGTGGCGCGGCCTGTATCCCCGGCCCCTTCGGCAGCGGAAAGACAGTGACCCAGCACCAGCTGGCCAAGTGGGCGGATGCGGAGATTATTGTTTATGTGGGTTGCGGTGAACGCGGCAACGAGATGACCGACGTGCTTACCGAGTTCCCGGAACTGAAAGACCCGAAGTCAGGGGAAGCGCTGATGAAGCGGACAGTGCTGATTGCCAACACCTCTGACATGCCGGTGGCTGCCCGCGAAGCTTCTATTTATACCGGTATCACTATTGCCGAGTACTTCCGCGATATGGGCTACAGTGTTGCGCTGATGGCCGATTCCACTTCCCGTTGGGCGGAGGCACTGCGTGAAATTTCCGGCCGCCTGGAAGAAATGCCGGGCGAGGAAGGTTATCCGGCGTATCTGGGTTCCCGGGTCGCCGAGTTTTACGAGCGGGCCGGCAAGGTGCTGTGCCTGGGCAGTGACAACCGCGTCGGCGCCCTGACTGCCGTCGGTGCCGTTTCGCCTCCCGGCGGTGACCTTTCCGAGCCGGTTTCCCAGAACACGCTGCGTATCGTCAAAGTCTTCTGGGGGCTGGACGCGGCGCTCGCTTACCGGCGCCACTTCCCGGCCATCAACTGGTTGCTCAGCTACTCGCTTTATACGGACACCTTTGATGAATTCTACCGCAACCGGGTAGGCGCCGAGTGGGTGGAAATGAGGGGCGCGGCTATGCGTATCCTGCAGGAGGAAGCAGAACTGGAGGAGATTGTGCGCCTGGTCGGTGTGGACGCGCTCTCGACCCGCGAGCGGCTGACCCTGGAGACAGCCAAGTCCATCAGGGAGGACTTCCTGCACCAGAACTCGTTCCACGAGATTGACACCTACGCTTCGCTGGAAAAACAGAACCGGATGATAAAACTGATTATGCTCTTTCACCACGAAGTCATGCGTGCCCTGGAGCGCGGCGCCAACCTGCTGGAGTTGTTGAACCTGCCGGCCCGCGACCTAATAGCCCGCGCCCGTTACTTGGAGGAAAGCAAGATTGCCGAATTCGACAGAATTGCCGCTTCGGTAAAAGAACAAATTGCCAAAGCCAGTGCCGCCGGCGAAGATGACTTCGAACGGCAGACTGCCTAAAGGAAAGGAGGACCGCAATGCTTAAAGAATATCGCAGTATCTCGGAGATAGTCGGCCCCCTGATGCTTATTCAGCAGGTTGAAGGGGTCAAGTTCGGCGAACTGGCTGAAATTGAGATGCAGGACGGCTCCATCCGTCGCGGCAGGGTGCTGGAAGTATCGGGTGATAAGGCTCTCGTCCAGATTTTCGAAGGCTCCAGTGGCATGAACGTCAACGATTGCAAAGTAAGGTTCCTGGGCAAGGGGATTGAGCTCCCGGTTTCTCTTGATATGCTGGGTCGCGTCTTTGACGGGCTGGGACGGCCGCGTGACAAGGGGCCTAAAATTATTCCCGATAAGCGGCTGGATATCAACGGCCTGCCGCTCAACCCCTACGCCCGTAACTACCCGTCGGAGTTTATTCAGACCGGTGTTTCCACCATTGACGGCCTGAATACCCTGGTTCGCGGACAAAAGCTGCCCATCTTTTCCGGTTCAGGACTCCCTCACAACCGCCTGGCGGCACAAATTGCCCGTCAGGCCAAGGTGCTGGGAACCGACGCTAAGTTCGCGCTTGTTTTTGCGGCTATGGGAATCACCTTTGAAGAAGCGGACTTTTTTATCTCCGATTTCCGTAAAACGGGAGCCATTGACCGGTCAGTCCTCTTTATCAACCTGGCTGACGACCCGGCCATCGAGCGGATTGCTACCCCGCGGATGGCGCTGACGGCTGCAGAGTACCTGGCCTACGAAAAAGGGATGCACGTTCTGGTAATCCTGACGGACCTGACCAACTATGCTGAGGCGTTGCGCGAGATTTCGGCCGCACGTAAGGAAGTGCCCGGACGTCGCGGCTATCCCGGCTATCTCTACACCGACCTTGCCACCATCTACGAGCGGGCGGGACGGATTCGCGGCCGCGAGGGTTCTATCACGCAGATACCCATTCTGACCATGCCGGAAGATGATAAGACCCATCCTATTCCCGACCTGACCGGATATATTACCGAAGGTCAGATTATCCTCAACCGCGCATTGCATCGCAAGGGTATTTACCCGCCGGTCGATGTGCTGCCGTCGCTCTCCCGACTTAAGGACAAGGGAATCGGTAAAGGCAAAACACGCGAAGACCATGCCGATACACTAAACCAGCTCTATGCCGCTTACGCCCGGGGGAAAGAGGCCAAAGAACTGGCCGCCATCCTGGGGGAGGCCGCGCTGAGTGAGGCAGACAAGCTGTTTGCCAGATTTGCCGATGAGTTTGAAAACCGCTACGTCCGTCAGGGGGAAAACGAAGACCGTTCCATTGAGACAACCCTAGGCATCGGCTGGCAGTTGCTGGCGATGTTGCCGCGTACCGAGTTAAAACGTGTACGCGACGAATATCTCGACAAATACCTGCCCGCAGCTTCCGGGGGGGAGTAATCGATGGAAATCCGCGTCAACCCTACCAGGATGGAGCTCAATCGCCTGAAAGGGCGCCTGAAGATGGCGCAGCGCGGCCACAAGCTGCTGAAGGACAAGCGCGATGAGCTGATGCGCAAATTCCTGGAGCTGATTCGGGAAAACAAAACTCTGCGCGGCAAAGTGGAGAGTGACTTGTCCCGTTCATTCGCCAATTTCCTGCTGGCTCGCGCAGTTATGTCCACTGAAGTGCTGGAAGAGGCTATCATGTATCCGCAGGCCAGTCTTGAGCTGAATGTGGCTGAGTTAAACATGATGAGCGTGCGTGTACCCAAATTCAGCGCAAAGCTGCAGGATGAACAATCCGGCAATGTTTATCCGTATGGCTTTGCCACCACCTCCGGTGAGCTGGACAATTCAATTGCTACATTGTCCACTGTTTTACCGGGCCTGCTGCGCCTCGCGGAGCTTGAAAAAGCGGTTTTTCTGCTTGCTGAGGAGATTGACAAAACCCGCCGCCGGGTAAACGCTCTGGAACACGTCCTGATCCCGCAACTGCAAAAAACTGTCAAATACATCAGTATGAAGCTGGACGAAAATGAACGGGGCGCCTTAACCCGCCTGATGAAAATCAAGGATATCGTCCGCGGCGAATCAGCGTAAAACCTGGCAAACACTAAGGAGAGTGCCGACCTGACTGGTCTGCACTCTCCTTGTTTTTACCGGCAAGACTATTGGGGTTGTTCGGGGAGGCCGTGCTCCCTGCTGACCAGCGCCCGGCAATGCCAGAGGATATCCTGAACCTGCTGAGTCATCAGCATAAAAATGACCGAGGCCTTCGGATGGCAGATGCCCTTGCACAGTCTGTCCTCATGCGTCCTGATGGATTGCTGGACAGCTGCCCCCAGCGCTTCGGCTTCTTTTTCCACGTGCGCCACGATCAGCGGATTTCCTGTCAGGACGGCATCGGCCACATGCGGGAACAGCTCTCCGGTACGGCGCATGACCTCAGTTATTTCTCCGGTGGCTGCTTCACTGAACACAATCTTCTCCCGGACCTTTGTTTCCACATTGCCGGAAAGGCGGAGCAAGTCGTAAAATATTTTACTCAGATTGATAGCCACAGCCTGAACTGTAAGAGCCTCTTTGCCGGGAAATTCAGCTGCACTCTCATAAGCCTTGGCCAGGCGCTGCCGCAGCCGCTTGCTCAGTTCAGCAGTGGTTTGCTGGTATTTAAGACTCAGGCGGTTACTTAAAAAAGCGGTAGTAAGGTCATTGTAAAACTCCCCAAACATTGCCACAATGTCCTCGAATTCAGTTGCTGTCGCGCTGCCGACCATTTTTTTTGTCATCCTGATCCTCCTTTGCCTGACCGTCTGCAGTGCCGGTCTAAGGTTCACAGCCGTATTATATCATACTGCCTGCACTGTTGCCACGAAAAAAACATAAACAGGGCTGCCTTGTCAAAAGATAAAGCAGATATCTCTCACGGAGGCCTGCCGTAAATGGAAGGAGTAATCATAGTCGAAGGCGGGGTGCCTTTACAGGGACGTGTGCGCATTGAAGGGGCGAAAAACGCCTGTCTGCCCATTATGGCCGCAGCGCTGCTCTGCCGGGATGAAGTCGTCTTAAGCGATGTTCCCGAGCTGGAAGATGTCCGTGTGATGTGCTGTGTCCTGGAAGGGCTGGGCGCCGCAGTCAGATATGCTCCAGTCAGTAAAGAGCTCAGTATCAGGGCGCGTGCCTTGCGCAATACGGAAGCGCCTTCAGCGCTCGTTCACAAAATGCGGGCCTCCTTTCTTGTGGTCGGACCGCTGCTGGCAAGGGAGGGACGCGCAAAAATCTGCCTGCCCGGAGGCTGTGCCATAGGCATCCGGCCTATAGACCTGCATCTTAAGGGATTAAAAGCGCTGGGGGCAGAGGTCACTATCGGGCACGGCCTGATTGAGGCAGCGGCAAAAAAGCTGTGCGGGCGCTCGGTCTATCTGGACTTTCCCAGTGTCGGGGCAACGGAAAATATTTTAATGGCGGCCTCCCTGGCCGAAGGAGTGACAGTCATCGAAAATGCGGCCAGGGAACCGGAAGTGGTGGACCTGGCCCGCTTCATCAACGCCATGGGCGGCCGTGTGGCCGGAGCCGGTACGGATACGCTGCGTGTTCACGGCGTCAACGGTCTGAATGGCGGCAGATACACCGTTATTCCCGACCGGATCGAGGCCGGAACCTATCTGCTGGCGGCGGCAATTACGGGCGGCAGTGTCGCTGTGGAAAACGTAATCCCAGCGCATCTGGTGCCGCTGATTGCAAAGTTGCGCGAAGCAGGCTGCGAGATTAGCGAAAGAGATGGTACGCTTGATATCAGGTGCGCTGCTCCGCTGCGCGCTCTTGATATCAAAACCCTGCCCTATCCGGGTTTTCCCACTGACCTGCAGTCACCTGTCATGGCGTTGCTTACTCTGGCAGACGGCATATCAGTTATTACCGAGACAGTTTTCGAAAACCGCTTCAGGCATGTCGATGAACTGCGACGTATGGGTGCGCAAATTAAAATCAGGGGGCATACAGCTATAATTTCCGGCTGCGAAAAAATCTATGGCACGTCGGTAAAGGCCACCGATTTGCGTGCCGGAGCCGCGCTCGTGCTGGCGGGGTTGGCCGCCTCCGGGCGCACCGAGGTCAGATGTGCCCGGCACATAGACCGCGGCTACTTGCATCTGGTGGAAAAGCTCAGGTGTCTTGGAGCCAGAATCAGTCGTGCCGGACCCTGACTGTTCTAAAAAGGTTTTCCGCGGCATAAGGATAGCCAAACGGTACCGCGGGGGCCATAAATGAGTAAAACGCTGTCCATGGCGGTCTTTTTTTTAACAGCGGTTATTATAGTCCTCCCGGCATTGATAGTGCGCGGCTGCAACGTGCCGGCTGGAGCGCTGCCTTTGCCGCGCAAACATACACCTCTGGCGGACTTATCCGCGGAAATCCTGATCCGCGTTTTTCGGACCGATCAGGGCGAGGTAGTTACCATGACGCTGGACGAGTATCTGGCTGGGGTGGTGGCCGCGGAAATGCCGGCCTCCTTTGACCCTGAGGCCTTAAAGGCCCAGGCGGTGGTGGCACGGACCTATGCTGTCAGGCGCCTTGCGGCCTTTGGCGGGCAGGGTTGCGGCCGTCATCCGGGGGCCGACATCTGCACCGATTTTGCACATTGCCAGGCCTGGGAGCCGGAAGAAAAATCGCTCGGAAAATGGCCCGCAGCCGAGGCTCAGGGCTACCTGCGGAAAATACGCAGGGCCGTACAGGAGACTTCGGGGCTGATTATTGTTTCCGGAGGGCAGCCGGTTGATGCCGTCTTTCATGCCCATTGCGGCGGCCACACGGAAAACAGCGAGGAAGTCTGGTCGGCAGCCTCACCATACCTGCGCGGTGTACCCTGTCCTTACTGTCAGGGCAGCCGCTGGTGGGAGACAACGCACGAGTTCAGCGGCGCACAGTTTACCGGCTATCTGCTGCCGTATGTTTCCGCGTTGCCGGTCTCTGCAGCCGGACGTCCACTGCTGGACGGCGCGCAGCGCACAGCAACAGGCCGTGTCAGATTTCTTAGCGTGGGCGGCGAGCAGCTCAGCGGGCGTGATTTCAGAGCGGCCCTGGAACTGCCCTCCACTAAATTCTCCTGGCGCTTTGCCGGTGATTCGGTCATCTTCACTACACGCGGCTTTGGTCACGGCGTGGGATTATGCCAGTATGGAGCTGACGGGCAGGCCCGGGCCGGCAAATCATACAGGGAAATTATTCATTTTTACTATACCGGCGTGGAAATTGTCCCAATTTCCGGCCTTGCCGCGCATAGATAGGAAAATTATGGACATACTACCTCGCCAGAGGTGATGTCCGAGTGAAAAAATATTTGACTGTCCCCGCCCCTCTGAGGCAGGTTCGTCTGAAGAAAAGACTCCTGCCCGCTCTGGCGTATTTTCTGGTATCAGCCCTGCTGCTGGCAGCGATAATCTGGTTTGCCGGGCAGCCGGCGGAATTGCCGTTTCCGGCTGCCACCGGGCAGCAGACTGTTGTGAGGGAAGAAACTCAGGCTACTCCGGTACCTTTAAGTGCGCTGGGAGAGGAGCGCTTACCCGCTGAACTGCTGCCGCCCAGGCAAAAGCCGGACGAGCCGCTGCAATGGCCGCTGGAAGGAAAAGTGCTGACCCGCCATCATCAGATTTACCGGATTGGCAACCAGCTGCGCCTGCATGTCGGCATAGACTTGGCTGGCAGTGCCGGAACAGTGGCATACTCCGCCTGGCCTGGCGTTGTGCTGGAGGTCAGGGAAGATGCCAGGCTGGGTCTGTTGTTGGAAATTGATCACGGCGGCGGTTATGTGAGCAGGTACGCTAACCTTTCGGATGTGTTTTTTGGCGCCGGGGAGGAGGTTGCCGGCGGCGAGGCGATAGCAAAGATCGGGCAGACGGCAGTCCTGGATGCGGCGGAAGGGGCGTTCCTGCACTTCGCACTGTACAGGGATGGCCTGGCCCTTGACCCGCTGGCAGTCCTGCCCGCACGTTAGCCTCACGGGGGAACAGCTCCTTCTGGGGCTATTTTTTTTTGCGCCGGGGCCAAAGCCCTGCGCAGTCATATTCCCGGCTGCTTCACATATATTGGTTACAAAAGTTTCGGACAGGAGGCGGCCTGGTGCAGGATTACATCGAGCAGCGCGTCCTTGAAGTAAGCAACTATATTTTAGAGACCGGGGCCACGGTAAGGCAAGTGGCCCGTGTTTTTGGAGTATCAAAATCCACGGTTCACAAGGATGTAACTGAGCGTCTACCGCTCCTAAACCGCTTTGTCGCCCGGGAAATAAAAAGCGTACTGGAAAAGAACAAAGCAGAGCGCCACTTGCGCGGCGGAGAGGCGACAAGAAAAAAATATTCCGTTGGTTAGAATTTAAAGGAAAAACCAGCCAGTTAGCGAATAAATAGCCATCAACGCTGCCGGCGCAGACAAGCTGCTTTAATCGTATCGGAGGGGAAAAAATGAAGCTGGGGACTGAGATGGGTATCGACCTTGGCACTGCCACGGTTCTTGTGCATTTGCGCGGTAAAGGGGTGGTGCTGCATGAGCCTTCAGTGGTTGCCATCGAACAGGACAGCCGTCAGCTTTTGGCAGTGGGGGAGGCGGCCCAGCGTATGCTTGGGCGCACCCCGGGAAACATTGTCGCCGTCCGTCCGCTCCGGGAAGGCGTTATCGCTGATTTTGACGTGACGGAAATGATGTTGCGTCATTTTATTGCGAAAGTATGTGACCGGCGCCGCTTACTCAGGCCGCTGGTCGTTGTTTGCATTCCCGCCGCAACTACCAGCGTGGAGCAAAAGGCGGTGGTGGAAGCCGTCATTCGTGCCGGGGCCCGTGAGGCTTACCTGATCGAGGAACCGCGGGCGGCCGCTCTCGGCGCGGGGCTCGATATCTTTCATCCCTGCGGGCACATGGTTATTGACATTGGCGGCGGCACGACTGATGTGGCTGTCCTTTCGCTAGGGGAAACAGTAGTAACCGAAAGTATCCGTACCGGCGGCGACAAGATAGATGAGGCCATTGTCCGCTACGTGAAAAAGGAATTTAACATGCTAATAGGAGAACGTACGGCAGAAGCGCTAAAAATTGAGGTGGGTACAGCGTTCCCCGGTCACCGCGCCAAAGAGGCGGAAGTTCGCGGCCGCGATTTGCTCTCCGGCCTGCCCCGCTCACTGACTATCAGGACCAGGCATGTCCACGAAGCAATTCATGAGCCGCTGGAGTTGATGGTTCAGTGCGTCAGGCGCGTCCTGGAGAGAACGCCCCCTGAGCTGGCCGGAGATATTATTGAGCACGGCATCGTCATGACCGGTGGAGGCGCACTGCTGGACGGGATCGACCGACTCATGGCGGCAATTACCGGCGTGCCTGTGTATCTGGCCCATGACCCCGTGACCTGCGTAGCCAAAGGAACAGGCCGTGCCCTGGAACAGATTGAGCGCATGGCCCACTCGCTCATCTCTCCCGGCCGCCAGTTAGCGAGCGTCTGACTGCTGTAGGCTGTCGCACTGTTTTCCTAACCCCGCCGAGCCGGCAGCGGGGTTTTTCGTTTCCCGGAGGCAGCGGAAAGGATTGCCTGACCGGTGGTGCTGTTGTATAATCATAGGAGTTTACTTTTAGAAAATGAGGGATGAAAAATGACGGAGAAGGCAGCCGGAGCGAAATACGCCACAATTACGGGCTGGGGTAAGTGTATGCCGCCGGCGGTATTGACCAACGATGATATTTCCACTTTTTTGGATACAAATGATGAATGGATCGTCAGCCGTACCGGCATGAAAGAGCGCCGTGTCTCACACGTGCCGGTCAGCGACCTGGCGCATGTGGCGACTGTCCGTGCTCTGGCGGCGGCCGGGGTTGACGCGGCCGATGTTGATCTGATTATTTTCGGAAGTTGCTCGGCGGACGAAGTCGTGCCGAATACCGCGTCCCGCATTCAGCTTCTGCTAGGCAATAAGAAAGCGGCCTCTTTTGACTTAAACACCGCCTGCACAAGCGGGATGTACGCGCTTTCCGTAGCCTCGTCCATGATCCGGACGGGTGCCGCACGTACCGCGGTTGTGATTGGCGCCGAAGTTATCACCACTTTTCAGGACTGGACAGACCGCAACGTTGCCGTGTTGTTTGGCGACGGGGCGGCCGCTTTTGTCCTGCAGGGGACTGACCGGCACGAGGGGCTGCTGGCCGACAAGCTGGGCTGCTTTGCCGAGTCCCGGGACATTTTGCGGGTGAACGGTATAGGCTTGCGCTACGTCGACGGGCAGCTTTTGTTTGGCACCGTCTGGTGGGATTTTCTCGGACAGGAGATTTTCAAAAAAGCAGTCCTCGGGATGAGCGAGGCATCGGAAGAGACTATTGCCCGCGCCGGCCTGTCAACAGAGCAAATTGAACTGGTTGTCCCCCACCAGGCCAACCTGCGTATCGTGGATGCAGTCATCAAGCGCCTGGGGATTTCGCCGGAGCGGGTCTTTGTCAACATTCACAAGTACGGCAACATGTCCGCGGCGACTACGCCGGTCGCGTTTGTCGAAGCTATCGAGGAGGGGTATGTCAAACCCGACATGCATATTCTTTTGCCGGCCTTTGGCGGAGGACTGACGTACAGCGCCCATCTCATCCACTGGGGAGAACGGACAACTCCTCTCAGCACTGCGGACATTGAACTGCCGCCATGTGAAAAAACGGGCCTGGAACTGGTCAGGGAAAGTATGCGGCGGCCTCGTGCCGGAGGGCCGTTCCAAAATAAGGATTACAACAATTTCTCTGCTGCCCAAAGCAAATAAAGGGGCAGGTTTAACAGTCCCTCATCCTGGTTTAGATTTAGCATAGAGGTTCTGACGTCGTTGTTTAGTGCTTCTTTCGGCTAAAATATTTTTAATAAGGTATCACTTAAATATATGTCTGAAAAATGGAAGTCCGCGAGTCCTTAAATTGCAGGGACCGGCCTCGTTTTACTCTTACCTAGCTGTCAATGGAACTAAGCTGTTAAAGTCGTGTAGGGCCGTTAGAGAAAAGACTCAAATAATACAAATTTTATATTATAAAAATATATTTCAAAAATAGCTATTGCATATTCAACGAGTTTGTCTTAAAATAAAAAAAACAGCATAAGGTACAATGTGGTACCGGGCAGTGACGCCTGCATCAGAGTTTAGCTCTGCGCGGAGGCGTCTTTTGTTTACGGAGGTGTCTTATGGGCGTCAGAGTTTTCATCAGCTCCGACTCCGCCGGCATCAGGAAGGAGGTTAACTCAATGCTGACAACGGCAGGCTGTCTGGTTGTCGGAGAGGCCGGCAACGGACCGGGAATGCTCCGCCTGATTCAGGCGTTGCAGCCTGATGTGGTTGTGGCAGACATTGACAGCCGGCAAGGGACAGCTGCGGCTAAACTGCTGGAAGAGGACGGGCAAATCGCTCTGGTGCTGTTAAGCACCTATCCCCGCAGGGGACAAAATTCAACTTTCTCCGGTCAGATTCAAAAACCTGTTAATGAGACGGCATTGCTGACCGCGGTCGAATTTGCGGCGGCGGGCATGTGCAGGCTGCGGAAAGTGGCTGACGATCTGGCCAAAATAAAAGAAACGCTGGAAACACGAAAAGTTGTGGAGAGGGCGAAGGGAGTTCTGATGGACACGCTTCGCCTTTCGGAACAGGACGCTTACAGGATGATTCAACAACAAAGCATGAATAAGCGCAAGTCCCTGAAGAACATTGCTGAGGCCATTATTACTGCGCACGAATTTAAGTCTGCGAAATAGCGCAAGGTACAACTAAAAAAGATACAGGCAGGCAATGGCGCCCGGGAAGAAAATTTCCTTGCAGGGTGCTTTTTGTTTAAATTTAATGTAAGGAGTTGTTTTAGGCAATGGGTTACTCAAAACAAGAGGTCCTGTCCATGGCGAAGGAGGCCAATGTAAAATTTATCCGTCTCCAATTTACCGACATTTTTGGTATTTTAAAAAACGTGGCTATTCCTGTTGACCAGCTGGGTAAAGCGCTTGACGGGGAGCTGATGTTTGACGGTTCTTCCATCGAGGGATTTGTGCGGATTGAAGAGTCCGATCAGTTCTTAAAACCTGATCCCGACACCTTTGCCGTTTTTCCCTGGCGGCCCCGTGACGGCAGCGTCGCGCGCCTCATTTGTGACGTGTACACACCGGACGGGGAGCCGTTTGCCGGCTGCCCGCGCTGCACACTCAAGCGGGTGCTGGCGGAAGCGCGTGAAATGGGCTTTACGATGAACGCAGGGCCGGAGGCTGAGTTTTTCCTGTTTCATGTCGATGATAGCGGCAGGCCCACTACCATTACCCACGACAGAGGCGGCTATTTTGACCTTTCTCCCGTGGATCTGGGAGAAAACGCGCGGCGGGATATGGTGATGACGCTGCAGGAAATGGGTTTTGAAATCGAGGCCAGCCATCATGAAGTAGCGGAAGGGCAGCATGAAATTGACTTTAAATATGATGAGGCGCTGGCTACCGCCGACAAGCTCGTTACTTTTAAATTCGTGGTGCGTACCATCGCCCAGCGCCACGGTTTGCATGCCTCGTTTATGCCCAAACCTATTTTTGGGATTAACGGTTCCGGCATGCATACCCACCAATCGCTGTTTAAAGATAACCAAAATGTTTTCTATGACGGACACGCGCCGTACCAGCTGAGTGAGACAGCCTTGCATTATATCGGCGGCATCTTAAAACATGTGCCGGCCTTCACGGCGATTACCAACCCCACTGTCAATTCTTATAAACGCCTGGTGCCTGGCTATGAAGCGCCGGTTTACCTGGCTTGGTCGCAGCGCAACCGCTCTCCGTTGATTCGCATTCCGGCACGCCGCGGTGTCGGCACCAGGATTGAGGTGCGCTCTCCCGACCCGTCCTGCAATCCTTACCTGGCCTTGGCGGTGATGCTGAAAGCGGGCCTGGACGGTCTCCGAAACAAAATCCAGCCGCCTGCCCCGGTGGAAAAAAACATTTATTGCCTGACGGCGGAAGAAAGAGCGGCCATGAACATTGCCAGTCTGCCGGGCAATTTAAGCGAGGCTCTGAACAACTTAGAGAACAGCAAGGTTATCCAAGATGCTCTTGGCGGGCATATCAGCCAGCGTTTCCTGGAAGCCAAACGGCTTGAGCATCAAGAGTACGAAATGATGGTGCATCAGTGGGAGACTGACCGCTATCTGGCCAAATTTTAACTTTCTGACGCTTTCTAGCAGTTAGCGTTATCATGAGCAGGAACCTTAATTATGATTTCAGGCGAGGGGGCCTGGTCTTTAAAACCAGCCCCTCGTTTTGCTTTTGGGATGTTATTCGTGCAGTAATTTGGCAGGAAAAAAAACACCTTGTTTCCTAAGAAAAAAAGTGCTATTATATCATATAATAAAATTAAGTTTCATATTATGGAAGTCGATTTAGCAGGCTCTATGTAACCAAAAGCAAAGGAGCTGTAAAGATGTGCGGGATCGCAGGCTTAATCAGCCTTAACAGGATCAGGGAAAACGGTCAGAGAATTAAAAAGGCCATTGTTTTACAGACCGAGCGGGGCAACGGGCTGGGTGCGGGATACGGGGCATACGGGATTTACCCGGGATATGAAAGTCTGTATGCTATCCACATCATGGCTGCCTCGGAAGAAGCGATGGAGCGGGCCGCGCTGTTTATCAGGCGCTGGTTCAAAGTGCAAAAACAGGAACCTATTCCGGTCTGGGACAAAATAATCAGAGACCACCCGTATTTTCAGCGCTTTTTTGTGGAGCCGGCGGCCTTGTCGCAGCACTGTCCGGGCGGGCGGGAGAACGAGGACGATGATGTGCTGGAAAAGATGATGCTGATGAACAAGGAAGTGTGCGGTGCCTACGCGTTTTCCAACGGTAAGGACATGGGGGTGTTCAAAGGTGTTGGTACACCGCAGGAAATTTATGACTTCTTTATGCTGGACCACTATGAAGGTTATTCCTGGCTCGCTCATAACCGCTTTCCAACGAATACGCCGGGCTGGTGGGGCGGCGCGCACCCCTTTAACGCGCTGGACTGGTCTATCGTTCACAACGGCGAGGTCTCGTCATACGGGATTAACCGCCGTTATCTTGAAGGGCACGGCTACGTCTGCCACCTGCAGACCGACAGCGAAGTGATTGCTTACCTGTTTGACCTGCTTGTCCGCCGGCACGGACTTGGCATCGCGGATGCCGCCAATGCTCTGGCCCCGCCGTACTGGGCTTCAGTGGAACGGATGGAAAACCATGGGCAACAAGAGCGTCTGCGGCTGTTAAAAATTATTTATGAGCAGGCCATGCTGAACGGGCCGTTCGCCGTACTGGCGGCATTTTCCGGCGGCATGTTCAGCCTGACGGATAACACCAAGCTGCGGCCGATGACAACGGCTTCCCAAGATGGCTATACTTATTTTGCCAGTGAGTTGTCGGCGTTGTACGAAATGCGGGAAGATTTACAGCAGATTGTCACTCCCCGTGCCGGCGAACCGGTCGTTGCGCTGTTTCACGAGCCTGCAGCGTCAGGGAAAGGGGTGGCGGTATGAAACTCCGAGCGGAGCAACCGGGCGGGCGCGCATTATACCGCCCGGTCTTTGACAGGACTCTATGCATCGGCTGCGGAGAATGTGTACGGCAGTGTACCTTTAACGAAATCCGCCTGGATTCCCGCAACGAAAAAAGGGTGCCGCACGCCGCCGGTAAGGCATGCGGCGCCTGTCACCGCTGCGAGGTAATGTGTCCGCGCGGCGCCGTTTATATCGGGGAGCGCCCGCTTGCTCTGCGTCCTCATGCTGTCTGGAGCCAGGAGGCTGTCATGCGCGTACATCTGCAGGCCGCGTCCGGCGCTGTGCCAATTACCGGGTTTGGCGCCGGCAGCGATATTCCCGTCTATTGGAACAGGCTGCTGTTTAACGCCTGCCAGGTAACAAACCCGTCCATCGACCCGCAAAGAGAGCCGATGGAAACCACAACTTATCTGGGGAGAAAGCCGGAGAACCTGAAGGAAGCTGACGGGTTTAAGGCAAGTCAGCTGCTCAGGCTGAATCTGCCGCTTGTCTTTGCTCCCATGTCGTACGGCAGCATCAATTTGCGCCTGCAAAAAGCTCTGGCCATTACGGCCAGGGAAAAGGGAATCCTCTGGTACTCGGGGGAAGGCGGACTTCATAAAGAATTATATGATTACAGCGACTGGGCCGTACTGCAAATCGCTTCCGGCCGCTTCGGCATCAATCCGGATTATCTGACAAAAGCGCGTGCCTATCAAATTAAAATCGGACAGGGTGCCAAGCCCGGAATCGGCGGGCACCTGCCGGGGGAGAAGGTGTTAGAGGGCGTCTCCAGGACGCGGATGATCCCCGTGGGGAGCGACGCCATCTCCCCGGCGCCGCAGCACGACATTTATTCCATTGAGGATTTGCGTCTCCTGATATATGCCGTCAAGGAGGCAAGCGGCGGCAAGCCGGTCTGTGTCAAAATAGCCGCTGTCCACAATGTGGCGGCCATTGCCACCGGGATTGTTCATGCCGGCGCCGACATGGTGTATCTGGACGGTTATCGCGCCGGCACGGGAGCTACGCCGGCCATAGTCCGCGATAACGTCGGGATTCCGCTGGAGCTGGCTTTGGCGGCCGTGGATCAGCGGCTGCGCGGGGAGGGGATCCGGCATAAAGCGTCCATTGTGGCAGGCGGCGGCATCGCTGACAGCGCCGCTGTCATGAAAGCGATTGCGCTGGGTGCCGATGCGGTCGCGATCGGTACAGCCGCCCTGATCAGCTGCGGCTGTCACGGTTGCCAGCGTTGCCATACCGGCAAATGTCCGTGGGGATTAACTACAAATGACCCGGATATCGCAGAGAGACTTGATGTGGACTGGGCGGTGGAGCGCTTAAGCAACCTGGTGGACGGCTGGCTCCATGAGATGAAGGAAATCATGGGACTAAACGGAATTTACGATATCGGCTCTTTCCGGGGAAACCGCCTGCTCCTGCGCGGGGTGGGCTTATCGCCAAAGGAGCTGGAAATACTGGGCGTCAGGCACGCCGGGGAGTAGGTGCTACGCGTGAGTATAGCGATAGATGCCAAAGGCGTTGATTACCGGCAGTTGAATGAACTGGTCCGTAATTGCCTGTCGCAGGGGGAGCGGCATATTATTATAAAAAATGTGCGTGGCCAGCGTTATCTGGGAGCGGGGCTGACAGCCGGCGACCTGTTGCTGGAGGTGGAAGGTGTTCCCGGGGAGGACCTGGCTTTCTGCATGGGCGGACCGACAGTTATAGTGCATGGGCATGGTCAAAACGCCATTGCCAATACTATGGACAGCGGAACCGTGGTTGTGCACGGTCTGGGCGGAGACGCCCTGGCTTACGGGATGCGTGGCGGCAGCCTCTTTATCCGGGACAGTGTGGGCTATCGTGTCGGCATCCACATGAAGGAATACCGTGATATGAGGCCGGGAGTGGTGATCGGCGGCACGGCGGGCGACTTTCTCGGAGAATACATGGCGGGAGGAACCCTGATTGTCCTGAACAGGCACAATGAGCGGGAAGGTGTTTGCGGGCAGGCTGACAAGACGCTGGCAACGGGAATTCACGGCGGAGAGATCTATCTGTTCAACTATGACGTCCCAGGCTTTCTGCCCGGAACAGGAGCCAGGCTGCTCCCGCCGGACAAAGCAGATACCGGACGTGTCAGAAGCCTCGTGGAAAAATACTGCCTGTATTTCGGTTTTGATCCTAAACCGCTACTAGAGCGGGAACTTGTTAAAATTATCCCGGCCGATAGCCGTCCCTTTCACAAGTTTTATTGTCCCGCGTACCCGGTGAACAGCTGACATTTGCATTTGTGAACGCGGTAGTGCAAAGCCGGATAGACTGCTAAGCAAAAAAATCAAGGCTTCCATCGTTCAAAAAATGGAAGCCTTATTTTATTTGCCTAAAATTAATCTTAGGCCAGCTTCGCATGATTCGCCATAACCTCCAGTACCCTGGTCAAGAATACTACGGCATTCGCTAGGAACAATTCTATTTCTGCAGGGACAAGACTTACGTTAAGCAATTGCAGCGATTTGATTGCTTATACCGTGACAAAACATTGTTGAGTCATGAGGGAGGACAGATAATTTTATCTGAAAAAATATCTGCCCAAATTCAGAATACCGACAAATTCCAGGGCCTGGAATATCTATAATTGTGCGTAGCGTAGAAATATCGGCAGGAATTACCACCAGTCCGGAATGGGGGAGTAGGGGTGGCGCACAATCAGGCGGCAAACCACAAAGGTCACGCCAAGGGCCAGTCTTTTTTGGTGCAGATTAAGTTCAGGCAAAACAACTGCTGGCAAGGCAGAATTCAGTGGCTGGAAGGCCAAAAAACCTGCTCGTTCCGGAGCATGCTGGAGATGCTCCGCTTAATGGAAGAAGCGCTGGATAAAACGGCGGCCCCCGAGGATAAGCAGGACATTCGCTCCTGGGAGACAGCAGCGCAGGAAATAGCGGAAATGAAGAGCCTGTTCCCATGAAAAAGCCGTTCCGGGTAACTTGAGCAAGCTGCGATTCAGCAGTTTAAAGATTTAAAGAGCGTATGTTTTCAGAAGCCTGACAGGGGGATACAGCGTGAGCAGGTTGCAGCAGCGCCACAGGCGCCGCCTCGAAGTCAGACGAAAAGCCATGAAAAATTTCCGCCAAGCGGGCAGGGCAGCCACCTTAATCATCCTGCTCTGGTTTATGTGGCAGTTGCCGTCCACCAAAGCCTATTTTACCGACCGGGAGGTGACGCAGGCCACCTTCCGCGCGACCTCCTTTGCCGACAACCTGTTGCTTTACCCGGGCAACAGCAAGACGAACGACAGCCCGGGGGATCCCGGTCCGGCCTTTGATGTGGCACAAATTGTCGCCGGTCAGATTTACCTTGATTTTGGCACTTATCCCGCTGGTAACAACAGGAACTTTCCCCATGTTCTCACCCTAAAAAATACCGGCAACCGTACCCTGACGTTGCGCTGGCATTTCTCAGGACCGCTGGCACAACATTTCGAAACTCAAGACGAGGACATTACCCTGGGACCGGGCACTAAAGTCGAATTAGGCTTCAAGCTGGACACCGGCCCTGCGGATGCGGCAGGCGAATACTTTGGCACTTGGCATCTTTCCGCACTTAACGGCTTTATAACGGGCGAGCTGCCCGTCCGCCTTCGCCTGGCGGCCTACAAGAGCGTGAAGGACCAAAACCCCACTGTAAACACAGCAGTGTACAATAGCTCCGGGCCAGCCGTGAGCGATTATGTATACCAGTCCCCGGACAGCAATCATCCCAGTCAGGCTCCTGCCGGCATAACAGGTTTGCCGGGGGTTTTGGAGAGTGTGTACCAAGGCTCCGGCGGCAGCACGGGCGTTACTGAAAGTGTTTACCAAGTCCCGAATGAGGATAACGGCAAAAAAGATAATATGGGCGGCCAGCCCGGCGGACAGTTACAGGAAAAAGCCGGAAGCCTGATCGAGAGTGATTACAGTGACACGCCGGCAGGAAAAAGAGGTGAAAACTGATGGAAACAACTGTCATAAAGCAGTCTGGACCGTTTGCAGCAGCGCGCAAAATTGCCCGCTTTGCCGGACAGCTCCTGTTTGCCTGCATAATGCTGCTGATGGCTTCGCTCGTCTTTTTCCTCCTGCAAAGCCGCATGGCCGGCGGTGTACCCGCCGCATCCGGATACCAGATGTATATTGTCGAGGGCGGCAGCATGAGCCCTACCTTCGAGGCCGGCAGCATCGTGCTGGTGCGGCCGCTTGAGCCAACTGCGGTGCAGGCCGGGGATATTATAACCTACCGCGACCCGGACCCGGAAAGGGCGGAAACAATCGTCACTCACCGTGTCATCGCCGTAAAGCCCACCGCCCCCGTCAGCTTTATCACCCGCGGTGACGCCAACGACGCTGACGACCCGTTGCCTCTCCCTTCCACTAACCTGATCGGGCGCGTGGACTACAGCGTGCCGTACCTTGGCTATCTGTTCAGTTTTGTAAGGACAAGGACGGGAATATTGTTGCTTATCATTGTTCCGGCGGTGCTGATTATCGCCTCTGAACTGCGCAAGCTTACAGGCTATGCGCAGGCTTTGGAAAGAGAAAAACACTTGAAGGGGGGAGCCTAGCGGTTAGAGCAATACGATGCCAAGTCTGTCGGTAACGGTAAAAACGGTAGGGGCAAAGCTGCCGTGAGGCAGTGACGCAAAGCCGCTGGGCCTTATGAAATAAGGCAGCCTGGCTGCCCGGAAGCGGGCGCGGCGCGCCGCTTGTGCGCCAAAAAATAATAAAACCGGAGGTTTGAAAAAATGAAAACAAAAATGTTTATGAGTATGCTGGTAATCGCTCTGGCGGCCGCTTTGGTCGGCGGCGCCACCATGGCCTGGTTTACCGACACAGCCACCAACGAGGCCAACACCTTCACCGCCGGTAACCTTGACGTCGCAGCCGGGCCGCAGACCTACACAGTCGCCATCAACAATATGGCGCCTGGGGATACAATTAATGGCAGTTTTACTGTGACCAATACAGGGACATTGAATCTGAAATACAAAGTTACAGCAAACACAGATGGAGCAACAAACCCGAACTCCCTGTTTAGGACGGGAGGCGCTACTGTTACCTTTACAGGAGGAACAGAAACAGGTACTATTGCAGCAACCGATCCGGATAGTTTGGTAACGGTAACCTATACTGTTGCCCTGCCTTCCTCTGCAGGTAATGCCTTCCAGGGCGACAGCGGCACACTCAGCTTTACTGTGGACGCCACCCAGCCTAACAACCCCGGTTGGACAGAGTAATAAGGCGCGCTTGAGGAGTGGGGGGCTGGCGCTAGATGCGCCGCCCCCACGGACTTGGCGGCACGTTTGCAAAAGCGCTCAGGAACTTTGCAATAAAGACGGCAGAAAAAGGAAGGAACCACATGAAAACTAAACTGTTTTTGCTGGTACTGGCGGTGCTGTTGGTAGCCGGGCTGGCCGGCGGCGCAACAATGGCCTGGTTCACAGACCAAGCGACCAATGGCCCCAACAACTTCACCGCCGGCACGGTGAATATTGAGGCCGACCGCGATTTGGGCGACCCGATCCCCGGCCCGATGTTTTACACTACATCGGCTGAAGGAGTAACCCCAGCCGGGGAACCTCCCCTCCCAGCTAACGTCACCGGTCCTTGGTACCCCGGACGGACGGTAACCCGCATTTTGGATGTGCGCAACGCTGGCTCTCTGGAGGTGCGGCTGCACCAGGTCTCGGCGGAGATTACCTCAGTTAACGGCGTATCGGTCTCAGATCCGAGCTATCCGTCAGCCTTGGCTACATCCTTTGCCAACAAGATGAATGTAAGAATCCATATGATGGATATGGTGGGGGGAACTCTACAGAATGTGAATTTGTTCAACGGGTCGCTGGCTGAGCTGTTGACCCCGCAGCCCACCTTACACAGGCCGATTTTCTCCCCCACTGGTTCTATAAGGCCGGTGTTCTATGAGGTGACCATGCTCAGCAGCGCCGGCAACGACCTGCAGGGGATTGCGCCGGTGGTCAGCTTTAGCGTATTTGCCGAGCAGACCAAGAACAACCCCTAGCCATAGTGCAGGCGAGAAACGACCCGTGACCTGTTAACGGAAGGTTACCACAAGGCGGGAGGCTTAATCCTCCCGCCTGTTATCATTATGATTCTTATTGCAGTCCAGTGACAGGAAAGAAGTTACTTTATTCCCTGCCCCATGATAGAATTGATTTAAAAAAATATTGGGGTTGAGATGGATCATGCAAAGCACGCCAAGGGGCAGCCGTTTGCACATTGCCATTTTCGGACGCAGAAACGCCGGCAAATCAAGCTTAATCAACGCGCTGACCAACCAGGAGGCAGCCCTTGTTTCGCCGGTGGCAGGCACCACTACTGACCCGGTTTACAAGACAATGGAGATATTGCCTCTTGGCCCGGTAGTCCTGATTGATACGGCGGGAATTGACGATGAGGGGGAACTCGGGAAACTGCGGGTAAAGCGGTCGCGCGAGGTATTGAACAAGACTGATTTGGCGCTCCTGGTTGTGGAGGCGGGCAGCGAAGCCGGCCGTTTTGAAAGGGAACTGATTGAGCTTTGCAGGGAAAAGACGCTGCCTGTGGTGGGGGTGCTGAACAAAACGGACCTGCGCCATGAAGACACTGATACGGCAAAAGCATTTGCCGGGCTGCTGGGGAGTGAGCCCGTACAGGTCAGCGCTCTTACCGGCCGGGGAATTACAGATTTAAAAATAGCTATCATTCTTTCCGCTCCCGCCCGCTGGGACGAGCAGCCAATCGTGGGCGACCTACTGGACCCGGGGGATCTTGTCGTTCTGGTAGTCCCCATCGATAAGGCCGCCCCCAAAGGGCGCCTGATTCTGCCGCAGGTCCAGACTATCCGCGACATCCTGGACCATGATGCCGTTTCACTGGTGGTCAAGGAACGGGAACTGAAGCAGGCTCTCCGTAACCTGTGCGAAAAACCCAGGCTGGTGATCACCGATTCGCAGGCTTTTCTGAAAGCGGAAGCCGACACACCGCCTGATGTGCTCCTGACATCCTTTTCTATCCTGTTCGCCAGATACAAAGGTGACCTGGAAACACTGGCGGCCGGTGCGGTAGCCATCGCCCAACTGCAGCCGGGGGACAGGGTGCTGATGGCGGAAGCCTGCACCCACCACCGGGTGGAAGACGACATCGGACGGGTCAAGCTCCCGCGCTGGCTCCGCCAGTCCGCGGGGGGAGAACTGCACTTTGACTGGAGCAGCGGGGCCGGGTTTCCCGAGAAGCTTGACGGATACAAACTGGTTGTCCACTGCGGCGCCTGCATGATTAACCGGAGGGAAATGCTGGCCCGCATCGCCCGGGCGCGGGAGGCCGGCGTCGCAATAGTCAACTATGGGGTGGCCATTGCCCATCTGATGGGCATCCTGCCCCGGGCTCTTTCCCCGTTCCCCGCCGTCCGGCGGATGCTATCCGGAGAAATAAAAGGCGAAGGGCCTGTCGGTTGACAGGCCCAAAAGCTATATAATGGCGGAGGGGGCGGGATTCGAACCCGCGTGCGATTGCTCGCAAACTGATTTCGAGTCAGCCCCGTTATGACCACTTCGATACCCCTCCGCATGTTTAACGGCGGAAAACGCTTCCCGTTATCTTCTGCTTTGGAAAAACCTGCGCATCAGCGCGGCCGCCTCTTCGGCCAGCACGCCGCCTGTAATATGCAAGCGGTGGTTCAGCCGCCCGTCGTCGGCGATGCGGTATAAAGACTCGACTGCGCCTGCTTTGGGGTCGGCCGCGCCAAAGACAAGCCGGCTGACCCGGGCCTGGACCAGGGCTCCGGCACACATCGGGCAGGGCTCAATCGTCACATACAGTGCCGCTCCTGTAAGGCGCCAACCGCCAAGCAGCCGCCCGGCCTGCCTTAAGACGAGGATTTCGGCGTGCGCCGTGGGGTCGGCCAGCTCTTCGCGGCGGTTGTGGTCCCTGGCAATTATTTCGCCATCGCAAACCAAAACGGCCCCGATGGGGATTTCACCCTTATTATAGGCTTGCTCTGCCTCCAGGAGCGCCTCGCGCATCGTCTCGCGGTCAGTCATACGTTTCACATCCCTCAGTGAGCGAAGCACTGCAGAGTAATGGTACAAAAAGACGCTTTCTTTGTCAAGCGTTTTTTTATTATTTGCAAAGAAGGAGTTTGTTTCCAGCAGTGGAATAATTGAATGGTATGGGAAATTTCAAGGAGGCAATAAAGGAATGGACCTGAACAATTTCGAAAGGCAGGCGGGGCTGCTGGGAGTAATCATTGACTCCATTCCAGACGGCCTTCTTGCCGTTGACCGTGAGGGCAGGGTAATCATGTGGAACCGGGCCGTGGAGGAAATGACGGGCGTCCGGAAAGAAGAAGTGCTGGGCAAGGGAGGATATGCCTGTGCTGCCCCGTTCTTCGGGGAGCGGAGGCCTATCCTGGTAAATATCCTGCTTGGCAACGGCAAAGAGTGGGAACGCGGCTACGAGAAGATTGAGCGGAAGGGGCAGATGCTCGTCGGCGAAGGGTTCGCTCCCCGCGCTTACGGTGGCAGGGGCCTCCATTTCTGGACAATTGCCGCGCCAATCTGCGATGCTGCGGGAAATATGCTTGGTGCTATTCAGTGTATCCGCGACATCGGCGAGCGCAAAAAGATAGAGCAGGAGCTGCGGCAAAAGAGCATGCATGATACCTTAACCGGGCTTTACAACCGCACGTTTTTCGAGGAGGAGCTGCGGCGCCTGGAAAAAAGCCGCTCCTTTCCCATCAGCCTTATTCTTTGTGACCTTGACGGGCTGAAAGTAGCCAATGACACGCGTGGCCACGAACAGGGCGATGCTCTCTTGCGCCGGGCGGCGGGAGTTCTGACCTCCTGCGTCCGGGGAGGAGACCTGGTGGCCCGCATCGGCGGGGATGAGTTTGCCGTGGTATTGCCAAGCGCTGAACTGGCAACGGCGGAGGAGGTGGCCGGGCGCATCACGCAGGCGGTGGAAAAAGACAACCTGCTGCACCCTCATGCACTGTTAAGTCTTTCGGTGGGTGCTGCCACAGCAGAAAGTCCTGAGTGCTCACTTTTGGAAACGTATAAGGACGCCGATGACGCCATGTACAGGGATAAGCTGGCCCGGGGAGCGGAGCCGCGGGGGGCTGTGGTCCGCGTTTTAAGGGCGGCGTTGTCGGCCAGAGATCAAGCCGCCTTGGAACACTCGGAACGGGTGAAAAAGCTGGCCTGCCTGCTTGGCAAAGCGGTTGGACTTTCTCAGATGGAGCTGAATAAATTAAGGCTGCTGGCGGACTTGCACGACATTGGCAAGCTGGGCGTGCGCGAGCAGGTACTCTTTAAAGACGCCGGGCTTACTGCCGAGGAGCAGGCGGAGTTCCGGCGGCATCCGGCGATTGGGCGCCGCATCGCGCTGGCTTCACCGGAACTGGCGCCGGTGGCGGACCTGATCGGCCAGCATCACGAGTGGTGGAACGGGGAAGGGTACCCGCACGGTCTGAAGGGTGAGGAGATACACGCCTTATGTCGGGTGTTGGCGCCGGCTGATGCCTACGACATACTGACTTTCGGGCCACCGCCCGGCCGCGCGCTGTCGCCCGCCGCTGCCCTTGCCGAAGTGCAGTCGGCTGCGGGCGTGCAGTTCGACCCGCAGATGGCGGCCGCTTTCATACGCCTGATGTCAGGGCATGATTGACAGCATTCACACTGACAACAAAAAATGACCACCCCGCCCTGACAAGCCGAAATACTGCTGGCAGCATTCGGCACTTGAAAAAGCTGTGAAAGAGTAGTAGAATAAAAGGGCGCCGCGCGGTTTGCGGCGGTTGACGCGCATAATCTTTTTATTGTAGTCCGGAGAGATGGCTGAGTTGGACGAAGGCGCTCGCCTGGAAAGCGAGTAGACGGGGCAAAACCTTGTCTCGAGGGTTCGAATCCCTCTCTCTCCGCCAGTATGTTAGATTTGGTCGTGCTAGACGGGGAGGTAGCGGTGCCCTGAACCTGCAACCCGCTAGAGCAGGGTCGAAGTCCTGTCCCCGGCCTTACTTTTTCAGGGGCTGACCCGGGAAAGTGGTGTTGACGGTCTGGTCCTGTGCGGCGTAAACTTGTGAACCCCGTCAGGTCCGGAAGGAAGCAGCGGTAAGCAAGACTTTGCGGGTGCCACAGGGCAACCGGACCTGAGCCGGCTGCCCGGGTAACGCCTGGGGGAGAAGGTCAAAGGCAGGTGCACGGCCACTTATATATGCAAATATTCCTCCTTTACGGGGGAATTTTTGTTGGCAGGGCAGGCTGTGCGGTTTTGGCGCAGGATTTTTGCCGGGCGCGGGGAATAAGGTATTTATGAATTACGGCGGTGATATGATGTCCTACCAAGCGCTTTACAGGCGCTGGCGTCCGCAGACCTTTGCCGAATTAACCGGGCAGGAGCATGTGACCAGGACGCTGCAAAATGCGCTGGAACAGGGGCGTGTCGCTCACGCCTACCTATTTTGCGGGCCGCGGGGGACCGGCAAAACCAGCGTGGCCAAAATAATGGCCAAGGCCGTTAACTGCCTGAACGGTCCGGGCCGCGAGCCGTGCAACAGTTGCTCTTTCTGTCAGGACATCAGTGCTTCCCGCTTGCTGGACGTCCTGGAAATTGATGCAGCTTCCAACCGGGGCATTGACGAGATTCGCGAGTTGCGGGAAAAAGTGCGTTATGCACCGGCAGAAGCGCGGCGCAAGGTATACATCATCGATGAAGTCCACATGTTAACCGCGGAGGCGGCCAATGCCCTGCTTAAGACGCTGGAAGAACCTCCGGCGCACGTGCTGTTTATTCTGGCGACAACCGAGCCGCACAGACTGCCGGCAACCGTTGTTTCACGCTGCCAGCGCCTGGACTTCAGGTTAATCACCTTTGCCGGGATTATGGGCCGGTTGCGCACGGTAGCCGGAGAGCTGGACAGGAAAGTAAGTGAAGGCGCGCTGCAGTTAATAGCCGAAGAGGCGGCAGGGGGACTGCGCGATGCCCTGTCCCTTTTTGAGCAGGCGCTTGCCTATGCGGAAGGAGACTTGACGGAAAACGATGTGCTGTCGGTACTGGGTTCTGTCGGGCGGGATGTTTTTTTTGATTTAACCGCCGCGGTTTTAAGGCGCGATTTAACGGCGGCGCTGCTGATAGTTAATGATGTGTCAGCGGCGGGACGGGACCTGCAGCATTTTACCCAGCAGGCTATCGCCTATTACCGGGATTTAATGGTGGTATTGTCCTGCCGGGAAGAGGCTGAGTCGCTCGGGATCGCGCCGGAATGGGCGGAGAGGCTGGCACAGCAGGGCCAGGCGATGGGGCTGGCGTTGGTTGGACGCGCTTTAAGCGTCTTACATGACCTGTTGGCGGAAATACGCTGGTCGGCGCGTCCCCGTTTGCTGTGGGAACTGGCTGTCTTCCGCCTGCTCTGGATTATGGGGGAAGTGCAGACAGTTACCGGGACGGATCAGGCGGTGCGGAGGGAGCAGGCCGGTGCGGACCGGCCGGCGGAAGGGACAGCCGAAACTCCCGGCCAGACTCAGTTGTCGGGGATGTGGCCGCGAATCCTGGAGCAGGTTAAGCGCGAGAGTGTCAAGGCTCATGCCCTGCTCCTTGAGGCACGGGTATGCGGCTGTGCGGGGCAGATGCTTGAAATCGGCTTTGCCAGCGATTTTCACCGCGAAATGATGGAAAAACCGGAGCATAAGCAACTGCTGGGAACAGCGGTTAAAAAAGTACTGGGACAAGAGCTGGTTGTTCACTGCACAAGGCTTGGTGGTCCTGAGAAGGTTGCCGGGGCGAAATCAGTGAGCCGGGAAGAAATTGTCGATACGGCTGCGGAAATTTTTGGCGGCAAAATTATTGGCGGATAACGCAGGTAGGATAAGGAGGGTGAGCCGATGTACGGCAATATGGGTAAGATGATGAAACAGGTTCAGAAGATGCAGGAGGAAATGCTGAAAATGCAGGGCGAACTGCAGCAGCGTACCCTGGAGGCGAGCAGTGGCGGTGGGGTGGTGCGGGTAATCGTCAACGGCCGCAGGGAAGTGGAAAGCATTGCCATAGAACCGGCGGCAATCGACCCCGCTGACCCGGAGATGCTGCAGGATCTGCTGGTTGCCGCTGTCAACGAAGCGTTGCGCAAAGTTGACGAGATGACTGAGAAAGAAATGAAGAAAATCACCGGTGGCCTCGGCTTGCCGCCGGGTATGTTCTAGGGGAGGAGCAGGTGTATCCCGGCACAATTGCCCGCTTAATCGAGGCATTTATGAAGCTCCCGGGCATAGGGCCGAAGACGGCAGCGAGGCTCGCCTTTTTCGTCCTGAAGATGCCGCGGGAGGAAGTGGCCGGCATGGCCCGTGCTTTGACTGAGGCGCGTGAGAAAACCACTTACTGTAAACAGTGCGGCAACTACAGCGAAGGTGAGTTGTGTATCATCTGCCGCGACGGCCGGCGTGACCGGGCTGTTGTTTGCGTGGTACAGGAAGCGCGTGACGTGCCGGCAATGGAGAAAACCCGCGAATTCAGGGGATATTATCATGTTCTGGGAGGGGCAATTTCTCCTTTGGACGGAATCGGTCCGGATCAGCTGCGTGTCAGGGAGCTGTTAGAGCGCCTGGGCAACGGCCAGGTCCGTGAGCTGATTCTTGCTACCAACCCGAATGTGGAGGGAGAGGCAACAGCGCTTTATCTGGCAAAAATAATCAAGCCGCTGGGCGTCCGGGTGACCCGCATCGCCCATGGTTTGCCGGTGGGCGCTGATTTGGAATATGCCGATGAGGTGACGCTTTCCCGGGCGCTGGAAGGCCGGCGGGAAATGTAAGGCTTTCCGACAAGCAAAGGACGCTCGAGAGCGTCCTTTTTTATTGGGAAATTAATTCGCGGTGTAACAGATCATCTCTTGGCCTGAGCAGTTACGGGGAATTAACGGTTCGCAAAGGCGGGCATGTCATAGGAAAGATTTGGATAACATATAATATGGCGAAACAGGTTTTTGCGGGAGGGTTGACGGTGGAAAAAGATTTTTTTACCCTAGTTGAGGAGGCCAGGCAGGAGTGGCAGGCAGCCATGTCTTATTTCAACCAGATTGTGGAGCCTGATTTGGTGGACCATGCTATTCATGCCATGGTGGCGGCGGAAAGAAAGTATATGTATTTATTAAAGAAGGCACGTCAGGAAGAGTATTGCCTGCCCGCCAGGCTGGACGCGCTGCGCGGAGGGAGGGGCGGCAGTGAATATTAACATAGTTGTGGCAGTTGTTTTCGGCTTGATTGTCCTGTATTTCGTGCTTAAGATGCTTATTGTCCCCGCCAGATTCGTTTGGCGCCTGCTGCTTTATGGTGGCCTTGGCAGTCTGCTTCTCCTGCTCTTTAACGCCGTTGCCGGTTATTTTGGCGTGCAGATAGGCATCAACGCGGCTACCGCCCTCGTAGTGGGCTATCTTGGCGCGCCGGGCCTTGTGATGCTGGTATTGGTCCAGCGGATGCTGGCCTGACAATCCCCGGCGCCTGCTCCCGGGCACTCCGGCAACACAGGGAGCCTGAGCCTTCTGATAATGCTTTTCTTTTCACGGGGGGTGTGCTATTATAAAAGGCAGCGTTGCGCAGCCGGAGTGCGGTTGCGGATGCTGCTGTTAGCTGCAGTTTTTCAAGGGTGGGGGGATAATTCAGGATGTATAAAATTGCGGTTATTCCCGGTGACGGGACAGGCCCGGAGGTTATTCGTGAAGGACGGAAAGTGCTGGAAGCTGTCAGCAGTTTGGCCGGTTTTTCTCTGGATTTCACGACCTATGATCTGGGCGGTGAGCGCTACAAAAAGACCGGAGAAATTTTGCCGGACAGTGTTTTGGATGAGCTTCGCCTGTTTGATGCCATTTATCTGGGGGCTATCGGCCATCCGGAGGTAAAGCCGGGAATTTTGGAAAAAGGGTTGTTGCTCCGCCTGCGTTTTGAGCTTGACCAGTACATCAATTTAAGACCGGTGCAACTTTTCCCGGGGGTCGAGACGCCGCTGAAAGACAAAGGCCCCGATGACATTGATTTTGTGGTCGTCAGGGAAAACACGGAAGGACTTTACGCCGGCGCCGGAGGCACGCTGCGGCGTGGCACCCCCGATGAAGTGGCGGTCCAGGAGTCCATCAACACCCGCAAGGGAGTGGAGCGCTGCCTGCGTTACGCGTTTGAGTACACTCGCAGGCGCAACAAGAGAAACAAGCTGACGCTGTGCGGGAAGACGAATGTGCTTACCTACGCCTTTGACCTTTGGGAACGCGTTTTCCACGAGTTGGGGCGACGGGAATATCCGGATATTACCTGTGATTATGTTCATGTTGATGCCGCGGTGATGTGGATGGTTAAAAACCCGGAGTGGTTTGATGTAATTGTCACCGACAACATGTTTGGTGATATAATCACTGACTTGGGCGCTATTATCCAGGGAGGCATGGGGATAGCGGCCGGCGGCAACATCAACCCGCAGGGTGTTTCCATGTTTGAACCAATCGGCGGCTCGGCGCCAAAGTATACAGGTCAGAATGTAGTCAACCCGCTGGCGGCGATTTGCGCGGCGGCACTGATGCTTGGCACTCTGGGGGAAGCCGGCGCTGCCGGCCGGATCGAAAACGCCGTGCAAACCGTCTGTGCGCGCCACCTGCAAAGTCTGGCGGCAGGTAAGATGGGCTACGGCACCTCCGAGGTCGGGGATCTGGTAGTCAAATATCTGTAAATAAAGGGCTTGGCCCTTTATTTTTTTTGCCCGCCGGCAACGAGGGGCTTTCCCGACAGGTGTGCCCCGCAGTAAATGCTGTCCTGATATTCTAATATTTGCACACGATTCTAACTGTTATTACGCTTTTTGTCAGGCAATGCTTGACGCTATGTAGGAGACGGTGCTATAATTTTTGTAATATGACAACGGTGACGGAATTAAGTGCTTTTGCAGCACAGGGCAGGCCGGTTTGGCATATTCCAGGCCGTTTTTATTTATCTGGAGCGGTATTGAAAATATTGCTAATATTCTTAATTTTAACAAACTTTTTCTGGGGAGGGAAGAAAATGGGCAAAAAAATTACTGAAATCCGTTGGCATGCCCGTGGCGGACAGGGCGCGGTAACTACGGCCAAAATGCTGGCGGAAATGGCCCTGAGCAAAGGGCTGTATTTCCAGGCGTTTCCCGAATACGGGCCGGAAAGGATGGGAGCGCCGATCCAGTGTTTTAACCGCCTGAGTGAAGAGCCGATTCATATCTATTGCGGGGTGGAGTCGCCGGAAGTGGTGCTGGTTGTTGATCCAACTCTTTGTGATGTGGTTAATTTTACAGCCGGAATGCCTGAAAACGGGCTGATTATCATCAATACCGGCGAGTGTCCGGCGACAATGACTGAAAAATTCAGGCTCAACCGCTATAAGGTGGCTACGGTGGACGCGACGCGCATTTCTATGGAGGCGCTCGGCAGATCGATGCCCAACATTCCGATGCTGGGGGCTTTTTTGAAAGTTTTCGGCTTGCTGGGTGAGGCGGAAGCCTGTGACTTTGTCAATACGCATTTCGGACAGAAATTTTCGTCGAAAGTGGTGTCCGGAAATATCAGGGCGCTGCAGAGAGCTTTTGAGGAGGTACAGATTGGTGCGTAAACAATGGGACTTTTCAAAGATTAGGGAATGGAGCTGGCGGGAACATCCCGTTGGGCCGGTTATCCCGGTGCCTGCCACGGCGGAGGGCTATGAGACGGGAGGTTGGCGGTCGCTGCGGCCGGTCTTGGACTTGGAGAAATGTGTGCATTGTTTTACCTGTTTTATTTATTGCCCGGACAGCGCCATAGTCGTCGCCGCCGGGAAAATGACGGGTTTTAACCTTCGGCATTGCAAGGGCTGCGGCATCTGTGCCAGGGAATGCCCCAAGGATGCCATTAACATGGTTAACGAGGCGGAAGCCCGTGGTCTGGAAAAATGCCTGCTGCCTGAAGAAGGAGCGGTTGGCGGGGAGAAAAGCGCCTGATTAAGGCACAAGGAGGATAAAAGATGTCTAAAACAGTGGCCCTGGTTGGAACTGACGCTATTGCTGAAGCGATGCGCCAGATAAATCCTGATGTTGTTCCGGCATATCCGATTACTCCGCAAACGGCCATTGTGGAGGCTTTTGCCCAGATGGTTGCCGATGGCCGGGTTGATTCGGAAATGATTAATGCGGAAAGCGAACACAGCGCCATGAGTGCGGCCATTGGTGCCGCCGCCGCCGGAGCCCGGGTGATGACGGCAACGTCGGCGCAGGGTCTGGCACTGATGTGGGAAATGTTGTATATCGCCTCCGGTATGCGCCTGCCGATTGTCATGCCAAATGTGAACAGGGCTCTTTCAGCACCAATAAATATTCACTGTGACCACAGCGACAGTATGGGCGCCCGGGACAGCGGCTGGATTCAGCTTTTTTCAGAAAACGCGCAGGAGGCTTACGATAACGTACTGCAGGCGGTGCGCATTGCTGAGGACGCCAGCGTACTCCTGCCGGTAATGGTGTTGTTGGATGGCTTTATAATCAGCCATACCGTGGATCGCCTTGACTTGCTGGATGACCGCGTTGCCAAAGAGTTTGTCGGCACATTTGTGTCCCGCGATCCGTTGCTGGACGCCGCCAGTCCGCCAAGCTGGGGAACGTTTGACGGCCTTGGCGGGTATTATTTTGAGTTTAAACGGGCGCAGGCTCAGGCAATGATGAATGCGGCTGCAGTAGTCAGTGAGGTGGGCAGGCAGTATGCTGAAATTTCCGGACGGCATTACGATTTTTTTGAGACCCACCGCATGGAGGATGCCGAGTTGGCTATTGTGGCGGCAGGCTCGGCTGCCGGAACTATCAGAAGCATGATTGACGAATTCAGGGCGGAAGGTATCAGAATCGGTATGGTCAAACTGCGCATGTTCCGCCCCTTCCCGGAGCGTGAACTGGTGGACGCTCTTTCCCGCGTTCGGGCGGTAGCAGTATTTGACCGCTCCGATACTTTTGCCGGGGAAATGGGCGGTCCGCTTTTTGTGGAACTGCGCGCCGCGTTTTATGAGAAGGAAAAACGTCCGCAACTGCTCAACTTTATTTATGGCCTTGGCGGTCGTGACTTGCCGCAGGCTTTGGTCCGGGAGGCAGTTAGTCTGTTTAAGGCGGCCGCAGGCAGCAATGAACGGCAAAAACGCATTATTTATCTGGGATTACGCGATTAGGGGAGGGAATAACATGGCCTTAAAACTTAGTGAGCTGACCAGGCAACGGGAACTGCTGACCGGCGGCCATCGCATGTGCGCCGGTTGCGGCGCTCCGATTGCGGTGAGGCAGGTGTTGCATGCTGTCCCGGAGAATGCGCAGGTGGTGACGTGCTGCCCGACCGGCTGCCTGGAGGTGTCGACCACCATCTATCCGTACAGTTCATGGCGTACGGCGTATATCCACAGTGCTTTTGAAAACGCCGCCGCCACCATCAGCGGAGTGGAGACAGCTTACCGGGCGCTGAAGAAGCAGGGTAAAATCAGTGAAGATTTCCGTTTTGTCGTCTTTGGCGGTGACGGAGGCACTTACGACATCGGTCTGCAGGCTTTGTCCGGCATGCTGGAGCGCGGACACCAGGTGGTTTATGTCTGCTATAACAACGAGGCCTATATGAATACCGGGATCCAGCGTTCGGGCGCCACCCAGCTGGGTACCTGGACCACTACCTCGCCTTACGGTGAAAAGAGCGCCGGCAAAGGGCAGAACCGTAAGGACCTGACAGCTATTGCCGCCGCTCACAATATCCCGTATGTGGCACAGGCCGCCATCCACAGCTGGCGCGATACCGTCAATAAGGCGCGTAAGGCTTTTCAGACCGACGGTTCGGCGGTGCTGAATATCCTGGCTCCCTGCCATCGCGGCTGGCGCTATCCAATGGAAGAAACTGTGGAAATAAGCCGCCTGGCCACGGAAACATGTATCTGGCCGCTTTACGAGGTGGAAAACGGCAAATGGCATCTAACCCATAAGGTGCGCCAGAAAAAGCCGCTGCGCGAGTATCTTGAGAAACAGGGGCGCTATAGTCATCTTTTCCGGCCGGAAAATGAGGCGAGCCTGGAGCAGCTGCAAGCTTTCACCGACCAGCAGTGGGAGCAGTTGCTCGTGCGTTGCGGTGAGACCGGCGACAGTTAAACATGAATTCCTGATAAGGGGCAAACCTGACCGGAAACCTTTGGTTTCCGGTTTTTTTGCAGCAGTCAACTGATAGAAAACGCGCAGCGTCTTTTTTATCGAGGAGCGGCAGAAGCCGGATTGTACTATGCATGGCGGCGGGACAAAAAAGAAATGCTAAGCAAGAAGTTGAAACTGATTTGGGAGGCCCGGGCGATGACCGGCAAAACGGTGCAGGGAGAAAAAAAGGTGTTTATGACGGGCAACGAGACTGTTGCCTGGGCGGCAGCCGCTGCCGGCGCGGAAATAATGTTCGGCTACCCGATTACTCCGCAAAACGAAATTATGCACTATTGGGCAAAACTGGCGCCTGGGCATGACAGGAAATTCCTGCAAACAGAGGACGAGCTTTCCGCCGGATTTTGTACTATCGGAGCGCTGTTGGCGGGCAGGAAAGCTTTCTCGGCCACTGCCGGTCCCGGGACAATCCTTTTTCAGGAGCCGGTGTCGATGGCTGAAATGATGCGGGTCCCGCTCGTGGTGATTGTCCAGCAGCGCGGCGGTCCTTCCACTGCCACTGTGATTTATTCCCAGCAGGAAGTAAACATGGTTACCCACGGCGGTAACGGTGAGGGCTGGCGTGTGGTATACTCAACAGCATCGCACCAGGAACTGTATGATTATACGCTTAAGGCCTTTAACACTGCCTGGAAATACCGGTTTCCCGTCTTTGTGCTGGGAGACGGCTACCAGGCTAAGATGATGGAATCCTTCGTCATGTATGACCCTTCGGAGCGTGGCATAGAGATGGTGCGAGCCGAGCCCACGGTGGGCAGCCCCGGTCTGCCGGGTGTTGACCGTCGGCCTGCGCACTTGCGCAACGCCTTCAGTGTGGAGGAGGAACTGTATGAGCTGGTTTTGCCGGTGCAGGAAGAGTTTGCGGCCATGGCGCAGGAAGTGGCGGAATACAACGTGCAGGATACGAATGATGCGGAAATAATCCTGGTTTCTCACGGCGTTGTCAGCCGGGCTGCTTCGGCGGCCGCCCGTCAGCTGCGAGCCATGGGAGTTAAGACCGGCTGCTTTCGCCCTGTTACCTTAAGACCTTTTCCGGAGGCGGCACTGCGGGCTGAGGCGGCAAAATGCGGCAATTTACTGGTGGTGGAGTCTGCGTTTGGCCAACTGGGCCGCCTGGTGAAGGAGGCGCTGTTAAACGTTCCGGTGCGCAGCCTGGCGGCTTTCTATAAGCCGGGGCTTGGCATCACAGCGGAAGAACTGGTGGAACATATCCGGCACGGGCATTAGAAAGGTGGTCAGGAGATGGACGGATATCCGGCGATGCCCAAGTCCTGGAACATAGCCTCAAAACCTCACAAGTTCTGTCCGGGGTGCGGTCACGGTCTGGTGTTAAGGGTGCTCGGAGAATTAATCGATGAATACCAACTGCAGGAGCGCCTTGTTCTCGGTTGTGATATTGGCTGCTCCCTGCTGGCCTGGGATTTTTTTAATGTTGACACGCTGCAGACGCATCATGGACGCACCATCCCGGTCATGACCGGCATCAGGAGAGCAAATCCCAAGTTGCTTTGCCTTGCTTATATGGGAGATGGGGGCGGGTATGCCATCGGCGCGCAGCATCTGGTCAATGCGACACTGCGCAACGAAAAAATCATGACCCTGCTGGTGAACAATGTCAACTACGGTATGACAGGCGGGCAGATGGCCCCGACTACGCTGCCGGGGCAGAGAACGGAGACAAGCCCCTTTGGGCGGAATGCAGAGGAAACAGGAGGTCCGGCGCAGGGCGTGGAAATGGTGGCGGCCATCGCAGCACCCGGCGCGTACGTGGCCAGGGGGACAGTTGCTGATTTGAGGCAGCTAAAGCGTTTCATGAGGCGGGCCATAGAAAACCAGCTGGCCGGAGGCGGCTTTTCCTTCCTGGAAGCGCTGTCCACCTGTCCGACCAACTGGCACACAAACGCCAGGCAAACCTGGAATTTTCTCGAAGAAGATATGGCCCGCCAGTTCAGAGTGGGGGAATTTGCCGTGCGGGAAAAGGGGATGGGCAAAAATGACAATTAAAATTGTGATTGCCGGAGAGGGAGGCCAGGGAGTACAGTTTGTCGGGGAAGTTCTGGCCTGGGCTGCCCATGGGGAAGGGATGGAAGCGCTCTATATACCCAATTTCGGCATTGAGCAACGCGGCGGCGTGTCTTTGGCTTATGTCCAGCTTTCCGGTGAACAGATCGGTTCGCCCAAGTTCAGAACGGGCGAAGCGGTAATTGCCCTGAGCGAGCGGGCCGTGTCGCGGACAAAACAGTATGTCGGGCGGCAAACAACTTTTATATATGATAATTCTCTGCTGGCAGCACCGCAGGTTGCCGATGAAACAGTCGGTCTGCAGTCATATGACAGCGTGGCGCCGGAGGCTTTTGCCAAGGCAACGGGCGGGCGGACACAACAGTGGCAAGGCCCGTTACCGGAAAAGGCCGGGCGGATCATCGGCCTTCCGGCAGCCCGCGTAGCTCGTCAGGAGCTGCATCCGCGTGTCTTTAATACGATTATCCTGGGCGCGGCAGTGAGCGCGCTGCGGATTGTCGGCCTGGAAGCGGTAAAAAGTGCCCTGGAAGCGAAGCTGGGTGAAAAATTTGCCGCAGATCCGGAATTGCGGGAACTAAATTACCTGGCGCTGGAGAGGGGTGCGGAGCTGGCAACGGAAGCGCAGGAGCCGGGGCGGAAAGCAGCTGATAAAAGCTTTCGCAACGAGCGCTTTGAGGCGCCTAAGGCCTGGCTGTACATTTCCTCCGACCTGTGCAAGGGCTGCGGCCTGTGCCGGGAGAAGTGCCCGGCTGCAGTCCTGGACTGGTCTGACCGGCTGGGGGTATACGGCACGCCAAGTATCGGTCCGGCGCGCCTTGACCAGTGTATAGCCTGCGGTCTGTGCCAGTTGGTCTGTCCTGACGCCGCCATCCTGGTGGAAAGGAAGAAGAAGACGGCTCCGCTCGCCGTTACCGGAAAGTAGATAAAAAATGTGGCCGGTTGCTGACCGGCTGTTTTTTTGTTAAAATCCTGATAAGAACATGAAGAAAGAAGCTGCTGGTAATGTTGAGGCTGAAAAAAGGCGACCTGCTTATTGTTGCGTTCGTTCTGCTGGCAGTGGCCGCGCTTTTGGCGGACAGGTATCTGCCGGCTGTAGCCGGCGGCAGGCTGTTGCGTATTGAGCTGGAAGGCCGGTTGGTAAACGAAATTTCATTTGATGCCGCTACCAGGGAGCGGCTGGTTGTGCAAATGCCGGCCGGGGAAGCCACGGTGGAAATTGCCGAAGGACGTGTCCGTATCCTGGAAATGCCTCGCGACATCTGCCCGCTTGGCCTTTGTTCCGCGGTAGGCTGGGTTGAGCAGTCGGGCGAATCAATAGTCTGCCTGCCCAACAGGCTAGTATTGACTGTTCTCGGCGGCCCGGCCGACGAATTCAGGCAATCGCTGGACGCGGTCACACAATAATGGAGCGGAAAATCACGCTCTTGGTCAGCGCCTGCCTGTTCGGCCTGAACACAAAGTACGACGGCGGAAACAATCATTGTCCGGCCCTGGCGGCTTTACAGGAAAAAGCGGTCCTGGTTCCGGTCTGCCCTGAGCAGCTGGGAGGGCTGCCGACGCCGCGGCCGCCGGCCGAAATTATCAGTGCTGACGGTTATGACGTCCTGTCGGGACAGGCGCGGGTGCTAACGGATTCCGGTGAGGACAGGACGGCAGAGTATTTGCGCGGTGCCCGGGAAACCCGGCGCCTGGCTGAGCTGGTATCGGCAGATGCGGCGCTCTTTAAGGCGCGCAGCCCGTCCTGCGGCAACAGGCAGATTTATGACGGGAGTTTTACCAGGAGATTGCGCTGCGGACCGGGGGTGGCGGCGGCGTTGCTATCGGCTGCGGGCCTGCCTGTTTTCAGTGAAGAAGAAACAGAGTCGCTGCTGGCCTGGCTGGAGTCGGCGGCAGGTTGACACATGCCCTGAATTTTGCTACGATGAAGCCAATTCAGAAGGGGGGCGGCCAGTTTGTACCGCAATAAGTTTGCCAGGGAGGGCGTTACCTTTGACGATGTGTTGCTGATCCCGGCCAAATCCCGGGTTCTGCCGTCTGAAGTGGATGTTTCCACCAGCCTTACCCAAAAACTCCGCCTCAGTATTCCGCTGATGAGCGCAGGGATGGATACGGTTACCGAGTCGCGCATGGCAATCGCCGTGGCCCGGGAAGGCGGTATCGGCGTCATCCACAAAAATATGACCATTGAAAAACAGGCCGCGGAAACAGACCGTGTCAAGCGCTCCGAGCACGGGGTGATTACCAACCCCTTTCACCTTTCGCCCGACCATACCATCAATGACGCGGCCGCGCTGATGGAGCGCTACCGGATTTCCGGGGTGCCTATCACAGTCAAGGGCAAACTGGTTGGTATTATTACCAACCGCGATTTGCGGTTTGAGCAGAATTTCGACCGCCTGATTAAAGACGTGATGACCAAAGACCGCCTGGTGACGGCGCCGGTGGGTACCACGCTGACCGAGGCCCAGGAAATCCTGCAGCGTTACAAAGTGGAAAAATTGCCGATTGTTGACGATAAGTTCATGCTTAAGGGCCTGATTACCATTAAAGATATTGAAAAGGCCATCCAATATCCCCGCTCGGCGAAGGACGCCAATGGGCGTCTGCTGGCCGCTGCCGCGGTAGGAGTCGGCACGGATACCTTTGACAGGGTACGGGCACTGGTGCGGGCCGGCGTGGATGTAATCGTGGTTGATACTGCTCATGGGCATTCCGTCGGCGTAATGAAAACAGTGGAAAAAATCAGGCGTGAGTTCCCGGCCATTGCTGTAGTGGCCGGCAACGTGGCAACCGCGGAGGGAACCCGTGAACTGATTGAAGCCGGCGCTGACGCGGTCAAGGTCGGCGTTGGGCCGGGCTCTATCTGTACCACGAGAGTGGTGGCCGGCATAGGTGTGCCGCAGGTCACAGCCATTTATGATGCCGCTTCGGCAGCAGCGCCGCATAACATTCCGATTATTGCCGACGGCGGGATAAAATATTCCGGCGACATTACCAAGGCCATCGGCGCGGGCGCTGATGTGGTAATGATCGGCAGCCTTTTTGCCGGAACGGAGGAAAGCCCCGGCGATATTGAGATTTTTCAGGGACGGAGCTACAAGGTTTACCGCGGCATGGGTTCTCTCTCGGCCATGAAGGAAGGAAGTAAGGATCGCTACTTCCAGGAAGATGAACAAAAGCTGGTTCCGGAAGGAATTGAGGGCCGGGTCCCTTATCGCGGAACGGTGGCCGACACGGTTTACCAGTTGGTGGGCGGGTTGCGCGCAGGCATGGGCTACTGCGGTGTCCGGGACATTCCTGAATTGAAGACGAAGACCAGGTTTATGAGGATTACCAGCGCCGGCCTGCGGGAAAGCCATCCCCACGATGTGCATATCACCAAAGAAGCGCCCAATTACACGCTGTCCTGACCGCGCAGACGATGGACCACACCCGCCTGCCGCTGTGGGAAGCTGTCCAGGCCCACACCGCTTCTTCCATGGTTCGCCTTCATCTGCCCGGACACGGCGGCGGACCGGGCCTGCCGCCTGAGCTGCGGCGCCTGTGCGCGGAATATGCCCGCCTTGACCTGACTGAATTGCCGGGACTTGATGACCTGCACGACCCTGCCGGCGCGATCCTGGATGCCGAAGAAATGGCAGCCTCGCTGTGGCAGGCCCGGCGTAGCTTCTTCCTGGTTAACGGCAGTACGGCCGGAGTGCTGGCCATGGTGCTAGCCACCTGCGGTCCGGGCGATACTTTGCTGTTGCCCCGGAACGCTCATCTTTCCGCTTATCACGCGCTGATTCTTTCCGGAGCGCGCCCTGCTTATCTCCCGGTGGCAACAGACGGGCAGGGGTTTCCCCTCAACGTTACGGCTGCGGCGGTGGAGCAGTCTTTGGCGCGCAACCCGCAGGCCAAGGCTCTGCTTGTTACCAGTCCCAGTTATTTTGGGGTTTGCGCCGATCTGGCGGCAATTGCCTGCGCGACTTGCCGTTATCACGTCCGTCTCTTACTTGACGAGGCTCATGGCGCACACCTGGACTTTCATCCTGAGATGTTCGCTCCCGGGCGGGTTGCCTCCATGCGTGTCCAAAGCTGGCATAAAACGTTGGGGGCGCTGACACCGGGAGCTGTCCTGCACCTGCACAGTGAGCCGGTCGATCTGTCGCGCCTGCGTGCCGCACTGCGCTGGGTACAGACCAGCAGCCCGTCCTACCCGCTGCTGCTTTCGCTGGACGCCGTCAGGAAACAAATGGCGCTGTCGGGACGGACACTGTTCGGAGAGCTTTACAGGAACGCGGCCCTTTTGCGGGGTAAACTGCGGGCAACGCTGCCGCTTCTGGAGCGTAAAGCACTTATGGAAGACGGCTTTGACCTTGATATCCTGCGTGTAACCCTTCTTTGCGGCACTGCCGGGATTGACGGCCGGCAGGCGGCACGCCTGCTGGCAAGGCAGGGTGTCTGCGCGGAACTTGCGCACAAAAGCACGGTGTTGCTGGTGGCAGGACCCGGCTTTGGCAGGCGGGAAGCCGTAAGGGCTGCGCGTGCTTTCGGCAGGTTACCGGTGGAGCTGGCGCCGGCTGCCTTTGCCGGTCCTCCGGAACCGTTGGTTGCCGTTTTGCCAAGGGAGGCGGCTTTCGCGCCTCACGAATCCGTTCCCCAGGCCGAGGCTGAAGGCAGGATTTCCGCTTCGCTGGTTGTCGTTTTCCCGCCGGGAATTGCGGTTCTGGCCCCCGGAGAGATCGTGACCAGGCCGGTACTTGACTATCTGGCGGAGGCCGGGGGCGGCGGGATGGCGCTGCGCGGCCTGGAACCACAGGGGAAACTACGTGTTGTTTGCGGGGAGTGTGGCAGGGGTTGAACAGGCAGGGGTATTTTATCAGCCTGGAAGGGCCGGACGGTGCGGGGAAAACGACCCAGCAACGTATTCTGGCTCAGGCTGTGCAGTCAATGGGGCTGACGGTGACCTGTACGCGGGAGCCGGGCGGGACAACTCTTGGCGATGCCATCAGGGCTATCTTGCTTAATCCTGCCTACTGCGACATGGCCGTGTGTGCGGAAGTATTTCTATACGCGGCGGCACGCGCGCAAATTTACCGTGAAGTTATCGGCCCTGCCCTGCGGCGCGGGGAAGTGGTTATCTCGGACCGCTTTCTTGACTCCAGCCTGGCCTACCAGGCGTATGCCGGGGGTGCTGACGAAGACTTTGTGCTGAAAGTAAACCTGAAAGCTACGGAACAGTGTCTGCCTGACCGTACCTTTCTCCTGGATTTGCCGCCGCAGGCCGGGCTGGCAAGGCGCGCAGCCTGTTGCAGGGACCGTATGGAGCAAAAGCCCCCGGAATTTCACCAGCGTGTGCGGGAAGGCTTTCTTTCGCTGGCAACCCGCTTCCCGGAGCGTATTTCGGTTGTTGATGCGGCGCTGCCGGAGGACAAAGTGGCCGGCCTAATCTGGCAGCAATGCCGGCCGGCATTGCTGCATTTGTTGGACAGCCCGCCCCGTTGATATACCGGGCTGGAGAAAGGAACGTCATGAAGGAGTCTGCTGTCCAGGAACACATTGTGCGGGCGTTGCGGGCCGTGATGTCCAAAGGGCTGGTCGCTCATGCCTACCTTTTTTACGGTCCGGCGGGAACAGGGAAAAAAACTCTGGCCGGCAGCATTGCCCAGGCATTAAACTGTGCGCAATTTCCGCAAGGGCCGTGTGAGACCTGTCCATCCTGCCTGAAGGTGGCTCGCGGGACTCATCCCGATGTTCACTGGATTATTCCTGAAGGAAAAGTTATACGGATTGAACAGGTAAGGCAGGCTGTCAAAGCAGCGTCACTGCAGCCCCGGGAAGGGCGCCGGCACATCTTTATCCTGGATGCCGCGCAGGGGCTGACGCCGGAGGCCGCCAACAGCCTGCTGAAAACACTGGAGGAGCCGCCTGCCGCAGTTGTTTTTATTTTACTGGCGGAAAAGCCGGGATTGCTGCCTCCGACGGTAGTTTCGCGCTGCCAGGTTTTTCCGTTGAGACACCTTGCTGAGCTGCCGGAACGGGGGGGCGTGACCCTGCCTTTGCTTGGCGAAGCGGCCGCTTTTTTAACCGCGCTACGGCAGGATACGGGAGTAAGCGCACTCAGCGGCGGGCTGGCAGGGAAAGAAAATCTGCCGGCTGTTCTCGATCTCTCACTGACTATGTTGCGGGACCTGCTTGTCCTGCTAAGCGGGGGCAAAGAAACGCTGCTGCATATTGAACGGGAAACCTATGCCGGTCTGGACGGACAGTGGACTGCAGGGGAAACATTCAAGGCAATCACTGTTTTGCTGAAATTGCAGAAAGACCTGAACAGCCCGGTAAACGTCAGGCTCGCCGCTGAGGCGGCGCTCCGGCGGCTTAAGGAGGAGTTGGGTTAATGCCAAATGTTGTCGGCATCCGCTTTAAAAAGGCTGGAAAAGTTTATTATTTCGACCCCAGCGGGACGGAGCTGAAACCCGGTGATTTTTGCATAGTGGAAACGTCCAGGGGGCAGGAGTTTGGAGCGGTGGTAAGCGGCCCGAAAACGGTGGCGGATAGTGATGTCCTGCAGCCGTTGCGGCAGGTGGTCCGGCGCGCTGAAGAAGAAGATTGCCAGACGATTCTTGAAAACCGTCAAAAAGAAGAAGACGCTTATAATACCGCCCTGCAGAAAATTGAGGAACATGAACTGGACATGAAACTGGTCGATGTGGAGTACACGTTTGACCGCTCCAAAATTATTTTTTATTTTACTGCTGACGGGCGCATTGATTTCCGCGAGCTGGTAAAGAGTCTGGCGGCAATTTTCAAAACAAGAATTGAACTGCGGCAAATCGGCGTCCGGGATGAGGCAAAGATGATTGGCGGGCTGGGTCCCTGCGGACGTGTGCTGTGCTGCCATACTTTTCTTGGCGAATTTGCTCCGGTTTCCATCCGCATGGCCAAAGAACAGCATCTTTCCCTGAACCCTGCCAAAATCTCCGGAGCCTGCGGCAGGCTGATGTGTTGCCTGCGTTACGAGTCTGATGCCTATGAGCCGTCTTTGGCCGACGGCAGGGAGGCCTTACTGCGCAGTGAAAACGGGGTGGAATTTACGGAGTGAATCACGGTACACTGTATCTGTGTCCCACGCCGCTGGGGAACCTCGAGGACGTAACCCTTCGTGTATTGCGCGTGCTGCGGGAGTCCTCACTGGTGGCAGCGGAAGACACACGGGTGACGCGCAAGCTGCTGAGCCATTTTAGTATTCGCGCGCGGCTGGTCAGTTACAACGAGCATAACAAGGCAAAGCAAACGCCGTATTTAATCGGATGCCTGCTTGACGGCCGCGATGTGTCGCTGGTAAGTGATGCGGGAACGCCGGGCATTGCTGACCCCGGGGAAGCATTGGTGCGTGAGGCGCTTGACCGGCAGGTTCGCGTGGTCGCCCTGCCCGGCCCGGTGGCCGCCGTGACAGCGCTGGCGGCTTCCGGGCTGCCTTCCGCATCATTTGTGTTTTTTGGTTTTCCGCCGTCACGCGGAGCCAAAAAAAAGGAAATGATGGACGCTGTTTTGGCTGCGGACAAGACAGCCATCTTTTATGAAGCGCCGCACCGTCTGGCCGGTACGCTGGCAGAACTGGCAGCCGTTGCGGGTGACCGGGCCGCTGTGGTAGCCCGCGAGCTGACCAAAATACATGAAGAATTTGTGCGCGGCACACTGCGGGAACTGGCTCAGCATTTTACCCTGCAGCCACCGCGGGGGGAATGCACAGTGCTGCTGGCTCCGCCGGAAAAGCGGCAGAGCCCGGCCGTTTCCGCGCAACCGCTGATAGATAAACTGCTGGCGCTGGGCCTGTGCAAAAAAGAAGCCGCCCGTGCGGCGGCAGATATTCTAGGCTTACCCAAACGGCAGGTTTACAGCCTGGTCCACCAAAAAGAATAAAGGCAAGCGATGCTTGCCTTTATTCAGCGGCCAGTTCCTGGATGCATTCTTTACAGATAATCCGGTTTTTGTGGTGCTTCACGTCATCGGCGTTACCGCAAAAAAGGCAGGCAGGCTCGTACTTCTTCAGGATGATCTTTTCACTGTCTACGTAAATCTCCAGGGAATCTTTAACATCGATTCCCAGAGTTCTGCGCAGCTCAATAGGGATTACCACCCGGCCGAGTTCATCTACTTTGCGTACGATACCTGTGGACTTCAACAATTATTCCTCCTCAGTTCAACAAGATTCGACAGTTTTATTATAACAGGATACTGACAAAAAAAGCAAGGGTATTTTTCGCAAACCTGACAACAGTTGGACGCACGCATCGGTTAGCTTGCCCGGGTATAACAGGTTCTGGTATAATGATGTACAAAACAAAGGAGTTTCGCATGTCTAAAACGTTTTATATTACCACTCCGATTTATTATCCCAGTGATAAACTGCATATAGGCCATTCCTATACCACGGTGGCAGCCGATGCCATGGCCCGGTTTAAGCGCCTGACAGGCCACGAAGTCCATTTTCTGACCGGGACCGATGAACACGGCCAGAAGATTGAACGCCGGGCCACGGAGGCGGGCAAGGAGCCCCAGGTGTTTGTGGACGAAATAGTAGCCTGGATTAAAGAGCTGTGGCGTATCCTTGATATTTCCTATGATGACTTTATCCGTACCACGGAGCCGCGGCACAAAGAATCCGTCCGGAAAATCTTTCAGAAATTTTATGACCAGGGTGACATTTACAAAGCCAAGTATGAAGGATGGTACTGTACACCCTGCGAATCATTCTTAAGCGAGCGGCAGTTGAATGAAAACAAATGTCCTGATTGCGGGCGTCCGGTGGAGCTCGTGGCTGAAGAAAGCTACTTTTTCCGCATGTCACGCTATACCGCCCGTTTGCTGGAACATATCGAGAGCCACCCTGAGTTCATTCAGCCTGCTTCCCGCAAAAATGAAATGATCAATAATTTTTTAAGACCCGGTCTGGAAGACCTGTGTGTTTCCCGCACCACTTTCCGCTGGGGAATTCCCGTTCCGTTTGATGAGCAACACGTGATTTACGTCTGGCTGGATGCTCTCAGCAATTATATTACCGCCCTCGGCTACCTCTCCGGTGATGACAAGCGGTTCCGGGCGTTTTGGCCTGCCGATGTCCAATTGATCGGCAAGGAAATTGTGCGCTTTCATACCATCTACTGGCCGATTTTTCTGATGGCCCTGGGCGTACAGCTGCCCAAAAAGGTTTTCGGCCACGGCTGGTTGTTGCTTGATGAGGGGAAAATGTCCAAGTCGAAGGGTAATGTCATCGACCCGTCTGTACTTGTGGAGAGGTACGGCTCAGATGCCATCCGTTATTTCCTGTTGCGGGAAATACCGTTTGGCGCCGACGGCAGCTTCAGCGAAGAAGCGCTCCTGCAGAGACATAATTTTGATTTGGCCAACGACCTTGGCAATTTGCTGAACAGGACGCTGGCCATGCTTGACAAGTACTTTCAGGGCGAGGTGCCTGCTCCGGCCGGGCAGCAGCCTGCGGACCAGGCTCTGCGGGAGGCGGCCGGTACCCTGCCGTTAAGGATTGCCGGGCTGATGGACGAGCTGCAGTTTTCCAACGCGCTGGCAGAACTATGGAGGTTTATCGGTCACGCCAACAAGTATATTGACGATACGGCGCCGTGGGCGCTGGCCAGAGAGGGACAAAAGGAACGCCTGGCCAACGTTCTTTACAACCTGCTGGAAAGTATCCGCATTATTTCCGTCCTGCTGCTGCCGGTTATGCCGCGGACGCCGGAGAAGATCTGGAAGCAACTGGGTATAGCCGGCCAGCCGTCCCTGCAGACCTGGCAAAGCATCCGGGAATTTGGTCTTTTGCCGGCAGGAATCCGGACGGCCCCTGGTGATGTGCTGTTCCCGCGGCTGGAACCGGCCGGCGAGGGGAAAGCCCCGGTCCGCCAGGCCACCAAAAAGGAGCGGGGGCGGGCAGGGAAAGAGGTAAGCCGCAATGCTGCTGGTTGACACACATGCGCATCTGAATGACGGAAGATTCCGGCACGACCTGCCGGCGGTGCTGCAGCGTGCCGCCACGGCCGGTGTCAGGGCCGTTATCAATGCCGGTTTTAACCTTGAGTCCTCGCGCGGCGGCGTAGAGTTGGCCGGCCGTCATGCTCCGGTTTACGCCGCCGTTGGTTTTCACCCGCACGAGGCCAAACATTTTTCGCCGGCTGCCCTGGCGGGGCTGCGCGGACTGGCGGCCGCGGAAAAAGTGGTGGCTGTCGGCGAAATAGGGCTGGACTTTTATTACAACCATTCGCCGCCCTCTGCCCAGAGGGAGGCATTTATCGAACAGTTGCGACTGGCCCGGGAATTAAACCTGCCGGTGATTGTCCATGACCGGGACGCACACCGGGAAGTGCTGGACATTTTGCTGGAGGAAGGGCTCCCGTCTGCCGGAGGGGTGATGCACTGTTTTTCCGGTGATACCGCTTTTGCCGCGCAATGCCTGGAAATGGGCCTGTACCTGTCGCTGGCCGGGCCGGTTACATTTAAGCAGGCGGGACCCTTGGCCGAAGTGGCCCGGCAGGTGCCGCCGGAGAGGTTGTTGGTGGAAACGGATGCTCCTTACCTTGCTCCTGTTCCTTTCCGCGGACAGAGAAACGAGCCGGCCCATGTAACTTATGTGTTGCAAAGGATTGCCGGCCTGCGCGGTAAAGACCCGGAAACGCTTGCCCGGGTAACAAGTGAAAACGCCGTCAGGCTGTTTGGCGTCAGATTGAGCCTCTGACAGTAAGGATGGCGGTTGCCGGTAAAGACCATAAAAAATTATGGTCTTTTAATTTTGATTAAGAAAATATAATATATTGGCAGGAATGTGGCATAATAGAGCGAATCATTTCTCTGTCTGCTACTCGTGACTGGATCCGGATTAGCGATTAGGGGGGCAGATCTTTGAGTTTTAGCGCCTGGACTTCACGTTTAACCGCTGACCGCTCTTTGTGGAAGGCAGCAATCCTGAGCCTGCTCTTTGCCAGTTGCGTACTGGTTTACCGTCATGCTGAAACAAGGCCGGTCACTTTGTTGATTGACGGCCGGACCCATCCGGCAGTGACCCGGGCGGAAACTGTCGGGCAACTGCTGAAGGAGCAGGGGTATTATGTGCGTGAGCGGGACATTTTGCATCCTGCCCGGCATGAGCGGCTGAAAAAAGGCTTGGTGATAACTTTGCGCCGTGCCCGGCCGCTTTTTGTCCGCGCGGACGGGCAAATAAGACTTGTTTATACCTCTGCGGCAAAAACAGCCGACCTGCTGTCGGAGCTGGGCATTACAATGAATGGACGGGACCGTGTTACTCCTGCCTTGCAGGACTTGCCCGCAGCCGGCAGCGAAGTGACCGTGACCCGTATAAACAGCGCTGTGGTACGGGAAGAAGCCGTTATTCCCTACGCGACGGAAATGAAAAACGACCCCGGGATGCTGCGCGGCCGGCGCCAAGTGCTTGCGCAGGGGAAGACTGGACTGATTGCCAGGACCTATGAGGTTACATATGCAGACGACAAAGAAGAAAGCCGTCGCCTGCTCGGCGAAGAAACGCTGCGCAGTCCGTCGCCCCGCAAGGTTGCCGTTGGCACGGGTGCCCCGCTTGCTGCCTCGCCTGTCGCGCGCGGCGGCCCGGTAGTACAAACTTCACAGGGGCTGGCCTCCTGGTATGGACTGCCGTTTCATGGCCGACGGACCAGTTACGGTGAAATTTTTGACAAAAACGCCCTGACAGCAGCGCATCGCTTCTTGCCCCACAATACCCGGGTACGCGTTACTTACCTGAAAACCGGGCGCAGCGTGGAGGTACGTGTCAACGATTATGGCCCTCATATCCCCGGACGGGTTATTGACCTGTCACAGGCGGCGGCCAAAGCCATTGGCCTGCTGCAGTCCGGTGTCGGAATGGTAAAGCTGGAAGTCTTACGGTAAATGGTATAGCCATCCCGGAAGGCTTTATTGCCCGTTAAAAGCGGGATTTTTATTTTACGGACGTTTAAATTAAGAAAAAAATGGTAAAATATGTTGCAGGCTCCAAATTTGAGGCGCTAAGCTTGACAAGCCTTTCGCACTTTGGGTAAAATGTAGGAGTTCAATAAGGAGGAAACATATGGATTCAGACCCTAGTCGTAACAGCCATCAAAAAAGCACGGGCGCGGCAGCTCGTGGTACGGCGGTCTTTTTTCTGCTGGTGGCTGTATTGTTGGTGCCGCTTTCTGCCCATCTGGCCAGGCGCAGCGTTGTCCTGATTGTTGACGGCGAGACGCTGAGCATCAGCACCTTTGGCTCCAGCGTGCAGGATGTCCTGCTGGAGGCGGGGCTGCAGACGGGCGAGGGCGACCGGCTGTCCCATCAGCCGGAGGAACGGGTCAGAAACGGCATGGTGATTGAAGTTGCGCGTGCTTTTCCCGTAACGGTGGCAGCTGACGGACAGAAGATTTTGGTAAGGGTTGCCGCCGCCACGGTGGGCGATGCTTTGAAAGCAGCAGGCATACAGGCGGGCAGCGGCGACAGGGTGGAGCCTGCCGAGGACCACATCCTGCAGCCGGGGGATACTATCAGGCTGACGAGAGTGACGCGCTCAAGGCTCACGCAAAACACAGAAATTGCCTACCGGGAAATCAGGCGCGGCAACACTAATCTTGACCGGGGTGAGAACCGCGTTGTCCGCCAGGGCGTCAGGGGCCTGCGCGAGGACACTGTTGAGGTGACCCTGGAAGATGGGGTACAGGTAAAGCAGCGCCTGATCGCCTCCCGGCTGGTCAGGCCAAAACTGGACCGGATCGTCGAGTATGGCGAAAACAATGTCCTGTCCCGGGGCGGGCGGACAATTTCTTTCACCCGGGTCCTGCAGCTGGAGGCGACGGCTTATTGCCCCGGCACTGCCGGCAGCGGCTGCCCGCTTGACGGGAACGGTGCGAGTCTTTGCACCGGCCGCTATAACGATGGTTTTACCGCTACCGGCCGCCCTGCCGTGGCCGGCACCGGACAAGCGCACAATCCCCATATCGTTGCTGTTGATCCGCAACTGATTCCCCTGGGCAGCCGTCTGTATATACAAGGCAAGGGCTATGCGTTGGCTGCTGATGTCGGCGGTGCGATTGTGGGGGAGAGGATTGACATACTGTTTGACAGCCACGAGGCAGCCCGTAACTTTGGCCGCCGGACTATGCGCGTCTACCTCTTGCCTTAGAAAAAGGGGACAGGCTTAGGAGGAATGACAATGAGCAAACTGACCAATCCGAGTTATGTCAGTCAGTTGCTTGAACATTATCAGGTTAGGCTGCAAAAGAAATGGGGCCAGAATTTTCTGGTCGATGAAAATATCCTGGAAAAGGTTGTCCGGGCCGCCGGGTTAGGGACAGAAGACCTTGTGCTGGAAGTGGGCCCCGGCATCGGGGCGCTGACAGAGAAGCTTGCTTCTTCGGCCGGAAAAGTAGTTGCTTTGGAGGTGGACGGGCGTCTTCTGCCGATACTTAAGGAAACTCTGGCCGGGCACACAAATGTGAAAGTAATTCACGCGGACGCGCTGCGGGCTGATTATGGCGCGGTGCTGCCGCAGGCACCGATAAAGCTGGTAGCAAACCTGCCGTACAATATAGCAACTCCCCTGCTTTATCGCTGGTTGAAAACGGAGCGCCACCGTTTTGCCGTGTTGGTCTGCATGCTCCAGAAAGAAGTGGCTGAACGCCTCTGCGCGCCACCCGGCGGGAAGGATTACGGCGTATTGTCTGTGGTCGCCCAGTACGCGGCGGAGACAGAACTGCTGTTTACAGTGTCCGGGAACGTGTTTTTCCCGCGTCCTGATGTTTCTTCCGCTGTTGTCCGGTTGCGCCCGCGCCGCTCTCCGGCACTTGCCGGCGAAAGGGAAGGCTTTTTTTTTCGTGTGGTGGAAGCGGTCTTTGCCAAGCGCCGCAAAACGTTGTTTAATACATTGCACAGCGCGTTTCCCGTTACCAGGGAGGAACTGGCTGCATGCGGGGAAACGCTTGGTCTTGACCTGAACCGGCGCGGTGAAACCCTTTCTGCAGGTCAGCTGGTGGAGTTGTCAGAAGCGATGTCTAAGCTTTTGCAGGATTAGACCGGGAGGAAAAACAGTGCATTCCGGGTCATTGGGCTATTGACAAGAATGGCTTTATAAGATATCATGTTCAATGATAACAATTCTCGTTCGCAGTCGATCCGGGCAAGTTGGCGTAGAAAAAAGCTAACACGATTACCCAATTACGGTTCCTGGTGCTGACAGTGAGGCTGCGATGTCGGTAACGACCTGGAAAAGCGGTTAGACTTGACCGAGAGCGATACGATGACTCGAACGGCTATTCTGTGAACCGTAGGTCTCGATTCTGCCCAGGGCGAGAACGATATTCAATTAGCTTGCCTGACTAGCATAGGATCCCAAGGTACAAAAAACCTCAGAAGACAAACTGCAGAAGCCCGGTAGGCAAGCCTAAAAGGCAGACCCTTGTAGACAGACCAGAATGGCATTAAGCCTGGATGACAGTACCTCAGAGAAGACCGAGATTAAGTGAGGAGGCGAATAAGGTTGAAGAAGAGAACAATTGTGCTGGCGATTCTAGTGCTGGTGATGTCCCTGGTAGTCACCGCCTGCGGCGGCACGAAGCCCGAAGAACCAAAAGAAACGGGTCCGTGGGAATTCACGGATGACCGGAGGATCAAGGTGTCATTGCCTAAGCGTCCTGTCCGGGTCGTTGCGCAGAGCAATGCGGCTGCCGCTCTCTGGGACCTGGGTTTCCAGGTGGTCGGCGTCTTCGGTCCGCAGCGTCAGGCTGACGGCAAAAACGACCCGGAGGTTGGCAACGTGGACTTGACCAAAGTTATGTCGGTGGGCGAGCAGTGGGGCGAAATTGATTTGGAGAAGCTTGCCTCTTTACGTCCTGACCTGATCGTCAGTACGATGTGGATTCCCCCGCAGCTATGGTACGTCAAGGATGATGTCGCAGCAAAGGTGAATACGATCGCGCCGACGGTGGGGATCAGCGTCGCACAGCGTCCGGTCAGTGACGTAATTTCTCGTTTCGAGGAACTGGCACAGGCATTGGGCGCCGACCTTAAGGCTCCCGAGGTAACCGCGGCCCGTGAGCGGTTCAACAAGGCGAGTACAGATCTGAAGGCCGCTATTGCCGAAAAGCCCGGCTTGAAGACAATGTTCGCCGCAGGCTCGCTAGAGACGTTTTGGGTGGTCAATCCTCCCTACTACGCTGATCTTCTGTATTTTAAGGAGCTTGGCCTTGACATGGTGGTTCCGGAAAAGCCGCAGCAGTTTACCGAGTCCCTCAGCTGGGAGCAGGCTCTGCGGTACCCGGCAGACCTTATCCTCTATGACGTGCGTCAGCACGTTCTTCCCCCGTCGCAGCTAGCTGAGAAGGTCCCGACCTGGAACCGGCATCCGGCTGTCAAGGCAGGGCAGGTCGGTAGCTGGCATTCTACTGCTTCCTACAGCTATGAGGGGTTTGCCGGTATCATGGAAGAGCTTGCGAACACCATTCGCAATTCTCGTGCCGACATCGTTCAGTAGACCATGGCAATTACTCAATCCGTGCCCCATTCGCCGCCTACGACCCGATGGGCGGCGGCGAGGTTTGTAGGGCTCCTACTTGTTGCCGGCGCCCTAGCCACAGTCGTGCTCATGAGCCTTCGCATCGGGTCGATCGATATCACTAACGCCGACGCCTATAACGCTCTGTTTCACTACAGTTCGGATTCCTACGAGCAGACGGTCGTTCGGACGTTGCGGTTGCCCCGCACCGTAATCGGCCTAGGAGTCGGCGCTGCCTTGGCCGTGGCGGGGGCTGCTATGCAGGCCGCAACCCGGAACCCACTGGCAGAGCCATCGCTTCTGGGGGTGAACAGCGGCGCTGCCTTCGCTGTCGTCACAGCCGTTTACTTGGGGCACCTTACGCATCCCCTTCAATATGTGTGGTTTGCTTTCGGCGGCGCACTTGGCGCCTCCGTGTTGGTATATGTGATCGGCTCAGTAGGATCCGGTGGAGCGACTCCCTTGAAACTTGCCCTCGCCGGGGTTATTGTATCCGCCCAGCTTGGCTCTTGGCTGACAGCGCTCTTACTGCTGAATAAACAGACACTTGATGTGGTGCGTTTCTGGTTGGCGGGTTCGCTGGCCGGACGTGATTTGGCCGTATTCTCGTCAGTGCTACCGTTCCTGGTATTAGGCGTGGGCGGGATGGTTATGCTGGGGAATCAACTGAACATCCTCAGCCTTGGCGAAGACGCGGCGCTATCGTTGGGCATGCGGACGGGTCGCATGCGGGCGATGGTCGCCCTGCTGGTGGTGCTGATGGCTGGTGCCTCGGTGGCGGCTGCTGGACCCATAAGTTTCGTGGGGTTGGCTGTTCCACATCTTGTGCGGGCTTTGGTTGGTCCCGACTACCGCTGGGTGTTGCCCTTCTGTGTACTGGTCGGGCCCCTGCTTCTGCTTGGCGCCGACATCGCAGGGCGTGTGGCCGCCCGACCGTCTGAGCTGCAGGTGGGGATCGTCACGGCCTTGGTCGGCGCCCCCTTCCTGATAGCCCTGGCACGCCACAGGCAGGTAGCGGATCTATGATACCCGTAAAATCACTGATACCCCGGCAGGGCAAAAACCCCAACCTCCGGCTGATCCAGGTCGGAGGCATGGCATTTCGGGTGAACACCCGTGTTATGTTGCTGGTCGGCATGGGAATCACGACCCTTTTCCTCCTTGGGGCCTGGGGCCTCACGCTCGGCAGCTTCCGCCTTCCGCTGGATGCCATTGCCAAAGCTTTGAAAGGGGTGGGTTCTCGTGACGCCGATTTCATCGTGCTGGACTTACGATTGCCACGTCTGCTGGCTGCCATGATGGTGGGCCCGATGTTCGCCATGTCCGGGGCTATCTTCCAGGGGCTCATCCGCAATCCGCTCGTCTCTCCGGACATAATCGGAATCAACACAGGGGCGTCGTTGGCCGCTGTGTTTTGGATCGTCACAAGACAGCCGGTTTCGTTGCTTCCCGTAGCAGCGTTCACGGGGGCGCTTATGGCGGCAGCCTCTATCTACGTCCTGACATGGCGTGGCCGAATCTCAGGTGCGCGTCTTATCCTGGTGGGCATTGGTGTCAACGCACTGTTGTCCGCTACCACGACCTGGCTAATCTTACGCCTCCCTATCGACCATGCCAGCGCAGCTGTCTTGTGGATGGTAGGCACCTTATATGGAAGCGACTGGGTCGATGTTCTTGTGCTGGCGAGTGCACTGGCCGTTTTGGCACCGCTCGGAATTGGGCTAATGTGGTCCTTGGGCGTGCTGCAGTTCGGTGACCTGACAGCGCGCAGTCTGGGCATGCCCCTGGAGCGGACGCGACTGGCCCTGATTGTAGTAGGCTGCGCTCTGAGTGGCGTGGCCGTCTCGGTGGCGGGTCCGGTCGGATTCGTGGCGTTCATGGTGCCCCACCTAGCTAGAATGCTGGCAGGACCCATGACAGGGGGCGTGTTCGCGTTGGCGGGCGTGGTCGGTGGTGTGCTGCTGTTGGGTGCCGATCTGGTAAGCCAGCATGCGTTCCCGTTGAGTCTGCCTGTGGGCGTCGTGACTGCAGCTCTGGGCGCACCGTACTTTTTGTTCCTGCTTTACCAGACCCATGCGCGGATGTAGGTGAAGGACATGAGTCGTCTCTTGGCTGACGCAGTCACCCTTTCCTACGGCGGTTCAGAGACCGTTGTCCGGGCTCTGAACCTTCGTATACCGGATGCCGCCATCACTTCAATCATCGGGCCGAACGGGTGTGGCAAGTCCACGCTCTTGCGGTCGCTCGCCCGCCTCATGACCCCGCGGGGCGGAGCTGTGCTGCTCGATGGGCAGGCTATTCACCGCCAACCCACTAAAGAGGTTGCCAGGCAGTTAGGTCTCTTGTCCCAGCAGCCGATGGCGCCCGAGAGCATCACGGTGGAGGATCTCGTGCGCCGCGGTCGCTATCCCCATCAGTCCCTGTTACAGCCGCCGTGCAAACGGGATTTGGTGGCCGTAGAGCGCGCCCTGGAACTGGCGGGAATGAAGAACCTACGTGCCCGTGCAATCGACGAACTGTCGGGCGGGCAGCGTCAGCGCGCTTGGATTGCAATGGCGCTCGCCCAGGAGACACCCATTTTGCTCCTTGACGAGCCCACGACCTACCTGGATATTGCGCATCAGCAAGAGATCCTTGCTCTGGTTCATCGGCTCAACCGCGAGGAGGGACGTACCATCGTGCTCGTCCTTCACGATATTAATGTCGCTGCAAGGATCAGCGACCACGTGGTTGCAATGAGCGGTGGGACAATTGTCGCAGAGAGTGCCCCGGAGGGCATTTTACATCCATCCCTGTTAGAGCAGGTCTTTGGTGTGGCGTGGGATGTGATGGTTCACCCGATAACGCAGCAACCGGTCTGCGTCCCGCGCGGGCGAGCCTTACCTGCCCACCAGCCTCTGCCGACAGAATCAGCCTTCGCGCTGCAAGCCGAAGGACTCTCCACCGGATACGGGTCTCGGCGAGTGTTGAACAACGTGACCATAGGGTTTCCGGCCGGTCGCGTGAGCGCTATTATCGGCCCCAACGGATGCGGCAAGTCTACCCTTTTGCGCGTCCTCGCCCGCCTGCTTCCCATATCAGGCGGAAAGGCCCTGCTTGGCGACCGCTCCATAACCACTGGGACTCACCGGGCGTTCGCTCAGCGGCTAGGAATACTCGGTCAGGGGCTCGTGGCTCTGCCGGGTGTGTTAGTGGAGAATCTGGTGGCCATCGGTCGCTATCCTTACCAGCGCTGGTACTACCAGTGGAGCCAGGAGGATCAGTGTGCGGTTGACCGTGCTACAGCGGCCATGAGGGTAGATGCATTGCGGTGGCGACCGGTGGAGACCTTGTCCGGTGGTCAGCGGCAGCGAGTTTGGCTGGCAATGGCACTTGCTCAGCAGACGCCGGTGTTGCTGCTGGACGAACCTACGACCTTCCTAGATACTGCTCATCAGATCGAGGTGCTTGATCTGGTGCGAGAGATCAATCGTGTGGAGGGGCGAACCGTCATCATGGTGCTGCACGATCTTGACCAGGCCTGCCGCTACTCGGACTACCTGGTGGTGATGAAGGATGGCCAGATTGCGGCTGCCGGTGCCCCGGGTGAAGTAGTGACTGAAACCTTGGTACGCAACGTGTTCGGCGTGCAGAGTACGATCCTGACCGACCCTTTGACAGGCATGCCGCTTGTTTTGCTGCCGGGTACGAAGTAGGGCTATCATATCAGGCAAACTTCGGCACCGTCCTACCAAGGGGCATCGTGATTCCGCCTGTCATCGGCATCTTGCTATATCGAATACAGAGACTCCTGAATAGCCTTGGACTATTTGTATCTATCCGAACCACAAAGCCGGCATGGAAATCTCACAGTGCATTCCGGGAGGGCTTGATTGCAAATTGCCGCCTGTTGTGGTATGCTTGGTGTGGCTTAAAAACAGGGCGGCGGAATAAGTTAATGTAAAAATCGTGAAAGGTCCTGATAAGATGGAGTTCAACAGCCCCTCGGCCGGCAAGCTTTCCCTGGATGAGGTTTTCAGCGAGATAATCTCTTATATCAGGGAAAAACCCAAAGAGCAGTATAAACTGATTATAGGTACCGACTCGCAGCCCCACCTCCGCCAGGATGTCTGTTTTGTTACAGCCGTTATCGTCCACAGGGTCGGGAAAGGGGCCAGATATTTTTTCAGCCGGCACAGAAGGCGCTACATGGAAAGTTTACGCCAGCGCATCCACTACGAAACCTATCTCAGCCTGGAGACGGCAATGCTATTGACCTCGAAGCTGGCTGTGAACGGCTATGCGGGGCTGAATATTGAGATTCATCTTGATGTGGGAGAAAAGGGCGACACCAAGGAACTGATCAGAGAGGTAGTCGGCATGGTAATCGGGAGCGGCTTTCAGGCTTGTATCAAGCCGGAGTCTTACGGGGCGAGCAAGGTAGCCGACAAACACACGAAATAAGCACAGCGCCTGACGGCGTTTTTTTATTTTTGAGCGGAAAGGAATTTTTGGAGCAGGTCAAAGCGGCGCTCCGCGTGATAGCCAAGATATATTTTGCCGTCATGTTCTCTTTGCCGCGGGTTTCCGCCGGCCAGGCAGAGCGCCTCCAGGCAATCTCCTGCGATGGTGTCAACAATCAGCTGGCTGTGGCGGCAGTCCTTAACGGACGAACCAAGTTGCAGATGGGGGATGGCTCCCGCCACACCGGCATGCAGGCGGTTTTGCCGGGCATGGACGAGCAAGGTAGGCGGTACGGCAAAATCTTCCCATGGCACAACCGAGAGCAGGCGGCGGGAAACCAGATGCGGGCCGTGCGAAGGAGAAGCAATGCCAAGCCGCCGGCCAAAGCCCAACTCCTCGTTTAGCAGCCGGCGAAAGCAAAACAGAGGGTCGCCCGGTGACGGACGGCTCTCGCTGTATGGATAGCAGTCAACGAGCGCCAGGTCTAGACCGCCGGAAAAACAGCTGTTGATGACAGACTGCAGTTCGGCGGTGAATTCCCCAACCAAATCACCGTCAACAAACAAAGTATACGGCAGGCCGCCGGCCCACGCCAGCCTGGCGCCCACTGCGCGGGGAACGTCGATCCCCAGCGGCTCACTGAAATGTACGGGAGATAATTTTGCCGGCGCCTGCTTTAGGACGTCTGCCACTTCCAGGCGTGTTTGTTCGTTGGAGCCGTTTAAAATGACAAAAATACGCCTGACCTGTTCTATGGTAAGCAGGCGTTGCAACAACAGGCCGATGCGGGCCTCCTCATTTCTAGCCGGTACAACAACAGACAGCATACTCTCCCTCCCGCTACAGTATATGTTTTGCTTTGTCTTTGGCGCGGGAAAGCGGGGCAGACAAACCCCGGAAGTGCTGCAATGCTGCCGGTCAGGCCAGGAACGCGGACGGGGGCTTTGGCATATGTTGTAGCAGCACTTTGCCGGGAAGGTGTTATCTTTGTCTTTTAAGGTTGGAGAAATAGTCGGGCGTAAGTCGTATGGGATGGATCTTATCTTTAAAATACTGGAAATCGACAGCGGCAGGCAACGGGCCTTGCTTAAAGGGGTGGATATGCGCCTGCTAGCCGACGCGCCGCTTGACGATCTTGCCTATCCGGAGAGGCAGGCGCTCCTGGAATACCAGTCACGTTCTGCGAAGGCTGAAAAGGAGTGCTTACGTAAAATTTTCAGGCGCCGGACGATTGAAAGAGAACACCTGCGCGGCAAAAGCGGCCTTTCCCCCGAGGAATTTTTTGAAATGCCGGGAACGATCCTGCACCTTGACGGCGATCCGGAGTATCTGGAAGAATGCCGGAAAGCGTATCAGGCTCTGGGCGTGCAGATGTTTGGCGTTTTTGTCCCTGAAAAGAAACAGCCTGAACAGATTTGGGGGCTGCTTAACGAGCACCGGCCGGACATTCTTGTGCTGACGGGGCACGATGCCTACCTGAAAAGCGGTGCTTTTCATTTACTGTCCAGTTACCGGAACAGCAGCTATTTTTTGGAAGCCACGCGCAAGGCCAGGCAATACGAGCCGGGGAAAGACGACTTGGTTATTTTTGCCGGTGCCTGCCAGTCGCACTACGAAGCTTTGCTTGAGGCCGGGGCAAATTTTGCCAGTTCTCCGCAACGTGCTTTGATTCACGCCCTTGACCCGGTATTTATCATGGAGAAGGTGGCTTTTACCCCGATAAATGAGACTGTCAATATCTACGAGGTGATTCAGCACACCATTACCGGCCTGGACGGAGTCGGCGGCCTGGAGACACGAGGCAAATTTCGCCTGGGACTGCCCCGTTCCCCGTATTAAAAACTGAAAAACAGTCTAAAGGGTACGCAAGGCGCCAAAATCAGGCCTTGACAGATAAGGCATACAGTTGTAAAATAAAGTTTTAAATTTGACATATCGTGCTGGCTGTGATATACTAACAACAATACCAACTGTGGGGTGATGGAATGGCACCAGCCACCGACTCACTTTTACAAATCAGGCGCAACCTGGAATCGCATGTCGGGCAGCAAATTTGCCTGCGGGCGCACCGGGGGCGAAAAAAAATACTGGAAAAAACGGGTATTCTGGAAAATACTTATCCTTCAATTTTTATCGTGCGTCTTGATGAAGCCAATTATTACCAGCGCCTGTCGTTTTCCTACGCTGATATATTGACGGAAACCGTGGAACTGACGTTGCTGCAACAGGATAGCAAATAGTTACGATTATTGGTTAGTTTATTGACACCCATGGCAGAATATTGCTATAATTGAAACAGGCTATCCCGGGGTTTGCCGGTATATAACGGCTGACGGGAGCATCAGGAAAGGGTGGTCATGATGGACGGAAAAGAAAGGCTGGAACAGTTAAAGGCGAAGCTTGCCGAGTTAAAAGCCCGGGACCCCTCGCATTGCGCCGGGACCAATTCATTTATCGGGCATACCGGTCATTCGATGTCCCCGGAGCTCTTTCAGGAGATTGAGGACTTTGAAGAGGAAATCAGGAAGCTGGAAAAACAGGTGCAGCAGTCTTAACTTGATTTGCCTATAAAATCAATATCCCCGGGAATAAAGGTAAACGGGCTCTCAGCCGATAGTTGAGGGCCCGTTTACCTGGAACAAGGGGCTGACAGCGTGTGCTGTTTACATCAGTCTATACATAGGGACAGGATGCAGCCAGCCTTTGAGCTTGCCAAAGCGGATCAGATCGTTGTTATAGTCGAGCTCCTTCAGCAGCAGTTGTTTGAAAATACCTCGGATCCTATCATTAACTGTGCATTGCTTCAGAGCCTGGGCGTGCAGCATGCCGGCGCCCTGGATGCCAATCAACACCATTCTGAACATATGGTCGTCCTCCAGATGCGCAGTCAGATTGTCGGGGATGCTGAAGTTTTTGGGGCGTTTGGGCAGTGGTATGCCAAAGTACTGCAGTTCTTTTTCCAGGGATTCCGCCTGTTGTTTCAATCCCCGCTGCAGGCCGACAGACAGTAGAAGCTTGAAATCAAGGTCTTTGGCAAAGGCATGGAATATTTCTGTCTGGCTGATATTGTCATAGCGATAGGTAAGATGGTCCCAAAGGTGATAAGCTTCCCCGGCCGCCAATTTTTCAGCCTTTGCGGGCGCCAGGGCGTAAAGGGGAGGCGTATCAATCCAGCCTTTCATTTTAAGATACTGGACGACACTGTCGGCGCGGTCAATGGCTGTTAGTAGAAATTTCATAAACAGCTTGCGCAGTCCGTCGTGGGAAGTGGTGGTGCGGAGAGCCCTCAGCAACTGTTCCACGTTTTCCTGAGCGAATATAAAAAATTCCTGCGCCAGGTACTCGTCGTACAGCGTCTCGGAGTTAACAGACGTATTAACGGAGCTTCTGTTCTTGTCGGGTCCGAAGAGACCTGTTTTTTTTGCTTCGCCTTCCAGCAGTTGGATGTTTTTCTCCAGGTCTTTGATATAAGAGGCAATCAGGCGCTTAAATTCAGAGTCATGGGCATAATTGCCCCAAATCTGCATCAACTCCACGGCCATATAGTTTGACTTTAAAATATCCCAGAGATTACTGGCTTCCGCGGTACTGAGCATATTTTCAGTTTCCCGGGTCCTTGTTAACAGCATACAGGCCTCCTTTGGCAGAGTGTTTAAGCGTTGTTAGAATATCCAACCGGTCAGGCAAATATGATTCTGCGGCACAATCAGATATAACATAAGCGAAGCAACAGAGGGCAAGTTACGGGAGGCACAAGCCGTATGATTATTCTAAACATTATATATATTAAAATATTTTTAGCAATTAAAAGGAATCCCTTTTGCTGTGTCGAACTAAAATGGGCAGTATTTGCCGGCATGGGGTGGCAGCCGACAGGAGGAGGCGCGTGAAATGCGTTACAGCTATTATCCGGGATGTACGCTTAAAACAAAAGCCAATAATTTTGAAAAGACAGCTTTGCGCACTGCCGGGGCTCTCGGCCTGGAAATGGTTGAGGTGCCGGAGTGGCAATGCTGTGGAGCGCTTTATCCGCTGAATACCGATGAGTTATTTCCGCTGCTGGCACCGGTCAGGGCGCTGGCGCAGGCGAAGGAGGCCGGTCACGGCACACTTGTCACCCTGTGTGCCGGCTGCTATAACGTCTTTAAACGAACAAACAGGGAGATGAGCAGAAACGGGGAGGTTCGGCGCAAAGTCAACGGTTATTTGCAGGAGGAATACACCGGTGAGGTAAATGTCCTGCATTACCTGGAGGTGCTGAAAAAAGAGGTCGGCTTTGCTTCCCTGGCAGAGAAAGCTCAAAAAAAACTGACAGGGCGCAAGGTCGCGCCTTATTACGGTTGCCTGTTGTTAAAGCCCCGTGACGAGATGGATTTTGACGATGTGGAAAACCCCACTATTTTCGAAGATTTTTTGCGGGCTCTCGGTGCGGAGCCTGTTGACTACCCTTATAAGACTGAGTGCTGCGGTTCTTACCTGTCAATGGCCGATGAAGAGGTGGCCGCCACGGCGGTAGGCCGTATTTTGCTGTCGGCCCGCAAAAGTGGCGCTGAACTGCTCGTCGTAGCCTGTCCCTTGTGCAGGTACAACCTGGAGGAGTACGGGCGGGAGCTGACGGAGAGGACAGGCGGTGAGGCAAGTTTGCCTGTGCTCTATTTTACCGAGCTGCTGGCGGAAGCTCTGGCTGTCGGGAGCGAAACGTACGGGGAGGAAAAGTAATGAAGGTAACGGCAGATAAAGTGAACAGCAGCCTGGTAAAAGAAGTGGAGGAAATAAGCGGACAGAAAGTGTCCGCCTGCTTCCAGTGCGGCAAATGTACCGGAGGCTGCCCGGTGGTCTCATCGATGGACATCTTTCCGCATCTTGTGCTGCGCTTTGCCCAGCTGGGTTTGCTGGAAGAATTGCTGCACAGCAAGACGCTGTGGATTTGCGCCTCTTGCCAGACATGTGATTCACGCTGTCCGCGGGATGTGGACATTCCCAAAGTTATTGAGGCTCTCCGTCTTCTGCTGCTGCGCCGGAAGGGCGGCAACCGACTGCATCCGGCGAACCTTTCCGACCGGGTGCGTGCCGACGCGCCGCAGCAGGGGCTTGTCAGCGCATTCCGCAAATACGCAAAATAAGGGAGCAGATCGGGAGGAATGAAAATTGAGAAGGACCGGTGTTTTTATCTGCTGGTGCGGCTCCAACATCGCCGCGACGGTGGATATTGATCTGGCGGTGGCGGCGGCAAAAAAGATGCCCGGGGTTGTCTTTGCCGACCAGAATAAGTATACCTGTTCAGAAATAGGGCAGGAAATGATCAGAGAGGCGATTCGCACGCACAGGCTGGAGCGCGTGGTGGTGGCGGCATGTTCACCGCGTATGCACGAGAACACCTTCCGCAAGACAGTGGCGGCAGCCGGACTGAACCCTTATTTCCTGGAAATTGCCAACATCCGGGAGCAGTGTTCCTGGGTCCATAAAGATAAAGAAACGGCTACGGACAAAGCCATCGCGCTGATCCGCACCGCGGTGGCCAAAGCGGCCAGGAACGAAGCGCTCTTTGCCAGTGAACTGCCGATTGAGCGCCGTGCTCTCGTTATCGGCGGCGGAATTGCCGGTATTCAGGCGGCACTTGACATTGCGGAAAACGGTTTTGTCGTGGATCTGGTGGAAAAGGAGCCGAGCATCGGCGGCAGGATGGCCCAACTGGACAAGACTTTCCCGACGCTCGATTGCTCCGCCTGTATCCTGACGCCGAAGATGGTTGAGGTGGCGCAGAGCGAAAAAATAACCATTTTCAGCTACGCTGAAGTTGAAAAGGTGGAGGGGTATGTAGGCAATTTTACCGTTACTGTCCGCAGCAGGGCGCGCAGCGTTGATATGGGCAAGTGTACAGGCTGCGGTGATTGCATGCTCAAGTGCCCGGTCAAGGTGGACAGTGAATTTGACCTTGGCCTGATTAAGAGGCGCGCTATTTATACCCCGTTCCCGCAGGCCGTTCCCAACAAACCCGCCATTGACCGAGAAAACTGCCGCTGGTTTACGGCAGGCAAGTGCCGGGTCTGTGAGAAAGTCTGTCCGGCAGGTGCCATTGACTACAGCCAGGAAGATGAACTGCGGACCGAAAAATACGGGGCAATCGTGGTGGCGACCGGCTTTGACCCCAAAAAACTCGACAACTATGGAGAATACGCCTATGGCAAGCACCCTGATGTGCTTACCAGCCTGGAGTTTGAACGGCTGCTGAACGCGTCCGGTCCGACCGGCGGCAAGATACTGCGCCCCTCCAACGGCCGCCCGCCGAAAAACGTAGCCTTTATTCAGTGTGTCGGCTCACGGGACAAGGCCAAGGGCAACCCCTATTGCGCCAAGGTCTGTTGCATGTATACGGCCAAGCATGCCATCCTGCTCTGCGAAAAAGTGCCCGGCGCCAGACCGTTTGTTTTTTATATCGATGTGCGTACGCCCGGCAAGGATTATGAAGAGTTTTACAACCGCGCCTATGAAGAGTTTGGCGCCACCTATATCAAGGGCAACGTGTCAAAAGTGTTCCCGGACGGGGAAAAACTGCTGGTTCGCAGTGTCGATGCCTTAAGCGGCGCACTGGTGGAACTGGAGGTGGATATGGTGGTTTTGGCCAACTCGGTTGACGCGCGTGCCGGCGCCAAGGAGCTGGCTCAAAAACTGTCAATTACCACAAACGCCTACAACTTCTTTAATGAAGCCCACCCGAAACTGCGCCCGGTTGAAACGCATACCGCCGGCATATTTCTGGCAGGCACCTGCCAGGGGCCGAAAGACATCCCGGAAACGGTAGCCCAGGCTTCCGCGGCGGCGGTGAAGGTAGCGGCGCTGCTGGGCAAGGACAGCCTGCTCAGTAATCCCACGGTGGCGGAGGTAAACGAAAAACTTTGTACCGGTGATATGTCGTGTCTTGCCGTCTGCCCGTACGGTGCTATCAGCGAAAAAATGCTGGAGGAGCGCCGGGGACGCGAAACCGTCAGGCGCAAGGTGGCTGAAGTGAACATGGCGCTTTGCCAGGGCTGCGGCGCCTGTACCGTGGCCTGCCGCCCGGGAGCCATTAACCTGAAAGGCTTCACAAATGAGCAAATTATGGCGGAGGTGGAGGCGATATGCCTGTGACGCGGGAAGGATTTGAACCGTTGATTGTCGCTTTCTGCTGTAACTGGTGCAGCTATGCCGGGGCAGACCTGGCCGGGACCAGCCGCCAGACCTATCCGTCCAACGTGCGGGTGATCCGGGTCCCCTGTTCCGGCCGCGTAAATCCCGGTTTTATTATCCGCGCTTTCCAGCGTGGTGCTGACGGAGTGCTGGTAGCCGGCTGCCATCCCGGGGACTGCCATTATCACAGCGGCAATTATCATGCCCGCCGCCGTTTTACCATCCTCAAACAAATGCTTGACTACCTGGGTATTGAGCCGGAACGCTTTCAGGTGCGCTGGATTTCCGGTTCGGAAGGAGCCAAGTTTTCAGCCGTGATGAATGAACTGACAGAAAACGTCAGAAAGCTGGGGCCGAACAGAAAGTTGAGGGATGCCAGGTGAGTACGGCAAACGGGAAGATACGCTCCAGCGCGGCGGAAGCGCTGGCCGAAGGCCGGGTGACGCTGGTTCTGGGGTGGCGCAAGAAGGACTTTTGGTGGCAGTCCCCGGTGGCGTTTGTGGAAAGTGCCGCTGAAGCGGAACAGTTGACTTTTGACCCGTTCAGTGTTTATAACCCGGTTAAGTATCTGCTGGAGGCGGCCGGGTGCCACGAGAAGGTGGGAGTGTTTGTCAAAGGCTGTGATTCCCGTGGTATCAACCGCCTGCTGCAGGATAAACGGCTGGAGAGGGAACAGGTGCTGATTTTCGGGCTGCCTTGCAGCGGGATGGTTGATCCGGTAAAAATCAGGGCGGCCTTTCCCGCCCCAAAAATCTGTGAGGTGGCCCGGGACGGGGAGGAGTTGCTCGTACGCCTGTCAGACGGTCAGGAACGGGTGCAGACTGCTGACTTCCTGCTGGAAAAATGCCTGACCTGCCGTCACCCGAACCCGGTTGTCTATGACCGGTTGCTGTGGGAGCGGGTGCCGGTCCGCTCCGGTGTTGATGCCCTGCGCTTTGCCCGGGTAAGCAGCGTGGCGCAACAGCAGATTCAGGAGCGTTACGCCTACTGGACGCGTCAATTCAGCCGCTGTATCCGCTGTTTTGCCTGCCGCAACACCTGCCCGGCCTGCAACTGCCGTTCCTGTATCTTTGATCAGGCGGAACCCCGCTGGCTTGGCAAAGCAAGTGACATGTCCGATACACTCAATTATCAGATTACACGAGCTTTTCATGTGGCCGGGCGTTGCTTTGAGTGCGGCGAGTGTGAGCGGATTTGTCCGGCCGGTATCCCGTTGCAGGAGCTGAACCGCCGGCTGATTATGGATATCGACAAGTATTTCGGCCCTTACGAGGCCGGCCTGGCCCCCGGGGACTTGCCGCCGCTTGGGACTTATCGCGGTGAGGACCCGGCCGGGTTTGATGAAAGCTGAAAAGGGGCGGAAGAATGAAAAAGATAGCAAAAACAAAGCTGCAAGAACTGTGGCAGCGTCTGTCGGCGGAGGGCGCCCTGCACTTGCCTGTCAGGAGCGACCGTGTAGTTGAGTTTGTCCGCTGGCAGGAAGATGTTTCGGCAGACCTGGATGCTCTGAATGCCTTTCTGCCGCCCAAAAAATATTTTTACCCGCAGACGGAAACGGTTTTAAAATATCAGTTTGAAGATACTTTGCAGCTTACTGATGTTTCTTCCCTGGCCGGTGAAAAAACGATTCTTTTCGGCGTACGGCCCTGTGACGCGGCCGCCTTCTCGCTAATGGACAAGGTTTATCTTGGCGAGCCGGTTGACGAGGCGTATCGCCGCCGCCGTGAAAGCACCGTCGTTATTGCACTCGGCTGCCTGGAGCCGGAGGAAACCTGCTTTTGCTTGGCATTTGACATTGACCCGGGCAAGGCCCCCGGCGCCGACCTGCTGGCTGCCGATACCGGCACGGAGCTGGTTTTTATCGCCCAGTCGTCAAAGGGGGAGGAGTTACTGGCAAAGCTGAACGGTGTTCTGCAGGAAGCTACCTCCGGCGATGAAAACAAGGTCAAGGATGCGCAGGAGCGTGCCCGTGAAAAGTATGTGACACGCGTCAGCGTTCACGGCCTGGCGGAAAAGCTTGACACTTTTTTTGACAGCGTTTACTGGGACCGCCTTTACCGGCGTTGTATCGCCTGCGGGACCTGTACCTATCTCTGTCCCACCTGTCATTGTTTTGACTTGCAGGAGTATGCCGCGGGCCGGAGCGGCGAACGAATCCGTTGCTGGGACGCCTGCATGTTTCCCGATTTTACGCAAATGGCCGGCGGGCATAATCCCCGCCCGACTCAGAAAGAAAGAGTGCGTCAGCGCTTTATGCACAAACTTAATTATTTTCCGCGTCAGCACGGTGGAGAGTACGCCTGCGTCGGCTGTGGCCGCTGTGTGCGTCAATGCCCGGTACATCTTGACATCCTGGAAGTAATCCGCGAAATGGGAGGTGCGGTTGATGGCCGTTAATCCTTTGCTGCCCCAGGTCGCCGTGGTGACTGATGTGCGCCGCGAAACACCTGACGTTAAGACCTTTCGGGTAGAGGCGGCTGACGGCGGGGAGCTTTTTGCCTACAGGCCGGGTCAGTGTGCCATGGTTTCGCTCTTCCCGGTTGGGGAGGCCCTGTTTTCCATTACTTCCTCGCCGACGAGAATTGGGTTTCTCGAGTTCAGCATCAAGGAGACCGGTATGTTGACCCGCGCGCTCCATGAAATTGAGCCCGGCACGGAAATAGGGGTGCGCGGCCCTTACGGCAACGGCTTCCCTGTCGAGTTTCTGAGAGGCAAAGACCTGCTGTTTATCGGCGGTGGTATTGCGCTGGCCCCGTTGCGTTCGCTGATTAACTACTGCCTCGACAACCGGGACGACTACGGGCGGGTGGATATCATCTACGGCGCCCGCTCCTCCAGGGATCTGGTGCAGCGGGAGGAACTGTTTGTCAACTGGCCGCGGTTAAGAGACACGGCCGTACACCTGACTGTGGATGTCCGGTCCGATGACTGGGAGGGTAATGTCGGTTTTGTCCCGGCTTTCCTTGAGCAGCTTAACCCCGTGCCGGAAGGGAAAGCAACAATTACCTGCGGGCCGCCGGTCATGATTAAATTTGTTCTGCAAAGCCTGGCAAAAATGGGCTATCAGCCGGAAAACGTGATCACCACCCTGGAAATGAAGATGAAGTGCGGCATCGGCAAATGCGGCCGCTGCAACATCGGTGACAAGTATGTCTGCCGGTCCGGTCCGGTTTTTACCCTGGCGGAGCTTCAGAAGCTGCCGAACGAGTATTAAACAGGAAAGCCCCGGGATGTTCAGCCCGGGGCTTTCCTTACAGTTTGCTCTTTGCGCCAAGCCTTGCCAGCGACCAGGCGAGTACCAGGCCGTAAATCGAGGCTTTAAATATATTACTGAGCACGGTGCTGGGGTCAAGTTGCAGCGTCTGCGGGAGCTGGAAAAGGTGAACGACGGTATAGGCGGAAAACCAGACCAGCATGCCGAAAAACCAGCCTTTCAACAAATAATGGCGGCTTGTTGCCACTGGCAGCAAAAAGGCAAACAGGATGCCCATGGCGGCTGAGAAAAACACCTGTCCCAGCACGGAAATCATTATTTCAACGGTACCGGCAGGTTTTCTGCCAAAAATTAGCAAGCCGGAAAAATCAAGAAATCGCCAGTTGGTAACTCGCAGCAGGTTATAGGTCAGCAGGCTGAGCAGGTCGGTAAGAGCGCCGGCGAAAGCCCCGGCCGCAAACCCGCGGGTAAAACGGTCTGTGATGTGCGTACCCCCCTCCCGGAATGATGGTAATGGTAGTATCCCACGGCCGGGAGCGAATATGCCGGCTGCCCGTAAACGGTTTTTATTGCCCGTCCGGCAGTCACATGATATAATAGCACCGGTCAAAATTTTACAGGGGGGATAAAACTTGAAGAAGAACAGGCAGTGGCTGCTGGTGGCCATGGTTCTTGCTGTGGCCATGGTTGCGCTTTCCGGCTGCGGCAGACCGGCCGCTCAGCCGCCGCAGGGACAAGAGCAGCCCAAACCGGAGCTGGTAATGGGCACAAACGCGGAATTTGCACCGTTTGAGTTTGTGAACGAAGCCAACGAAATTGTCGGTTTTGACGTGGATTTAGCCAGAGAAATCGCGGACAGGCTGGGGTATGTGCTCAAGATAGATAATATGGCGTTTGACGGCCTGATCCCGGCGCTGAAGACAGGGCGGATTGATATGATTGTCGCCGCCATGACCATCACGGAAGAACGGCTGCTGGAAGTGAATTTTTCCGATCCATATTATAACGCCGGACAGGTGATTGTGGTCAGGGCGGACAACACCGACATCAACAGCGTCGAAGACCTGAAAGCGGGCAGGAAGATTGCCGTTCAGCTGGGGACAACCGGTGATTTGACGGCGCAGGAAATTGCTGCTTCCGAGGAAAATATTTCCCGTTTCCAGCAGATCAGCCTTGCCTTTAAGGAAGTGGAGCTGGGTCGGGCCGACGCCGTGCTGGTTGACAACCCGGTCGCCGAGCGCTTCATGAAAACCAACGAGGGCTTTCGAATTGTGGGAGACACGCTGACACAGGAAAACTTCGGCATCGCCGTCAATAAGGACAACCCGGAATTGCTGGGTAAAATCAACCGGGCGCTGGCAGATATTGTTGCCGACGGAACGTACGACGAGTTGATCGGCAAGTGGTTTGAGTAAGCTGTCTTGTCTGATTAAAAGCAAAGCGTTCCCGCTTTGCTTTTTTTTAGCATAGGAAATTGTATCATTCAGGGAGGCTACGATCCTATGCGTGGGGGTTTGTAAGGGGGGTGTGCCCCCTTACTCTTGCGGGGTGCTCAGGGCCCGCAGACCCGCCGAAGGGGCGGCAGCCCCTAGCGGATAAAAAAGACGCGTCAACTGACAGAAAACGCGTAGCGTCTTTTTTACAGGTAAGAAGCGGGGGGCTTTATGAGAGAGCTTGATTTTAGCGTAATTTGGCTTAACTGGCGCTATTTCCTTGGCGGCGCCGTTCTGACCGTCCAGGTCTCGGCCCTGGCGGTAGTGTTTGGATTGGTGCTCGGCTCCCTGGTCGGACTGGCCCGTCTTTCGGCCGTCCGTATTATCCGCTTTCTGGCAGCCTGTTATGTGGAGGTTATCCGTGGCACACCGCTGCTGATTCAGATTTTATTTATTTATTTCGGCCTTGCTTCGCTGGGGCTGAAGATTGAAAGCAGATTTGCGGCCGGTGTGGCAGCCCTGTCAATTAACAGCGGCGCGTATGTGGCGGAAATAGTGCGGGCCGGTATTCAGTCAATTGACAAAGGGCAGATGGAGGCGGCGAGGTCTCTCGGGATGTCCTACCGGCAGTCTATGCGCTACGTAATTCTGCCTCAGGCTTACCGGCGGATAATACCGCCGCTGGTAAACGAGTTCATTATGTTGATTAAGGATTCCTCGCTGCTTTATGCCATCGGAATGATGGAACTGACCATGAGGGGCCAGACTGTCAAGGCCAGAACTTTTAAAGACTTTGAAATCTTCATTGCCATTGCTGTCATTTACTTTATCATGACCTTTACCCTTTCCAAGGTGGCGGGCATTGTGGAAGGGAGGTCGCGCATTCGTGATTAAGGTGGTTGACCTGTACAAACGTTTCGGAAAAACTGAGGTATTGCGCGGCATCTCCACGGAGATCAGGCGTGGCGAGGTGGTCGTGGTAATCGGCGCCAGCGGCTCAGGCAAGAGCACTTTTTTGCGCTGCCTGAACGTGTTGGAGGTGCCTCAGGCCGGTAGTATATATATTGACGGTATGGAAATCCTCGGGAAGAAAGCGGACCTGAACCGCATCCGTCAGGAGGTGGGCATGGTCTTTCAACAGTTTAATCTGTTTCCTCATATGACCGTCCTGCAAAACTTGCTGCTCGCCCCGCTTAAGGTCAGAAAAAGCAATCCGGAAGCAGCGAAAGAACTGGCGCTGGCCCTGTTGGGCAAGGTGGGGCTGTCCGACAAGGCGGATGCTTACCCGAAGCAATTGTCAGGCGGGCAGCAGCAGCGTGTGGCAATCGCGCGGGCACTGACCATGCAGCCCAAAGTGATGCTTTTTGATGAGCCAACCTCTTCCCTGGATCCGGAAATGATTAAGGAAGTTTTAGAGGTGATGAAACAATTGGCTGTTGAGGGCATGACGATGGTTGTTGTCACGCATGAAATGGGTTTTGCCAGGGAAGTGGCCGACCGGGTTCTTTTTATCGATGGGGGCCTGATAGTTGAGGAAGGCCCTCCGGAACAATTGTTCGGCAACCCCAGGGAGTTGCGGACCGGCGACTTTTTGAGCAAAATATTATGAAGGGGTGAAGTTGAAATTTGAAAAAAGCACAGGAAGGCAACTCTGTCCAGGCAGTGGAAAGAGCGCTGCGCATCCTGATTACTCTGGCTGAAGCCGGCACACCGCTGGCGCTCAGTCAAATCAGGGACCGTACCGGGCTGAATATTTCGACGGCACACCGCCTGCTTCATACGTTGATGAAAGACGGCTTTATCAGCCAGGACAAAGACAGCGGCAAGTATCTGCTGGGCTTGCGCACTTTTGAAGTCGGCCATGCCGCACTGCATGCCATGGACCTTCGCACGACGGCCAGACCCTTTTTGCAGGAGCTTGTTGACCGCTGCCATGAAACAGTCAACCTGGCCATTCTGGACCATTACGAAGTGGTTTACATTGACCAGATTGAATCGCAGAACATGATTAAAATATTTGCCAGGGTGGGCAGCCGGGGACCAAGTTACTGCACCGGTGCCGGAAAAGCGTTGCTGGCCCAGCTGCCGGAGCGCGAATTTGAGCGTTTCCTGCAACACAAGGAGCCGCTGCCGCGGTACACCCCGGCTACAATCTGCGACCCGGCCAAATTAAGGGAAGAACTGGCATTGGTCCGGGAAAACGGCTATGCCCTGGACCGGGGGGAACTGGAGGAAGGCGTGCGTTGCGTGGCGGCGCCGCTTTGGAATTTTGAAAATAAAGCTGCTGCGGCTATCAGTGTTTCCGGGACCGACACGCGCCTGACAGACCTTTTTGTCACTGAGAAGCTGATACCTGATGTGCTGTCGGCCGCCGCCAAAATTTCCGCGAGACTTGGATACCGAAGAAAATAAAAAAAGACGCGCAGCGTCTTTTTTACGAGAGCCGGAAAAACCCCAGCGCTGAAAGGCGCTGATATTCTTTGCCGAACATTTCGGACAAATCCTGGTTAAGCAAATTGCAGAGCGCCGTAAGATAAAAAAGATGATTTCCCAGTTCTTCCTCAAGCGCCTCCCGGCACTGCTCGCAAATATCGCCTTTGAGATGCGAGTCCATGTACTTCTGGCAATCCTTCAGAGCTACTTCCGGCGGGCATGATTGCTTAGTCGCATAAATAGAAAGACAGCCACAGTTGGTGACCGTTTTAGCAACAGCCCGGTTGACCCGGGCGGCAGACTCCTGAAACTTGCTCAGGCTGTCCAGGATGCTGCGATGGCGGACCAACAATTCTGAAACCTTACCCTGAAACAGTTCCACGTCTTCGTTCTTCATATTTTTCAGCACACCTCTCTCATCCTTGGCGCCGGTATTCTGCTCTCATTATACTTTTAGAGAGAAATCGTTGTCAACACTTCAGATGACACGTTGACAGGAAAAGCTGTATATGATAAAATACAACTTTTGTTTGACAATTAACGGTCAATTATGATAGAATTAACGTGTATTGGTGCAAGGAGGCTCACGGATGTTCAATATAGGTGACAAGGTTGTTTATCCCATGCATGGCGCCGGAGTTATTGAAGCCATAGAAGAAAAAGAGATTCTGGGCACCAAAAAGCAGTATTATGTAATGAGTATTCCTGTCGGGGACATGAAGGTGATGATTCCCCTGGATAATGTCAGGCAGGTCGGCTTGCGAGAAATAATTGACGGTGAGGAAGTCGAGCAGGTTTTCAGTGTTCTCCGCGAGAACCACAGCAAGCTGTCGATAAACTGGAACCGGCGCTACAGAATGAATATGGAGAAAATTAAAAGCGGTGATATTTTTAAGGTTGCGGAAGTGGTCAGCAGCCTGATGGGCAGGGAGAAAGACAAGGGGCTCTCCACCGGGGAACGCAAAATGCTGGAAAATGCCCGGCAGATATTGATATCGGAGCTTGTTTTAGCTAGAGACTGCTGTGAGGGGGAGATAGATGAGATTATCCAGCGTTTTTTCCAGTAACATCACGCGAAGTGGTGTTTTTTATTTTACTTTATGGGGACAATCCGCCGTCCGGTTGGGAGGTGCGAAATCAGCGGAGAAAGATCTGCCTTGTATTGGGGGGAAAATATCAGTTATAATTAAAGAAAAAAGACGGAGGTGAAGACAATGCTGCAAAAAACGTTGCGGGTTTTATCGTTTGTTGTAGGATTTGCCGGCGGTTATCAACTTGTAGGAACCAGTTTTGCCACAATCTCCGCCTTTGCCAATTTTGGCGCTACGCCTGCATCGCAAATCGGTTTCTCAATCCTTGGGGGCTCCGTTTTTGGACTTATTTTTTATCTTATTGCCCCCTGGTTTGTCCGGCAGGCAAGGGCAGTGAACGACTGGACGGTTAACGCTCTGAAAGCCATTCCCACGCAGGATATCGCTGTCGCGGTATTTGGACTGACTGTCGGCCTGCTGGTCGGTTCGCTCCTTGGCCTGGCACTGTACAGACTTCCTTTCGTAGGCCGCTATCTGGCAATCGTGGCGACACTGCTGGCGGCATATCTCGGAACAAGCGTAATGCTTAACCGCAAGGAAGAGATGACATTTCTGACCGGCCTTTTCACCCGTCAGGGCAAAACAGCGGAGCGCGGCAGTTACCGCAGCGCAAAAATTCTTGATACCAGTGTCATTATTGACGGGCGGATAGTCGATATCTGTGCAGCAGGCTTTCTGGAGGGCGTTGTAATTGTGCCGGGATTTGTCCTGGAAGAGTTGCGCCATATTGCCGATTCACCGGATACGCTGAAAAGAAACAGGGGGCGGCGCGGGCTTGATATCCTGAACAAAATGCAGAAAGAAGCAAAAATTCCGGTACAGGTTGTTGATCAGGATTTTGATGATATCCCGGAAGTCGACAGCAAGCTGGTGAGGCTGGCCAAAATAATGAAGGGCAGCATAATTACCAACGATTTCAATCTGAACAAAATATGCGAGCTGCAGGGCGTAGCAGTGCTTAATGTCAATGAGTTGGCCAACGCTGTTAAACCTGTCGTTTTACCCGGAGAGGAAATGGTGGCGCAGATTGTCAAGGATGGGAAGGAGCCGGGTCAGGGAGTCGCCTACCTGGAAGACGGCACCATGGTGGTGGTGGAAGGCGGCCGGCGCTACATGGGTGACGCGGTAGAGGTTGTTGTCACGAGTGCTTTGCAGACGGCGGCGGGAAGGATGATTTTTGCCAGGCCCAAGTTGCCTGAAAAAGCTACAGGGGTTCGTTAATGAGCCCGGCAATTATTGTGGTTGCGGCCGGCCGCGGCCTGCGCATGGGAAAAGAGGTCAATAAGCTGTACTTAGACCTTAACGGAAAACCCATGCTGTACCATTCGCTCCGCGCCTGCCTGGCGGCCGGTTTGTTTGAGCAGTTTATCATTGTGGTTTCTCCCGGCGAAGAAGAACTTTTTTGTCGGGAGATTCTTTTGCCCTACTTTACGGAGCTTAACCCTGTTCTGGTGGCCGGAGGCAACGAGAGGCAAGATTCAGTTTTTAACGGGCTGCAGGCTGTCGAACCGTCCTGCCGGATCGTCTGTATTCATGACGGAGCTCGCCCGCTTACTCCACCGCTTCTTTTTGACAGGGTGCTGCAGGCGGCCGCCCGACATGGTGCCGCCCTGGCTGCGGTTCCCGTCAAAGACACTGTCAAACGGGTAAACGAAGACGGTGTTGTGGTTGAAACTCCGGTCCGAAAAAGTCTGTGGCTGGCCCAGACTCCCCAGGCCTTTCGCCTTGACTGGCTGCTCGATGCTTACCGGCGGGCTGACGCGGAAAAATGGTACGCCACTGACGATGCCGCGTTGCTGGAGCGGTACGGTTATGCGGTACAAGTAGTGGAAGGCGATTACCGCAACCTGAAAATAACTACGCCGGAGGACCTTATTTTAGCCGGAGCGCTTCTGGAGGCGGGAAAATGAGAATCGGGACAGGGTTCGATGTTCACAGGCTGGTTGCGGGCCGGCCACTGGTCCTTGGAGGGGTGGTTATCCCTTATGAAAAAGGGTTGGATGGCCACTCGGACGCGGATGTGCTGGTTCATGCGGTGATGGATGCCATGCTCGGCGCACTGGCCCTGGGCGATATCGGCACGCATTTCCCGGATCATGACCCGGCATATCGAGGCATCTCCAGCCTGAAGCTGCTGGAACAGGTCGTCCGCCTCGTCGCCGGCGGAGGCTATGTGGTGGAAAATCTGGATACAGTAATTATCGCGCAGCAGCCAAAACTGGCCGCGCACACAGGGCGGATGCGTGAAAATATCTCCGCTGTGCTCGGGATACCGGAAAACGCTGTCAGCGTCAAAGCCACTACTACGGAATTGCTCGGCTTTTGCGGGCGGGGGGAGGGTATAGCCGCGCAGGCCGCAGTATTGCTGGCACGGCTCCGCGGATAAGAGGGTAGGGCAGTAAAATCAATTTTCAGGAATTTGATGCAGCTCCGCAAGCCAGGGGGCTGCTTCGCTGTCACTGGGCGCACGCCAGTCACCACGCGGGGAGAGGGAGCCACCGGAACCCACTTTGGGTCCGTTGGGCATTACGGAACGTTTAAACTGGCTTTGCGAGAAAAAGCGACGGACGAAAACCTCCAGCCAGTGTCTGATTTCACCTATGGTATACTGGCGCCGTTTCCCTGCAGGTATTTCGGGCCAGAAGCCTCTTGATTTATCCCGCCAGGCGCAGTAGGCCATGAAAGCTGTTTTGCTGGGGCGGTAACCAAAGCGGGTGGTGTAGTAAATATTAAAATCCTGCAATTCATATGGCCCGATGATTTCTTCCGTCCGCTGGGCGGGCTGGCCTTTGTCGCAGTCTCCCGGCACCAGCTCCGGACTTATTTCCGTGTCCAGAATATCCAGCAATACCTGGCTTGTTTCTTTGTCTGCAGGCGCCAGGCCGGCCTGCCAGCGCAGCAGGTGCTGAATCAGAGTTTTAGGCACACCGGCATTGACATTGTAATGGGACATGTGGTCACCGACGCCGTAAGTACACCAGCCCAGGGCCAGTTCGCTTAAGTCGCCTGTGCCCAGCACCAGACCGTTGTGCATGTTGGCCAGCCTGAACAGGTGGGAGGTGCGCTCTCCGGCCTGGACATTCTCATATGTGGTATCGTAAGCTCCCGCAGCCTGTGAGAGAGGATGGCCGATGCTTTCCAGCATACGACGGCAGCTCTCCCGGATATCCAGTTCTTCCCCGCGGACGCCGAGAGCGCGAATCAGGCGCCAGGCATTTTCCCGCGTCCGGGAGGAAGTGGCAAAGCCCGGCATGGTGTAGGCAAGAATGCGGTTGCGTGACCATCCCAGCAAAGCTGAAGCCCTGACCGCCACCATCAGGGCCTGGGCTGAATCAAGCCCGCCCGAGACACCGATGATGATGTTTTGAGCGCCGGAAGTTTCCAACCGCTTAACAAGGCCGTGAACCTGGATGTTAAACGCTTCATAGCAACGCTTGTCCCTGTCCCCGGCATCGGACGGGACGTACGGGAAGCGGGGAAATTCCCGCTCCGGCAACAATCTCCCGGTGGGGAGGGGTATGTCACAGTCTATGGTCCGGTAGGGTGGCAGAAACTCAAGCAGGGCGGCGTTTTCGGTAAAACTGTTTTGGCGCAGCCGCTCCTGAACCAGCCTGTCCAGGTCTATTTCAGCGCAGACCAGGCTTGGCTGCAGATTAAAACGTGCGGATTCGGCAAGCAACTGACCGTTTTCGCAAATCAGGGCGTGCCCGTCCCAGGCCAGGTCGGTGGTGGATTCGCCCGGACCCGCCGCAGAATAAAGATAAGCAGCCAGGCAGCGGGCCGACTGGGTGGCGGCCAGCGCCTGCCGGTAGTCAGCTTTGCCGACGGTGGCGTTGGAAGCGGAAAGATTGGCGACCACAGTAGCTCCTGCCAGGGCGGCAAAACCTGAAGGAGGCACCGGCACCCACAGGTCCTCACAAATCTCCAGCGACAAGGTAAAATTCGGAATGTTGCTGACGCGGAACAGCAAGTCTGTACCGAACGGGACTGCCTGCTGACCGGCATAGTCAAGGGTGGCGGGCAGGGGCTGTCTTGCGCCGCGAAACTGGCGGCCCTCGTAAAATTCACGGTAATTAGGCAGGTATGTTTTGGGAACAATACCCAGGATGCGGCCGCGGTGCAGGACGAGACCGCAGTTGTACAGTGCCTGACTCGCCCGCACGGGCGCCCCCGCTATGAGCAGCATGTCGAGGTTGGCGGTTTCGCGCAGCAGGCGGGCCAGCTCCGCTTCTGTCTTTTCCAGCAGCGCCTGTTGGTGAAAAAGGTCGTCGTTGCTGTATGCGGAAAGACCAAGTTCCGGGAACAGAGCCAGTACGGCTTTCCTGTCTGCCGCCTGCTGTGCCAGTTCCAGGGTACGTGTCACATTATGACTGGGGTCGGCCACTTTTACCGCCGGCATGGCCACAGCCACGCGGATGAACCCGTGCCGGTAAAGGTTAAAAAAATCTTCCATTTTGCTTCTCTCCCAAGGCGGCTGTTGCCAGGAAATGATAAAGTTCTACCCTGATATTGGCACACTAAGCGGTCGAAGTCAAGAGATACCGCTGCGCACAGGGTGTTCCGTTTGCTCAGGTTGTCTTGCCGGCCGGCAGGTGGTATAATGGGGAAAATTCAGGCAACGGGAGGCTTATTCATTGGGGAAAGTCCGGGTTCGTTTTGCGCCAAGCCCCACGGGTCCGTTACATATCGGCGGGGCGCGTTCCGCTCTGTTTAACTGGCTGTTTGCCCGCCATCACGGCGGAGAGCTGATTGTCCGCATAGAAGACACCGACCTGGAACGGTCGGCGCCCGAGTACGAGGCCATGATTCTCGATTCGTTGCGCTGGCTGGGGCTGGACTGGGACGAAGGAATAGACGCCGGGGGAGCGAACGGTCCTTACCGGCAGCGGGAAAGGCTGGGGATCTACCGGCCGTTTGTGGAACAGTTGCTTAACAGTAATGCGGCTTACCACTGTTTTTGCAGCGAGGAGGAACTGGAAACGGAACGCCGGGAGCTGGCGGCCGCCGGAGAACTTCCGCGGTATCTTGGCAAATGCCGCGAACTGACGGCGGCGGAGCGGGAGCGTATGTGTGCCGCCGGCCAGCAGCCGGTGGTGCGCTTTCGGGTCCCGGAGGGGCGCGTTTTGCTTGTTGATGACCTGGTCCGCGGCCGGGTGGAATTTGCCAGCGACGGGATTGGCGACTTCATCATTGTCAAGTCGGATGGCATCCCCACTTATAATTTTGCTGTGGTGCTGGATGATGCCCTGATGGGGATTACTCATATTTTACGAGGGGAAGAACACCTGTCAAATACTCCGCGCCAGCTCTTAATATATCAGGCGCTCGGCTTTCAGGTGCCGGAATTTGCCCATATTTCCCTGATACTGGGCGAGGATCGCAGCAAGATGAGTAAGCGGCACGGAGCTGTTTCCGTCGTCCAATACCGTGAAGATGGCTACCTCCCGGAAGCGCTGGTTAATTTTTTGGCCCTGCTGGGCTGGTCACCGCCCACAGACCGGGAAATTCTTGACCGCCGGGAGCTGGCCGGCCTCTTCTCCCTGGAGCGCGTTTCCAAAAGTCCGGCCGTCTTTAACTTGGAGAAATTGCAGTGGATGAATATGAATTACCTGAAAAACGCGCCTTTGCCGGTCATCTTTGACCTGTGCCTGCCGCATCTGGCGCGGGCCGGCCTGATAGAAGACAGGCTTTCGCCGGAGCGCCGGGCCTGGCTGGAAAAGGTGGTGGACTCGGTCCGCGCTAAACTTTCGTATTGTGCGCAAGTTACGGAGGTGGCCGCCGCTTTTTTTGGTGAAACTGTGCAGCTGGAGCACGGAGATGAGGAGGCGCGCCTGGCGCTGGCGGAAACGACAGCCCCCGCCGTAGTTAGTTTATTACGGGAAAAGGCGCTGCAGTTTGCGGAATGGGACGAAGAAACGGTCCGGCAGGTGCTGAAGGAGGTCGGCAAAGAGCTGAATGTGAAGGGGAAAGCGTTGCTGATGACGGTGCGGGTTGCCGTTTCCGGACGGTCTCACGGCCCGGACCTGAATACCCTGCTGGCGTTGCTAGGCCCGCAGGCGGTGGCCCGGCGCCTGGACCATGCCCTGAAGAATTTTCTGCAACGCGGAGATGATTGACACAACCGCCGGCTAAATCTATAATATGGGTTAAGAACTGAAAACAACAAAAGCGATGAAGGAGAAGAGTAAGGCTGTTTCCGTATCAGAGAGGCGCCCCCACCGGCTGGAAGGGGCTCCAGGTAAAGCAGCCCGAAGTGCGCTCCGGAGTTCAGTCCCTGAAAGTCAGTAAGGGATTGCGGCTTGTCCGTTAAAAGTGTGAGCGGGACAGCTTGGGCTGTCCAAACAGGGTGGAACCGCGGTGCAGAGCCGTCTCTGGCGAGACGGTTTTTTTGTTTATCAGCCGCAACATTAAGTTACGGAGGGCAAGAGATGAAATGGCTGCAAAGGGAAATTAAGGCGATCTTTGAGCGTGACCCAGCCGCGAAAACCCTGCTGGAGGTGTTGCTCTGTTATCCCGGGCTCCATGCTCTTATTTTTTACCGTATGGCTCATGCTTTGCACAGGCGCGGTCTTGTGCTGCTGCCGAGGCTGATATCCCATTTGGCCCGCTTCCTGACCGGTATTGAAATCCATCCCGGGGCCAAAATAGGGGCAGGGGTATTCATTGATCACGGCATGGGCGTAGTCATCGGCGAGACTGCCGAAATAGGTGATAATGTGACGCTGTACCATGGAGTGACCCTCGGAGGCACCGGCAAGGAAAAAGGGAAGCGTCATCCGACAGTGGGAAGTAATGTCGTAATCAGCGCCGGCGCCAAAGTGCTCGGGCCCATTGTCATCGGCGATTTTGCCAGAATCGGCGCCGGTTCGGTGGTGTTGCACAATGTTCCGTCCCATACCACCGTGGTCGGTGTCCCAGGCCGTGTTGTTATTTACGACGGTGAACGTGTCCCGTCAGTGGATTTGAATCATGTCAGCCTGCCGGACCCGGTGGCCGAAATGTTGCACTGCCTGCAAAAGCAAATTGATGACCTTCGCTTCCAGCAGGAGCTGTGCCTGAAAGAGGGGAAAGCCAGATGACTGTCCGTGTTTACAACACACTGACTCGTAAAAAGGAAGATTTTGTGCCGCTGAAAGGCAATAAAGCCGGTATTTATGCCTGTGGCCCTACGGTGTATGATTATTTTCACATTGGCAACGCGCGGGTGTTTATCGTCTTTGACGTTATCCGCCGCTACCTGCGCTACCGCGGCTTTGACGTTACTTTTGTGCAGAATTTTACCGACATTGACGATAAAATGATCAAAAGGGCCGATGAACTCGGTATTACAGTGGCTGAACTGGCAGACCGGTTCATTAAGGAGTACTTTGAAGACGCCGAGGCTCTTGGCATCGAGAAGGCCGATGTCCACCCCAAAGCGACGGAGCATATTCCGGGAATGATTGCCCAGATTCAACAGCTGATGGACAAGGGTCTGGCCTATGAAGCTGAGGGGGATGTCTATTTTCGGACAGCCGCTTTTCCTGGCTACGGCAGTTTGTCCAACCAGCCGCTGGATGAACTGGTAGCCGGGGCCCGTGTGGAAGTGGACGAAAGGAAGAAGGACCCGCTTGATTTTGCCCTGTGGAAAAGCCAAAAACCAGGAGAGCCCGCCTGGGACAGCCCCTGGGGCAAGGGTCGCCCCGGTTGGCACATCGAATGTTCGGTGATGTCCATGCAGTACCTGGGGGAGACGATAGATATTCACGGCGGGGGCCCAGACCTTGTTTTCCCCCACCATGAGAACGAGAAGGCGCAAGGGGAAGGCGCGACGGGAAAGCCGTTTGCCAGGTATTGGCTGCATGCAGGCTACCTGAACATCAACCAGGAAAAAATGTCTAAATCCCTCGGTAACTTTATGATGGTACGTGATATCCGGAAAAAATATGACCCGCAGGCTGTGCGCTTTTTTATGCTTTCCGCCCATTACCGCAACCCGGTTAATTTCTCTCCCGACCTGCTGGAGCAGGCGCAAAGCGGCTTGGAGAGGCTGAATACGACTGTTTTTGTCTTGCGCGATATTTTGTCCAAACTGTCGCCTGACGGTGCCGAAGCAGCGGAACACCACGAGAAGGTTGACGTCTGCCGGCAAAGTTTTATTGCCGCCATGGATGACGACTTTAACACTGCCGAAGCGCTGGCAGTGCTTTTTGAACTGGCCCGCGACACTAACATCTACTTGCAGGAGGCGGCTCCTTCGCGCACCGTGCTGGAGAAGACGCTGGCTTTTATTGAGGAAGCTGGCGGGGTGCTGGGCTTTTTTGCCGATAAAAACAACGTTGTGCTTGATGCGCGCGTGGCAGAGTTGATAGCCAGGCGCGAAGAAGCTCGCCGCCGCAAAGATTGGGCGGCAGCGGACGCCATCCGTGATGAACTGCAGGCTGAAGGTGTGATCCTGGAGGATACGCAACAGGGCGTGCGCTGGCGCAGGAAGGCATGACCGGGCCGGAAACGCTGCCGCCCCTGCTACTGGCCTATGTGGGTGACGCGGTTTATGAACTGTACGTGCGCTGCAAGTTGGTCAGCAGCGGCGCAAAACCGTTGCGCAAGCTGCACAGGGAAACGGTACGTCATGTCGGAGCGGCCGGGCAGTCCGAGGCCCTGCGCCTGCTGTTGCCGCATCTTACTGAACGCGAGGCGGATATGGTGCGTTACGGTCGCAACAGTAAAAGCCGTGTGCCGAAAAGTGCGGGCATGGCTGCCTACCGCCAGGCCACCGGTCTGGAAACTCTGTTCGGTTACCTGTACCTGAAGGGGGATTTGCCCAGGATTGAAGCGTTGTTGGAGTTGATTAACATCGAGGAGGAGCGGAAGTGAAGGTAACATTGCTGGCTTTTACCCCGGAACCGGAAAAGATTGTGGCTGCAGCCGCCCGCCTGTGCTATTCCCCTGACGGCGCTGATGTGCTGATGGAGGGGTTGACAGAGGAAAAGGTGCGTGCCTTTTTAGCCAGGCTCATGGATTTGGGCCATCTTTCCCCGGTTGAGCACGTTTCTTTTACGTTTGCGGTGGAAGGAGTCAGCAGGGTTTTATCGCACCAGCTTGTCCGTCATCGCATCGCTTCTTACTCCCAAAAGTCGCAACGTTATGTGCGGGAGGATGACTTTACCTGCATTGTCCCTCCGGCTGTCGCCAAAGACAGGGAGGCTGACCGCCTGTTCAGGGAACAAATGGAAAATATCCGCCAGGCGTACCGGGCCTTAAGCGGCATAGTCCATCATGAGGATGCGCGCTACATTTTGCCCGGTGCCTGTGAGACTAAGCTCGTTTTTACGATGAACGTCAGGAGCTTGCTTAATTTTTTTCGCCTGCGTTGTTGCGAACGGGCCCAGTGGGAAATCCGGGCTCTGGCTGAAGCCTTGTACAGGGAAGTCAAAAGAGTGGCTCCCCTGCTGTTTGCCTCCGCAGGCCCGGACTGCGTGAGTACGGGTTCCTGCCCTGAAGGCGCGATGAGTTGCGGCCGGATGGAAGAAGTCCGGCAAAAGTTCCGGGAGATGTAACAGGATGGGTGACAAACTGCTGATCGGAGGGAGAAGGCCGATCCTGGAAGCGCTGCGTGCCGGAACGGAGGTCAGCCGCCTTTTTCTGCAGAAGGGGACGCATGGAACTATCGTGGAAGAGATTCTGAGCCTGGCCCGCCGGTCCGGCATCCCTGTCGAGTTTAAGGACAAGCAGAGCATGGAGCGGCTGGGGCCGGCGCAAAACCATCAGGGTGTGCTGGCCGAAACCATCTCCTTTAGCTATACTCCTTTCCACCGTCTTCTTGAGAAACAAGAAGGCAGTGCGGCTTTTCTTCTGGTTCTTGACCACCTGCAGGACCCTCACAACCTGGGAGCCCTGATGCGCACAGCCTACGCAGCCGGCTGTCATGGCCTGGTCATCGCGGAACGCAGGGCTGCTCAGGTTACGCCCGCCGTCGTCAGGACAGCCTGCGGGGCGGCCCAGCATTTGCCTGTGGCGCGGGTTGTCAATGTGGCCCGCTGCCTGGAAGAGTGCAAGGAGGCCGGCTGGTGGATTTACGGCGCCGATATGACCGGTGAGACTCTGTATACTTCTGCAGACTACCGGGTCAATACCGTATTAGTGCTGGGGAGCGAAGGGAAGGGTCTGAGCCGCCTGGTCAAAGAAAAGTGCGACCAGCTGCTTAAAGTTCCAATGAAGGGAAGCTTGGCCTCACTTAATGTTTCAGTAGCCGGGGCTCTGCTCCTTTACGAAGTGCTGCGACAGCGTGAACTGCCGCTTTGAAAGTTCTTGACGCTTTCAGTTTTCCTGAGATATAATAGCAGTGGACTGGCGCTCCGAACTTCAAGTCGTGGAGGCGATGCCGATGGGTGTAACAGCCCAGGAACTGTACAGTAAGGTCTGGCCTGTGGACAGTTATGACGTGAAGACCGATGAGGAAATCGCCACCATGGCGAAGGACGGCTCAGAAATCGCGCTGGAATACCTGATCAACAAGTACCGTAATTTCGTAAAAGCTAAGGCCAGGTCTTATTTCCTGATTGGGGCTGACAGGGAAGACATCATCCAAGAGGGAATGATCGGGCTGTACAAGGCTATCCGTGACTTTAAGGGAGACAAGCTTTCTTCCTTCCGTGCTTTTGCCGAGCTTTGCATCACGCGGCAAATTATTACAGCCATTAAAACAGCCACCAGGCAGAAGCATATACCCCTTAATTCCTATGTTTCGCTAAACAAGCCTATCTACGATGAAGACTCGGACCGTACGCTGCTGGACATCCTTTCCGGCGCCAAGATAACCGACCCGGAAGAGCTGATGATTAACAGGGAAGAATATGACAATATCGAAATAAAGATGAGCGAAATCTTAAGTGATCTGGAATGGAAAGTGCTGACGTATTATCTGGAAGGCAAGTCGTACCAGGAAATTGCGCTGGAGCTGAACCGGCATGTCAAGTCGATTGATAATGCCCTGCAAAGGGTAAAGCGTAAGTTGGAAAGATATCTCGAGGTCAGGGAAAATTAAGCGGCTGCGGCCGCCTCAGCAAAGGGAAGCGCACGCTTCCCTTTGCAGTTTTGCGCTGTGTTGACACGCTGAACCGGATATTGTATAATCAGGAGGCTGATAGCGGGAAACAGGCGGGTGTAGCTCAATGGCAGAGCTCCAGCTTCCCAAGCTGGCTACGTGGGTTCGATTCCCATCACCCGCTCCAGTGTTTGTCTCTTGCAGTCGTCGCGGGGTGGAGCAGTTGGCAGCTCGTCGGGCTCATAACCCGGAGGTCGCAGGTTCAAGTCCTGCCCCCGCAACCAACTTGCTCACGTAGCTCAGTCGGTAGAGCACATCCTTGGTAAGGATGAGGTCACCGGTTCAATCCCGGTCGTGAGCTCCATGGCGGCGTAGCTCAGTTGGCAGAGCAGGCGGTTCATACCCGCCGAGTCCGGGGTTCAAGTCCCTGCGCCGCCACCAATTTAAGAAAATTCTTGGACAAGCCGACGGCTCGGGCCAAGTATATTTTTTTGTCAGGAGGTTCCGGCATGGCAAAACAGAAGTTTGAGAGGACGAAACCCCACGTTAACGTTGGCACGATTGGTCATGTGGACCACGGCAAGACGACGTTGACAGCGGCCATCACATTCTGCCTGGCGCAGGCGGGACTGGCCAAAAAGACGGCCTACGATGAGATTGACAAAGCTCCTGAAGAAAAGGAGCGGGGCATTACCATCT
>JBGFRB010000015.1:0-119677 GCA_041695355.1 Bacillota bacterium
GACGATACCGTTATTGAGGAAAACTGCACAATCCGCCCGGGTGTCAGGCTCTGGCCGCATAAGCGGGTGGAAAGCGGGACTACAGTCTCGGAAAGCCTGGTCTGGGGGACAAAGTCGGCCCGCTCGCTCTTTGGCCATCATGGAATGACCGGTATTGTCAACCTGGAAATTACGCCTGAACTGGCGGCCAAGCTGGGAGCGGCCTATGGTTCGCTGCTTGGTGAAGGCGGGCAGGCGGTCGTGGCCTGTGACGAGTGGAAAGCCTCGCGGATGCTGAAGGAAGCGGCGGTCGCCGGTTTATTGTCCTCAGGGGTCAGGGTGTACGACCTGGGGATATCCGTTACCCCTGTCACCCGACAGGCCGTTAAGCGACTGGGCGTCAAAGGCGGCTTGCACCTGCAGCTTGCCGGTGAAACGGCGGACAAGATCCGCCTCAGATTTTTTGATGAGCAGGGCCTTGATATTGCGAAGAGCTTTGAACGTAAGATTGAACAGGCGTTTTACCGGGAGGATTTTAAACGGCTGAAAAGCAGCGGCATCGGCGAAACAGTGCAACTGGCCAGCTACACTGAATATTACCTGGAAAACCTGTTACGAGGCACAGATCAAGCAGTTTTCCGGCGGGCAACGCGGCAGGTGGTCCTGGCTTATCCCACTCCCTGGCTCTATTCCCTGCTGGTTCCGCTGTTACAGCAGCTAAACTGCGAAGTCCATACCATTTCTCTGCCGCAGACCGGCGAGCCGCTGACGACTGCGGACTTGCGCGAGCGCTTTGACCATGCGGCCGCCCGTGTCCGCGCGCTGGGTGCGGACCTTGGCGTCTGCATGGACCCCGGTGCCGAGGCCCTTGCCCTGATAGATGAACGGGGCCGGGTTATCTGCGATGAATTGTTTACAGCGCTTACCGCCTTGCTGGTGTTCCGTTCCCGGCCCGGCGCCACCTTTGCTGTGCCGGTTACCGCCCCGCACGTTATCGAACAGCTGGCCGGCCTGTACCAGGGGATGGTGGTCAGGACTAAAACCGAACCGCGCTCGCTGATGGAGGCGCAGGTGGCAGCCGGGTTGCCGGAAGACCGGGCCGACCTGTTTGATCTTTCTTTTGACGCCATAGCTTCATTGATAAAGGTCTTGGAATATATGGCTTCTTCGGCAACTGCTCTCGGTACGCTGCTGGATGGTATTCCGCCCTATTTTCAGCACCGGCGGGAAGTGGAGTGCGCCTTTGACGCCAAAGGCACGGTGATGCGCCGCCTGATCGAGGAAAGCCGCGACGAGCAGACGGAGCTGCTCGATGGCATTAAAGTACGCCACGGACAGGACTGGGCGCTGGTGCTCCCCGACCCGGAAAAACCGCTGTACCGTGTTTATGGCGAAAGCTATACGCAGGAAACAGCCGAGGAACTGACCGACCTGTATGTCCAAAAAATAAAAAAAATCCGGGAGGAAGAAACCAAGGACACCGGCCACCATTGGTAAAGACACCCCGCAAACATCAGAAAGGTGTTATCGTCTTGACGTTAAAGAGATAAGGGGGTATACTTTACTTAGTGGCGATGGAGGTGTGATTGATGAAACCGGGTGTTTCAAGACACAAGATAAGTATTTATTTGGATGACCCCGAGTTGCGCCGAAAACTTAAAGTGGCGGCAGCACAGCGGGATACCAGTATCAGTGCCTTTTGCGAAGAGGCCATCAGGGCAAAACTGCAAAAAGAAGAGACAAATGCAGCCCTTGAGACTGCAAGGCAGGCAGCTCGCCGTTTGGATGAAAGGCGGGATATGCTCGGATCCTTGGACGTGCAAACATGGGAACTGGTGAATGAGGGACGTCGGCGTTGAAGGGCGCCGTGGTAGACGCTTCCGTATCCTTAAAGTGGCTTTTCAATGATGAAGTAGGTGTGTTGCAGGCACAGGCCCTGCGTGACAGCTACCTCGCTGAGCCCGCCAGGTTTCCGCTGTTTGCCCCGTCCCTCTGGCGATATGAGATTGCCAACGGTATAGCGGTTGCTGCCAGGCGTTGTCGCTTGGAGCATGATTTTGCCAGGGAGGCACTGTCCGATCTTCTGGCGCTCGGTGTAAGGTTGATTGAGCCTGACGACACGCAGGTTTTGACGCTGGCCTTGGCCTATGGCATAGCTGTGTACGATGCAGCGTACCTGGCGGTGGCCGAGAAGACGGGCGGCATTCTTTGGACTGCCGACAGGACGTTTTATGACGCTGTGCGAGGGAAGCGCCGGGAAGTCTGTTGGATTGAGGACTGGGCGCAGATTGTATAAGAGTATATCGTTAGTAAACATCGCTTGCAGAACTGGTGGATTTTTATGAGAGGGTTTGCAGATTGAGCAAAATAGCTTATCTTCACAGAGTATTTAAAAAATATGACGTTGCGCTTGCCTATCTTTTTGGATCACGGGCAGAAAACGGGTCGATGCTGCTGGGCGGGCAGGACATATCGGACAACGATCCCCTGGCTGATATCGACGTTGGAATTGTCTTCCAAAAAGATCTGCCGGACGGATTGGACAGAGCGAACCTATATAGTAACATTTATAACGACTTAGAAGAGATCTTCAGGCCGTACCCTCTTGACTTGGTTTTTCTGCAGGAGACACATTCCGTATTTCAGGCTAACGCCATCAGCGGGCACTGTATATATGCCGCAAGCAGCAGAATACAAGAAGAATATGAGGAAAATGTCCTGCGCCTGGCGGCTGATTTCCGTCCGTTCCTGGAGCAATACGTGGACGAGATGCTGGAGGAGGTGTAAGGGTATGCCAATAGACAGGGCACTGATAAGACAAAGGCTTGCTCAGCTCAGCGATTATCTCGCAGAGCTGACTTTGCTGTCAGAACTTGATAAAGACGAGTTTCTTGATAAGCGTACCGCCGCTTCAGCCGAAAGCTTCCTGAGACGTTCGCTGGAAGCTATTTTTGATGTCGGCCGGCATATCCTTGCTAAAACAGGGGGTGCTAACATGGCCAGAGAATATAAAGGCATTGCACAGGGATTAAACAACATGGGCATAATCAGCGAGCCGCTGCAGGGACGTCTGCTTAAAATGGCCGGTTACCGCAACCGTATGGTACATCTCTATCACCAGATATCGGATGAAGAACTATACGGGATCATCAGGGATAACCTGGAAGACATCAGGCAATTTATTAAAGACATACGGAATTATCTTGACACGATACCGGCTTAAAGATGAGAGGAACCATGCAGATTAAACCATCCGCAAGCATTAGGCAAAACTATAACGAAATTGCGGCTTTGTGCAAATCCTCCGGTGAGCCTGTGTATCTTACGAAAAACGGCGAGGGCGATCTCGTGGTTATGGATATAGAGGCATTTGTCCGTCGTGAAAAAATGCTTAGGCTGCGTGAAGAACTGCTGGCTGTCGAGGAAGACCGTTTGGCAGGACGCGCGGGAGTTACGCCGGATGAACTGGATAAATACCTTGAGGGCATTATTGGCGAGATGTAACATGGAAAAGAAACCTCAATATAAAGTGATTGTTTCAGACCGTCCGCTTTCAAAGATACTTCACCGGAATCACGCGATCGTTGTCCCGCAGCGTAATCAGATTGTCATACAGGCAAATCACGCCGCCCGAACCTCGTTTTACACCAGGGATTTTATCAAGCAAAGCAAAAGCGGCAATATCTTTCTTCTGCGGGTCGGCATGTTTTTTGATCTCAAGCGGATATAGTGTGCCGTTGCCCTCAATCAACAGATCAATCTCATTCATGTTCTTGTCCCGGTAAAAATAGAGCGGCAGTTCGAGAATGCCTTTGTTATAGTAACTCTTGATGATTTCGGCAATTACAAAGTTTTCGAAAAAAGCGCCCGCCATTGCTCCGTTTTTCAGCACAGCGGGCGTATTCCACTTTGTCAGGTAAGCGGCTAGCCCAGTATCGAGAAAGTATAGCTTAGGAGTTTTTACCGTCCGTTTTGTGATGTTGTTGGAATAGGGCTTTAGCAAATAAACAATGTTGGAGGTTACAAGGACGGACAACCACCGTTCGGCGGTCGGCGGGCTGACGCCTACATCACGCGCTAAAGACGCCAGATTAAGGAGCTGCCCAGTGCAGCTTGCCGCCACTGTCATAAAACGCAGGAATTTCATCTCATCGCCCACCTGCGTCAGCTTGCGCACATCGCGCTCGAGATATGTCCTTACATAAGCGCCGTAGAACATCTGCCAGTCGAAGTCTTTGTTTGCGCACAACTCCGGCATACTGCCGCGATGGATATTTTCCCAAACCTCATTATATGGAAGATCATTGACGCTTTTTTTGCGGGCGGCGAAGTATTCATCCGCCGGCAAAAACGGCTCTGAAAAAGCAACGCCTTGTTTTTCCCTCATGGATAAGCCGAGCAGCGTAAGCAAGCCGAGCCTTCCTGCCAAAGACTCGCTGACGTTCTCCATCAACTGGAATTGCTGCGAGCCGGACATAAAAAACTGCCCTTTTTTCTTATCCCTGTCAATGATGATTTTGATTTGAGAAAAAAGCTGCGGCGCGTATTGAATTTCATCGATAAACACAGGCGGGGGGTTATCTTTGAAAAATGTACCGCTTTGCTCAGTTGCGGCGGCAAGCAGCAGGGGATCGTCAAGCGTAACATAGTTTGCTTTCTCCGCGACCTTTTTAAGCATAGTGGTTTTCCCCGCCTGTCGCGGGCCGGTAACAAGAACCGCTCCAAACATGGAGGACAACTTGCGGACAGATTCTTCCGCATGCCTGTTTATATACAACGAAACTCACCTCTTAGGCTAATATAATGTGTAATATTATTATAGCCTGTTTCCGGCAAAAAATTCAAGCCTGCCTTCACTGGATGTCTAGTCCCTGGTATGCTGCGGCAAGGCGGCGGGTAAGGGGACCGGGTGTGCCGTCTCCCAGCGGACCGGTGCCCACGCTGACCAGCGGCATTACGCCAAGCAGGGAGTTGGTCAGGAACGCTTCGTCAGCTTCCCGGAGATTTGCCGGGGCAAGTGACCGCTCCAGTGCCGGGAGGCCAAGCTCCGGGCAGAGGTTCAGGATTTTGGCGCGGACAATGCCGGGCAGCGCGCCGTCCGTGACAGGCGGGGTCAGCACCTTGCCGCCGCAGACCAGAAACAGGTTGGCGGCGGCGGCTTCACATAAATTCCCGGCGGTGTTCAGCAGCAGGGCCTCGTCGGCACCGGCCGCGGCCGCTTCCCGGCGGGCCAGCACGTTATCCAGGAAATTAGTGGTTTTGTGGCGGGCCAGTGGGGAGTGTTCATTGCGCCGTGTGGCAGCTGTGATAACGGCCCGGAAGCCGCGCTGATAAAGGTCGGCGCTGTATGGCGGACCGGAGCGGCAGGTGATGGTGATGTTCAGGGGACTGTTTCCGGCGGCCAGCAGACCTTCGCTTGCGGTTGGGGAAACGCTAAGACGGAGTGCTCCCTCCAGCAGGGAGTTTTTGTTTATCAGCAGAGTGACGGCAGCGGTTAGCTGTTCTGCGGCCGGCAAGGCGTATCCGAGGAAAGCGGCGGAAGCGGAGAGCCTGGCCAGGTGTTCCGCCAGGAAAACGGGACGGCCGGCCTGCACCAGAATTGTTTCAAAGAGGCCGTCCCCCAGCAGGTAAGAGCGGTCGCTTACCGGCATCGCGCAGTCACCGGCTTTGAGCAGCCGGCCGTTGCAATAATAAACTAACTCGTTCATCTGCGGCGCCACCCCTAAACTTCTTCATCCGGGAAACGGTCCACGCCCAGGCTTTTCAGCATGGCCCGCGCTTTGTGCAGCGTTTCTTCGTACTCCAGACGGGGGTCGGAGTCGGCGACGATGCCGCCGCCCACCTGCAGGTAAACGCGGTCGCCCTTGCTGACCATGGTGCGGATGGCAATGTTCAGGTCAGCCCGTCCGTCAAAGCCGAGGTAACCGATAGCCCCGGTATAGACGCCGCGGCGCACCGGCTCCAGCTCCTCGATAATTTCCATGGCCCGAATCTTTGGCGCTCCGGTGATAGATCCGCCCGGGAAAGTGCTTTTCAGCAAATCGACCACGTCCTTGCCCGGTGCAAGCGTCCCGCGCACCGTGGAAACAAGATGGAAAACGGTGGCATATTCCTCCAGGGTAAGCAGTTCCGGCACCCGGACAGTCCCGTAGGAGCAAACCCGGCCCAGGTCGTTCCGCTCCAGGTCAACAATCATGACCAGCTCGGCGCGGTCCTTTTCGCTTGCCAGCAGTTCGCGGCGTCTTTCCCTGTCTTCCTCCGCTGTCCGGCCCCGCGGCCTTGTTCCCTTGATCGGACGTGTCTCCACCTGCCCGTCTTTCAGCAGCAGGAACCTTTCCGGCGAGGAAGAGAGCAGCCGCAAGTCATCGCCGCAGTCAAGATAGGCGGCAAACGGCGCGGGACTGGCCTGCCGCAGGCGGCGGTACAGCCGGCAGGGAGTTGTTTTCAGCGGGGCGGAAAAGCGCTGGGTTACGTTCACCTGGTAAATATCCCCGGCGGCGATATATTCCTTGGCCTTAAGGACTGCCTGCCGGTAAGCGGCCTCTGTAAAACAGCGGCTGATTTCCCCTGCCGACACCTTTGGCCCAAGCCAGGAGTCATCGACCTGAGCCGTGCCGGCGGCGGAGATGCGCCCGGCCAGCTCATCAAGGTCTGCCAGGGCTTTGGCTTTCGCGGCTGCGCCTGCCAGCGGGAGCCCGGTGGCCGAAAGGTAAAGACGGTGCGCTTCGTGGTCAATCACCAGTACGCGGTCATAAAAGCCAAGCCAAATGTCGGGCACGTTGAGGTCATCGGCGGCCAGGCCGGGCAATTTTTCAGTCATTCTTCCCAGGTCGTAGGAAAAAAAACCAACCGCACCGGCCAAAAACGGCAAATCTCCCGGCTCTGTCCTAAAACGGGCGAGCATCTCGCGCAACAGCCGGAAAGGATTCTCCCGGAAAGAGGTTAAACGTCCGCCCTCCTCCACCAGAGCCGTGTTGCCGTAAGTCTTTAACTGCGAAAACGGGTTGCCGCCCATATAGGAAAAGCGGCCCATCCTGCCGCCGGGCAGGCTGCTGTCCAGCCAGAAAGGATGTGGGTCGTTCAAAAAACAAGAAAACAGCTGTTCAGGAGCAAGCAACAGGGGAAGCTCCCGGACAAGCGGCTTAAGCAGCGGCAAGGAAGCAGCCTCCTCAAGACAGAAATCAGAAATCAGAGGTCAGTGTGCCGGAGAGGGTTTTAAAGGTTAAGAAGTTGGCGAGCAGCTCCATCCCTTGTTCGGTAAGAATCGCTTCCGGATGGAACTGCACCCCTTCCAGGCATGGGATGGTCTTGTGACGGAGCCCCATGATTTCACCGGCCTCCGTTTCGGCCGTTATCTCCAGGCAATCCGGCAGCGTGTGCCGCTCCACCAGCAGGGAATGATAGCGTGTGGCAGTAACCGGCGAAGGCAATCCGGCGAACACCCCTTTACCGTCATGGTAGATAGGGGATGTTTTACCGTGAACGAGCCGCCCGGCTCTGACGATGCGGCCGCCGTAAACCTGTCCCAGGCACTGGTGGCCAAGACAGATGCCCAGGATGGGAATCAGTCCCGCACAGGTCCGGATTACTTCCGTGGAGATGCCGGCGTCGTCAGGCGTGCCGGGGCCGGGGGAAATAATAATCTGCCCGGGGGCAAGGCGCAAAACTTCCTCCGCCGTCAGACGGTTATTGCGATAGACGCGGACAGCGGCGCCAAGCTCGCCGAGGTACTGGACCAGGTTGTAGGTAAAGGAATCATAGTTGTCTATTACGAGGAGCATCAGGGCCTCCGCTGCCTGTAAAATCGGGAGAGCATTTCCTGCACCGTAAGGCCGCCCGGCGGAATACGCACCTGGGGGGCAATTTCCGCGAGGGGCACGAGGACAAACTCTCGCTCGTGCAGGCGGGGATGAGGGATGCAGAGCGTTTCGCTCTCCAGGACAAGGTCGTTGTAAAGCAATATGTCAATATCGAGCGTGCGCGGCCCAAAATGGATCTCCCGCGTTCTGCCCGACTCTGCTTCAATCTGCTGGACGGCGTGCAGCAGTTCCAGGGGGGACAAAGTGGTGCGGACGGCCGCCGCCGTATTGATAAAGTTGCCCTGTTCCAGGTAACCTACAGGCGCTGTTTCCCGGTAAGCTGCTACCCTGACAACGCTTATGGCGGGATGAGTGTCGAGACGCCGTACAGCCTTGTCCAGCGTGCCGTGACGGTCGCCGAGGTTGCTGCCCAACCCCAGAAAGGCCTCAACCACTGTGTTTACCCCTCGTAATTTCTACGGCGGCGAAATCAAGCGCACCCGGCAGTGGCGGGTGCAGTTTCTTAACCGTGACACGCACACGGACGGCCCCCAGCGCCAGCACCTGTGCGGCGATTTTTTCGGCCAGCGTTTCCAGGAGCCGGCAGGGGCCGCCCTCCATAATCTCCTTCACCTTTGCATAAATACGGGCATAATCCAGGGTATCGCTCAATTCGCCGGTCTTGCCGGCCGTTTGCTGCGGGCATTCAACGGCCAGGCTGACGGCAAAGCGCTGCCCGAGGCTGGTTTCCGCCGGCAGGACACCGTGGTATCCATAGAACAACATGTTTTCCAGGATGATGCGGTCAGTCATCCGGCAGCTCCCCCTTCAGCAGTGCCTCCGTCATGCGGATAACCCTCTTCATGGCCTGCACATCGTGGACCCGGGAGATTTTTACTCCCTGGACAAGCCCGAAGGCCACCGCCGCCGCCGTTCCTTCCAGGCGGCTGTCCACAGGCAAATCAAGCACCCTGCCAATCACCGACTTGCGTGAAACCCCAAGCAGCACCGGGTAGCCGAGAGCGGTAATTTCCCGCAGGCGATTCAAAACCAGGAGATTGTGCTCCGGTGTTTTGCCAAAGCCAATCCCCGGATCAAGAATGATGTTTTCACGCCTGACGCCGGCTGACAGGGCTGCCTCAGCGCATTCCCTCAGGTCGGCCGCAACCTCGCTGACCACATCGTTATATACAGCCTTGGCACGGTTGTGCATCAGGCAGACAGGGACACCGGCCCTGGCGGCAAGCTTCAGCATGGACGGTTCTTTCCTGCCGCCCCAGACATCGTTAAGCATACCGGCACCGGCGGCCAGCGCCGCCTCGGCCACGGCAACCTTGGATGTATCAACGGAAATTGGGATGGAACCGGCCGAGCGGATGGCGGCAATAACCGGAATAACACGGGCCGTCTCTTCTTCCGCGGAAACAGGCACAGCTCCGGGACGGGTTGATTCGCCGCCGACATCGATAATGTCCGCTCCCTCGGCCGCCATCTGCAGCGCCCGTTCCAAAGCTGCCTGCACGTTAAAATGGCGGCCGCCGTCGGAAAAAGAATCCGGCGTGACGTTCAGGATACCCATAACTAGCGTTCTTTTTTCCAGGTTGTATCGTCTGCCGTTTAAAGCCAGAACAGTCATTTTTTTCGCTGCCTCTACTTTGCTCCCTTATTGATCAGGGAGAAGGCCTCGGCCCGGGTCAGGTGATTTTTGCGGAAAATACCGCGCACGGCGGAGGTTACCGTCAGCGACCCCGGCTTTTTTACGCCGCGGATGGTCATGCAAAGATGTTCCGCTTCCACCACAACGACCACGCCTTTGGCGCAGAGCGCCGTCATAATTGTGTCGGCAATCTGGGTGGTGAGCCGTTCCTGCAACTGGGGACGGCGGGACAGCGTTTCCACAACGCGCACCAGCTTGCTTAAACCGGTTATCCGCGCCTGGTTCGGGATATAGGCTACGTGAGCCTTACCGTAGAACGGGAGCAGGTGATGTTCACACATGGAGTACAGGCTGATGTCCTTCAGCAAAACCATTTCATCGTGATGTTCCTCGTAAAAGCAAGTTTCCAGGTGCCGGCGCGGGTCATGGTGCAGTCCGGCGAACACCTCGGCGTACATTTTGGCTACGCGTTCAGGCGTTTCCCGCAGACCCTCCCGGTCGGGGTCTTCGCCGATGGCTTCGAGGATCATGCGCACGGCCGTTTTTACTTTGTCCTGGTCAATCATACAGCCTCCGCGTGTTTGTTTTCAGGTTTATTCGCTATGCTTCCCCGGTTTCCTGCGCAGGGTGAATACTAGAATCACATTTTGCCGTGGCAGGAATGGCGGCGGGAGCGGTGAATTATTCTTTAATTTTAAGGCAGGAGGTCAAGATGAGGATTCCGGAGAGCGAACTGGAGAGACGAAGAAAAGTCCTGCAGGAGAAATTGCGGCAGCAAGCCGTGGACGGTGCGTTGCTCGCCCAGGCGATGTCCATGTATTATTTTACGGGAACAATGCAATGCCAGTATGTTTATGTGCCGGCGGAAGGGGAGGTGCTGGCGCTGGTCCGCAGAAATATGGCCCGCGCGCAGGCCGAAACTTCCGTCAGGCTGGCGCCGCTGGCCGGCTTTAATGCGCTGCCGTTGCTGCTGGGCGAGGTCGGCCGTTTCGGGCTGGAACTGGACATCCTGCCGGCGGCGCTGTACCTGCGGATGGCAGCGGTGTTTTCCGGCAGCAATCTTGTCGATATTTCCGGGCCGGTCCGGGAGGTGCGGACTGTTAAGTCGGAGTACGAGCTGGGGCTGCTGGCGGAGGCGGCCCGCATGGTTGATGAGATGAACCGGCGCGTGCCGCAACTTCTGGCAGAAGGCAAGGAAGAAATTGTGCTGGCCGGCGAATTGGAAGCGATCCTGCGGCGGCTGGGACACCAGGGAGTGGCGAGAATGCGCGGCTTTAACCAGGAGATGTTTTACGGCCATGTATTAAGCGGCGAGAGCGGCGGGGTGGCCAGTTTCCTGGACAGTCCGACGGGCGGCAGCGGTTTGTCCGCGGCGCAGCCGCAAAGCGCCGGCTGGAAGAAGCTGGCGCCCGGAGAGCCGATTACCGTGGATTATGCCGGTATTTACCAGGGGTACACGGTGGACCAGACCCGCCTGTTTTCCATCGGACCTTTGCCGGAGTTTCTGAACCGGGCATACCGCACGGCAGTGGCGGTTCAGGAAAAAGTGTGTGAGCTGCTTGTACCGGGTAGAAGCGGGGCTGAAATATACGAGGCGGCGGCCGCTGTGGCGGACCGGGCAGGGTTGGCCGCGCACTTTATGGGGTTTGGCGACACGCAGGCCAGATTTGTCGGGCACGGCGTAGGGCTGGAGTTTGACGAATTCCCGGTTCTCGCCAAAGGGTCGCCGCACCTGCTCGCGGAAAATTGCGTGGTGGCGGTAGAGCCCAAGTTTGTTTTTCCCGGAGCCGGCGTGGTCGGTCTGGAAAACACCTGGCTGGTCACCGGGAGCGGCCCGCGTAAGATTTCCCTGACTCCGGATGACCCGGTGGTAGTGTAAAAAGGCGGGGCTGCTTTGCACAGCCCCGTCCCTTTGCCGCTACCTGCAGCGGTTGTCGCGCTTCTCGGCGCCTTTTTTACGGTCGGTTTCCGCCAGCGGTTCACTGGCAAATTCCACCGAGTCGGTTGGCTCGGAAATGTTGCAATCCCTGGGGATTTTGCATGCCTCCCTGGAGCTTTTCCGGCCAAAGTCTTTGCCCTTGTCGTCTTTGTTCATGCCTTTATCACCACCTTTTGAAAGTAGTGGTGATAGTTTTTGCGAGGTTCACCATGTTTATGTTATATTATATAATGAAAAAAGGGGAGGCGTCAGACGATGATGGGGCTGGAAAATCCGGAGCTGTACTGGCGGTTGCTGCTGGCCGCCGCGCTTGGCGGCATGGTAGGCTTTGAGCGGGAAAGACACAACCGTCCGGCGGGCTTAAGAACGCATATTTTAGTATGCCTTGGTTCCACGCTGGTAATGATTGTTTCGGTGGTTGGTTTTGCCGGCGAATTGGGGCCAAGGGGCGACCAGGCCAGGATTGCCGCACAGGTAGTCAGCGGTATCGGCTTTCTCGGCGCGGGGACGATTATGCGCCAGGGCAGCGCTGTCCGCGGCCTGACCACGGCTGCCAGCCTGTGGGTGGTGGCGGCTGTCGGCCTGGCCGTCGGCATCGGGCTGTATGTGCCGGCAGTTTTTGCTACCGGCCTGGTGTTGGCCAGCCTCTTTTTCCTGTCCGGAGTGGAGAAGCTGGCCGCACGCGGACGCCTTGGCAAGCAACTGCGGCTGCGGGCCGTTGACCAACCGGGATTGCTGGGCAGAATCGGTGTGGCGCTCGGGGACCACGGTGTCGCCATAACCGGCGTTACGCTGTCGGAAACCACATACATGGAGGCGTACAAAGCAGAAACGGTGGCAATCGAACTGCAGGTCAGGGTACCGGCCGAATTTAACGCCGGACGCCTGATGGAAGAGCTGCTGCGGCTTCCCGGACTGCTGGAGGTTTCCTGGGAAGGGGCGAATACCGGAGTCTGCTCGTTGCCCAGATAAGGCATTGCCTTAAGATAACCCTAATATTCTCCTTAAAGAAATTTCCACTTCTTCTAATTTGTCAGGAGAAACCTTCCCAACCGCCTTTATCAGCCTTTGCACTGAAACAGACCTGATATCCTCAGTCTTTATGTAGCTTTGCATGTTCAGTCCGCTCTCCTCCGGCTTTAGAGGCACATGCGTCGGGAACCCTTTGTTTTTACTCGTTACGGGGCAGACAACAATCAATTCCAAACCGCTGTTGTTGAAAGGCTCAACCGATATTACAAGAGCAGGCCTTGTGCCTGCCTGCTCTCTCCCTTTTATCGGGTCAAGATTGACCAGCCATATTTCTCCACGCCTCATTGTCGTTGTCCTCCAATCCGTCAGCCAAAGTATTTTCCCAGAGCTTTCTTTCCGCAATTTCTTCCATCCAATCGTCCTTGGAGGCTTTATATTTGGCAACGGATTCAGCAAGCTGACAGAAGAATATTTTTGTCCTGTACTCTTGCAGTGCTATTTCCATTATTTTTTGTATGGTTTCATTTTCAGAGTCCGCTATTCTCTTTAATTCCTTGTATATATCCTTGTTAATTCTGACAGTTGTAGTATCCGGCATAAACTCAGCTCCCGTCTGCAGATAGTCGCTCTACAAATAAGTATACTATACTGCTCACATTTATGCAACGTTTCTGGTATTGAGAAGAAAAAATCCTGCAGCCGGTTTAGCCGGCGAGCCGGGAGCAATAATAGTTTACGGGGGGAGGCAAAACATGCTTTGTCAGGAATGCCGGGAACGGCCGGCAAATGTCCACCTTACGCAAATTATCAATCAGGAGAAGACAACGCGCCACCTCTGCGAACAGTGCGCCCAGGAGAAAGGCGGCTTTGCTTTCCAGGTGCAGACGCCTTTTTCTATCCACAGCCTGCTGCCGGGGCTGCTGGAGACGGAGGGGCTGCCTGCCGGGCCGGCGGAGGTGGCCTGCAAAGTGCAGTGTGAGCAATGCGGCCTGACGTACGCCCAGTTCGGGAAAATCGGCCGTTTCGGTTGCGATGGTTGCTACAGCGCCTTTAACGGGCGCCTGCGCTCCCTTTTCCGCCGTGTGCACGGGGCTGCAAAACACGCGGGAAAAGTGCCGGCTAGGGCCGGGGTAAGGCTGAAGATACAGCGTGGCATCGGCGAGTTGCGCCGGCAGTTGCAGCTTCACGTGGACCGGGAAGAATTCGAACAGGCTGCGGCGATGCGTGACCGTATCCGGCAGCTGGAGCGGGAATTGACCGGAGGAGGCCCGGACAGTGGACCTTGAACAGTTTACCTGCGGCCGCAGGAGCAAATGGCTGACGGAAGCGGGCCCGGACGGTGAAATTGTACTGAGCAGCCGTGTGCGGCTGGCCCGCAATCTCCGCCACCTGCCGTTCCCGTTTCTGGCTTCCGACAGCCAGACGGAGGAGGTTATCCGGCAGGTTGACGGGGTTTGCCGTCAGCACACGGCAGCTTTTGCGGAGTTCAGTTTATTGCCGCTAAAAAGTATGCCGGCGCTGGTACGGCAGGTGCTGGTGGAGGAACGTCTTGTCAGCCCGTTGCTGGTCAGGGAGCCGCGTAATTCGGCGCTTTTGCTCCATGCCGCTGAAGACATCAGCATCATGGTTAACGAGGAGGACCACCTGCGCCTGCAATGCCTGCTGCCGGGGCTGCAGCTGGAAGCGGCGCTGCGGGAGGCCTGTAAATACGATGACCTGCTCGAAGAGGACCTGGACTTTGCCTTTCACGAGGAATGGGGGTACCTGACCGCCTGCCCCACCAACGCGGGAACAGGCTTGCGTGCTTCGGTAATGGTGCACCTGCCCGGACTGGTCCTGACCGGTCAACTGGGCAGGGTATTGTCGGCGGTTGCCCAGGTCGGGCTGGCGGTCCGCGGATTGCACGGCGAAGGCTCGGAAATGAGCGGCAACCTGGTGCAGATTTCCAATCAGGTGACGCTTGGCCGGAGCGAGGAGGAGATTATCAGCAACTTGCATGGCGTTACCAGGCAGATAATTGAGCAGGAACTGCAGGCGCGCCGTCTGCTGCTGAATGAAGGCGGCGACTTTATCGCCGACCGGGTCAACAGGGCTTTGGGCCTGTTGACTCACGCCCGGCTGCTGCCGGCGGGAGAAGCGGTGCAGCATTTGTCTGATGTGAAGCTGGGCGTGGATCTCGGGCTGCTGGAGAATGTGCCGCCCCAGGTTCATAAAGAGCTGATGGTGATGCAGAGCCCGGCCTGCCTGCAACTGGCGGCCGGAAAAGAACTGACCGAATTGGAGTGTAACCGGGAACGCTCGCGGGTAATCAGGCAGCATCTGCAAAATTAGCAAATCAAGGGAGGGAGGAGTATGTTTATGTTCGGCAGGTTTACGGAAAGAGCGCAAAAAGTCCTGGTGCTTGCCCAGGAGGAGGCCAGGCGTTTTCACCATAATTTTATCGGCACGGAACACATTCTGCTCGGACTGACCCGGGAAGGAGAGGGCATTGCCGCCAAGGTCCTCCAGTCGCTTGAGGTGGAGCCCGGTAAAGTAAGGCAGGAAATCGAGAAGCTGATCGGCAAGGGCGACCAGCGCGCCGCTTCACAGGGTATCAATTACACGCCGCGCGCCAAAAAAGTTATTGAACTGGCTATCGAAGAAGGATTAAACCTCGGCCACAACTATGTCGGCACGGAACACTTGCTGCTTGGCCTGATCCGGGAGGGGGAGGGTATTGCCGCCCAAGTCCTGCAAAATATGGACGTGGACCTTTTTAAGGCGCGCAAGTCAGTCCTGGCGCTGCTTGGCGGCAGCGACGAACCGCTGCCGGCCGAAGCCGGCAAAGCAATGCCGCAAACGCCTACGGTTGACCAGTTTGGACGTGACCTGACCAAGTTGGCCCGGGAGGGCCGTCTGGACCCTGTGATTGGCCGTGAACCGGAGATAGAACGCGTTATCCAGGTGCTGTCCAGGCGGACCAAAAACAACCCGTGCCTGATCGGCGAGCCCGGCGTGGGTAAAACGGCCATCGCGGAAGGACTGGCTCAGCGGATTATCGAGGGTAATGTGCCGGAAACCCTGAAAGACAAACGTGTTGTCACGCTTGAACTGGCCGCCGTGGTGGCCGGAACCAAATACCGGGGCGAGTTTGAGGAGCGCCTGCGCAAGCTGATGGAGGAACTGCGCGGCGCCGGCAACGTGATTGTCTTTATTGACGAACTGCATACCATTATCGGGGCCGGCGCCGCCGAGGGCGCAATCGACGCGTCCAATATTTTAAAGCCGGCACTGGCGCGCGGGGAAATGCAGGCCATCGGCGCGACTACCCTGGTGGAGTACCGGAAGCATATTGAGCGCGACCCCGCACTGGAGAGGCGCTTTCAGCCCATTACCGTGGGCGAGCCGACCAGGGATGAGTCATTGGCTATCCTGAAGGGTCTGCGTGACCGTTACGAGGCGCATCACCGGGTTAAAATTTCCGACGAGGCGCTTGCAGCAGCGGTAAACCTGGCCGACCGTTATATCACGGACCGCTTCCTGCCGGACAAAGCCATCGACCTGATTGATGAGGCGGCGTCCAGAGTAAGACTGAAGGCGCACACGGCGCCGCCCGACCTGAAAGCGCTGGAAGAGCGGCTGGAAGCGCTGCGCAACGAAAAGGAAGCGGCGATTCGCGGCCAGGAGTTTGAGGCGGCGGCCAAACTGCGCGACAGGGAGCAGCAACTGAGAGAGGAACTGCAAAGCCTGAAGAAAGTCTGGGAGCAGCGCAAGGTAACCGACGAAACCGCTGTTATCGCGGACGACATTGCTCAGATTGTGTCTGCCTGGACAGGCATTCCGGTCAAGAGGCTGGCAGAGGAAGAAAGCGAGCGCCTGCTGAAAATGGAGAGCATTCTGCACCAGCGGGTAATCGGCCAGGATGAAGCGGTAAGGGCGATTGCGCGGGCCATCAGGCGTGCCCGGGCGGGCCTGAAGGACCCGAAACGGCCCATCGGTTCCTTTATTTTCCTGGGTCCCACCGGGGTGGGCAAGACGGAACTGGCACGGGCGCTGGCCGAGAGCCTGTTTGGTGACGAAAACTCCATGGTGCGCCTGGATATGTCCGAGTATATGGAGAAACACACGACAGCCCGCCTGATCGGGGCGCCTCCCGGCTATGTCGGCTATGATGAAGGAGGGCAGCTGACGGAAAAAGTCCGGCGCAAGCCTTATTCGGTGCTGCTGTTTGATGAGATTGAGAAGGCTCACCCGGAGGTGTTCAACGTCCTTCTGCAGGTACTGGAGGATGGGCGCCTGACAGACGGCAAGGGGCGGGTGGTGGACTTCCGCAACACGGTAATCATCATGACCTCCAATGTTGGCGCCTCGCACCTGAAAAAACAGGGTTCCATGGGTTTCCGCCCGGACGACCGGAAGCGCCGCTATGAAGATATGAAGCTGGAACTGATGGACGAGCTGAAACGGACTTTTCGTCCTGAGTTCCTGAACAGGGTTGACGAAGTAATCGTTTTTCATCCGCTTGCCGAGGAGCATTTGTCCGAAATAGTGGAGTTGATGCTGCGGGAGCTGACCAGCCGTCTGGCCGATTTTTCCCTCCGGCTGGAGGTTACGGGCGAAGCTAGAGCATTGCTTGCCAGGGAAGGGTATGACCCGGTTTACGGCGCGAGGCCGCTGCGCCGGGTTATTCAGAAAAGGCTCGAAGACGAAATTTCCGAAAAACTGCTGCGCGGCGTATTTACCTCCGGCGACACCGTCATTGTTGACGTCCTTGACGGTCAGCTTACTCTTGACAAAGGGGAATCTGCCGCCGCAGGGCAGGAAAGTTAAGCAGGCACACAAAAATTCTAAAAACGACAACTGTCCCGATAATAGGACAGCCAGAATTATTAAAAAAAATAAAAAAAAGAGGATTTCTTAGGATACGGTCGAATACACTTAGAGTGTCCATCCAGCCAGATGGACGCCGTTGTGTCAGGGGGAATTTATTTGAAAATTGCGATATCGGGTAAGGGTGGCGTCGGCAAAACAACAGTGGCGGCCAACCTTGTACAGGCTTTTGCCGTCCGGGGATACCGCGTTTACGCCGTTGACGCCGACCCGGACGTCAGTTTGGGCGCGGTGCTCGGGTTTTCTGCCGCTGAGCTGGATGCTCTCCGGCCGGTGATGGAAATGCAGGAGGCGATTGCGGAGCGCACGGGAGGCGGTGGCGCTTTTTATGCGCTTAACCCCAAAGTGGATGATTTGATTGACGGATTTTCTCTGCAGCGCGGCAATATCCGGTTTATGCGCATGGGCGCCGTCAAACAGGGCGGCACTTCCTGCTATTGCCGGGAAAATTCGTTTTTGTACGCGGTGCTTGGCAACCTGCTGCTGGACAGGGACGACGTCGTCATCATGGATATGGGCGCCGGCATTGAGCATCTGACTCGCGGGACAGCCCGTGGCGTGGATCTGATGATTATTGTCACGGAGCCTACGCAGGTCTCCCTGCAGACGGCGCAGGTGGTGAAAAAGCTGGCCGCCGACCTTGGCATCGGTAAGGTAAAGTTTCTGGCCAACAAAGTGCGGACCGCCCGGGAGCACGAGTTTATTATGGCCCGTCTTCCCGCCGCTGAACTGCTCGGCATCCTGCCTTATGACGAACAGATTCTGGACAACGCCATGGCGGACCAAAGCGGACTGCTGGCCGGCGCCGGCGGCGTCCTGCCGGGCTTTGGGGAAATAGCTGGCAAAATTATGGACAGAACGACGTAGGGGAGGCAACCTGGGAGCAGCAACGCAGGTGGCGGTTTAAAAGCAGTTGGTGAAAGGCTGCAAAAAAAGTAAGGGGGAAAAGGTATGATCTTAATCGGGGAAAACATTCAGATTCTTTCCAAGGCTGTTTCCGAGGCTCTTGCCGGCAGACAGGCCGGTCCGCTGCAGGAACTGGCCGTCAGTCAGGCGCAGGCCGGCGTGCACTGGATAGATTTAAACATCGGCCCGGCACGCAAGAACCCGACCGAAACGATGGGCTGGCTCGTCAATGCTATCCAGGAAGTTGTCGAGTTGCCGCTGTCCCTTGACACCACCAATCCGGTGGCCATGGAGGCGGGCTTGGCCCTTTGCCGCCGGAAGGCTCTGATTAACTCCGCTTCCGGCACCCAGGACAGCAAGGAGCGGATGTTGCCGCTGACCGCGAAATTTGGCGCCAATGTGGTTATTTCTGTACTTAATGACGGCGGCATTCCCTCTGACGCGGCGGCCAGGGCCGAGTCCATCATGGAAACAATCGAGTATGCCAACGGCCTCGGCATTCCTACGGAAGACATCTGGGTTGACCCTATTCTGATGCCGGTGGGAGTCGGCCAGCAGGATATCCTCGAGGTGGTGGAGTTTGTCAGGATGCTGCCTGATATCGCGCCCGGCGTCAAATCCACCATCGGCCTGTCCAACGTCTCCAACGGCGCACCGCGTCACCTGCGCCATATCCTTAACCAGGTAATGATGGTTATCCTGGAGCAGGCCGGCCTGTATTCCGCCATCGTAGACAGTTTTGACCGGGATCTGGTTGAGATTAACGCCGGCCGGAAACCGCAGATTGTCTCTATAATCCAAAAAGTTATGGACGGCGAAGAACTGGACATGAAGTCTATGTCGCCGGTGGAGAAGGATTATTACAAGACGGCCAGGGTTATGATGGGGCGCGAGCTTTACTCACCTTCCTGGCTGGAAATTTAACGGGAGCGGAGGACGGGCAATGGAAAAGCTGATCGAGAAATATCCGGGTGAAATCAAGGAACTGAAACTTGGAGCAGAGGGCAGAAGCGGCGTTGTGGGCGGGCAGAACGCGCTCCCCTTTCATTTTTTTGAGGGAAGGCCGGGCAAGCTCCGGCTGGCCTTGGAAGTGGCCGACAGCGAGCCGTCCGACTGGACTCCCTCCTTGCAGGAATTTTATGCTGACGTTAAGTCGTCTCCGGTGGCCTGGGCCAAAAAGAGCGTTGATGTCTTCGGGGCGGAAATGATTTTTCTAACCCTGAACAGCATGGAAAAAGACGTGCCGGCAGAGGAGATCGCGGCCGGCGTAAAAAGGGTCGCCGAGGCTGTAAATGTGCCGCTCGCCGTCTTCGGCCTCGGGGAAAAAGAAAAGGATGCCGCTGTCCTGCCGGTGGTGGCAGCCGTCTGCAGCGGCATGAACCTGCTGCTTGGCCCGGTGCTAAAGGAGAACTACCAGGAAATCGCGACGGCGGCCATGGAACATGGGCACGCCATTATTGCCCAGTCACCGATGGATATTAACCTGGCCAAGGATCTGAATATCAGGCTGGGCAAGTTTTTCCCGCTGGACAGGGTGGTTATTGACCCGTTAACGTGTGCGGCCGGCTACGGGCTGGACTACGCTTTTTCCACCATGGAGCGTATTCGTCTCTCGGCTGTCGTCCACGATGATAAGACGCTCCAGTCTCCGATAATTGCCAGAGTGGGAAAGGAGGCCTGGAAAACCAAGGAAGCAATTCAGGACGCCGGTAAAGGAGTTTTGTGGGAGGCGGTTACCGCGTTTACCCTTATGCTTGCCGGCGCGGACATCGTGACACTGCGTCATCCGGAAAGCCTGCAGCGTGTCAGGGCCTTGGTAAGTTAAGAATCCAATAAAGGGAGGAGAGAACAAGATGCACAGCAAGATGAGAGACGCGGAAATAAAAGCGATAATCAGGGCCGAAGACACCTGGGAGCCGGTTGGGCCGACACCGATGCCCACGCTGACCGATCTTCGCAACTGGGACTTCCGGCTACTTGACACCTATGAACCTTTTTACGCCCCGTTTTGCGACCTTTGCTGTCTTTGCACTTTCGGCAAATGTGACCTGACTGGGGACAGGAAGGGCGCGTGCGGTATTGACATTGCCTCGCAGCAGGCCAGGTGGATTCTGATTTGCTCGCTGATGGGCACGGCGGCGCACGGCGCGCACGGCCGGCACATGATTGACCACCTTATTGAAAAATTCGGCGAAGATAAAAAGATTGACCTGGGCAGCCAGGTAAACGTGGAGGCTCCGATTATCAGGACGGTGATGGGCCTGAAGCCGGAAACGCTCGGCGACCTGCGCAAAGCCATTGAATATGTGGAGCGGGAAATGATTCACCTGGTCTCGGCTACCCACATGGGCCAGGAAGGGGACTACCGGGACTTTGAGTCAAAGGCTTTCCATGCCGGCATGCTGGATCACGTGGCGCTCGAGGCGGCCGATATCGCGCAGATAGTCGGCTACGGTCTGCCGACATCGGTGGCGGACACGCCGCTGGTGGACCTGGGCTGGGGCGCCATTGACAGAGCAAAGCCCACCATTGTGGTCGTGGGACACAACGCTGTCACCGCCAACGCCATTATTGACTACCTGCGCAAACATGACCTGTACGACAAAGTGGAGGTCGGCGGGCTGTGCTGTACCGCCCACGATGTGACCCGCTACGCCAGCGGCGCCAAGGTCATCGGCCCGCTCTCACGGCAGCGCTTTTTCTTAAAAGCCGGACTCGCCGACGTGGTTGTTACCGACGAGCAGTGTGTCGTAACTGATATTCCGCAGATGGCCAAAGAGGCCGGGGCGGCGTTGATCGCCTGTTCGGACAAGATCTGTTACGGGCTGGAAAACGCTTCCGCCAGGCCGGCCGCGGAAACGCTGCGCGAGGTGCTGGAGGAGCAAAAGCAGTTCCTGATTCTGGACCCGGAAAAAGCGGCCGAAGTAATCGTGCAGGCGGCTCTTGCCCTTGCTCCCAAACGGCGCGATAAAAAGCAGCTTGTAACTGCAGCGGAGGGAGCTGCGCTGGCTGCCAAATGTCCCGGCACCTGTGAGGCGTGCAACAGGGCGTGCCCCAATCTTCTCCCGGTCAGCGTCGGGGTCAACCAGGCACGGCACGGCAATTTTGCCAAGCTCGGCGAAGTGTTCATGCGCTGCCACGGCTGTGCCAAGTGCGAGGAAGCGTGTGTCAACCAGATTCCCATCCTGCGCCTGATGCAGGCGGCAGCCACCTGGGACACCTACAAAATGCGCTCCGGGCGCGGCCCGATTCATGACGTGGAAATTAGGAAGGTCGGTTCGCCTATTGTTCTCGGCACCATTCCCGGCGTTGTGCTCTTTGCCGGCTGTTCCAACTTCCCCGGCGACATTGATGATGTGGCCTGGCTGGCCGAAGAGCTGGCGCGGCGCAAGTATATCGTCACCCTGTCCGGCTGTGCGGCCATGGCTGCGGCCATGAGGAAAGACGCCGAAGGCAAGACTATCTACGAGAAGTATATCCCTGAGTTTGACGCCGGCTGTATCGTAAACGTCGGATCCTGCGTCTCCAACGCCCATGTGGTGGGGGCGGCAATCAAGATCGCCAACATTTTTGCCACCCTGCCCAACCGGGCCAATTTTGAACTGATGTCTGACTATATCCTGAACCGGGTCGGCGCCTGCGGCGTGGTCTGGGGTCCATATTCCCAGAAGGCGCTGGCCATCGGTACCGGGGCGGTCCGCTGGGGAATCCCGGTAGTGCTGGGTCCCCACGGCTCCAAATACCGGCGTCTGTTTATGAGCAAGAAGGAGGCCGGCGACTGGACGGTGGTGGACGGCCGCACCAAGCAGCTTGTCGATACCGCGGAGCCTACTCCGGAACACATGATGCTGGTAACCGAGACCAAAGAAAGGGCGCTGGTCACCATCATCAAGCAGTGCTTCCGCCGCAATGACACGCCTCCCGGCCGGGCCATCAAGCTCAACAGCTATATTTCGGCTTACAAGCAGGTTATCGGCACTCTGCCTGACGACCTGGAGAACTTTGTCCGCACTGAGAAGGAGATTCCCATTGTTTACAAGCGGGAAGTGCTTGCCTATCTGAAGGAAGTAGGCTGGCAGCCCAAGCCGGTCCTGTCGCTGCCGACCATCATCGGCACTTATGAGACTAAAGTTCCCATTGAGGCCACTATTAAGTAAACGGGAGGGATTAAGTATGGCTTCGGAAACTATGGTAATGCCTTATTACAAGGTCAACGTCCTGACCGGGACCAAAGCGGCCAAGGTAATTGCTGACCCGGCCGAAGGAGCCGCGATTATTGACAGGGCTAAAAATCCGCTCTATGTTTTCGGCCCGGAAGTTATCGCCACCCCGGTCGGCGACAGGCTGCTGATTGATTACGCGCTGGAGATTGCCAAATCCCGTGACATTCCTGTCTGCGCCACGGCGCATGTCAAGAAAAAGATGCTGGAACTGGGAGTTAAGCCCGACTGCACGTACGATATTATTGAGATTGTCCACTTCTTAAAAGACAAAGCGTGGAGCGGCGTGCGCGGCAAAGGGTACCACGACCTGGTCCTGTTTACCGGCGTCAGGTGCGATCTGGCGGAACGCGGTCTGGCCACCCTCAAGCATTTTGCCCCGCACCTGAAGACGTTTGCCATTTGCCGCCGCAGTCACCCCAACGCCGACTTTGCCGTACCGGTGATTGTCAAGGGCGACAAGTGGCGCGAGTACCTTGACGGGCTGGTCAGGGCACTGGGCGTCAAAGCGTAAAAAGCAGTTACACCTAAAGGTGAGTAGTTAAAATATTAAGTCGGGAGGAAGAGATATGTATCCGGTTGACGTAGGTCCGCAGTATGAAGGGGAACGAATCCGCAAAAGTGAATTCCAGGTGGAGCTTGGCGGTCCGGACGTGTCCCATAAGGGTGAACTGGTAACCGTCAAAGGGCTTGACGAAGTGGAACACGACAAGATTACCGTGACAGGCCCGGACATCAAGGATATGCCGGAAGGGTTCTCCGGCCCGGTTTTCATCAAGGTGGACGTAGCCGGTGAGGCGCTGGAAAAAGACCTGGAAGCGGTGCTGGAGCGGCGTATTCACCAGTACATCAACTACATTGAAGGCGTCTTCCACATGGCGCAGCGCTACGACATCTGGATCCGGATTCACAAAAATTCTTTCAAGAATGGTCTGAACTCCCTGGAGCATGTCGGACGGATTCTGATTGACCTGTTTACCGCCGAGCTGCCGGTGATTGAAAAAATGTCGGTGGAATTTATCACCGACCCGGCCAAGGTACAGGAGCTGCTGGCCGAGGCCATGAAGGTGTACAAGGAGCGGGATGACAGAATCAAAGGCATGCGCGAAGAGGACGTCGAGGAGTTTTACGGCTGCGTTCTCTGTCAGAGCTTTGCTCCGACCCACGTTTGCGTCATCACACCGGAGCGCGTCTCTCTCTGCGGCGCTATCAACTGGCTTGACGGCCGCGCCGCCACCAAGGTTGACCCGGAAGGCGCGCAGTTTGCCATCCCCAAAGGCAACCTGATCGACCCGGAAAACATTTCCTATGACAACGTCAACCAGGTGGTCACCGAACGCTCCATGGGGGAAACTACCCAGTTCAGCCTGCACAGCGCCCTTTCTTACCCCCACACTTCCTGCGGCTGCTTTGAGGCCATTGTCTTCTATATCCCGGAGGTTGACGGCTTCGGCATCGTCTCCCGCGACTTTGTCGGCTCCACCGTCATCGGCGACCCCTTCTCCACTCTGGCCGGCCTGGCCAGCGGCGGCAAGCAGAACGAGGGGTATCTCGGCATCGGTGTCCAGTACCTCACCTCTCCCAAGTTCCTGGTTGCCGACGGCGGCTTTAACCGGGTGGCCTGGATGACCACCACCCTGAAAGAAGCGGCCGGGGACAACATTCCGGCGGAGCTGGCAGATAAAATCGCCACGGAGAAAGACGTGCAGAACGTGGATGAGCTGACGGAGTTCATGCAGAAGGCCGGGCGCCTGTAGGCGGCCTGAAAAAGGAGTGTTATTATGCCCGTCAAAGCTTCAGATATACAAAAACTGCTGCCGGAAAACGGCAAGAAGAACTGTAAGGAGTGCGGCCTGGCCACCTGCTTTGCCTTTGCCATGAAGGTGGCCAACGCCGGGATTACGCTTGAGAAATGCACCTACCTTTCCGTGGAGTCCCGGGCAGAGCTGGAAGATATGCTGCAGCCGCCGATCAGGCAGGTGGTAATAGGCCATGGCGCCAGGCAAGTGGCTGTCGGTGAGGAAGAAGTAATGCACCGCCACCAAAAGACCTTTCTCCGCCCGCCGGGCTTGGCTCTGCTCGTTTCGGACACGGACGGCGAAGAAGCGCTGTCCGCCAAGCTGGCCAAGCTGTCCTGGACGATGGAAAGGCTGGAGAAAGTTTCCCGTTTTGACCTGCTGGCCGTGAAGTGCGGCAGCGGCGACAGCAAACGTTATGCCGCGCTGGTGCAGAGGGTCATGGCTGAAACAGATGCTGGCCTGATTCTGCTGGCTGCCGATGCCGGCTGCCTATTGGCGGCTTACGAGGCCGCTAAGTCCGGAAATCCGCTCGTCCGCGTCACCTCTGACAATTATGCCGCAGTGGCGCCCCGCCTTGACAGGACTGCAGCCGTCTGCGTGAGTGCTGCCGGCCCGGAGGCGGCCGCGGAACTGGCCGGAAAACTGAAAGAACTGGGGTTTGAAAACCTGGTGCTTGACCCCGGTTCCCGCTCCCTGCCCGACCTGGTCCGGGACCAGACCGTCATTCGGCGTGCCGCCCTGCTCCACAAAATCAGGCCGTTTGGTTTCCCGACGTTCTTTTCGGCGGCCGAGGCCGTTTCCGACCCGGCCCGGCAGTTCCTGCTGGCCGCCGCAGGCGTTGCCAAATACGCCGGGATCATTGTGCTTGACGATGTTTCTGCGGAGGCTTTCCAGGCTCTGCTGACGGTGCGCCAGGATATTTACACTGACCCACGGGTGGCGCCGACGGTGGAGAGCAGGGTGTATGCCTTTAACGAGGCGGACGAAAGCGCGGCGGTGCTGGTGACGACCAACTTTGCGCTAACCTATTACGCTGTGGCCGGTGAGGCGGAAAACAGCAAACTGCCCGTTTACCTGCTTTGCCAGGACACCGGAGGGTTGTGTGTGCTCGCGGCCTGGTCCACCGGTAAGTTCGTCCCGGAAACAGTTGCTGAAATGATTAAAAAGCAGGCTGTAGCCGATAAGGTTACCCATAAGCAGCTGATCCTGCCTGGTTACGTGGCCCGTATCAAGGGCGACCTGGAGGAGGAGCTGCCTGACTGGGAGATTTTGGTCGGGCCACGGGAAGCAACCGACCTGCCTAAATTTTTGCACGAGTTGAAGAAGCGCCGCGACAGTGCCGCATAGTCTTTGGGCATCCGCAAGTCAGAAATAGGAAAACTGGTGGGCCGGAGGGTGAGCAATCCTTTCCGGTTCACTGACCTTCGACACCCGACATCTGTTAAGGAGGACATCAGTGAAAACAGCGGTTCTTTTTAGCGGCTCTTTCGGCCAGAAGGTCTTAAGCCACCTGCGCGACACGGAAAAGTTCTGTACCGGCTGCACCGACTGTACCGAATGCCGGCGCCAGTACGACTTGAACTATTCCCGGGATATAGCCCTGGTCTGGGAGCAGCCCGCAGGCCTTCCCGTCATGCTGGAGGATGACCCGGCTGAACTCTTGCCGCCCGTCTCCGCCTTTCAGGGAGTGCATACGGTGCTGGCTATCAACCTGCACCAGGATATTTTGCTGTCGTTGCCGGAGCTGGTTGCAAAGGCCGGTGTCAAGGCGCTCGTTGTGCCGTTGGAGGATCCTCTCTGGCTGCAGGGCGGCGCCCGCCGGCAGGTTGAGCAGAAAGCCAAAGGTACGGGCCTGGAAATCGTTTTCCCCAAGCCGTTCTGTGCTTTGCGGGAAAACGAGGCCCATCCGGAGGTTAACAAATTTATCAGCTATTTCCGCATCGGCTACCCCCGGTTCAGTGCCAGAAAACTGGACGGTGTCATCCAGGAAGCCAGAGTCCTGCAAAGCTCCCCCTGCGGCGCAGCTTATTTTGTGGCCCGCAACCTTGCCGGCGTGCCTGACGACGAGAAGCTGCCGGAAATAGTGGGCAACAGGTGGCATAATTACCCCTGTACCGGCAGCATGAAAATGGACCGCGAGCTGAAAGATACAGTTCTGCATTTTGCCGGCGAACTGCACCGGGAAGCCGTGGCGGAAGCCATGAGCCTGGCCGAGGATCGACAAAGGTCTGTTGACCCGGCTGTGCAGGCCATGCTGGCGGCTAAGCGGCCCGGAAATACCGCTTATGACCGCTACCTGGCGCAGCAGCCGCAGTGCCGTTACGGTGATACAGGCATTTGCTGCCGCATCTGCATCCAGGGACCCTGTCAGATTACTTCCGCCGCGCCGAAAGGGGTTTGCGGAGCTACGGCTTATACCATAGTGGCTCGCAACCTGCTGCGCTCGGTCCTCGGCGGCACCGCGGCCCACTCCGACCACGCCAAGCATATTCTGCTCACTCTGAAATCGGTGGCGGAAGGGAAGGCCGGCGACTACGGAATCGCCGGCCCTCAAAAGCTGCTGGCCGTGGCTGAACGTCTGGGTATCCCGACAATGGGGCGTGACAACACGGAGATTTTGCGCGAAGTTGTCGATTACGGTCTGGCCGAGTACAGCCGCCTGAGCGGCGGCCATTTGCAGTGGGTGGAAAAGGTGGTAACACCGGGCCGCTTCAGGAAGTTTCAGGAAACAGACATTTTGCCGACCAGTATCTTTGACACGATTGCCACTGCCATGAGCCAGACCCACCTGGGGATGGACGCCGACCCGGTCAGCCTGGTCTTCAAGACGCTGGAAGCGGCCCTGGCCGATTTTGCCGGTATGCACGTGGGGACAGACCTTTCCGACATCCTGTTTGGCACCCCCGGGCCTGTTTACACGGAAGCGAATCTGGGTGTGCTTGACCAGGACAAGGTTAACATCGCCGTTCATGGCCATAATCCTTTGCTGTCGGAAATGATTGTCAGGGCGGCGCGCGAGCTGGAAGCGGAAGCACGGGAGGCCGGCGCCGCCGGCATACAGCTGGCCGGTGTCTGCTGCACCGGCAATGAGGTGCTGATGCGCCAGGGAGTACCGCTGGCCACCAACTTTATGTCCCAGGAACTGCCGATTATGACCGGTGCGCTTGATGTCATGGTGGTGGACGTCCAGTGTATTATGCCGAGCGTCCAGGCGGTGGCCGAATGCTACAGGACGAGGATTGTCACGACCTCCAAAAATGCCCGCATTCCCGGTTCCCACTACCTGGACTTCACTTCCGAGAACGCCCTGCAAAAGGCCAGGGAAGTAATCCGCCTGGCCATTGGCGCTTACCGGGAACGCGCCGGCTCCCCCTGTTTCATACCGTCAGTTAAAAACAAGGTGGTGGCCGGATTCAGCCTGGAAACGCTGTATGACCTGTTTTCGGCGCTGGAACCGGACGCGCCCGTCAGGGTGCTGACCGGAGCCCTGAAGAGCGGCGAACTGCGCGGCGTGGTGCTGTTTGCCGGCTGCAACAACCTGAAAACTACGCAGGACAACAATTACACAACAATAGCCAAAATACTGGCCAGGAATGATGTCCTGCTGCTGGCTACCGGCTGTGCCGCCGGATCTTACGCCAAGCTCGGCCTGCTGACACCCGGGGCTGCGGAAACTTTTGCCGGGGAAGGACTAAAAACTTTCCTCCGGCGCCTGGAGGAAGCCAACGCCGGGAAGCTGCAGGGCGGCCTGCCCCTCGTCTTTCATATGGGCTCCTGTGTGGACAACACCAGGGCTGCCGACCTGGCCACCGCGATTGCCAATGACCTTGGTGTTGACATGCCGAAAATCCCGTTCGCAGCCAGCGCACCCGAGGCGATGACGGAAAAATCACTCTCTATCGGCTCCTGGAATGTGGCCATGGGGCTGCCGGTTCATGTCGGCGTTATCCCCCCGGTTCTCGGCAGCGATCTGGTTAACGGGCTTTTGCTTGACATTGCCCGGGACGTTTTCGGCGGACATTTTATCTGGGAAACAGATCCACAGCAGGCGGCGGAGCGCATACTTGAGGCCCTGGACCAACGTTCCTGGAAGCTCAGAATTCATGCTGAAACAGCGCAAAAGTTTGCCTCCGGGCTGACAGCCACCTGGTAAGAAATAATGCGGAGGGAGAAAAGATATGGCAGCGATTGCCTGCGCAGGCAAAATAAATACGCCTGCGACTGGTTTTGAAGAAGTTTACGCCGGCGCACTCTCTGCCGCGGGGACATCTTCCGGCAGGCTGTTTGGGAGGGCCCTGAACGGGGCTCTTATCGCTACCGCCTATGCGGAGATTTTGCTCTCGCAGGCTATACGCGCCTATGGTCCGGAGGAGCCGGTGTCCTTCCCCGACACAGCTTATTACCTGCCGGTCATTACCTGTCTTTCCGGCGAGAAAGTGACCCGCCTCGGTGAGTTGCCGCCCATCCTGAACAGGATGCGCCACCAGCTTAAAGAAGAGTTGAATTTTTCAAACGCTCTCCTGTATGGGGAAGCAACCGCCTATGCCGCTGAGATGATAGAGGCACTCCGCTACCTGCGCGGCGCTGTTCCCCATGTGCCGCCCTGGACCGGTTTCCTGAGCGACCCCTTGTTGCGAAAATTCGGTATTCAGCTGGTGGACTGGACCATCCCGGGCCAGGCTATCATCATGGGGAAGGCGCGTACCGCCGCCGATGCCGCCCATATTGTCCAGGAGCTGCAGGCGAAGGGCATGATGATTTTCCTCGCCAACGAGGTAATTGAGCAACTGCTGGAACAAAACATGAAACTGGGCGTGGATTATATCGCCTTTCCTCTTGGAAATTTCACCCAGGTGATTCACGCCGTCAACTATGCGTTGCGTGCCGGCCTGGCGTTCGGCGGAATTTCTCCCGGGCAGCGTGAAGAGCACCGCGACTACCAGCGCCGCCGGGTTCGTGCCTTTGTGCTGCAACTGGGCCGGTCTGACGACGTTCAGGTGGCTGCCCATTTTGCTGCCATTTTTCTTGGGTTTCCCGTCATCTGCGACACAAAGCCCGTGGAAGAAATTGCGGACTGGTACGTCTTTCACCCGAATTATGAGACCCTCGTAAGTTACGCGCTGGAATTGCGGGGCATCAAGCTCAAAATTGTGGAAATTCCTGTTCCGGTCAATTACGGGCCTTCTTTTGAAGGCGAGACCATCCGCAAGGGCGAGATGTACGCGGAGTTCGGCGGCGGCCGCACGCCGGCCTTTGAACTGGTCCGGATGGTTGGCGAGGAGGAAATTACGGACGGCAAGGTTACCTTGCTCGGGCCTGACATTGACGAAATACCGGAGGGCGGAAGTTTGCCCCTTGGCATTGTGGTTAAAATCTTCGGCCGTAAAATGCAGGTGGACTTTGAGGGCGTGCTGGAGAGGCGGATTCATTATTTTGTCAATTACGGCGAAGGGCTGTGGCACGTGGCACAGCGCGACCTGTGCTGGCTGCGCATCTCTAAGGAGGCCAGGGCCAAAGGGTTTAAGCTGAGTCATCTTGGCGAGATACTGGTGGCCAAATTTAAGGATGAATTTCCGGCTATTGTTGACCGCGTGGAGGTAACGCTGCTGACGGACAGGGAGCAGGTGGAGCAGATGCTGGCGGTAGCCCGTGAGCGCTACGCCGCCAGGGATGCCCGTCTCAAGGGCCTGACCGACGAGGCGGTTGATGTCCTGTACTCGTGCACGTTGTGCCAGTCATTTGCGCCTAATCATGTCTGTATCGTTTCACCGGAGCGGGTAGGCCTGTGCGGCGCGGTCAGCTGGCTTGACGCCAGGGCTTCCTATGAAATAGACCCGAACGGCCCGAACAAGCCGGTGCAGAAAAGCACGCCCCTGGACAGTGAGCGCGGGATGTGGCGGGAGGTCAACGAATTTATCGCCGAAGCGTCCAACCGCAATGTCGAAGAAGTGAACCTGTACACGCTGATGGACAAACCGATGACTTCCTGCGGCTGCTTTGAGGCTATCCTGGCCCTTGTGCCGGAAGCCAACGGACTGATGGTCACAACCCGTGAGTATGCCGGCGGCACACCTTCCGGAATGTCTTTTTCCACCTTGGCCGGCTCGGTCGGAGGCGGTGTGCAAACTCCCGGTTTCATGGGGATTGGCCGCTCATATCTGTTGTCCCGTAAATTTCTGAAGGCAGACGGCGGACTGGCGCGGATTGTCTGGATGCCCAAGGAACTGAAAGAGTATCTGGGCGAAGATTTGCGCCGCCGGGCTGAGGAAGACGGCCTGGGTGCCGACTTTGTCGATAAAATCGCCGATGAAACAGTTGGGACTACGGTAGAGGAAATCCTGCCTTTCCTGGAGGAGAACAAGCACCCGGCAATGTCCCTGGCGCCACTGTTTTAGCGTCCAGTGTAAATGCTCAGCCGATAAATCTCCTGGAAAGGGGAAATCTAATGGGCCTGACCGGCTTGGAAATTTATAAATTGCTGCCTAAGACAAACAGCGGTGATTGCGGCTTCCCCACTTGCCTGGCCTTTGCCATGGCCCTGGCCGCCGGTAAGACCGTCCAGGACAAGTGCCCGCACCTGTCGGCCGAGGCCGGGGAAACTCTGGCCGCCGCCGCCGCCCCGCCGATGCGCCTGGTCCGGATCGGGCCAGAGGACGCGCCGCTGCCGGTCGGCAACGAGACGGAGCTTTTTCGCCACGACAAGCGTTTCCATAACCCGTGCGCCGTTGCGGTGGAGGTTGCCGACACGGAGGATATACCTGCCTTTCTGCGTGACTTTGCCGCCCTGACATTTGAGCGCGTGGGACAGCGCTACTCCGTTGATCTGGCGGCTCTGCGCCACACCGGGGGTGACGTGCGACGTTTCCGGGAAGCCGCGGAGCTTTTGGCGGCCGGCAGCAGGCGACTGATGCTGATCAGTGAAGATGTCGCCGCCATGGCTGCCGCCTTACCGGCCGTGGCCGGGCACAGGCCGCTGCTGTATGCCGCCACGGCACAAAATTATGAGCCGATGACTGAGCTGGCCAAAAAATACGGCTGCCCGCTCGTAGTGCGCGGCAATAACCTTGATGAGCTCTCGGAAATAGCGGAAAAAGTTGTCAGACTCGGACACAGGGAACTGCTGCTGGACAGCGGGAGCAGGGAAACGGCAGCCGTACTGTCTGACCTGACCCAGCTGCGCCGGGCCGCCGTGCGCAAGCGTTATCAGCCTTTTGCTTATCCGGCGCTGGCCTTTACCGCTAACCCCGAGCCGCTGGAGGAGATCTTGCAGGCCGCCGTGTATCTTTGCAAATATGCCTCGCTTATCGTCCTGAAAACCCGGCAGCCCGCCCATCTGCTGCCGCTTTTGACCTGGCGGGCCAACCTTTACACCGACCCGCAAAAGCCGATACAGGTTGAGCCTAAGGTTGTGGCCGCGGGCGCCGTCGGACCTGACTCGCCAGTCTATGTGACTACTAATTTTTCTCTTACCTTTTTTATTGTTGAAGGCGAAGTGACAAACAGCAAAATTCCGGCTTATATCCTGCCAGTCAATACAGAGGGGACCTCTGTGCTGACGGCCTGGGCCGCCGGCAAGCTGACGGGTGACGCCATCCGCAAAGCATTGCTGGAAAACGGGCTTGACTCCCGGGTTAACAGTAAGACGCTGGTTCTGCCGGGGCATGTGGCTGTCCTTTCCGGCAGCACGCAGGATGCTACCGGCTGGAAAGTCCTGGTCGGGCCGCGGGAGGCATCGGGAATCTCCAGGTTTGCCAGGGAACATTTTGCCGTTAAGCAGTAAAGTTTGTACTTGAATCTAAAGCATAAGGCAGGGTACCGGCCAGCTATGACTGACAAGATAACGGTCTTTTTTTCTTCCGACGGACGTGCGGCCGAGGTCAGCCGGAACACCTCCCTGCTGGAGGCGGCAGCCTTGGCGGGGGTGGAACTGAAAAGCACCTGCGGTGGCGCCGGTACCTGCGGGCGCTGCCAAGTCCGGGTTTTAGAGGGGCCCGTTTTGCACAAAGAGACGGGGCTGCCGGTTCCCGCCGGTCCAGTCCTGGCCTGCCAGGCGCTGGCCGCAGGCAACGTGGTCGTCGAGGTCCCCCGGGATTCCCGCGAAGCCGGGCATCAGATCCTGCTCGGCGGGAAAGACGTCCTGGCGGAACAGGACGGCCGTATGCAGGGCTACGCCATGCAGCCGCTTTGCCGTAAAATCAGGCTGACGCTGGATCCGCCGACGCTGCAGGGGAACATCTCCGACTGGTCACGCCTGCAGGCTGCCCTGCGGGAGGAAACAGGCTGTGAGACGATCCACGTCAGTCTACCGGTGTTGCGGGGGCTGGCCGCCTGTTTGCGGGACGGAAACTGGCAGGTGACGGCCACGGTAGTCGCAGCCGCCGGCTGCGCGGACATCGTCCGCCTGGAGCCGGGACACCGCGTGGCGCCCGCGCTGGGCCTGGCAGTTGACATTGGCACCACCACGATTGTTGTGTATCTGGTGGACCTGGAAAGCGGACTGACGCTCGGCAGGAAAGGGACTTACAACAGGCAGGCCCGATACGGCGATGACGTCATCACCCGTATTATTTACGCCACGGAACAGGAAACAGGCCTCTCCGAACTGCAGGAGGCGGTGGTTTCCGCCGTTAACGAGCTTGCCGCCGGGTTGCTGTCGGAGAACAACTGTCACAGCCGGGACGTGCATCTGGTCGTGGCGGCCGGCAACACCACTATGACACACTTATTCCTCGGCCTTTCCCCCAAGTACATTCGCCTGGAACCATATATTCCGCTTGCCTCCGCCCCGCCCCCCGTCAGAGCGGCAGAACTGGGCCTGGCCATCAGCCCTCATGCTCCTGTACTGTGCTTCCCGGCTGTCGCCTCCTATGTCGGAGGGGACATTGTGGCCGGTGTTTTGCTGACCGGCATGGCCGGCGAGGATGAAGTGACCCTTTTTATCGATATCGGCACCAACGGCGAGATGGTGCTGGGCAACCGTGACTGGCTGGTATCCGTGGCCTGCTCAGCCGGCCCCGCTTTTGAAGGAGGCGGCATCACCTTTGGTATGCGGGCCATGCAGGGGGCCATTGAGCGGGTGGAGATTGACCCGGAAACTTACGAAGTTGCGGCAGAGACAATCGGCGGCGGCAGGCCGCTAGGTATTTGCGGTTCAGGACTGATTGACTGCCTGTCCAAGCTGCGTGCCGCCGGCATTATTGACCGGTCCGGCCAGTTGCAGGCGGACCTTGCCACCCCGCGCCTGCGCCGGGGAGAGGACGGTCCTGAATTTGTTCTGGCGTGGCAGGCGGAGGCGGGCGGCGGCAAGGATATAGTCCTTACCGGAAACGACATCAAGAACCTGCTGCGGGCCAAAGCAGCTGTTTACGCCGGCATCCGCTGCCTGCTGAAGGCGTTGGAAATAGAGGAGGTACAGATCGGACGGGTTCTTGTCGCCGGAGGTTTTGGCAATCACCTTAACATCCGTGACGCCGTCGCAATAGGGCTGCTGCCGGATCTGCCGGCTGAGAGGTTCTCGTTTATCGGCAACGCGGCAGTCAAGGGAGCACGACTGGGACTGCTGTCCCGGGAAGCGTATGCCACCGGGCAATCCTTGGCCGGAAAAATCACCTACCTTGAACTGTCGGCCGGACACGACTTTATGGACGAATTTATGGCGGCGCTCTTTTTGCCCCATACCGACAGAACACTGTTCCCCTCAATATAGAAGTCAGATGTCAGAAGTCGGAAAGCAGGTGCCCTGATGGTGTTTTCGCCTGTGTTGGAAAAGTACCGCGGTAAAGTACAGGAAGTGGTTCTCGGGGCCACCCGGGAACAAGGAGGTACGCGTTCCCGCACCGTGACCGTCGGCGGGGAAACGGCGCTGCCCTTTCTCCACTTTGAGGGACAAATACCCCACCGCCCGGTGATCGGCATGGAGGTCTGGGACATGGCTCCCACAGACTGGCCGGCCTGTTTTGACCCTTATTTTGCCGCTGTTTTTCATGACCCGGCCGCTTGGGCCAAAAAATGTGAGGAACTTGGCGCAGACCTGATAGTTCTGTATTTAAAAGGCGCGGATCCCGACCAGCGTGACGCTGCGCCGGAGCAGTGCGCCGCCGTGGTCAAAAGTGTGCTGGAGGCGGTCGGCTGCCCGCTGGTGGTGATAGGCTGCGGCAAACCGGAAAAAGACAACCTGGTGATGCCGGCCGTGGCGGAGGCGGCCGCCGGCGAAAACCTGCTGCTCGGATCGGCCGAACAGGAGAACTACAAATCACTGACCGCCGCGGCCATTGTCCACAGGCACACCATTATCGCCCAGTCGCCCATTGATATCAATATCTGCAAGCAGCTAAACATCCTGATTACGGAAATGAACCTGCCCGCCGGGCGCATTGTGATAGACCCTACCACCGCCGCGCTGGGCTACGGCCTAGAGTACGGCTACTCCATCATGGAGCGGGCGCGCGTCGGTGCTTTGCAGGGTGATATGATGCTGTCTATGCCGATGATCGGCCATGTCGGGACTGAAGTCTGGCGCAGCAGGGAAGCGACGGCTCCGGTTGATGAATTTCCCGGCTGGGGAGAACAGCCGGACCGCGGGGTTCTCTGGGAAGCGACCACCGCGGCGGCGCTGCTGCAGGCCGGTATGGACATCCTGGTGCTGCGTCACCCGGAAGCCGCGAGGCTCATCCGGCAGAATATTGATGAGCTGATGGAAAGAGATTGCACAGGCCGTTAAATGTCGCCACCTGCTTAGAAACCGTCAGATGCTAGGCGCGACGAGGACCGGAACGGAGGCGTACCGGAGCGTACGTCGGAGTGAGGACCGCAGGAGTAACAACGCAGATGGCGGTTTAAAAGCAGGTGCAACTAAAAGTGGGCAGTTACTCCTTAAGGGTGGTGAGGTTATGTTTATCATCGGGGAACGAATTAACGGCAGTTTTCAGGACATCGCCAAGGCCATCCGGGAGCAGGACCCCGTGCCTGTGCGGGAGTGGGCCCGCAGGCAGGAAGCGGCAGGGGCCCGCTGTCTGGACATTAACGCCGGGCCCGCTGCCAGGGAGCCGGCCCGGGCCATGCGCTGGCTGGTGGAGGTTGTCCAGGAGGTAAGCGCTTTGCCGCTTTCGCTTGATTCCAGCAACTACGATGTTATCGAGGCGGGCCTCAAAGTGTGCAGGGGGCATGCGATTATCAACTCCGTGCCGGCTGTGGGATCGAAAATGGAACGCGTCTTTGCTTTGGCCGGGGAATATCAGGCGGCGGTAATCGGCCTGACCATGGATGAGCGCGGCATCCCCAAAGATGCGGAGAGCCGGCTGGCTCTGGCGATGGACCTGGTCATGGCCGCCGACTCGGCCGGTCTGCCGATGGAGGATCTTTATCTGGACCCGCTCGTGCTGCCCTGCAATGTGGGCCAGGACCACGGGCCGGAGGTGTTACAGGCGCTACGGCAGATCAAGCTGCTCAGCAACCCGTCGCCGCGTACGGTGGTAGGCCTGTCCAATATCTCACAGGGGGCCGGAAACCGCTCCTTAATTAACCGCACCTTTGCCGTAATGGCCATGGCTTGCGGCCTGGACGCCGCTATCGCCGATGCCTGCGATCCGCAACTGGTGGAGGCCGTGGCTACCGCCCGCATTTTAATGAATATGGATATCTACTGCGACAGCTATGTGGAACTCTACCGCAAGCAAAAATAGCACATTGTATCAAGGAGGTTTTCAGGGTTGAGCAACAAACTGAACGGTACTCAGGCTTTCGCGCAAGCCAATGGGTCTGCCCTCCCGCAGTACCCGCCCTGCCAGGCCGGTTGCCCGGTTAACACCGATGTGCAGGAGTATGTGCGCTCCATTGCCACCGGCGACCACAGCAAAGCGCTGGAAGTTATCATGGAGGCCAATCCGCTCTCTGCCGTCTGCGGCATGATTTGCGCGCACCCCTGCGAAAGCGAGTGCCGCCGCAAAGATGTGGATGAAGCCGTTTCCATCCGGGCGCTGAAGCGTTTTGCCGTGGAACACGGCGACTGGCCGGAGGCGGTCAGGCTGGAGGTTACCCGGCCCGAAAAAGTGGCCGTGGTGGGAGGCGGCCCGGCCGGCCTGATGGCCGCCAGGGAACTGGCCAGGCTTGGTTTCCCGGTCACTGTCCTGGAGCGGACAGCCGAGTGCGGCGGCGCCATTGCCAATTTTATACCCCTGTACCGCCTGCCCATGGAGTGGCTGCGCAGGGATGTGGCGCAGGTTGCCGGCAGCGGAGTAGAGATTAAAACCGGCGTGGAACTGGGCAGGGACTTCACGGTCGAGGACCTGGCGGCGGAATACAGGGCCGTCATTCTTGCTCTTGGTCTGCCCGTCAGCCGCGCCTTGCCTATTCCCGGCGCTGAGGCCAAAGACGTGATGCTGGCGCTGCCTTTTCTGAACAGCGCCAAGTTCAACGGCTTTAAATTTGCCCCGGGGCGCCGGGTCATCGTCATCGGAGGCGGCAACGTGGCCATGGATGTGGCCAGGACCGCGCTGCGCTGCGGAGCCGGGGACGTTCAACTGGTTTGCCTGGAGTGCCGCGAGGAAATGCCTGCATTTGAGTGGGAAATTGAAGAAGCGGTCGATGAGGGCGTCAGGCTGTACCCGGCCTGGGGGCCAAAAAGGATTGTGACTGACGCGGCGGGTAATATCACCGGCCTGGAAGTACAGGAATGCCTCTGTGTGTTTGACGGGCAAAAGCGGTTTAATCCGAAATTCAGCGATGCGCTGCTGACAATAGAAGGCAACACCGTGATTTTCGCCATCGGCCAGGCTAATGACGACCTGTCCTATCTAGCCAAATCCGGGCTGGAGATTAACGCGCGGGGACAGCTCGTCTGCGGCCAGCGTACCATGCAGACCTCCCGCGCCGGCGTTTTTGCCTGCGGCGAGCTGGTCAACGGTCCCGGTTCCGCCGTCAAAGCCATGTCCAGCGGGCGGAAAGCGGCCCTGGCGGTAAAAGCTTACCTGGACAGCGTCCCCTTTGACGCCGACCTGGCAGGGCAGTTTACCACTTTTGCCGCGCTGTCGCCGTCCACGGTTGAAAAAATTAAACGTTCCGACCGCCTGCCGGTGCCGCTGCTGGACCATGACACACGGAAAACCCATTTCGGCCACGCCGAAATCGGCTATGATGAGCGGAAGGCCCTGTGCGAGAGCCGCCGCTGCCTGGACTGCGCCGCCGGCGCGGAGGTCCTGGATGAAATATGCGCTGTCTGCCTGACCTGCCTGCGCACCTGTCCCTATGACGTCCCGCACGTTGACGCGGACGGTGTCTTTACCATCCGCAACGTGGAGTGCCAGGCCTGTGGACTGTGTGTCGGCATCTGCCCGGCGCGCGCTATCCGTTTTCGCAACCAATATGCCGAGACGGCGCTCTCGCAGCTGGCAGCGGCTGTTGAGCAGGGCCGGGGCGACGGTCCCGCCGCCGTCGTTTTCTGCTGTAGTTACGGTGCGTTTGCGGAGCGCGAATTCCTGAAATATCTCAATAACGGCAAACCGCAAAACCTGGCGGTCGTCCGCGTCCCCTGCGTGGCCAAAGTGGAAGTGCAGAATATCCTGGAAGCGTTTGACCTGGGTGCCGAGGGAGTAATGCTTGCCGGCTGCGCCCAGCAGGAAGAATGCACTTACCTTGATGTGTCCAAGTGGGCCGGCAAGCGTGCCGCCCGGGCCGGGGAGATACTGAAGCAAATCGGCGTTACGGGAGAGCGGGTTCGCTACCGGGAGCTGACGGTGGACCAGATCCGTGACTTTGCCGGCGTTGCCGCGGGGTTTTTGTCTGAAATCAAAGACGTGTCTAGCGTCGGCGGGGAGGAAAACAAATGATAGTCGGGGAACGCAAACCGTTGGCAGAGATTCTGCAAATGGTGGAAGGTTACGGGAAAATACTGGTGCTGGGCTGTGGCGAGTGCGTCACGGTCTGTATGGCCGGCGGCGACAAGGAAGCGCGGGAAACGGCCCTGGCTCTGTCCATCGCCCGTAAACGCGCCGGTTCCGCGGTCGCGGTGGAAAGCAAAACCGTGGAGCGTCAGTGTGAGTTTGAGTACCTGGAAGCCACCCGCAGTCAGGCGGAAGCCGCTGACGTGGTTATTTCCCTGGCCTGCGGCGTGGGCGTGCAGGCTATGAACATGCACTACGCCGACAAGCTGACCGTGCCCGGGCTGAATACCACTTTTATGGGGCTGCCTCTCCGGCAGGGAGTCTGGCTGGAAAACTGTCTCGGCTGCGGCAACTGTGTGCTTGACGAAACAATGGGCATCTGCCCGGTTGCCCGCTGTTCCAAAAGCATGCTCAACGGCCCGTGCGGAGGTTCCCAGGACGGCAAGTGTGAGGTCAGCAAGGAGACCGAATGCGGCTGGCACCTGATCGTGGAGCGGCTCGGCCGTTTCGGCAAACTGCCGTCACTTGAGGAAATCAAGCCTCCCAAGGACTGGTCCGCTTCCCATTCCGGCGGCCCGAGAAAAATGGTCAGGGAGGATGTGACACTGTGATGGCAAAAAGCAACCTGCAAAAAGTCCTGGAAAGCGGGCAGTTTGTCGTTACCGGAGAGCTTGGCCCGCCCAAAAGCGCGGAGCGGAAAAAAATAGAGCATCACGCCGAAATGCTGCGCGGCTTTGTTGACGCCTTTAACCTGACTGACAACCAGACGGCCATTGTGCGCACCTCCAGCATTGCCAGCGGCGCCATCCTGACGCAGATGGGCCTGGACCCGATTATTCAGATAACCTGCCGCGACCGCAACCGTATTGCTATCCAGTCAGACGTGCTGGGCGCCGTTGCTCTGGGCATCAAAAATATCCTTTGCCTCCAGGGCGACCACGCCAAGTTCGGCAATGAGCCGGGCGCCAAAAATGTCAACGACCTTGATTCCATGCAGCTTATTCAGGCACTGAAAAAGATGCGCGATGAGCAGGTCTTTACCGGCGGTGAGAAACTGGAAGCGCCCATTGACATCTTTATCGGCGCGGTGGAAAATCCCTTTGCCGACCCCTTTGAGTACCGGGCCCACCGCCTGGCCAAAAAAGTGGCGGCCGGGGCCGACTTTATCCAGACCCAGGCCATTTTCGATATGGAGCGCTTTGAGCGCTGGATGGAAAAAGTGCGGGAAATGGGGATCCACAAGCAGGTGCCGATCCTGGCCGGCGTTATTCCCATCAAATCGCTCGGTGCCGCCCGCTACATGAAAAACAACGTCTCCGGGATGATAGTTCCCGACGCTCTGATTGAGCGGGTCAAAGCGGCGCCCGACAAAAAGGAAGAGGGCGTCAGAATCTGCGTGGAGATGATTGAGCACTTGAAGACCGTGGAGGGCCTGGCCGGCGTCCATATCATGGCCGTGGCCTGGGAAGAAATCGTCCCGGAAATCGTTACCCGTGCCGGACTCCTGCCGCGGCCCGTTTATAAGGATTGACAAATTTTATGGCATCTGACACGTTCAGACAAAGATTTTATAGTATATTTGTAGTATAATGGAACCGCGAGTGTGGTTCATGTGGCAAGAAGCGCGCTCTACGAAAGCCGGCCTTTATGGGTCGGCTTTCGCCGTGGTGGGAAGCTGTGGGGAAGCAGGGAGACGCTCGAACCGTCCCCCTGCTTCCTGGTGGTGCGCCCGAAAGATGTCGTGCAGCAGAATTTAGTCAGTCAAAAGAGGAAAAGAAGCGCCCGGGAGGGAATATAGCTATACAGGAAACGGAAGTACAGCTTCAGAACGGGCAGGGTTTTGCTGTTGCGGACTGTAACGATGCTGCGCCGGAGGTGACGAAACAATGAAAGACGCACAGAGGAAAACAAGCGGATCCCGCGATGCGGCGGGCAAAGTGGTATCCCTGCCGGACCACGCAGGCTATTATTTGCAGAAGGGGATGTCTTATTACCAGCGGAACAAGCTGGCTAAAGCACACCTTTATTTTAAAAGAGCGGTGGAACTGGAGCCCGGCAATCCATACAACCATTACAATCTGGCCTGCCTGCTCAGCAAGCAGGGCCAACTGGAGGAAGCCAACCAGGTCTTTGAGAAGATCGTCACGGCGATGGAGCCGCCGATTCCCGACTGTTACTTCCTGCTGGCTATTAACTTTGGTTTGCTGGAGGACCTGGAGAAGTCACGGGATTACCTGCGGCGTTATCTCACCGCTGATCCGGGCGGCGAGATGGCTGATGAAGCGAGGGAACTGCTGGGGGCACTGGAAGGCGGGGATTTTTTTTCGCCGGCTCCGTCATACTCGGAAAGGGATCTGCTCCTTGAGAAGGTGCTGCGGCGCGGCACAAAAGAGGAGTTGGACCTTTTGTATGCCAACGACAACAATTTTAAAACTGTCTTAAACGACCGCCTATACCGGGGCCCGGACGAGTTTAAGGAGGAGATACTGCGTTTTTACGGCCGACTGGGCGACGGGGGATCCAGAAAGGTCTTGCGCGAGTTTGTCAAAAATCCCTGGATTAAGGAGCGTTTTCGCCAACTGGCCCTGCTGGAGTTGAGGGCGCTCGGTGAGGACGGGAAAATTGAGATTTTTACCGGCGGTGCGCTGCAGGATGTCGAGATGGACGACTACCCGGTCAGGGAGCCCGTCTGGCGGGCGGAATGGCAACGCGTGGTAAGTCATGCCAGGGACAATATGCGCCGGAGCAAATGCTACGATGAGAGTTTTTTTGAAGACGTGCAGGCCATCTGGCATGATTTCATCAATACGACTTACCCGGATGTTCCCCGGATTACAAAACCGGAGGCTTGGGCGGCGGCCCTGGAATACAGCCTGGCGCGCTTTCACTGCCTGAGCCTGACCCAAAAGGAACTGGCCGTGGAATACGGCGTTTCTCAGGCCAGTATTTCCGGCAAGTACAGGGAGATAAACGAGGCATTGGGCCTTGACCGGAAGGCCTATCAGAACATGCTGGATTATATCAGGCGCTATACTTAAAGCTGCGGGCAAATGCGATTAACAAAGCGGAGCGGCATTGAATATTGTAAAACAGCCTCCTACATACTGAACAGGAGGTTTTCTTTATGCAAATTTCGCTGGCAGAAATTCTGGAAATTGTGGCTTTTATTCCCGCCTACCGGGATGGTGCGGGTCAGGGCCTGAACGTTTATTACCGGGACGGCACCATGCGCTGGCTGGCGCGCAGCCTGAAAGGCTTTATCCAGCAGCTGGCGCGGTTTTTCAATGTTAACTTAACTGAATTAAAAAAAAATTTTGGGCCGCTGCTCGGGCAGGTAAACCTGTTCCCGCTTGCTCTCGGCCCTTTTTTACTGTTTATCCCGCTTAAAATCAGGAAGCCGCGGCTGCCCGGCGACCCGGCGTACGGCTACTTTAAGCTGCGTTCGCTCCTGCACGTCAGTACCGGGCCTGCCCCCTGCACCGTGACGCTGGAAGGCGGCCACACCCTGACGCTCTGCCAGTCACGGCGGGCGGTTGGCAGCCGCCTGCGACTGGCCCGCCGTCTGGAGGTGCTGCTGCTTGAGCAACACTGCCGGATAATCGGGGGCAGCGCCGGCTTTTTTGTGCCGCAGCAAGCCCTGGCGGCCGCGGCGTGGCAGGAAATTCCCTGGCGGCAGGGAATTAAAGCAGCAAACGGACTCAAGGAGGGCAATGTTTTGGAGCTAAACAACCTGATGGAAAAGATAGTGGAGCAGCGGCTGGAGGAAATGTTGGCCAGGAACCAGAGCGGACTTTGCCGTTGCAGCCAGTGCCGGCTGGATGTGACCGCCCTGGCCTTAAACAGCCTGCCGCCCCGCTACGTGGTTACGGACCGCGGGGCAGCATACGCCAAGGCTAACAACCTGGAAATCCAACTGTACGTTGACGTGGTGGCGGCGGTGACTAAGGCGCTGCAGGTGGTACAGCGGAACCCGCGGCATATGTCGAAAGAATAAGCAAAAAAAAGGAAATTGCCATCCTGTCAAGAATAATACGAAGGATACTGCTTATGGACGGTGAGGATCGTGGAAACGTTGCGCAGGCGGCAGGAGCTTTCCCCTTGGTTGCTGATGTTGCTATTTTCCCTCTTTCTCTTTCCTCCCGTTATGAACCAGTATGTCTGCGTGCTGTTTGTGCCGGGCTACTGGCTCGATTTTTGCCGCGCTGCACTCTGGTGGGTGTACTTTTTCCCGGCCGTCCACCTGTCCGGCCGCTTCGGTTACCTGGGTGCGACTGTTACACTGCTGGCCTCTCTGGTGGTCAGCGGGTACCTGCTGCTTAGGGCGCTCCAGTCGCCGGGCTTGGTCCAGTACACCTTTCAGGCACTGCTGACACTGGCCGCCACAGTGTTTGTGTCAGTGATTGTCGGCCGGCTGTCCGAGCGTTCCAGCCGGGCCAGGGAATCGCTTGACGAGCAGAACGCCAACTTAAAGGCGCTGTTTTACAGCAGCCAGTTTTTGGCTTCATCGCTGCGCCAGGAGGAGATCCTGGACAAGTGCCTGGTCTTGCTGCGCGCCTCCTTTGACTTTGAATACGCCGATATCTGGCTGTTGCAGGACGAACGGACGCTGCACCTGGCGGCCAGCAATATTCCCGCGCGGGTTGCCCTGCCGCAAACTATCCCGGCCGACTGGGACGTACCCGGCCTGGCTCTGGCTAAAGGAGAAGCCGTTTTTATCGAAGACCCTCTGCATGATGAGCGGGTAACGGACAAGTCCTGGGTTGTAAAACTCGGGCACAGCGTGGAGGCAGCTGTCCCGCTGCTGCACAAAGGAGAAAAGCTGGGCGTGCTGATGCTGGCCGGCATGGAAAAAACCGCCTTTCCGCCGGAAATGCGCGAACGGCTGCTGACTTTTGCCAACCAGTTGTCGCTGGCGCTGGAAAATGCCCGCCTGTACCGGGAAACGGAGCAAAAGGCGGTTATAGACGAGATGACGGGGCTCTGCAATTACCGCTATTTCCAGGAGGCTCTGGATCGGGAGCTGAAGCGGGCGGCGCGGGAAGGGACGATGGTAGGGCTCCTGATGATGGACCTCGATTATTTCAAGGATTATAATGACACCTTCGGCCACCAGGCGGGTGACCGGCTGCTGAGAGAGTTTGGTGCGGTACTAAGAAGCGCCGTCCGGGAAACAGACCTCGCCGTCAGGTACGGCGGGGACGAGTTTGCCGTAATTTTGCCGCACACCGATGAGGCGGGCACCCGGCAGCTGGCGCTGCGGGTGGCCTCGCAGGTGGCGGAACACAGATTCCCCGGCTGCGAAAGAATGCCGGGCGGCAGGATGTCCCTGTCTATCGGGTACGCCGTTTACCCGACGCAGGCAAGTGAAAAAGAGCACCTGGTCAGCCTGGCTGATGACAACCTGTATAAGAACAAAGACAAGAAGCGGCGTGAGAAAGCAAGGGCCTACACCGCTCAGGATGTTCGGGACGGGGCATAAAATTTTTGTGCCGGAGTCAAACTGTAACTGCTAAGTTACGGGAAAGGTCCGGTCAGATGAAGGCTTATTCCTTTACCTATACGCTGCACCATGTTTTGCTGCTGAAGCTGTTATCCTCGTTTGAGTTCAGAAGCTCGCGCACCGTCCACAACTTCCTGTTCCTGGCCACTGTTTCCTGCCTGCCGGGGGAGAGGTCGCTGCTGCGCTATGACTTTTACAAAGGCTTAGCGGGAGTACACAGTTTTGAAGTGCAGGGCATTCTGTCCGACCTGGCAAAAAACGGCTTGCTTGCTCCTGAACGGTTGACGCTGAACAGTGCGGGGCGGGAATTTTATTACCAGGTTTCTTCTCTGTTGCGTTACGAACGTTTCCCGGAGCATTGCCTGCGGCTTGCTTTGCGCTACCAGGACAACCTGTGGCGGGTCAATCACGAGGTGCTGTTCCACCCGCTGTACCGCAAAGTAAAAGCGGGCAGAAAAATTGCCGTGCCCGCCATATAAAATACAAAGATTATTCCAGGATGCCGCGCAGGATATGGCGGATATCATCCGGCGGCAGGCCTTCGCCCAGGTAAAACCCGTTAAGCCAGATTTCGAAGTGAAGATGAACTTCCCCCGCGCTTCCGGCCGCTGCCTGTGACGTGCCAGAATTGCCTGCCGTGCCAATCGGCTGTCCCGCGTAAACCCGATCCCCTACGGTCAGTTCGTTTTCTACCGATTCCAGGTGGGCGTAGCGGGTGACTACCCGGCCCCGGTGCTCGAGCCAGACCTGGCGGCCGCGGAACCTGTCCAAAGCTTCCGCGGGTGTATCCGGCGCCTGCGCTGAGAGCCGGCGAAAGGCGGCATGCTGCTCCGGCGTCAGCTCCCGGTAATCGTGGTCTATGCGGACTACCCGCCCCTCAGCGGCGGCCAGCACCGCGGTTCCCGCCCTGATGGGCACCCCGGAAAAGCCGTCGTAATAATCAATCCCCTGGTGGGTGCCGTTTCTGTAGGGCCGCGGGGCGCCGGGCAACTGGCCGTCGGTCATGCCGATGGTCGCGCCGGCAATCGGTGAGTCCAGGAAAGCCAGCAGTTCAGAGATTGTATCCGGGGGCAGGCTGTTGATATTGCCTTCGGTTAACGGCAGATCCTCAGGCGCCGGGGCATCTCCGCCGGCCGGCTCAGGGACTGGAGCGCTGTCAGCCCGGGCCACCGGCGGCCCGGCGTCTGTGACCGGCATACTGCTTGTCCCAGACGGAAAGTTAAAAATAAACACTCCTGAAAACAGCAAAGCCAGGGCGGCCGCCGCAGCGGCGCACGTCTGCAAGGTATTGAGCTTAAACAAGGTTGTCCCCCCTCCGGCTGACACCATTGTAACATATCTGGCCGGCCCGGGAAAAGAGGGCCGGGTATTTTTATGTCGGAGAGAGTCGCCCTCTGTCGGGAACCCGGATGGTTCGGGTGTATATTCCTTGCAAGAGGTACACCTCTGCTGTATAATCATAAACATATACCCTTTTGATGCGCAAGCTGGGCACGTCGGCAGCGCTGCTGTTTCTGGGACTGTTACAGCAACAGGCGCGGGAAGGTTTCACGAAAGTGAAAGGAGACCGGACGGGTGGAAGGAAGGCATTTCCTTGGTACATACGGCCTAAGTGCCGGTGAAATCGGCGCTTTGCTGGAACTGGCCGAGTATTACTGCCGGGTGAACAACGACCCGGCAAGTCTCCCGCTGGGTGTGTTGCGCGGCAAGATGGTGGCCAACCTTTTTTTTGAGCCAAGCACCAGGACCAGGCTGTCCTTTGCCCGGGCGGCCGCGAACCTGGGAGGCGAAGTGGTGGAGCTTGAGGCGAAGACGAGCAGCGTGGTCAAGGGAGAAAGCGTGCTGGAAACGGCTATGACCCTGCAGGCCATGGGTGTTGACGCCCTGGTTGTGCGGCACGCCGCCGCCGGCGTGCCGGCCTTCCTGGCGCGCTCGCTCTCTGTCCCGGTGATCAATGCCGGGGACGGTGCGCACGAGCATCCTACACAGGCGCTGCTTGACCTGCTGACCATCCGCCAGGAATTCGGCCGCCTGGAGGGGTTGACCGCCCTGCTGCTGGGAGATATCCGCCACAGCCGGGTGGCCCGCTCCAATCTCTATGCCATGCGTACCTGCGGCCTGCGCGTGCGCTTCTGCGGCCCGCCGACGCTGGTGCCGGAGGAGATGACTGATCTTGGCGCGGAATTGGCGCCTGATGTGGACGGTGCCTTGCGCGAAGCCGACGTCGTTTATGTCCTGCGGATTCAGCACGAGCGCCAGCAGGCGGGAATGCTGCCGTCGCTGGCGGAGTACCGCTCACTGTACGGCATAGATGCCCGCCGGCAGTCTCTGCTTTCGGACAAGGCCGTCATTATGCATCCCGGTCCGATTAACATCGGGGTTGAACTGACAGCCGAGGCTTACGCCTCGGCTCGCTCGCGTGTACTCAGGCAGGTGAACAACGGCGTGGCCGTGCGCATGGCTGTCCTGCACCACCTGCTCTCGCGGCCGCAGGACTAAAGACGGGGAGGGAAGGGCATGGAACTGTTAATCCGCGGCGGGACACTGGTAGACCCTGCTCAGGGGCTGCACGGGCGCTTTGACCTGCTGGTGCGGGACGGCGTAGTGGCAAAAGTGGCTGAAACAATAACACCGGCCGGTGAAAAAGTCCTGGAGGCCGCCGGCAAAACGATATTGCCCGGACTGGTTGACCTGCACACTCATCTGCGGGAGCCCGGGTTTGAAGAAAAAGAAACCGTGGAGAGCGCCTGCCGGGCTGCCGCAGTGGGCGGCTTTACCGGTATCACCGCTATGCCGAACACTAACCCCGTCATGGATGACGGCAGGACGGTGGAGTACGTCCGCCTGCAGAGCGGCCGCGCAGGCCTGGTGCGGGTCTGGCCGGTCGGTGCCGTCAGCAAGGAACTGACCGGGCGGGAACTGGCGGAAATCGGCCTGATGCACAGGAGCGGCATCCGTGCCGTTACTGACGACGGGCGGGGTGTGTCCTGTGCCAGATTGCTGAAAAATGCGCTGCTCTATTGCCGGCAGTTTGACCTGCCGCTGTTTGAGCACTGCGAAGACGAGGCCCTGGCTGCGGGCGGCCAGGTACACGACGGTGTGGCGGCGCTGCGGCTGGGACTGCCCGGACTGCCGGCCAGCGCGGAGACGGTGATGCTGGCGCGTGACCTGCTGCTGGCCGCGGAAACGGGCGGACGCTTACATATTATGCATGTTTCCACGGCCCGGGCCGTGGAGATGATCCGGCAAGCCAAGGACGATGGCGTACGGGTAACGGCGGAGGTTACGCCCCACCACCTGTTGCTGACCGAAGACGCCGTCCTCGGCTTTAACACCTTCGCCAAAGTAAAACCGCCTTTGCGTGCCGCCGCCGACGTGCAGGCCCTGCGCCGCGGCTTGCTTGACGGCACCATTGACGCTATTGCCACCGATCACGCCCCTCATACCGAGGCGGAAAAAGCCGGCGACTTTCTGTCCGCGCCGTTTGGCATCGCCGGGCTGGAAACGGCTTTCCCCCTGCTTTACACGCACCTGGTGCGGACTGGGATCATGTCGCTTGGCCTGCTGGTGGAAAAAATGGCCCGCTCTCCCGCCGCCATCCTCGGCATTCCCCACGGCAGCCTGGAGCCCGGATTTGCGGCTGACCTGGTGCTGGTTGACACGGAACGTGAGTGGACCATCGACCGTCGCCGGTTTCTTTCCAAAGGCAAAAACACCCCCTTCCACGGCTGGCAGGTAACAGGTCTGCCGGTACTGACCATGGTCGCAGGCAAAGTTGTGTGGAAGGCAGGATCGGAGAAATAGATGGCACAGTTACATCGTTTCTTAGTCAGCAGCCACGAGCAAGCAACGACCGGCGTTTTCCTGCTCCGCCTCTCCGGATGTCTTGCCGCCCTGCCCGGACAGTTCGTGATGGTGTCGGTGCTGCCCGACTCCATTCCCCTCTCCCTAAGGGAGAGGCCGGGTGAGGGGTTTAAGCCTGCCGCCGCATCGGCCGGGTGTGACCCGTTGCTGCGCCGTCCGCTCAGCGTCCATGACTGCCGGCCGGGCGAACTGGACTTGCTCTACCGGGTCGCCGGCCGCGGCACCGCCCTGCTGGCGGGGAAAAAGCCGGGAGACACTGTGGATGTGCTGGGGCCCCTCGGCCGGGAGTTTCCGCTTCCCGCCGGCCGGCAGGCCGTGCTGGCCGGCGGCGGCATCGGCGTGGCCCCGCTCTTTTACTTGGCTAAATCGTTGCTGGCAGCGGGCCGGGAAGTGACATGCCTGCTGGGAGCGAAAGAACAGGCCGGGCTGTACCGGGAACAGGAACTGGCAGCACTCGGCGCCGAAGTGCGCGTGGCCACCGATGACGGCTCGGCCGGCTTGCGCGGGCCGGTTACCGGCCTGCTGCGCGAGGCGCTTAGCCGGAACCGTGGCCCCGTTTATGCCTGCGGCCCGGAACCGATGCTGCAGGCAACGGCGGCACTTTGCCGGGAAGCGGGGCGGGAATGCTTTGTTTCGCTGGAGGCGCGCATGGCCTGTGGCGTCGGTGCCTGCCTCGGTTGCGTGGTGCCGGTCCGGCGTGCCGGTCGGGACGAAACAGCGCGCACCTGTGTGGAGGGGCCGGTGTTCAGCGCGGAGGAGGTGTATGGCTGTGCAACCCGACCTGACAGTGAAAATCGGCCGTCTGGAACTTAAAAACCCGGTGATGCCGGCTTCCGGCTGTTTCGGCTACGGGGAGGAATATGCGCGGTTTTATGACCTGGGCAGGCTGGGCGCCATTGTGGTCAAAGGGACGACAGCCCAAGCCCGTCCCGGCAACCCCGCGCCGCGAGTCGCGGAAACGCCGGCCGGCCTGCTGAACGCCATCGGTCTGCAGAACCCGGGAGTGGAAGAAGCCCGGCTGAAAATCAGGCGGCTGGCCGGATACGGCGCGCCGGTAATTGTCAATGTGGCCGGTCACGATACCGCGGAATACTGTGCTGTGGTGGAAGCGTTAAGTGCGGAGACTGCGGCGGCGGCTTTTGAAATTAACGTTTCCTGCCCCAATGTCGCCACCGGCGGCCTGTCTTTCGGCACCGACCCGCAGACGGTGGCCCGCCTGGTCGGAGAGCTCAGGAAACTGACTGCCAAGACGCTGATTATCAAGCTCACGCCCAACGTAACCGATATCACGGAAATCGCCCGCGCCGCGGAGTCGGCCGGCGCCGATGCCCTCTCCCTGATCAACACACTGCTGGGGATGGCCATTGATACCGGCAGCAGGCGCCCGCTGCTGGCCAACGTGACCGGCGGCCTGTCGGGACCGGCCGTTAAGCCGGTGGCGCTGCGCCTGGTCTGGCAGGTGGCCGGCTGCGTCGGCCTCCCGGTGATTGGGATGGGCGGTATCTGCTGCGCCGGCGACGCGGTGGAGTTTCTGCTGGCCGGAGCCTGCGCGGTGGCCGTCGGCACGGCCAACTTCAGCAACCCGCAAGTCTGCCCGGAGATTATCGGCGGCCTCGCCGCTTACTGCCGCGAGCACGGCTTTTCTTCCGTCCGGGAACTGGTGGGGTTGGCGCGGCGGCAGGAGCCATAGGACGCAGGAGGTGCAGGATGCGCGAGAAAATAATTATTGCCCTTGATGTGGAAAACGAAGCGGAAGCGCTCTCGCTGGTCGCCGGGTTGCGAGGCCTGGCGGGCGCTTTTAAAATAGGATTGCAACTTTTCAGCAGCTGCGGCCCCTCCATTGTCCGCAAGGTCGCCGCCGGCGGCGGAAAAGTATTTCTGGATCTGAAGTTCCACGACATCCCGAACACCGTGGCCCGCGCCGCTGAAGCGGCGGTGGAAACGGGGGCCTGGATGCTCAATTTTCACGCGGCCGGCGGAAAAAAAATGATGTCGGAAGCCGCCGCCGCCGCCAGGCGGCGGGCGGGGGAAATCGGAACACAGGCGCCGCTGCTGCTGGGGGTGACCGTCCTGACCTCCATGTCTGAGCAGGAGTTGCAGCAGGAAGGCGGTGTTTCCCGGACATTAACGGAGCAGGTGACAGCGCTGGCTGTCCTCTGCCGGGAAGCGGGGCTGGACGGCGTGGTGGCCGCCGGCCCGGAAATACCCTGGATACGCAGGGCCTGCGGCAGTCGGTTTATTATCGTCACCCCCGGCGTCAGGCCGGCCTGGTCTGCGCCGAACGACCAGCAGCGCATTGTCACGCCTCAGCAGGCTCTGGCCCTTGGCGCCGATTACATCGTGGTCGGCAGGCCGGTTACGGCAGCGCCGGACCCGCGGGCCGCGGCTGAACTATTGTTAAGGGAAGCAGGTATGGAAAAACTATGCTGACAACGGAAAGAATCCTGGAAATATTCAGCGCGGCGGAAGTCCTGCAGGAAGGACATTTCCTGCTGACCTCGGGCAGGCACAGCTCCCGCTACCTGCAGTGCGCCCGCGTTTTCCAGTACCCGGAACAGGCGGAAAAGCTGTGCGCCGCGCTGGCGGAGAGCTTTTCCGCCCGGAAAATTGACGTTTGCCTAGGGCCGGCGCTGGGCGGGGTGATCCTGGCTTACGAGACGGCCAGGCACCTGGGGGCGCGAGCCATGTTTGCCGAACGGGAGCAGGACGGGAAAATGGCCTTGCGTCGCGGCTTTTGGATCAGGCCCGGCGAGAGGGTGCTGGTGGTGGAGGATGTGGTGACCACCGGCGGCTCTGTCCGGGAAGTGCTGGAACTGGCCCGCTCCCTTGGCGGCGAGTTGGCCGGCGTCGGCGCGGTGGTGGACCGCAGCGGCGGTGCCGTTGACTTCGGCGTACCGTTTGTGCCGCTGCTCCGCCTGGAGGTGGAAACGTTCGGCGCGGCCGACTGCCCACTGTGCCGGACGGGCAGCACCCCCATTAAACCAGGCAGCAGAAAATAGCGGGGTCTGCTTTTAAACCGCCATCTGCGTTGTTGCTCCTGCGGTCCTCACTCCGACGTACGCTCCGGTACGCCTTCGTTCCGGTCCTCATCGCGCCTAGCATCTGACGATTTCTAAGCAGACCCCCTGCTTCGCGGTTTAACAGATCATCTCTTGGCCTGAGCAGTTACATAGTTTATACTATTGTTCGTAGTAAAATTTTGAGGTATAATATGTGCAAGGGCTTTAGGAGGTGTGACCTGTGAAATTCAAATTGCCCGTAGGGTTTCAGCCGGGGAGGCAGGGGCTGGGCAAAGTGCTTGGCGCCCTGGAAAATGAAATCATGGAGATTATCTGGGGCAAGGACGACGAGGTTTGCGTGCGTGAGGTCCATGAAGTGCTGGTCGGCCGCCGGGAGATTGCCTATACCACGGTGATGACGATTATGGGCCGTCTGACTGACAAGAAGCTGCTGCACAAGCGTAAAGCCGGTAATGCTTTTTATTTCCAGCCTTCCGTCACAAGGGAAGAATTCACGGAAAAAGTGGTGGGCAGCGTCCTGGATGCGTTGCTGGAAGACTTTGCGGAAGCGACAATGGCCCATCTGGCCGGCCGTGTTTCCGCCCGGGACCGGGAAACGATCGACCGCCTGGAAAAGCAGCTGGCGGCGGCGAAAGACGGTGACAGCAATGTTGCCGGATAAACTGCACTCATTTTATATTTATGTTTTCTTCGGCTACCTGTTAATATTTCCCGCAGTGGCCGTCTTTTTGCGTCTGTTTGCCGTCAGCGAGCCCGGTCAGCGGCTGCAGGCCTATCTGGTGGCGTTGTTTACGCCCTTCGCCGGCTTTCTCCTGTACCACACCGTGCTGCTCAAACGCTGCCAGTCCGGCCTTACGCCCTCCGGGACACTGGGACGCCTGTTTGACGCTCTTTGCCAGGCCGGATTTCTGGCTGTCGGTATCTTAAGCCCCTTGCTGGCAGCCCTGCTGGTTGCCGGCCTGCTAAAAGCGGCGGCCGGGGCTTTTTTTGCGGTGCGCCTGCGCCGTCAGGCGGTCACGCCGCCCCCCGCCGAACAGGAGCGGGTCAGTCGACTCCTTGCCGGACACTGTGCCGCCATGGGTCTGGCCTGCCCGGAGGTTATCTACAGCAACCGGGAAAGTTTTATCGCCCTGACGGCCGGAGTGCGCCGCCCGGTCCTGTGCTTGAGTTTGCCGCTGCTTGCGGAATTCACGAGCCTTGAGCTTGAACACATCCTGCTCCACGAACTGTCCCACATCCGCCGCGGCGACGCTTTTAAGGGATGGCTGCTGCGCCTGCTGAAAGACCTCGTTATCTTTAGCCCCTTCAGCGGCATTTTACTGGAGCGCTGCCTCCTGGAAAAAGAGCGTCTCTGCGACCGTGAAGCGGTGTGCCGCGCAGGCGGTGACAAGCTGGCCTATGCCGCCACTTTGCTCAAAGCCTGGCGGATGCTGGTAAGGCAGCGGGAAATGAGGAGCGTTTTTACTGCCGGACTGGCCGGACCGGCAGGCAGCCTGGAACTGCGGGTCAGCAGCCTGCTGCAGGAGCCGGACGGCGGGGACGGCAAGCTGGCCACCCCCGTATTTATGACTATGCTGGCTGCGCTGTTTGGCGTTACCATCCTGTACCTGGGCTACATCTGCTAGCAGTGCGGCAGGCGTCCAGTATGCTGCAGCGGGAAATTACGGGCATTATCCGGAGTTTTGCATAGGCAGCCGCCAGCTGGGAGTATAATTGTAGGGGAGGTATGCCTGATGAGCAATAAGAAATGGATATTTTGGGCACTGTGCCTGCTGGTATTTGTCTCTCTGGCTGTGACGGCACTGCTGTTCCGTGACCGGACACCGGCAGCCCGCGGCAATATCGGGGTCATCACCCTGACCGGCGCAATTGCCGAGACCGGCGGTGACGCTCTGCAGGCAGTGGATGGCATCACCCCGTACAAGGTGCGAAAATTGCTGCAACAGGCGGAAGACAACGGGCAGATCGCGGCCGTAGTCCTGCGTCTGAACAGCCCCGGGGGTTCTGTGGGCGCTTCACAGGAAATAGCGGCCCTGATTCGCGATTTCCCCCGCCCAGTGGTGGTGTCCATGGCTGACACAGCCACTTCCGGCGGCCTTTATATCTCAGTCTTTGCCGACCGCGTTGTCGCCCAGGCCGGCACCATCACCGGCAGCATCGGCGTCATAACCAGTCACATCTACTTAGGAGAGTTGTTTGAGCGCCTGGGGATAACCGCTGAAATAGTTACCGCCGGTGAACACAAGGGCCTGTTCGCTGAGCCGTTGACACCGGAACGGCGCGAACTTCTGCAGGACCTGCTTGATGACCTGCATACCCAGTTTATCGGGTCGGTAGCCGAGGGACGCAAACTTGCCCCGGAAAAGGTCAGGGAGATGGCGACCGGCGAAGTATTTACCGGTGCCCGGGCCCAGGCGCTGGGGCTGGTGGACCGCCTCGGCGGCCTGCCTGAAGCGGTGGAAGAAGCGGCGCAACTGGCAGGTGTCGCCGACCCGCAGCCGGTGGACATCACCTTGCCCGTTCCTCCCTGGTGGGAGGCGCTCGGCCGTTTCCCGGCGTCTGTTCTTGACCGGCTGACATTTGCCCTGCTCGGGAAAGACGCCCTGTTTTTGCAGCAGCAGCTGGATAACCATCTGGTGCCTAAATGGTAACGGCGACCGCCCGGCACAGCCGTAACAGTTGGCAGTCGCCGGGTGTCAGTTAAAAAGACAGGAGGGGAAATGGATGCAACCGGAGACAGACGAGAACCTGTCCCAAAAAGAGTTGGGTTTTGCCGAAACCGTCATCGGGATAATAACCAGCCCGGCGGCCACGGTGCGGGAAGTTAGCAGGGGCAATGCCTTGCGCCTGGCCGTGCCGGCGTTTTTCCTGGCCCTGCTGGTAACCAATACGACTGCCGTGCTGACCGAACCGGAGCTCGCGCAACTGTTGGGCGGGCCTGGCGCCGCCCTGGTGGTGTTGACTGCTTTCTCTTTTTTGTACCTGCTCAGTCAGAGCGGCCTGTGTTATTCTCTGGCGCGTCTCTTTGGCTGCCGAGGCAGCTTCGCCACGCTATTATCACTGCTGGCTCTGGCCAATGTGCCTTCCGTTTTCAGCGCTCCCCTGGCCCTGTTCAGGTTTGTGCCGGGGGCCGGAGGTTTCCTGCACGGGCTGGGTACGTTCTTGCTGGCCGTTTGGGTGATTGCGCTCGGAGTGCTGGCTGTGCGCGAAACGTTTCAGTTACCCACCGGGCGGGCGGTCATTATCTTCTTTCTCCCGCTGTTCCTGGTCCTGCTGCTGGTGGTAGTCCTGGTCCTGGCGGCGGCGCTGACCTGAATTTTAGGTTATAGTGCGGGCAAATTCAGGCTTGCATTTTGTCCGCAGCCGCGTTATACTGATCTTAGTTACTACAAGCATTAGTAGCAAGGTAAGGAGGATAACAATGTCAAAGCAGGCCAAGGGCAAAAAAGAGCAGTTTACTCTGAAGCCGAAACTGAACATCACACTGTCGCTGGTTATTGCAGTAGCCGTTATTGGGGTGGTCGCAGCCTTTCAGGCCTCTCGCCCAACCCAGGCAACCACAGATTATTTCGGCGAGCCGGTGGCCGCACCGCGCTCCTATGTCGGCAGGGTCGTTTCCATGACGAGGGTGACGCCGGTTGTGGAAAACGAACAGGTTAAAATTCCCCTGGCCGAAATTGACAGAAACAATATCGTCTACTTTGAGCTGGAAAACGACCAGGGGACGCTGGTGCCGCTGATGGCCTACATTACGCCGTCAGGGCGGCTGTTTGCCGGCAGCAGCATGTGCGAACCGTGCCGCGGCCGCACTTTCTCCCTGGCCGGGGAAACGCTGGTTTGCGACAACTGCCGCACCACTTACACCATTGAAGACCATAGATTTATTTCCGGTGCCACTATCTGCGGCTCCTACGCGCCGGTGTACATGAACCCTGTTGTCACAGACGGCATGGTGGTCATTGACCAGCAAGAGGTATTAAGCTGGAGGATTCGCGCCCTGTAGCCACAGCGTGTCTGCTCACTTATATAACAGCAATTTGATTTTGGGGAGGTTTTTGGCAGATGCCAAGGGACTATCATGATCGCCAGGAATGGGAAGAGCAGGGCGGGGCGGCTCCCGCCGGCGAAACACGGGCCGCCCGTCCGCCCGGCAAAGACTCGCTGTCAACCCTGAAAGACTATGTGATTATCATCTTGCTGGCAGTCCTGGTGTTTACAGGGGTGAACAACTATATCCTGGCCCGTTCCGGTTCCGGCGGCGGTTGCGGCGGGTGCAGTACCGCGAGTCGGGGAGCTGCCGTATCGCTTGAGCAACTGCGCCGGCTGGGCCTTGAATATTACGCCGCCAACTACGGCGATACAGCCGTGGAGGCCCAGGTGCGGGACTTCGGCTGCCACCAGGAAATCTATATCCTTAAAAACGGGCAAGTGGTTAAACGCCTTGCCTACCGGGGCGGCCAGCTTTACGAACTGCCGGAGGTGTAGCCATGACTATTTACCAGATTGCAGTCAGTAACCTGAAACGGCGCCGGAAAAAAGTGCTCTTTCTCCTGCTCGGTCTGGTGGTGGGCGTCTCCACGGTTGTCGGACTGCTGACCATTGTCCGGGCCATGCGCCTGGAGCTTGGCGACCGGATCGATGAGTTCGGCGCCAACATCGTCATCACTCCCCGGGCCAAGGGAGCTGCCTTAAATTACGGTGGCGTGCACGTCTCGGACGTCACGTTCGGCGCAGAACGGCTGACGGAGGCCGATTTGCCCAAGATTGACACCATCCCGGAGCGCAAGAGCATCAACATTATTTCACCGAAAATTGTCGGTGCGGTGGACACCGGCGGCCAAAAAGCGCTGCTGGTCGGCGTGGAAACAAAACGGGAGTTTACGCAAAAGCCGTGGTTTTCCCTGCGCGAGCAGGCGCGACTGCCGGCAGGCGCAAACCCCGGCAGCCTGTCGCTGCTGGATGTGCCAGCCGACGGTTTGGTGGCTGGCTTTGCCGCCGCCCGTACGCTGGGTGTTGGGGCTGGCGACAGCTTAACCCTTAACGGCCGGCCGTTTCAGGTGTTTGGCGTGTTAAACGAGACAGGCGGCCGGGAAGACGGCGTGCTGTACGCCAACCTGGCGGTGGCACAAGGATTGCTTGGGCGACCGGGGGAATTTTCGCTGATAGAGATTTCCGCCTACTGCAACTTTTGCCCTGTGGAGGAGATCGCCGCCCAGCTGTCCTCCGCCCTGCCAAACGGCCGGGTAACACCGCTGCGCCAGGCCGCCCTGTTCCGTGAAGAAACGATTGACAACTTTGCTTCTTTTGGTTTTGCGCTGTCCGGCGTGGTGCTGCTGGTGGCCGCGCTGATGGTGCTGACCACGATGCTGGCCTCCGTCGGGGAGCGGACCAGAGAAATCGGCATTTTCCGCGCCCTTGGTTTCCGCCAGGCGCATATCGTCCGGATTATCTTCCTGGAAGCGGGGTTGGTCAGTTTCCTGGCCGGCTTGCTCGGCTACCTGCTGGGCAGCGCCGCTGCGCTCCTGGCCGGCCCCTACCTGGCCCAGTTGCAGGGCACGGTTCCGCTGCGTACCGATCTGATTCTGCCGGCCGTCCTGCTTTCCACCGTCTTGGCCGTTGCCGCCAGCACCTACCCGGCGCTGAAAGCGGCGAGACTCGACCCGGCGGAAGCGTTGCGCTTTATTTAACAGACAACCTATCCGAACAACTGGAGGAAAAAACATGGCTGACGTGATGATTGCCCTGCGGGAACTGAAAAAAACGTACGGCTCCGCTGACGGCGAAGTGCACGCGCTGCGCGGCGTCACCCTTGATATTAACAAGGGTGAGGCGGTGGCGGTGATGGGCCATTCCGGCTCGGGGAAAAGCACGCTGCTCAGCATTATCGGCGCCCTGAACCCGCCGAGCTCGGGATCAATAGAAATAGACGGCATTGACATCTACGCTCTTTCTCAGGAAAGAAGGGCCGACTTCCGGCGAGAGTACCTGGGCTTTGTCTTCCAGCAGTTCCAGCTCATCCCTTACCTGACGGCGCTGGAAAACGTGTTGCTGCCGCTGGTGACCACCAGCCTGCCGGGCAGGCGCAAGCGGGAGCTGGCGGAGCAGGTGCTTTGCCGCGTGGGTTTGGCTGGAAAAATGAACCGCCTGCCTAACGCCCTCTCCGGTGGCGAGCAGGAGCGTGTCGCCATTGCCCGTGCCATTGTCAACGCGCCGCCGGTGCTGCTGGCCGATGAGCCGACAGGAAACCTGGACACCAAGACGGGCGAGGAGATTATGGCCCTGTTCAGGGAGCTGAACCAGGACGGGCTGACCGTCCTGATGGTGACCCACAACCCTGACAACACCCGCCACATGGGGCGGACCATCGTGTTGAAGGACGGCCTGCTCTGCCAGGACAAGGCGGAAATACTGTCGCTTGCCGCCGGCCGGGGCCAGCGGCGGGGAGGATAACATGCAGCTGTACCATATTGCCTTAAACAACCTGCGCCGGCGCAAAGCCCGCATGCTGTTCGTGCTGCTTGGCCTCTCCATCGGCATGGCCACGGTAGTGGCCGTTTACGGCCTGCTGGAAGCGATGAAGGCGGAAATGACCCGCCGGGCCTCTGAGTTTGGCGCAAACATTGTTATAACGGCCTCTGCCGGGGAAATGGCCTTTTCCTACGGCGGCATTACCCTGCCGGAAGTGATGTTTGACGTGGAGCCGCTGACTATGGCCGATGTGGCGGCCATAGATAATATCCCCTCGCGCCCCGGGGTCAGGGTGGTCGCGCCGAAACTGCTGGGGGTGAGTACCGGCGGCGGCAGGGAGGTAATTGTGGCCGGCGTCCGTCCACAGGAAGAATTCCGGGTCAAACCGTGGCTGCGCCTGCAGGAAGCGCCGCCTCGGCCTGAGCGCAAGCAGATGGCCGAGGAAAAAGGCGAGGCGATGGAACTTGATATTTATTACCTGGACCTGGCCCGCCAGGATCCGACCAAGACAGTTCTCGGGCCGCGGCAGGTGCTGCTCGGCTCCGCCGTTGCCGAAACACTCGGGGTCAACTCCGGCGACCGCCTGACCCTGGGGGGTCAGGAGTTTACAGTCTTTGGGCTGCTCAAGGAGAACGGTTCCCTGGAAGATGAGCTGGTAATCATGAACCTGGCGGCCGCGCAAGACCTGCTTGCCAGACCGCAGGAAGTCACGGTCATAGAGTTGACAACCGCTAATCCCGCGGCCGCGGAGCAGGCCCTGCTTGCCGAGCTGTCTCAAGCACTGCCGGGCGCGCAAATCACCAGTGTGCGCCAGGAAACACTGCGCCGCGACGAGCTGCTGACCAGAATGGCCCGCTTCGGGATGGCTGTTTCCGCGCTTATCCTGCTGGCCGGCACGCTTGTCGCCGCCCTGGCCATCTCCGGTTCCGTCCGCGAGCGCACGCGTGAAATAGGCATCTTACGCGCGCTCGGTTTCCGCCAGTCACATGTGGCTAAGATTATCATGCTGGAAGCGCTGTTAGTCAGCCTGGGAGGCGGGATTCTGGGCTACGCGGCCGGAGTGTCCGCCGCCCGCGCCGCCGGTCCGTTGCTGGACTCCGGGACGCTTGCCGTACCCTGGCAGCTCGACCTGCTGGCCGCCACCCTGCTGTTGTCGCTGGCCGTCGGCCTGTCTGCCGGCATTTTCCCGGCGCGCCAGGCCGCCAGGCTTGACCCGGCAGAAGCCCTGCGCTTCATTTAACCTTCACAGGTTTTCCACATTTCCTCCATCAGTTCTGCAAAACTCCGAGGTATGCTTAGAGTAACAGGACGAGGGAGGAGGTGCTGAAATGAAAAAAGGTGTGTTAATAACTTTGCTGGTGGCGCTGCTGCTGGTATTGGCCGTCCCGGTTGCCTTGGCGCTGACCGACAGCCAGAAAACTGAGCTTGAGTCGCTGTACCGCCAGGAACATGAACTGCGCCTGCAGATTCTGGAAAAACAAAAGGAAGCAGGCCTTATTGACGAGGAACAGGCCGAGTTTTTCCGCGAAAAAATGGAGCAAAGGTGGCAATACCGCCAGGAGCGCATGGCCGAAGGAGATTACCGTTTCGGAATGCGCGGCCGGGGTCCCGGCCGCGGCTGCGGCAACCGCCCGTTTGACAGGCCGGAGCTTTAAAGCTCCGGTTTTTCTTTGTTAATTGCTGATAATGGCTTATAATAATTGGCAGAAGGTTTGCAAGGGGTGACGTCTTGGAAAAAATCCTGGTGGTAGATGATGAGCCAAACATTACCCGTGTGATCCGGGCCTATCTGGAAAAGGAAGGTTTTGCCGCCAAGGAGGTCCATGACGGCCAGGAAGCGTTGCGCCTGGCGGCGGGTGGAGGGTACGCCCTGATGATTCTCGACCTGATGCTCCCGTCCCTTTCCGGCGAGGAGATTACCAAGCGCCTGCGGGGTACAGGCAGCGCTCTGCCCATTATCATGCTGACAGCAAAAGGGGCCGAACAGGAGAAAATCGAGGGGCTGGGCATCGGTGCCGACGACTACCTGGTCAAGCCCTTCAGCCCGGCTGAACTGATGGCCAGGGTTTACGCCGTGCTGCGCCGGTACCGGCAGCACCGGACCGGCGTACTGGCCGATGTGCTGGAGTTTGCCGGCGGCGAACTGTTAATCGATGCGCTGCGCCACGAAGTGACGTTACGCGGCGTGCCTCTGAACCTGACGGCCACGGAGTATAAACTGCTGGTAACCATGGCTAGGTACCCGGGACGTGTTTTCACCCGCGGCGAGCTGCTGGAAGTGGTGCAGGGCCTGTTGCCGACCGGCTTTGACCGTACTGTGGACAGCCACATCAAAAACCTGCGCCAAAAACTGGAGCCGGCACCGGCCCCGCCCCGCTTTATCCGCACCGTCTATGGCGTTGGGTATAAATTTAAGGGTGACGACAGATGAAAAGCCGTATATCCTTTAAAATCATGCTGGCCATGGTGCTGTTGGCCGTTGGCGGCATAATCCTGACCGTCCTGCTGACTAATCTGGCACTTGACTGGAATTTCCGCCGCTTTCTTCGCGGCACACAGGAAGAACAGAACCGCCGCATTGTGGAGACGCTGGAGGAACTGTACGGCGAATCCCCGACCTGGATGGCCGTACGGCACAATACCTGGTATGTCGGCTCGACCACAGGAACACAGATACTGGTTTTTGACCCGGGCGGACGGCTGATTGCCGACTCCCTGCCGGGCATGATGCAGGGGAGGCATGGGCGGCGCTGGCAGCGGGCGCGGGAGTTGCGCGGCAACACCTACACTTATCCGCTGCACGTCAATGAGCAGCGCATCGGCACGGTGGAAATCACCCATCTTGGCCGGCAGGGGCTGTGGACGGAGGAGGCTGTGCTGTTCCGCCGCACAGTCAACCAGACGGCAATCCTGGCCGGCCTGGCCATGATCCTGGCCGCCTTTGCTGCCGGCAGCCTGCTTTCCCGCAAACTGACAAGCCGTCTGGCCTCCCTGACGACAGCGGCCGAGCGGCTGGGGCGCGGGCAGGCCGGCACACGTGTGGCGGTGGAAGGCAGCGACGAACTGGCGGTGCTGGGCGACACCCTAAACCAAATGGCTGGACGCCTCGACGAACAGGCCGCCCTGCGCAAAAAACTGGCCGGGGATATCTACCATGAATTACGCACACCGCTGACCACCGTCCAGAGTTATCTGGAGGCGTTTTTGGACGGCGTTTTGGCCCCCGACAGCCAGAACCTGGGTACAGTGCTGGCAGAGACACACCGGCTGGGCGCGCTGGTTGCCGACCTGCAGGAACTGACTATTGCCGGGGACGGGAAAAAAGAGCTGCACACTGCAGTCCTCGACCTGAATCTTTTTGTGGCCGGGGAAGCGGAGCGTGTCCGGCAGCTTTTTTTGCACAAAAAAGTTGCCTTAACTCTCCGGCCTGCCGCAAACCCTATCAGCGTGCGGGCCGATGAGCGGATGCTGGCCCGGGTGCTGGGCAACCTGCTTAGCAATGCCGTTAAATATACGGACGAAGGCGGAACGGTCAGCGTCAGCACGTTTGCCGCCGGGGCAGAGGCCGGCTTTGCGGTGAGCGACACCGGTACCGGCATCGCCCGCGAGCACCTGCCTTATATCTTTGAACGTTTTTACCGTGTTGACCCCTCGCGTGCCAGAACCACAGGCGGCTTTGGCATAGGACTGTCTATCGTGCAGGAGCTGGTCAGCGCTATGGGCGGCCGTGTTGAGGTGGACAGCGAACCGGGCCGGGGCAGCACCTTCCGGGTAACTTTGCCGGCAGCCCGCGGTTAATGATATCGCTTCCCTGCGACAGGAAAAAGCGCTTTTTTGTCGAAATGCTTCCTAAAAAGAACCGTTAAGGAGGCATATTGACATGAGTGGCCGGGAAGACAAATCCACAGACGCGGCCGTCCGGCAGATGCTGGACAAAGCGGAGCGCGAAGGGGTTGCCACTGTTTGGGATCGTTACAAAGATATGCAGCCGCAATGCAAGTTCGGAGACGCCGGGCTATGCTGCCGGCACTGTCTGCAAGGGCCCTGCCGGATCAGTCTGCGCGGAGGCAAGCCAAGCCTAGGCATTTGCGGGGCCACGCCCGATGTAATTGTCGCTCGCGGTTTGGCCCGCACGATCGCTGCCGGTACGGCAGGACACTCCGGCCACGCCAAGCACCTGGCCCATACTCTGAAAAAACTGGCCCGCGGCCAGGCTCCCGACTATACTGTAAAAGACACGGCCAAGCTGCGGTCGATAGCCGCGCGCCTCGGGCTTTCCGGAAACGGGCGCAGCCCGGAGGAGACAGCGCTCGATGTGGCCAATGCCGCCCTGGCGGATTTCCACGAGAAAGACACGCCTGTGCAGTGGGTGACTACTGTTTTGCCCGCGCCGCGGGTGGAGCTGTTTGCCAAGCTCGGCCTGCTGCCTGACGGCATAGACCATGAGATAGCGGAGATTATGCACCGCACCTCCATGGGCTGCGATGCCGACGCCACCAATACGCTGCTGGGCGCCGCCCGCTGCGCTCTTGCCGATTTGGCCGGCTGCAGCATGGGCACAGACCTGTCCGACATTTTGTTCGGCACGCCGCAACCGCGGGTGTCCGAGTGTAATCTGGGTGTGCTGAAGCCCGAATCGGTCAATATCGCGGTCCACGGCCACAACCCCGTATTATCCGATGTAATTGTGGCGGTAAGCCGTGAGCTGGACGAGGAAGCTAAGCAGGCGGGTGCCGACCGGATCAACGTGGTGGGCATCTGTTGCACGGGCAACGAGGTTCTGATGCGGCACGGTGTGCCGCCGTGCACCCATTCCGTCAGCCAGGAGATGGCCTTTATGACCGGCGCCCTGGACGCCATGGTCGTTGACTACCAGTGTGCCCAGCCCTCGGTGGTATCAACGGCTGCCTGTGCCGGCGGCACAGTAGTCACGACTATGGATATTGCCAAAATCAGCGGCGCCGCCCATGTGGATTTTGCCGAAGAAAAAGCCCGGGAAAACGCGCGGGAAATTATCCGCCTCGGTATTGCCGCGTTCAGGAAGCGGCGGGGCAGCGCTACGGAAGTGCCCGCCGTCCGGCAAAAAGTAGTCACCGGTTTTTCCGTGGAAGCCGTTGTCGGGGCGCTGGCCAAGCTCGACAGCGCCGACCCCTTAAAACCCTTAATAGACAATATCGTGGCCGGCAATATCCGGGGCATCTGCCTCTTTGCCGGCTGCAACAACGTAAAAGTCCCGCAGGACCTTAATTTTATCACCGTAGCACGCCGCCTTCTCCAACACAACGTGCTGGTTCTGGCTACCGGCTGCGGCGCCGGGGCGCTGATGCGACACGGGTTTATGGACCCGGCCGCCGCAGGGCAATATTGCGGCGAGGGGCTGAAAGCGGTGCTCACGGCTATCGGTGAGGCCAACGGCCTGAACGGCCCGCTGCCGCCTGTCATCCATATCGGTTCCTGCGTGGACAACTCCCGCGGCGTTGTCCTGGCTACGGCTGTAGCCAACCGGCTTGGCGTTGACCTTGATAAACTGCCGGTAGTCGCCTCCGCTCCTGAAGCCATGCATGAGAAAGCCGTCTCGATCGGCACCTGGGCCGTGACAATCGGTTTGCCGACCCATGTCGGTGTCATCCCGCCGGTGCTTGGCAGCCAGGCAGTAACCGCTTTGCTGACCGGAGGCTTAAAGGAGCTGACAGGCGGCTACTTTATTGTGGAGACAGACCCGGAAGCCGCCGCTCTTAAAATACTGGCCGCTTTGGACGAGCGCCGCGCGCTACTTGGCTTGTAGGGAGCAGATACTATTCTGCTTTATGAAAATAAGAGGAATTATCGGTTGCCGGGTTGAAGTATTTATTGGAATAAGCAAGCGGAGGCTTTCCCGATGTTAGGCACCAGCAGCTATGACTCGCTGTTTGAGTGGCTTTTTGAAACCGCTCTGAACGAACTTTATATCCTTCACCCGCAGTCCTTGAAATTTCTTGCCGTTAACAGCGCCGGCAGAAAAAGGCTTGGGTACGGCATCGAAGAACTGCTCAACATGACACCCCTCGATATCGCCCCCGAAATTGACCGGCAAAGCTTTACGGGGCTGCTAAAACAACTGCTTGACGGGGAACAGGATCAGGTCCGGCTCAAGACGGTGCACCGCCGGAAAGACGGGCTGGTTTATCCTGTGGAAGTACTTTTGCAGCTTTTTCACAACGGGCGGGAGACAGTTTGCCTGGCGCGGGTGTCTGATTTAACCGCAAGAAAAGAACTGGAAGAAAAATTGGTAGAAAAAGAGGAAAAGTGTAAACTGCTGCTGGAGAGTATTCCTAGCCCCGTCTGGCTGATTTCCAGGGACCGCCGCATCCTGCAGCAGAATAAGGCGGCGGAGGCGATGTTCGGGACAAAGGCCGGTGATCACTGCTGGGACAAAGTTTTCGGCGGGGGAAATCTGGCGGATGAATACAAAGAAGCGCTGACAAAGAGCGGCTTTCCGCTGCCTGGCACAAAATGCCGCTTCTGCCTGGGCGACGAAGCTTTTGAAAAGAATGTGCCGGTAAGCAGCGAGGTTGAACTGCAAGATTCTGTATGGGATACCTGGTGGATCCCGGTAGGGAAAGACGCTTTCCTGCATACGGCCTGGGATGTTACCAAATACAAGAGAATGGAAGAAGAACTGCGCTATCTGGTGGTGCATGATTTTCTGACCAAAACTTATAACCGCCGTTATTTTTCAGAGAAGCTGGCGGAGGAAACTGAGCGTGTCAAGCGGGCAGGCGGTGTGTTTTCCATTATCATGCTGGATATAGACCGCTTTAAAAAAATCAACGATACTTTCGGCCACAGCGCCGGCGACCAGGTCTTAATCAATTTGGCTGACGCTGTACAGAACAGGATTCGCAAAATCGACACGCTGGCTCGCTGGGGCGGGGAGGAGTTTGTCATCTTGCTTCCCAACACCGTGGCGGAGCAGGCGGTCATCCTGGCGGAAAACTTGCGCGAAATCATCCCCGCCGTCGAAATGCCGGCCGCCAGCCGAGTGACTGCCAGTTTCGGAGTAGCAGGCTACCGCGCGGGAGACACGGTTGATTCCCTGATAATCAGAGCAGACGAACTGATGTACCAGGCCAAGGCCGCGGGTGGAAACAGCGTGTGCTGTGGTTCCGAAGGTGAAAGAGGTCCCGGGGGATAACCAGGGGCCTCTTCGGAGGACTAAGAGGGATGTTAGTACGGCCTTTTTCGGGTAAGCTACCCGGGAAAGGCATTTTTTTTAAAATCCGGCCGGCAAGACTTGACGGGGGGCAAAAAATTCAATACGCTGTAGAAGGAAAATTTAGCCACGGAGGGGACCGGATGAAACGCAAAACAGTCTTTCTTTGCCGGCAGTGTGGCTATGAAGCGCCCAAATGGTTGGGCAGGTGCCCGGATTGCGGCGCCTGGAACCAGATGGTGGAAGAAACGGCCTCCCCCCCGGAGCGTGCCGCCGCGGGCGGATACCAGCCGGCGCAGCCGCTGTCAGCCCTCGGGACGGAAGGGGAAGCAGCCCGCCTGGTCACAGGCATCAGCGAACTGGACCGGGTGCTGGGCGGAGGCCTCGTGCCCGGCTCCCTGGTAATGCTTGGCGGTGACCCGGGAATCGGCAAGTCCACGCTTGTCCTGCAGGCGGCGCAGGGGCTTAGCAAGGCGGGGAGAAAAGTGCTGTACGCCAGCGGCGAGGAGTCTCCGGCGCAGCTCTCCCTGCGGGCGCAACGGCTCGGCTTGCAGTCGCCCGGCCTGTATGTGCTGGCGGAGACGGCACTTGGCGCCCTGGAGGAAGAAACTGACAGGCTTAAACCGGACGTCCTGGTCGTAGACTCTATCCAGACCGTGCAGTGCCCCGGCCTGACATCCGCAGCCGGCAGCATCAGCCGGCTGCAGCAGGCTACTGCCGCTCTGTTGCGCCTCGCCAAACGGCAGGGCGTCACCATCCTGATTATCGGTCATGTGACTAAGGAAGGGCTGCTGGCCGGACCGCGCCTGCTGGAGCACATGGTGGACTGCGTCCTGTATTTCGAGGGAGACCGGCAGCAGGGTGGCCGCCTGCTGCGGGCGGTCAAAAACCGCTTCGGCGCCACCCACGAAGTCGGTATCTTTACCATGGAGTCCCAAGGCTTGCGCCCGGTGGCCAATCCGTCGGAGTGGCTGCTCGCCCAGCGTCCCAAGCAAGCGGCCGGCTCTGTGGTCACCGCCGCTCTGGAAGGGTCGCGGCCGCTGCTGCTCGAAGTCCAGGCGCTGGTAACTCCGTGCCGCTACGGCAACCCGCGGCGGATGTCCACCGGCCTTGATTTGAATCGCGTGGCCCTGATTCTGGCCGTGCTGGAGCGCCATGTCGGGGTGCAGATTTTAGACTGCGACGTGTTTGTCAACGTGGTGGGCGGGGTCCGCTTGCAGGAGCCGGCCGCTGATCTCGCGGTGGCCGTCAGCCTGGTCAGTTCTTTCCGCAACCGCCCGGTTGACGCAAAGACGCTGTACTTTGGCGAAATCGGGCTGGCCGGGGAGGTGCGCGGCATCCCCTCCGCGGAACAGCGCCTGTACGAAGGCGCGCGCCTCGGTTTCCGCCGGGCGGTGCTGCCGCAGCACAGTCTGCCGGCCCTGCGCGGCGAGCCGGGCCTTGAGACGCTGGGAGTGACCACACTGGCCGAGGCTGTCGAATTGGGGGAATAACTTTGTCCATGCTCGTTTTCGGTTACCTGTTTATCTTCACTGCCCGGGTCGCCGATGTCACCCTCTCCACCATCCGCATCCTGCTGTTAATGCGAGGCAAGGCGGTCCAGGCCTCGGTTATCGGCTTTTTCGAGGTAACGATTTTTATCCTCGCCTTAAACCAGGTGGTCGGCAACCTGGACGACCCTTTCCGCCTGCTCGCCTACGCGCTCGGCTTTGCCACCGGTAATTTCGCGGGCAGCAGGCTGGAAGAAAGGCTGGCCCTCGGCTTTGCCACCGTCCAGGTCATTTCCGTGGATAAGTCCGCAGAACTGCTGGAGCAGGTCCGGGGACGGGGCTTCGGCGTGACCGCCCTGGAAGGGTGCGGCAGGGAAGGCACCTACCAGATTCTCCATGTCCTGCTGAAGCGGCGCGACCTGCCGTGCTTTCTGGACCTGGTGCGCCGGATAGACGACCAGGCTTTTGTCAGCGTGATGGATACCAGAAAAATCTTCGGCGGTTACTTCAGTAAAATCAAGGGTACATAGGAGGATTGTCATGGAACGCAACCATGCCATCGGTGTCCTGGATTCGGGAGTGGGCGGCCTGACGGTGGCCCGCGAACTGTTTCGCCAGCTGCCGGACGAGCGGATCGTCTATTTCGGCGATACGGCCAGAATGCCCTACGGACCCAGGCAGCACGACGAGGTCCGCTCTTTTGTCCGCCGGATTATCCGCTTCCTGGAGACGCAGGACGTAAAAATGATTATCGTGGCCTGCAACTCGGCCACCGCTGCCGGCCTGCCTTATTACCAGGCGGAATTTTCCCTGCCGGTCATCGGCGTTATTGAGCCGGGAGTGCGCGCCGCCATCCGGCATACCGGGAGTAGGCGGGTCGGCGTCATCGGCACCACCGGCACCATTGCCAGCCGCGCCTACGACGAAGCCATCCACAGGCTCGACCCCTCCGTCACCGTTATCTCCCAAGCCTGCCCGCTCTTTGTCTTAATCGCGGAAAACGAATTGACCGACAAACCGGAGACCGTGCGCGTCGCCGAAGAATACCTGCGCCCCATGCAGCAGGCCGACATAGACACCCTGATTCTCGGCTGCACCCATTATCCGCTGCTCTCCGGCGTCCTGTCCGGGGTGCTTGGCCCCGGGGTCCGCCTCATTTCCTCAGCAGAGGAAACGGCCCGCGAGGCCAAAGAGGTGCTGCGCCAACTGGACCTGGAGCGCAGAGGCAGCGGCACGCCGGTCCGCCACCGCTTTTTTGTCAGCGGTCCCCCGGCTCCCTTTGCCGCGGTAGGCACAAAGCTGCTTTCTCTCCCTGTGGAAGCCTATCAGGTTGTCTGGCCCTAGCTTGGCATATACTTCCTCCCCCGCTCTGACCTCCGTCTTGGCATATCTTTCCTCCCCCTCTCATATACTGGTACAAACAAAACGGGGGATGGATATGCGTAAAATATTGGTGCTGTGTTTAATCCTGTTTGCCGCCGTATTTCTCTCTGGCTGCCCCGCCTGGCCGGGAACCGGGACCGAAGCCCCGCCCCCGCCGCCTGCCCGGCCGGACAATCTGCGGGAAACCGTCCTTTACCTGCCCGATGAGACCTGGCAGTACATTATTCCCGTCCGTTACCCCATTCCCTGGGAAGACGGCATCGCCCGCGCCGCCTTAAACTTAATGACTGACGGCCGGATGCCGCCGGCTCTGTCGGGCGCGGGCCTGGCTCCCCTGCTCCCGCCCGGCACGGAAATCCTGGGGCTGACTATCCGGGACGGCCTGGCCCGGGTTGACTTCAACCGCGCCTTTTTGCTCTACGTCGCGGCACGGGAGCAGCAGCTGCTGCGGGCGCTGACTTACACCCTGACCGGGTTTCCCACCGTCAACAGGGTGGAAATCATGGTGGAAGGGGAAAAGTTGCCTGTCCCGGGCGGGATCCTTGACCGGGCAGGCGGCCTGAACCGGGAAGGAGCAGGCAACCAGGGCAAACTTGACCAGGTCACCCTATACTTCATCCACAACACCGGCCGGCGCGCCTTTTTCGTCCCCGTTGCCCGTAACATCCAGCCTGCGGCGGAGCGGATAAACACGGTCGTCCGGGAGCTGCTGCGCGGTCCGGCCCCCGCAAGCGCCCTGCGAAGCGCCGTCCCCCCGGGCCTGACACTCCTGCGGACGGAACTGTCCGGCGCCCGGCTCCGCCTCCACCTCTCCGGGGAGCAGCCCATAGCGGAGGCCGACGCCTTCCGCGACCAGCTGGCGCTGACGCTGACGGAACTGTCGGGCATTACGGAAGTGGAAGTCCTGCACAACGGCAAACCTCTGCAGATTCCCGGGGCAACCCTCCCGCCTGTCTTCAGCCGCCCGCAGTCCTGGAACGAAATAACGCTCCCCCGTTGATTCCTTCCCCCCGCCCAAGTTATAATAAACTCACCCAAAGACATACGGAGGTAACAGATGCGCACTGACGGCAGGAAAGCGGACGAGCTCCGCCCGCTTCACATCACACCCGGTTTCCTTAAATTCCCCGAGGGCTCCGTCCTGATAGAGGCCGGGGACACCAAGGTTATCTGCACGGCATCGGTCGAAGAAAAGGTGCCGCCCCACCTGCGCGGGGAAAAAAGAGGCTGGATTACGGCGGAATACGCCATGCTGCCCCGTGCCACCGAGCAGCGCACTATCCGCGAGGTAACCCGCGGCAAGGCTTCCGGCCGCACCCTGGAAATCCAGCGCTTAATCGGCCGCGCCCTGCGCTCGGTCGTGGACCTGTCCGCCCTTGGCGAGCGCACCGTCTGGATTGACTGCGACGTCATCCAGGCTGACGGCGGCACCCGCACCACCGCCATCAGCGGCGCCTTTATCGCCCTGTACCAGGCCCTGGCCAGCCTCGTCAGGCGCGGCCTCATCCCCGAGCTTCCGGTCACCGACTACCTGGCCGCCACCAGCGTCGGCATCGTCTCCGGCGAGCTCCTGCTCGACCTGAACTACGCCGAGGACTGCACCGCCGAAGTGGACATGAACGTGGTATTGACCGGCAACGGCCGCATTGTCGAAATCCAGGGCACCGCCGAAGGCGCCCCCTTTACCCGCGCCGCCATGGACCGCCTGTTGACCCTGGCTGCCGGCGGCGTTGCGGAAATCATCACCATCCAGAAAAACATCCTGCTTGGCCAGCTGCGATGAAAACGCTGGTCATCGCCTCCCGCAACAGCGGCAAAGTGGCCGAATACCGCCGCCTGCTCTCCGGCATCCCCTTTAACGTCCTTTCCCTTGCCGACTATCCCTCCCTCCCGGAAATCGAGGAACACGGCCGCACCTTTGCCGAAAACGCCCTGCTCAAAGCGGAAACCGTCACCCGCCTGACCGGCGAGCTGGCCCTAGCCGACGACTCCGGCCTCGAGGTTGACGCCCTCGGCGGCCGCCCCGGCCTCTATTCGGCCCGCTACTCCGGCCCCGGCGCCACTGATGAGCAAAACAACCTTAAGCTGCTGGCCGAACTGTCAGGCCTCCCCGACAGCCAAAGGACCGCCCGTTTCTGCGCCGCCATCGCCATAGCCGGACCCGGCCTCACCCCCCGCGTTGTAGAAGGCTCCTGCAGCGGTGCAATCGCCCTCTCCCCCCGCGGCGCCTCCGGCTTCGGCTACGACCCCCTCTTTTTTGTGCAGGAAGCCGGCAAAACTTTTGCCGAGATGGACAAGACAGAGAAAAACAGCTACAGCCACCGCGCCCGCGCCTTTGCCGCCGCCCGGGAAATACTCCGGCACCTCGCCTGACCCGCCCCCTTGTCTTGGCGTACATTACATGCTAAAATACAGGAGCGGGGCGTAGCGCAGCTTGGTAGCGCACTTGGTTTGGGACCAAGGGGTCGCAGGTTCAAATCCTGTCGCCCCGACCATGCAAAAAAACAACCACGGGGGTTTTCCCGTGGTTGTTTCATCAATCTAACTCGTGACACAGACCGGGGCTGGACCAAATATCTGACGAAGGGATTCTCTTGCCGTTGACGATACAGTCCTTGTCACGGGCAAAAAAAAAGACTTCCCGGTGCCTCCCGGCAGCGGGATATTAGTTTCCGGGGGAGTTTATGGCTTACTGGCGAATGAAAACCCAGCAGGAATAATAGGGGGCCTTAAATGCGTTGACACACCGGGAGCAGCTTGATAAGATTAAGGCGCAAAGCAATGGCTCTGATTGTTGTTCTTTCGCTCAATCGGTACAAACAGTTGATAGAAGATCTTCACGACTTAGCAGTTGTGGCTGAGCGACGGGAGGAAGAGCCCATCAGCCTTGAAGAAATGAAGCGGCGCATGAAGAGAGATGAACCCTTATAATATTAACTTCAAGCCAAATTACGATCCATTATGTTCGCCACCGTCGCGAGGCATATCGCGCACTATGACGCTTCTTGTGGCTTTCACAGGGACATTCAGCGTAAGTCCCGAACCTGCCCTGCTGTATAACCGACGGGGAAATAATTTCCCTTCGGCTAAAAATTTTTTCGGCGGGCGGGAACTTTTTCCCGCCCCCGCGCTGTCTAACCAGATGTAGCCAAAAGAGCCTGTCCGCGCCCGTGTCCGCAGGGACCGGGCCTGCCTGCCACCGGCAGGCAACATCACCCTGACAAGGGAGGGATGCATGGGGATACATAAAAGCAAGCGAGCCGCTTGCCCGTTTGTTGTTGGCGGGGAACCCCCCGCGCAAAAGAGATAAAATATAAGGAGTGAAGAGTTTAGTATGAAGAACAGGAAAAGAATTTCAGTCCTGCTCGTGCTGGCCATGGCTATGACCATGCTGGCCGGCCTGGCCGCCCCGGCGGCGGCGAGTACGCGAGTGATAGTCGAAGGCGCCGTTGCGACTCATCCTTCAGCGACCGCGCCTACCCCAAGAACACCCGGGCGCATCGACATCCTTCGCACCGTCTCGTTCCCAGTTGTGACAGCCGGCGATCAAACAAGAGTTCGTATCACGTTGCCGGCTGGAATAACGTGGGTTGCCGACCCAGAAGCGCCTAACACAGTGCTTAACGGCGTATATACTCCAGGGGATGTTACTGGTTTTGGCCGTGCAGACAGTAACCGTACAGCAGTCTTTACGGTTGACCCGGTAGTGGCAACAACAGAAATCAACTCGGTTCGCTTCCTTAATCTTAATATCAACGTTCCCGCCAACTTTACCGGCAATATCGACGCCACTGTGGCGTTGAGAGGCGAGACAGGAACCGGCGACTTCCTCTGGGAGCAGACCTCAACTGTCAGAATTGCCAGCATAGTTACCGGCGCCACCACAGCGACAGCCCTTGAAACTTTGCCGGTACTGAAAGGCGTAGCCGGTCAGGCCGCGGGTAGAATCAGGATCGTGGAAGTCGTTGCGGGGTCGTTGGATGACGCCCAAAACATCACCTTAACCGCTCCCGCCGGTGTGACGTTTGCTGGAACTCCCGCTGCTATTACTACTGAGGGTACTACTACTATTGCTGGAACTACTGTAGCCGGTGCAGGAACAGGGACACTTACAGTAAACTTTCCTGCAGTTGCCGGCATAACTACAATAACTGTTGAGAACATTGCCTTAAACGTAGTCTCGACCGTACCGGACGGCCCGATCAATATCGCCATCAGTGGGGCCGGCGCGACTGCCGCTTCGGTAGCTATCGCGAACGTGGGCGTTGCCGGCGCGGTCGTCCCCAGCGCGGTCTATGCCACTACATTACCTAACGTCAGCGCTGGCCAATTAAATGTGGCTGTCGCAGATATCAGGTTGACCGAGAACATGACTAATGCGTTCCTTGGAAACCGGATGGTTACGTTTGCGTTGCCGTCAGGGTTTACTTGGAACAGTGTTTCTAACACTGTCTATCAACCTCAACCTCAACCTGCTGCCTGGGCAGTTGGAGCACCTGCCGTGTCCGCTGATGGCCGCACCCTTACTTTCTGGACAATAGGCAACCCAGATGGCACTGGTACGGGGTCAAATCAATTTAACCTTACCGGGATTATGATTAACGCGCACATCACTGCTCCGGCCGGGCCTATCGTGGTAACTGTTGATGGAAACACTGGAGCATCCGGCACCGTCACTGTCGGCACCCTGAGAAGGCCGGTTACGGTAACCGCTGCCGCGGCTCCTGATGTCAGGGCGGATTCGCTCGGTCAGGCTCTTGGCAACTTGGTTATTACAGAGACGTTTGCCGGAGCATTGCAGGCAGGCACCCTGACCATTACCCTGCCTGCCGGAGTAACATTAGTAGGGAATCCTGCTGTTGCTGCTACCATAGCAACTGGAGGTACTCTGCCGATATTTGGTGCTGTATCAGGGGTTAATTCTAATGTAATAGGCATTCCTGTAACAGGGCAAAGCGCTGTTCATCCTGCAACCGTAACCGTATCGGGCATCAGGGTAAATCTTGACCGCGTGCCGGCAGGAACCCCTGTCACCGCGACAGTTGCCGGATCTGCTATTCTCGGAACAGATGCTCTCGGGTTTGCCGGTGTTGCTCCTGTAAACCTTACACTTGGCGCCGCCCGCGGCACCGTGGTAGCCGAAGTGGCTTTGGGCAACGTCATCTCCAAGACTTTCACCCGCTCCGTCTTCACCATCGGCGCCCTCTCCTTTGTCCGCGACGGCGTGACCACCACCATTGACGCCGCGCCGACCGTAGTGGAAGGCCGCACCCTGCTGCCGCTGCGCTTCGCCGCCCTGGCAGTCGGAGTCAGCGAAGACGACATCATTTGGGATTCCGCCCGCCGCACCGTGACCCTGCTGCGCGGCGACCGCGTCGTCCAGCTGCGCATTGGTGACCAGACCATGACCATCAACGGCGTGGTTGTTCCCCTTGAAGTGCCTGCGGCAATCAGCAACGGCCGCACCGTACTGCCCATCAGGGCTGTGGCGACTGCCCTGCGTGCCGGCATCGTCTGGGATGCCACTGCCAGGACCGTCACCGTCACCGCCCAGTAACAACTAGAACAACGGCATAACCAAAGGCCCCGGAGGTAACTCCGGGGCCTTTCTTTCCAATTCTGACCTCTGACTTCTGAATTACGGCTTCCTTGATTCCGGGGGGTGTAACAGTCCTGCTTCCGCAGCAGACTCCGCCGTTTTTCTGCTTCGGGCTTGCTTGGCAAGAGGGGTAATTTGTGATAAACTGGAAGCGCGGGGGAGTGTATTTCTGTGAACGTGGAAGAAAGTAAAGAGCTCTTAAATGAATCAAGGGAGGCATTTATATGGCTGAGGTCGCTGAAAAAGTAGATAGAATTATCAGCGAATATCTTTCCGATGTGAGCAAACATATCGCAATAGATAAAGCGTATGTGTATGGGTCTTATGCCAGCGGGAGGCACGACGGGCAAAGCGATCTTGATATCGCTATATTCTCAGATGGCTTCAAAGACTATTTTTTTGTAGATGCTGTTACTTTCTTGTTGTCGCTGGCAAGAAAGTACCGGGATGTTTGTATTGACCCCGTTGCCTTCACAGTATCGGATTTGCAGGAAGACAATCCCTTTATAAAAGGAATCCTTGCCACAGGCAAGGAGATAACAGAATTAAAGGGACACCATACTGAATTACGGCATCCCTGATTGCGGGGTGATACTCTGCTGTCTCCTGACGTCGCCGGTTGCTTGGCAAAGGGGCTGGTTTGTGATAAACTGGAAGCGGAAGGGGTGAAGGATCGTGGAGGAGCAAAAAAAGGCCGCGATAGGTTTGATGATGTCTGTCGTCCTGCGGTAAATGTTGCCCCTTGTTTCGCAGTCGTTTTGGGTGTATAATGATGCAGCGGGCGGGTGTAGCTCAATGGCAGAGTCCCGGCCTTCCAAGCCGGCTACGTGGGTTCGATTCCCATCACCCGCTCCAGAATATAAACCACGCAGGTGGTTTTTTTATTGGGGGAAGCCGACCGGGACAATCATCAGCGGGGTGTAGTCAGTGGCGAGCAGAGTCCGGACGCGGTCGTCGTGGAAGGCTCCGACGGCCACGCTGCCAAGGCCGAGGGCAGTGGCCTGCAGGTGGATGTTCTGGGTGGCGTGGCCGATTTCCATGTGGACGTAGCGGTGGCCGCGGTCGCCGTAGCGCCCGGTGGTGCGGGCGTAGTCGGCGGCCAGAATGAGGCTGGCCGGGGCGGCTGAGATAAAGTCCTGCTGCAGGGCGGCGGAGGCCAGGGCGGGCCGGTGTTCGCCGGGGCGCAAGGGTGTCAGGCTGTGTTCCCTGGGGGAATAGTGATAGAGGCCGGGGGCCAGGCCGGTTATGTTGCCGGCAATCAGGTACACTTCAAGCGGGTAAGTGGCGCCGGCGGAAGGCGCGGTGCGGGTGGCTCCGGTTACGGTGTCGGTGGTAAGGCCCTGGGCGCACCAGAGTAGCTGCGCCACGGAGTCCAGCGGGAGCGGCCGGTCGCTGAAGCGGCGGGCGGAATAGCGCCGGTTGAGGGCGGCTTCGAGGGAAGTGCGGCCTTCATAGGCCGGGGGCGGCAGATTGATTTTTCCGGGAAGGCTGGTTGTGCCCGGTTCGTCGTTCCCGTGGCGGCAGCCGCCGGCAAAGAGCAGGGTGGCGGCCAGCAAGGTGAGCTTCCAGTTCATTGGCATCTACCTCCTGGGTAAATTTTAACAGTAACGGGCAGCGATGTCAAAGTATAGGCGGGAATTGCCTCGTGGACGTTATCCTGTCAACTGGCCCCTCTTGCTTTTGGCGGGAGATTGCTTTATAATACTTTATGCATGCGCCTGTAGCTCAGAGGATAGAGCAACGGACTTCTAATCCGTGGGCCGCTGGTTCGAATCCAGCCAGGCGTACCAAACAAGAGGTCAGAGGTCGGAGGTCGGAGGTCGGAGGACCGAAAACCGGAGGCCTAAACAAGGACAGCGCGGTGGGTGTAGCTCAGGTGGTTAGAGCACCAGATTGTGGCTCTGGGGGCCGTGGGTTCAAGTCCCATCATCCACCCCAATTTAATTATCAGGCGGGCGTGGCGGAACTGGCAGACGCGCCAGACTTAGGATCTGGTGGGCATTGCCCCTGGGGGTTCAAGTCCCTTCGCCCGCACCAAAAAATTCAGGCTTGGGGTTTTGAGTCCAGGAGCATAATATACTGCAGTTTACTGCAATTTTAGGTAAAATGGTAGCAACCCTGCCGGTTAATTTGCGGGGCTTTTTCTTTTGCGCGGCTTTCCGCCGAGAGCGCGCTGAGTTTTTTATAAGGCGGGGGCTCTTTTTTTTTGTGGCTGTTGATGGTACAATACTTGGCAGGTGCAAAAAACGGAGGTTGCGAGGGTTGAAAGGAGCATAGCTGATGGTTAAATGGGAAAAAATAGACGATACGAGGGTCAGCATGGAAGTGGAGATTGCCGCCGAACGCCTGGAGAGGGCGCTCGAGCAGGCTTACAAGAAAGTGGTGCAGAGGGTTAATTTGCCCGGTTTCCGCAAGGGCAAGGCGCCGCGTCATGTACTGGAACGCCGGCTTGGCGCCGGGGTGTTGTATGACGAGGCGGCGGAGATGCTGGTGCCGGAGGCTTATGACAGGGCGCTGGCTGAGACGGGGCTGAAAGCTCTGGAGACTCCGGAAATTGACCTGGTGCAGCTGGAACAGGGCAAGCCGCTTGTCTTTAAGGCGACGGTGGAAGTGATGCCGGAGGTTGCTTTGGGCGAGTACCTGGGGATTGAGGCTGAGGTGGCGCCGAAGGCGGTAAGCGATGAAGACGTGGACCGGCACCTGGAGCAGCTGCGGCGCAAGCATGCCAGGCTGCGGGTGGTGGAGGACGGGGTTCTGGAAAGCGGCGACCTGGCCGTGATTGATTTTGCGGGGTTTATTGACGGGGTGCCGTTTGAGGGAGGTACTGCCGAGGGCTATTCACTGGAAATCGGCTCGGGTTCTTTTATCCCGGGCTTTGAGGAGCAGCTGGCAGGGTTGCGGAGCGGGGAGGAAAAGGATGTGGCCGTTACCTTCCCGGAGGATTATCATGCCGGGCACCTGGCGGGCCGGGAGGCTGTTTTTAAAGTGCTGCTGCGGGAAATCAAGCGCAAGGAGTTCCCGCCGCTTGATGACAGCTTTGCGGCGGAAGTTTCTGATTTTGCCGCGTTGGATGAATTTAAGGCGGATGTGAAGAATAAACTGAAGGCAGCCGCGGAAAAAACAGCCCGCAGGGAACTGGCTGAACAGGTGGTGGAGGCGGTGGCGGCCAACGCTTCCGTGGCTCTGCCGGAGGTGCTGGTGGAGAGGGAGATCGGAAGGGTCCTTGGTGAAATGGAGCAATTCCTGAATATGCAGGGACTTTCCCTGGAGAAGTACATGGAAATTTCCGGCAAGAGCCTGTATGAACTGCGGGAGGAAAGAAGGGAAGATGCCGGGAAGCAGGTGAAGACCGCCCTGGTACTGGAGGCTATCGCTGAAAAAGAAGGAATAGAGGCGAGTGATGAAGAAATAGAAGAAAAGGTTAAGGAGCTGGCTGCCGCCTACCGGCAGGACTTAGACAAAGTGAGGGAGTATTTCCGGGATGAGGCCCGGACCGAGGGACTGCGCCGGGAGATCAGGCTTGAGAAAACGCGCGGCTTTTTGGTCGGGCGGGCCTCGGTGCGGGAGGCGCTGCCGGCCGGTGAGGAGGATCAGAGATGAACCTTGTTCCGATGGTTGTGGAGCAGACAAACCGCGGGGAACGGGCTTACGATATTTACTCGCGGCTGCTAAAGGACCGGATTGTGTTTATCGGGACGCCGATTGACGACATGGTGGCCAATCTGGTAATTGCCCAGTTGCTTTTTCTGGAGTCGGAAGACCCGGAGAAAGATATCAATCTGTATATCAATTCTCCGGGCGGCTCGGTTTACGCGGGGCTGGCCATTTATGACACGATGCAGTATATCAGGCCGGAGGTCTCGACCATCTGCGTCGGGCTGGCGGCCAGCATGGGCGCGGTGCTGCTGGCGGCGGGGGCGGCGGGGAAAAGATATTCGCTGCCCAATTCCAGGATGATGATGCACCAGCCGTTGGGCGGGGCGCGCGGCCAGGCCGTGGATATCGAGATTCATGCCCGGGAGATTCTCGGCATCCGTGAGCGGCTAAACGGTATCCTGGCCAAGCACACTGGCAAGCCGGTGGAGCAGATTGCCCAGGATACGGATCGGGATTTCTTTATGTCGGCCGAACATGCCAAAAGTTACGGTTTGATTGACAGCGTGCTGGAAAAACGCTAGCTGCCGTGAGGTGAAATTATGTTTAAATTCAGCGATGAAAAGGGCCAGTTGAAGTGTTCTTTTTGCGGCAAGACCCAGGACCAGGTGCGCAAGCTGGTGGCCGGGCCGGGTGTTTATATTTGCGATGAGTGCATTGAACTGTGCAACGAGATAATTGAGGAAGAATTGTGCGACGAGCAGGAATTAGACATGGTGGAGTTGCCGCGGCCGACGGAAATCAATGAAATCCTAAACCAGTATGTGATCGGCCAGGAGGAAGCGAAAAAGTCGCTGGCGGTGGCTGTTTACAACCACTACAAGCGGATTAACTCCGAGCCCAAGCCGGACGACGTGGAGCTGCAGAAAAGCAATATTTTGCTGGTCGGGCCTACCGGTGTGGGCAAGACGCTGCTGGCCCAGACGCTGGCCAGGATTCTTAACGTGCCGTTTGCCATTGCCGATGCCACGTCGCTGACGGAGGCCGGCTATGTGGGCGAGGATGTGGAGAATATCCTGCTGAAGCTGATCCAGGCCGCCGACTATGACCTGGAAAAAGCGGAGAAGGGCATAATTTATATTGACGAGATTGACAAAATTGCCCGCAAGACCGATAATCCATCGATTACGCGCGATGTTTCCGGCGAGGGTGTGCAGCAGGCGCTGCTGAAAATCCTGGAAGGCACGGTGGCCAGTGTGCCGCCGCAGGGCGGCCGCAAGCACCCGCACCAGGAGTTTATGCAGATTGACACAACCGACATTTTGTTTGTCTGCGGCGGAGCTTTTGACGGCCTGGAAAAAATCATTCAGGCGCGTATCGGCAAAAAGGGCATCGGTTTTGGCGCGGAGGTGGCCGGCAAGCGTGATTTGAATATCGGGCAGGTGCTGCGGCATGTGCTGCCTCAGGACCTGATCAAATTCGGCCTGATACCTGAGTTTGTGGGCCGGGTGCCGGTTGTGGCGACGCTGGACGCTCTTGACAGGCACGCCCTGATCAGGATACTGACCGAGCCGCGCAACGCGCTTATCCGGCAATACCAGCGCCTGTTTGAAATGGACGGCGTTTCCCTGGAGTTTAAAGAGGGGACCCTGGAGATTATTGCGGATGAGGCCATCCGCCGCAGTACGGGGGCCAGAGGCCTGCGCTCCATCCTTGAGGGAATCCTGCTGGATGTGATGTATGAGTTGCCGTCCCGGAACGATATCGGCAAGTGCATTATCACGCGGGAGGTTGTTTCCAAGAGGGAGAAGCCGATTTTGGTAACGGTCGACAAGCGACGGAAAAAGAAGGAAGAAACAGCGTGAGTGAAGTGGCAAACCGCCGGCAACGGCGGTTTTTTTCTTGTCCGGCGGTTATACTAGACTAAGGATAACGTTGGCCAAGGAGGCGAGGCGCGTGGCGGAACTGGCGCCGTTCATCGGGATGGTGCAGCTTTTTTTTGCGGTGATTATCGGCTTGTATTTCTGGAACCTGCTGCGCTCGCAGCAGTCGGGTAAGGCGGCCGTGGACCGGGAGTCGCGGAAGGAAATGGAACAACTGCGCAGGATGCGGGAGATATCTCTGACGGAGCCGCTGTCGGAAAAAACGCGTCCGGCGTCTTTTGCGGAAATTATCGGCCAGGAGGAAGGGTTAAAGGCGCTGCGGGCGGCGCTGTGCGGTCCCAACCCGCAGCATGTGCTGCTGTTTGGCCCGCCGGGAGTAGGCAAGACGGCAGCCGCCCGCCTGGTGCTGGAGGAGGCCAAGCGGAACAGCATTTCGCCTTTTGGCAGGGAGGCGCGGTTTGTGGAGCTTGATGCCACGACGGCGCGCTTTGACGAGCGGGGGATTGCCGACCCGCTGATCGGCTCGGTCCACGACCCGATTTACCAGGGGGCGGGACCCATGGGGATGGCAGGCATCCCGCAGCCGAAGGCGGGCGCGGTGACCAAGGCGCACGGAGGGGTGCTTTTTATCGACGAGATTGGCGAGCTGCATCCCACGCAGATGAACAAGCTGCTGAAAGTCCTGGAGGACCGCAAGGTTTTCCTGGAGAGCGCCTACTACAGCCAGGAGGACCGCAATATCCCGCAGCATATCCACGAGATATTCCAGCGCGGCCTGCCGGCTGATTTCCGGCTGATTGGGGCGACTACCAGGATGCCGGAGGAGATACCGCCCGCCATCCGTTCCCGTTGCCTGGAGGTGTTCTTCCGCGGCCTTTTGCCGGAAGAGGTCGTCCGGATTGCGGAGAACGCCGCGGGGCGTATCGATTTTGCCGTTGACGGCGCGGCGCTGGAGGTCATTAAAAAGTATGCGGCCAACGGACGGGAAGCGGTCAATACCGTGCAGATCGCGGCCGGTATCGCGCTTTGCGAGCGGCACTTGCAGCGGCTGACCGCCGCCGATGTGGAGTGGGTGGTTAACGCCAGCCGGATGTCGCCGCGCCCGGAGAAGAAAATACCGGCCCGGCCGCAGGTGGGTTATGTGAACGGCCTGGCGGTCTATGGCCCGAGTATGGGGATGCTCCTGGAAATCGAGGTGGCCGCGCACCGGGTTGCCCCCGGGCAGGGGCGGCTGCTGGTGACCGGGGTGGTGGAGGAGGAGGAAATGGGCGGACCGCAGCGGCTGATCCGGCGCAAAAGCATGGCGCGCGGTTCGGTGGAGAATGTGCTGACGGTACTGCAGGATTACCTGCAGGTCAACCCGCGGGATTTTGACCTGCATCTTAATTTCCCGGGCGGGGTGCCGGTGGACGGGCCGTCGGCCGGGGTGGCCGTGGCGGTGGCTGTTTACTCGGCCCTGACCGCTTTGCCGGTGCCTAACACGGTAGCTATGACAGGGGAGATTTCCGTGCGCGGCGGCGTCCGTCCCGTGGGGGGTGTCGCCTGCAAGGTGGAAGCGGCGCGTCGTGCGGGCGCCGGGAAAATCCTGATTCCGAAGGATAACTGGCAGCAGGTGTTTAACGGGCTGCCTGATATCGAGGTGGTTCCTGTGGAAACGCTTGACGAGGTGCTGGAACTGGCCTTCGGCCAGGGACGGGTAAAGACGGAAGGCTTTCCGGCCGGGGCGGCGGCCGCCTCTTTTTACTAGGGATCGTGTGCAGGACCCCCGCCGGTTGCGGGGGTTTTCTTTTGGCGGATCCGGAAAGAGCAAAACAGATTACGCGGTGCAAAAGGAAAAAGTGTTGTTTTCGCGAATATAAACAAGCTATGGGGGTATCAATCTCCGAAAGAGGGGAGAAAGCCAATGCGGAAAAAACAAAAGGTCCTGCCTCTGCTGCCCCTGCGGGGAATCCTGGTCTTTCCCAATATGGTGATGCATCTTGACGTCGGCCGGGAAAGGTCTGTCAGCGCTCTGGAGCAGGCAATGATAGACGACAGCCTGGTGCTGCTGGTCGCGCAAAAAGAGGCACGCGTGGATGACCCCAAGCCGGAGGAGATATACGGGATAGGGACAATTGCGCAAATCAAGCAGATGCTGAAGCTGCCTGGGGGGACGATCCGGGTCCTGGTGGAAGGCCTGTCCAGGGCGACCATTCGGGATTATAAGGCTACTGAGCCTTATTTTAAGGTGCAGGTCGATGAAATTCCCGAAGAAAGCACGCGGAGCATTGAGACCGAAGCGTTGATGCGCAGCGTCATCTTTCAGTTTGAGCAGTATATTAAGCTCAGCAAAAAAATTCCTCCGGAAACACTGGTAACCATCTCGGCTATTGATGAGCCCGGGCGACTGGCTGACATTATTTCTTCCCACCTGTCGCTGAAAGTCCAGCAGAAACAGGAAATTCTCGAGTCCCTGGCGCCGCGCGCGCGCCTGGAGAAGCTGAGCGAGATTATCAGCCACGAGATGGAAGTCCTGGAAATCGAGCGCAAAATCAACCTGCGTGTGCGCAAACAGATGGAACGCACGCAGAAGGAGTATTACCTGCGCGAGCAGATGAAAGCAATCCAGAAGGAACTGGGCGAAAAGGACGAGCGGCTGGCCGAGGCTGACGAGTACCGGGTAAAAATCGACGAGGCCGGGCTGCCGGACGAGGTGCGGGAAAAGTCGCTGAAGGAAGTGGAGCGGCTGGAGAAAATGCCGCCGGCCGCGGCGGAAGCCGTGGTGATCCGCAACTACCTGGACTGGATCCTGTCCCTGCCCTGGTCCAGGCAGACGGAAGACCGGCTGGACCTGGGTGCTGCGGAAAAGATTCTGGACGAGGATCATTACGGTCTGCAAAAAGTCAAAGAGCGCATTGTCGAGTACCTGGCGGTGCGCCAGCTGGCCAAAAAGCTGAAAGGCCCGATTCTTTGCCTGGTAGGACCTCCCGGGGTGGGCAAAACAAGCCTGGCCAAGTCGGTGGCGCGGGCGCTGGAGCGCAATTTTGTCCGTGTTTCCCTGGGCGGCGTGCGGGATGAGGCGGAAATCCGCGGGCACCGCCGCACTTATGTGGGCGCCCTGCCCGGGCGGGTTATCCAGGGCATGCGGCAGGCCAAGTCGCAAAATCCGGTTTTTCTGCTGGACGAGATTGACAAAATGGCCACTGATTTTCGGGGCGACCCTTCCGCGGCGCTGCTGGAGGTGCTTGACCCCGAGCAGAACAACGCTTTTTCCGACCACTACCTGGAAATACCTTTTGACCTTTCCCATGTCATGTTTATCACTACGGCCAACGTCCTGTACAATATTCCGCAGCCGCTGCTGGACAGGATGGAGACGATATTTATCCCGGGCTACACGGAGGAAGAAAAGGTCAAAATTGCCGAAAGGTACCTGCTGCCCAAGCAGTTGCGCGAACACGGCCTGGACAGGGGGCAGGTGACCGTTTCGGAAAAGGCGCTGCGCAAAATTATCCGCAATTTTACCAGGGAGGCCGGTGTGCGCAACCTGGAACGGCAGCTGGCCGCCATTTGCCGTAAAGTAGCCCGGGAAGTGGTGCAGGACGGGAAGAAGCGGGCTGTGATTTTGCCGCAGGGCCTGGAAAAATATCTGGGTGTGCCGCGCTACCGCTTTGGGGTGGCCGAGCAGGATGACGAGTCGGGGGTGGCCACCGGCCTGGCCTGGACGGAAGCCGGCGGCGATACGCTGGTCATTGAGGTTACCCTGATGAAAGGCAAGGGCAAACTGTTGCTGACCGGAAAACTGGGCGAGGTGATGCGTGAATCGGCCCAGGCGGCCCTTTCGTATATCCGCTCGCGTGCCGGGGAACTGGAAATTGATGAGAATTTTCATGAAACGTACGATATCCATATTCATATCCCGGAGGGGGCCATCCCCAAGGACGGGCCGTCAGCCGGTATTACCATGGCCACGGCGCTCGTTTCGGCGCTGACCAGGCGCCCGGCCAGGCACGCGGTGGCTATGACGGGGGAGATTACGCTGCGCGGCCGCGTGCTGCCTGTCGGCGGGGTCAAGGAAAAAGTGCTGGCCGCTCACCGTGCCGGGATTAAGACAATCCTGTTACCGGCGGAAAACAAAAAAGACCTGGCGGAAATCCCGGAAAACGTGCGGCGCAAGCTGGAGCTGGTCTTTGTGGAGCATATGGACCAGGTGCTGCAACATGCGCTGCCGGCGGCGCCGTGAAAATAACGGAAGCCAGGTTCGCTGCCAGTGCGGCCGCTCCCGGCCAGTTCCCGGTCCCGGGAGGCGCGGAAATAGCTTTTGCCGGGCGCTCCAACGTGGGCAAGTCTTCGCTGCTTAACTGCCTCGTAAACAGGAAAGCGCTGGCCAGAACGGCAAGCACCCCAGGGAAGACAAGGCTGGTCAATTTTTTTCTGATCAACCAATCCTTTTACTTGGTGGACCTGCCCGGTTACGGGTATGCGCGCGTGGCACGGGGCACAAGGAATGCTTTTGCCCGCCTGGTTGAGCAGTACCTGTACGGGCGGGAGAGCCTGCGGCTGGTCGTGTTGCTGGTCGATATCCGGCACAGGCCGAGCGCGGAAGACAGGGCCATGTATGAGTGGCTTGTGCACTTTAAGGTTCCGGCGGTGATTGTGGCGACCAAGGCGGATAAAATCTCCCGCGGCAGGTGGCCTGCAGCCTTGCGGCAAATCAGGGATGGCCTAGGGCTTGGCGCGGAGGGGCCGATAATCCCCTTTTCCGTGGAGACCGGCGAGGGGAAAGACGCTTTATGGCGCATCATCACGCAGTTTCTGGACGAGCGGGATGAGGGAATATAAGGAGGAGTTCCATGACTGAAAGTAAGTTGCCGCCTGTCTATGACCCCGGCGCGGTGGAGGACAGGCTGTACGGGGAATGGCTGGAGCGCGGTTTTTTTCGTGCGCCGGGCGACCCGGCTAAAGAGACTTTTACTATTGTAATCCCGCCGCCGAATGTTACCGGCTCGCTGCACATGGGCCATGCCCTGGACTGCACCATTCAGGATATACTCATCCGCCGCCGGCGCATGATGGGGCTGGATACTCTTTGGCTGCCCGGTACCGACCATGCCGGCATCGCCACGCAGATTAAGGTGGAGGAGCATCTGGCCGAGGAAGGAGTCACGCGCCAGGAATTGGGCCGGGAGGCGTTTCTTGAGCGAGTCTGGGAATGGAAAGAGGAATACCATGGCCGTATCGTCCGGCAACTGCAGAAGCTCGGCCTGTCTTGCGACTGGTCACGGGAGCGGTTTACCATGGACGAAGGCTGCTCCCGGGCGGTTAGGGAAGTTTTTGTCGCCTTGTACGAGCGGGGGCTTATTTACCGGGGAGACTACATCACCAACTGGTGCCCGCGCTGCCACACGGCCCTGTCGGACATTGAGGTGGAACACGAGGAAGAAGCGGGGACGCTGTATTTTATCGCCTATCCCGTCATTGACGGCGAGGGCGCCGTTACGGTGGCGACGACCAGGCCGGAAACGATGCTTGGCGATACTGCCGTGGCCGTCCACCCCCAGGACGTGCGTTACCGGGCGCTGGTCGGCAGGGAGGTGCTGCTGCCGCTGGTTGGGCGCAGGCTGCCGGTGGTGGCCGACGAGTATGTGGAGCCTGATTTTGGCAGCGGCGCGGTCAAAATTACGCCGGCCCACGATTACAACGATTTTTTGCTGGCCGGGCGCCACGGCCTGCCGTCGGTAACGGTGATCGGCAGTAACGGGCGGATGACGCCGGCCGCCGGCCGTTATGCCGGGCTCGAGGCAGGGGAGGCGCGGCGGCGGATTGTTGAGGACCTGCGGGCGGCGGGGCTGTTGCTCGCCGAACAGGAGCAGAGCCATGCGCTGGGACGGTGCCAGCGCTGCCGGACGGTAATTGAGCCGCTGCTCTCCAAGCAGTGGTTCGTGCGCATGAAGCCGTTGGCGGAGCCGGCTATCGCCAGGGTTAAGAGCGGGGAAATCCGCTTTGTGCCGGAACGTTTTACCCGCGTGTACCTGAACTGGGTGGAAAATATCCGCGACTGGTGTATCTCCCGGCAGATCTGGTGGGGTCACCGCATTCCCGCCTGGTACTGTGCCTGCGGGGAGACGGTGGTGGCGCGCCTGGAACCTGAGTCCTGCCCGTCCTGCGGCGGCGTGCCCGTGCAGGATCCGGATGTGCTTGACACCTGGTTTTCTTCGGCGCTGTGGCCGTTTTCCACGCTCGGCTGGCCGGAGCGGACAGACGACCTGGCCCATTATTACCCGACCAGTGTGCTGGTGACCGGCTATGATATTATTTTTTTCTGGGTGGCCCGCATGATTTTTATGGGTCTGGAATTTATGGAGGAAGTCCCCTTCCGGACCGTCTATATTCATGGCCTGGTGCGCGACGCGCAGGGCAGGAAAATGAGTAAATCGCTGGGGAACGGCATCGACCCGCTGGAAATAATCGAACGCTACGGCGCGGACACGCTCCGTTTCACGCTGGTCACCGGCCAGGCGCCGGGCAATGACCTGCGTTTCCGTCAGGAAAACGTGGAGAACAGCCGCAATTTTGCCAATAAAATTTGGAACGCCTCCCGTTTTGTGCTGATGAACACTGCCCTGACTGACGTCGGGCCGCCGGATAATAAGAGGCCGCTTTCCGCCGCCGACCGCTGGATATTGCACCGTTATAACGAGACGGTGCGCCGGGTGGACCGCCTGATGGATGATTTTGAGCTGGGAGAGGCGGCGCGCCTGCTTTATGACTTTCTCTGGAGCGATTATTGCGACTGGTACGTGGAGATGGCCAAGATTACTCTTTACGCGCCGGAAAAAGAGGCTGAAAAACAAGCGGCCCGTGCCGTGCTGACTTTTGTTCTGGACGGAATTATGCGCCTCTTACACCCGTTTATGCCGTTCATCACGGAAGAAATCCGGCAAAAGCTGTCCGCACGGGACCCGGCCGCCACGATTGTGCTGGCGCCCTGGCCAATGGCGACGGAGGCACATGATTTTCCGGCCGAACATGAGCGGATGAACCTCGTTATGGAGGTGATCAGGGCGATTAGGGCCTTGCGCGCCGAGGCGCAGCTGCCGCCGGGCGCCAAGCTCAGCGTTATCCTGCAGGCGCCGGAAGAAACGGGGGCCGTGCTGGCGGAGGGCCTGCCGCTGCTGAAAAGGCTGGCCAATGTCAGCGAGGCGCAGCTGGTGTTGCAATTGGCGGATAAGCCGCGCTGCTGCCTGAGCGCTGCCGTGGGCGAAGTGGAGCTCTATTTGCTGTTGGAGGGCACCATAGACGTGGCCCAGGAGCGGCAGCGCCTGGAGAAAGAGGAGCAGCGGCTGGAGGCGGAACTGGCCAGGTGCCGGGGCAAGCTGCAAAACGAAGTATTCCTGGCCAAGGCGCCTGCCCGGGTGGTTGAAGAAGAACAGGCCAAGGAGGCGGAATACAGCTTGCAGCGCGAGAAGGTGCGCGCCCGCCTGGCAGCCCTGTGAACTACCGGGAGGCGCTCGACTATATCCACAGCCTGTACCGTTTCGGAACCAAGCCGGGCCTGGAGCGTATTGAGGCACTGCTTCACCGGCTCGGCGACCCGCACAGGTCGCTGCGCTGTGCCCATATTACCGGGACGAACGGCAAAGGTTCGACGGCCGCTTTCCTGGCGTCGCTCCTAACGGCACACGGCCTGCGCGCGGGGCTGTACACATCGCCGTACCTGGAGTCTTTTACTAACCGCATGGCTGTGGGCGGCCGCGACGTGACCGGCGAGGAATTGGTCCGCCTGGTGGAGAAGGTGCGGCCGCACGTAGCCGAAATTGCCGCTTCCGCGCTTGGGCAGCCCACAGAGTTTGAGGTAATCACGGCCATGGCGTTTGACTATTTCGCGCACTTAGCGCCGGACTGGGTCGTGGTGGAAGTCGGTCTTGGCGGCCGGCTGGATGCCACCAATGTCATAGTGCCGGAAGTGGCGGTGGTTACCAACATCGGCCTGGAGCATACGCAGGTGCTGGGGGACACGGTGGAGCAAATTGCCTTTGAGAAAGCCGGAATTATCAAGAGGGGTGTCCCGGTAGTCACCGCCGCCGATAAGCCGGAAGCGTTTGCCGTGCTTGAGAAAACGGCCGGGGAGCGGGGATGCCCCCTGCTGGCGGTAGGCCGGGAGGTACGGGTTGAAGTCAGCGAAACAACGCTGGACGGCCAGATTTTTGACTACCAAAGCCGGCAGCGGAAACTACGGGGCTTAAAAACAGCACTGCTGGGCCGGCACCAGGTTGTCAACGCCGCGAGCGCGCTCGCGGCGCTTGAATGCCTGCCCGTTTCTTTTGACGAGGCGTCCGTCCGGGCGGGGCTGGCTACCGCACGCTGGCCGGGCCGGCTGGAGATTTTCTCCCGCGAGCCGCTGATCCTGGTGGACGGGGCGCACAACACTGATGGTGTGCTGGCTTTGCGGCGTGCTTTGACAGAGCTGCTTAACGGCAGGAAGCTGCATCTGGTGCTTGGCATCTTGGCCGACAAGGCCGTGGAGGAAATGCTCTCTCTGCTGGCGCCGCTCGCTACCGCCGGACTGCTTGTCACACGCCCGGAGAGCGAACGCGCCGCCGACCCTGAACTGGTGGCGGCGCTGGCCCGCCCGTTTGCGCCGGTTCCTGTGCAAGTGTTCAACACTGTGCCCGCGGCAGTGGAGGCGGCACTCGCCGCGGTAAGGCCGGGCGAAGCGGTCTGTGTGGCCGGGTCGCTGTACACGGTAAGCGAAGCCTGCACTGTGCTGCGCAAAACTTAGCACGGGACAGAATTAACTTCCCCACAGTTTCGCTCATGTTATGCTCCCTGAGCAGTTACAAAAAAAATAGAAACAGGCAGGATTTTTGCAAATTTTCACGAAAACTTCAGAGTTGTCGTTTAAACGTTTTTTAAAGGGGTGAATTGAGCTTGAGTTTTAAAACGTTCAGGGGAGGCGTCCATCCCGGGCATTTTAAGAGTGCCACGGAGAAGAAGCCCGTGGCTCCGGCCCGCCCGCCGGCGCTGGTGATTATCCCCATGGGGCAGCATATCGGGGCACCCTGCGAACCTGTGGTCGCTGTCGGCGATGAGGTTAAAAAGGGACAGAAGGTTGGTGACACTCAGGCTTTTGTTTCCGCTCCCGTCCATGCAAGCGTTTCGGGAAAGGTGGTCAAAATCGCCCCCTGCAATCATCCGCTCGGCCGCCCGGTCAAAGCAGTTTATATCGAGTCTGACGGCCAGGACATGTGGCATGAAGACGTGCGCCCGAATCCGGATTGGGAAAAAGCCGGCCCGGACGAACTGAAAAAAATCATCCGGAGCGCGGGTATTGTCGGGATGGGCGGGGCTACTTTCCCCACGCACGTCAAGCTCTCGCCGCCGCCCGGCACGAAAATTGACTATGTCCTGGTAAACGGGGCCGAGTGCGAGCCGTACCTGACTTCCGACCACCGGGCCATGCTGGAAAGGCCGGCCGATATGATAACCGGCCTGAGGATTATCATGAAAACTGTCGGCGCGCCCAAGGGCTGCATCGGCGTGGAGGATAACAAGCCGGACGCTGTGCAGGCGCTGAAAAACGCCGCCGCGGGCTATTCCGACATCGAGGTTCACGCTTTGCACACCAAGTACCCGCAAGGGGCGGAGAAACAACTGATTAAGGTCTTTACCGGCCGTGAGGTGCCTTCCGGAGGCCTGCCTTCCGCGGTGGGCTGCGTGGTGCAGAACGTGGGTACCTGTATCGCAGTCGCCGACGCGGTTTGTTTCGGCAAGCCGCTGATTGAGCGGATTGTCACAATTACCGGCTCCGGAATCAATGAACCGAGGAATATGCTGGTTCGGGTGGGGACGCCCATGGAGGAAGTGATTGAGCAGTGCGGCGGATTTAAGCCCAATGTCCGGAAAGTCATTCTCGGCGGGCCGATGATGGGCCTGGCCCAGCCGACCGTGGAGAATTTTCCGGTGATTAAGGGCACCTCAGGCATACTTTGCCTGACCAACCTGGAGGTGGAACTGTACGACATCCGTCCCTGTATCAAGTGCGCCAAGTGTGTGGATGTCTGCCCGGTCAGCATCATGCCCCTGTTTATCGGCTCCGCCGTGGAGCAGGGCCTGTACGACCGGGCTGAGTCGTCCAATGCCATGGACTGCATCGAGTGCGGCTGCTGTACTTATGTTTGCCCGGCCAAGCGGCCGCTGGTACAGTGGATTCGGATGTCGAAGGCTGATATAGCGGCTAAGCGGGCCAAGAAATAGGTGTCCCTTTAATTTTTTCGGAGGAGGGGGAAAGGGTGGAAGCAAAGCTCGTTGTTTCGTCTTCGCCACACCTGCGCGCGCCGGAGACTGTCCAGAGCGTAATGATTGACGTGCTGGTGGCCTTATTCCCGGCCGCTTTGGCCGGCGTGATTTTCTTCGGGTGGCGCGGCCTCCTGACCATGGTGCTGGGTATGCTGTCGGCCATGGTAGCGGAGGCGATAGTGCTAAAGAAAAAAAATATTTTCGGGGACGGGAGCGCCGCGGTAACAGGGTTGCTCCTGGCCATGACGCTGCCGCCGGCGCCTCCCTGGTGGCTGGTGGTGATTGGCGGCGTGGTGGCGATTCTTATCGGCAAGCAGGTCTTTGGCGGCATCGGCAACAACATCTTTAACCCGGCGCTGGTGGCGCGCGCTATTCTGATGGCCTCCTGGGCCGGACATATGACGACCTGGCTGCGGCCGCTGGATTTGGCCACGGCGGCTACGCCGCTGGCGACCGGTGTGGAAGGGACCAGCTTTATTAACCTGTTTGTCGGCGCCGTACCCGGCTCGCTTGGCGAGACGAGCGCCTTTGCCCTGTTGCTCGGAGCCGCCTGGCTGTTTTACAAGGGGCATATCGACTGGCGTATTCCCGGCGGCTACCTCGGCACGGTTTTTTTAATGGGCACCTTTTTCGACGGCTCCGGCTCGCTGATGCAGATGATCTCCATGGGCCTCTTTCACATGCTGGCCGGCGGCGTGATGCTCGGCGCCCTGTTTATGGCCACCGACATGGTCACCTCCCCGGTGACTGCGCGCGGCCGCCTGATTTTCGGGATCGGCTGCGGCTTTATCAACATGCTGATCCGTTTGTTCGGCGCCTACCCGGAGGGCACCACTTTTGCCATCCTGCTGATGAACGCGGTGACCCCGCTGCTCGATAACCTGACGCTGCCCAGGAAATTCGGGGAGGTGGCAAAACAGCAATGAAGGAAATTGTAAAACTCTCCTTTATCCTGATGCTCATTTCAGGGTTGGCCGCCGGCTCGCTGGCTTACGTCAACCAGGTAACCTCCAAAGTAATTGCCGAGCGCGAAGCGCGCGAGAAAATCGCCCGGATTCAGCAGATTTTCCCGGGCGCGGCTACCCTGGAGGATAAGACGGTGGAAGGTCAGACGGCTACCCTGGCGCTGGACGGCGAGGGGAAGGTAGTCGGCCTGCTGACCGAGGGCAGCGTTGCCGGCTACGGCGGTCCCATTACCTTCAGCCTGGCGGTGGACGGCGAGGGGAAGGTGGTCAGTGTGGGCGTTATTTCTCAATCGGAGACGCCGGGGATCGGCGATAAAATCAAACAACAGGCTTTCCTGGACCAGTTTACCGGCAAATCTCCTGCCGACCCGCTGGCTGTGGGGCAGGATATTGACAATATCAGCGGTGCCACGGTTTCGTCGACAGCGCTGACAAGCGGCGTCCGGCAAACGTTGCCGGCCACGGTTTCCCGTTTTCTGGGGACCAAGTAAGCGGAGGTGAAAAAATGAGCGCGTTAAAAGCTTTAACGAACGGTTTCAAGGAAATTCCGCCCCTGCGCCTGGTGCTTGGCCTGTGCCCGACGCTGGCTGTGACGGGTCTGGCACAAAACGGCCTGGGCATGGGACTTTCCGCCACGGCGGTGTTGATTGGCTCCAACCTGGTAATCAGTGCCCTGCGCAATTTTATGCCGGATAAAATCCGCATCCCCTGCTTCATTGTGGTTATCGCCACCTTTGTTTCCATTGTCGATATGTCGCTAAACGCATTTTTGCCGGCGCTGCACGCCCAGCTTGGCATCTTTGTGCCGTTGATTGTGGTTAACTGCATCATCCTCGGGCGGGCGGAGGCGTTCGCTTCCAAAAACGGTATTCTCAGCTCTATCGCCGACGGCATCGGCGTGGGCTTAAGCTTTACCTTCGCCCTGACAGTGCTGGGCTCCATCCGCGAACTGCTTGGCGCCGGCACTATTTTCGGGGTAAACGTCATGGGTGCGGCTTACCAGCCGTTTAAAGTATTTGGTTTCCCGCCCGGCGCTTTTATTGCGCTGGGCCTGATGATGGCGCTTTATAACATGCTGGCCAAGAAATATAAGCTGGGGTAAAGGAGGCTATCGGCTGTGGGCGAACTGATAACCATTATTTTCGGGGCGATTTTTATCAACAACTTTGTCCTCTCCCGCTTCCTGGGCCTTTGCCCGTTTCTGGGCGTTTCCCGGAAGGTGGAGACGGCTCTGGGCATGGGCATGGCCGTTATTTTTGTCATGGGCATGACAGCCCTGGTGACCTGGCCTATCGAGCAGTACCTGCTGATCCAGTACAATCTGCAGTACCTGCGCACGATTGTTTTTATCCTGGTCATTGCCGCGCTGGTGCAATTTGTGGAGCTGGTGGTCCGTAAAATCAGTCCGGCGCTGTACCAGGCGCTCGGCATCTACCTGCCGCTGATTACAACCAACTGTGCCGTGCTGGGTGTGGCTATCCTGAATATTAACCTTGGTTACAACCTGCTGGAGGCCGTGGTGTTCAGCGTGGCTGCCGCCGCCGGATTTACCATGGCGATGCTGATTATGGCCGGCATCCGCGAACGCCTGGACCTTTCATTTGTGCCGGGCCACCTTAAGGGGATTTCCCTCGGGCTGATAATGACCGGGATTCTGTCGCTCGCTTTCTCCGGATTTAAAGGGATGCTGTAACGCAGGGAGGAAGAAGAAAATGCTTATTGCCATTGTCAGTCTGGGAGGCATGGGGCTTCTTTTTGGCGGGCTGCTGGCCTTTGCGGCGCAAAAGTTTGCCGTGGAGGTGGATCCCCGGGTGGAAATGATTCAGGGGTATCTGCTGGGGGCCAACTGCGGCGGCTGCGGTTATGCCGGTTGTGGCCAGTATGCCGAGGAAGTGGTGGCCGGCCGGGCGTCGCTTAACGCCTGCACCCCGGGCGGCCCCGAGGTGGCGAAAAAGATTGCCGAGCTGCTGGGCGTGGAAGCGCCGGCGGCGGAGGCCAGGGTCACAGCGCAACTCGTCTGTCTTGGCGGCTGTGATACGGCCAGGAGCAGAGCTGTTTATGACGGTTACAGGGACTGTAAAGCGGCGCTGATGTTTGGCGGCGGTGTAAAAGCCTGCCGCTTCGGCTGCGTCGGCGAGGGGACCTGCGCGCGCATCTGCCCGGTTGAGGCGATTTCCATGAACGGGACCGGGTTGCCGGTGATTAACCATGACCTGTGCATCAGTTGCGGGAAATGCAAGAACGCCTGTCCCCGCCAGGTCATCGAGATGGTTAACGCCAAGACCATCCATTATGTGCGCTGTAAGTCGCAGGACAAAGGCAAGCAGGTGCGGGAAGTCTGTTCCCGCGGCTGTATCGCCTGCGGCCTGTGCGTGAAGGAATGTCCGGTCACCGCCATCCGCCTGGAAAACAACCTGGCCATTATTGACGGCTATATCTGCAACAACTGCGGCACCTGCGTGGAGGTCTGCCCGCAAAAGACGATCGCCTGAGCGGGAAACGGCTGAAATGCGGCGCCGGACGCCCGCCAATGAGCGGCCATGCCGGTTGACAGTCCGCCATGGAGGGTGTACACTTGGCAGGATGGCTGTGTTGCCCGGCACAACGCCTTTTTTGGAGGAAATCATGGAAAAGCTGACGCATCTTAACGGGGAAGGCCGGGCCAGGATGGTTGACGTTACGGCCAAGGACGAGACGCTGCGCGAGGCGGTGGCCGGCGGCCATGTCCAGATGCGGCCGGACACGCTGGCGCTGATTGCCGCCGGAGGGCTGGCCAAGGGCGATGTGCTGGCCGTTGCTCAGGTGGCGGGCGTTCTGGCTGCCAAGCAGACGGCCCAGTTGATTCCGATGTGCCACCCGCTCCTGTTGACGGCGGTGGATTTAAGTTTTACCCCGGACAAGGACAACAGCCGGCTGTTAATCGAGGCTAGAGTGAGAACGGCCGGCAGGACGGGCGCGGAGATGGAAGCGCTTTCCGCGGTGGCCGTAGCGGCTCTGACCGTCTATGATATGTGCAAGGCCGTGGACAGGGAGATGGTCATCAGCCGGGTTTGCCTGCTGGAAAAGCGCGGCGGCAAATCGGGCGACTTCAGGCGGGGCGAGGGAGAAAGAGGAGATGGGCATCAGGAAAGAGAGTAGGACGTTTTGGGCCACTTTTGGACTGCTCCTGTTGTTTTGGCTGCTGATTAGCTGGCGCCTGCACTGGCAGCACCTGTTGGTCGGGGTTGTGTCCGCCTGGGCCATCGCCGCCATCAACCGCGACCTGTTGCTGCAGCCGGCTGAACGGCCGCTGCTGCTCTGTGCCACGGCGGGGAAATGGGCGCGGTATTTCTACTTGCTGTTGGTGGCCATCTTTAAAGCAAACTGGGATGTGGCCAAAATTGTGCTAAAGCCGAAGCTGGAGATTTCACCCGGCTTTGTCAGGTACAGAACAAGGGTCGCAAAGCCGTTAAACAGGCTGATACTGGGCAATTCCATCACCCTGACGCCGGGTACGCTGACGGTGGAGATCGCCGATGATGTGTACGTGGTCCACGCCATTACGCGCGCCGCCGCTGAGGATTGCGCCGAGTGGGAGATGATGAACAGGCTCACTGAGATAGAGGAGGTGGAGCGGGGTGCTTGACGGAGTATTTATTGCTGTCGCCGTTCTGCTTACGGCAGCCACTTTTCTTTGCCTGTACCGCGCTGTGCTTGGCCCTTCCGCCGCCGACCGCGTGGTGGCCATCAACGTTATCGGTACCAAGGCGGTGGTTATTATCTCGCTGGTTTCCCTGGCTTTTCACCAGGAATTTTTCCTGGACGTGGCCATGGTTTACGCTTTAATCAGCTTTGTGGCCACTGTCGGGATAGCCAAGTACCTGGAGAAAGGATCCCTGGAATAGGGGGCGCTTATGGAACTAATCATGCAAATAATTATTTTTCTTTTTTTGGCGGCCGGAATCTTCTTTTTTGTGGTGGGGGTGGCCGGCCTGCTCAGGCTGCCTGATGTTTATTGCCGGCTGCACGCTACCACCAAGTGTGACACTCTGGGCGCCGGGCTGATTTTGTTCAGCCTTGCGCTTTATACCGGCGTTTCCGTGAACAGCGTCAAGCTGTTGCTGATGATTCTCTTTATCTGGCTGACCAACCCGACCGCCTCACACATTATCGCGCACGCCGCCTACCGGAACAATGAGCCGACGGCAGAGGGCACCTTTATGCTGGATAAGACGGAGGGGGGCGCGGCCTGTGACTGACGTGCTCAAGTACCTGCTGCTTATCTTTCTGGTAGTCTGTGCCGTGGCGGTGGCCCGCACCCGCGACCTGCTGGCGGCGGTGATAATATTTGCGGCGTACAGCCTGGTGATGGCCGTCCTCTGGCAGTTGCTGGCCTCGCCTGACATTGCCATCACCGAAGCGGCCATTGGCGCCGGGGTGACCACGCTGTTGCTGCTGGCGGCCATCAGCAAGACGAGGAGGCAGGAATAATGCGCAAGGGCCTGATTGTGATCCTGCTGGTACTAATTGCGCTGGCTCTGACCGCGACGGTGCTGGAAATGCCGACTTTTGGGGAGGCCGGCAATCCAACCAACAACGAGGTGCCGGAGCGTTACCTGGAACGGTCCGTCGAGGAAACGGGCGCGCTGAACGTGATTGCCAGCATCATCATTGATTACCGCGGTTTTGATACGCTGGGCGAGGCGACGGTGCTGTTTGTGGCTATCGCTGCCGCCTATGCCACCCTAAAGGCTCATTAGTGACCGAGGAAAGCGGGGTGCTTTTGTGGAAGACCTGATTGTCCGCTATGTCAGCCGCATCGTAGTTCCTTTTGTCCAGATGTTTGGGCTGTACGTTGTGTTTCACGGCCACCTTTCCCCGGGAGGCGGCTTTTCCGGCGGGGCGATTATCGGCGCCAGCATGATTCTGTACGCTTTGTCCTTTAACCTGGCGGCGGGTGCAAAAAAGGTGTCTCATGATTTTTCGCTGATCATGGAAAGCAGCGGCGGGCTGATTTACGCCGGAATCGGCTTGCTGGCCATTCTATTTGGCGCGAATTTCCTGGGCAACAGGGTGGCCGGCTTTCCGCTTGGTACTCCCGGCAACCTGTTCAGCAGCGGGACGATTATGATGATTACGTTTGGGGTTGGCATCAAGGTGGCCGCAACCATGATTACGCTGTTTTACAGCCTGATTGAAGGGGAGCAAGCTGAGCATGAACATCACTGAAATCCTGCTGCGCCTGCACCAGAACAGTTATTATTTTTTTGCTATTATATTATTTGTGATCGGCTTTCACACCATGCTGACCCACAACAACCTGATTAAAAAAGTGATCGGCATGAATATCATGGATACCGCCATTTTCCTGTTTTTCGTGTCTATCGGCTATATCCGCGGCGGGCGGGCGCCTATTCTCGTGCCCGGGGCTGACTATCTATATGTCAACCCGCTGCCCTCGGCGCTGATTCTGACCGGGATCGTGGTGGCTGTCAGCATCACGGCCTACGCGTTAAGCCTGATTGTGAAGCTGTACGAGCATTACGGGACGGTTGACGCTGAGGAAATCATGCGCCTGCGGGGGGGTGAGACCCTATGAACGCGACGCATCATTTGTCGGCGCTGGCTATTGTTTTGCCGCTGGTATGCGCATTCTTAATGCCGCTTTTTGATCGCTGGCGCAGGGGCTGGTGCACACCGGCGGCGCTTGGCGCTCTCGGTTTCTCCTTTGCCGCTTCTGCAGCCATGGCCTGGCAGGTCATGACGGCGGGGCCTTTCTACTACCGGATGGGCAACTGGCCTCCACCCTGGGGGATTGAACTGTACGTTGATTACCTGGCTGTCTTTACCGCTCTGACCATGACCGGCGTCAGCCTGGTGATCCTGGTGTACGCCACCAAAGACCTGCTGCACGAGTTAAAGCCCGGGCTGCTTGGCTGGTACTACACGCTGTACCTGTTACTGATCGCTTCCATGGTGGGGATGGCGCTGACCAATGACATTTTCAACCTTTTTGTTTTTGTGGAGATCTGCGCCATTGCCGCCTGCGGCATCATCTCCATCAAGGCGACCAAGGAATGCCTGGAGGCCGCTTTTAAGTACCTTGTGCTGTCGGCGCTCGGTTCCGGCTGCCTGCTGCTGGCCATCGCCCTGTTGTACATGGTGACCGGTCACCTGAACTTTACCTTTATCTCGCAGGCGCTGCCTGAAGCGATGCGGCTTTACCCCAACAATATTCTGGCGGCGCTGGCGCTGCTGCTGGTAGGCATGGGTGTCAAGGCGGCGCTGTTCCCGTTGCACGTCTGGCTGCCGGACGCTCACTCCTCGGCGCCGTCTCCGTCTTCGGCCGTGCTGTCGGGGCTGGTGATCAAAATTTACGCGGTGGCGTTGCTTAAGCTGCTGTACCAGGTTTTTCCGCCCGGTATCTTTGAGGCCACGCCGGTGCTGACCATCCTGCTCTGGATGTCGACAATGGCCATTATAGCCGGCTCTATGTTTGCCATCGTCCAGGAAGACATCAAAAAAATGCTGGCCTACTCCAGCGTCGCGCAGATCGGCTACGTGTTTATGGGCTTTGCCATAGTGGACCCTTCCGCCCTGACAGGAGGCATACTCCATGTTTTTAACCATGCCATGATGAAAGCGATGCTGTTTTTGGCGGCCGGCGCGTTTATTTACTGTACCGGGGTGAGGCGCTTAAGCGACTTGAAAGGCATCGGCCACACCATGCCTATTCCGGCGGCCGCGTTTACCATCGGGGCGCTGGCTATGGTAGGCATTCCGCTGACGAACGGCTTTATTTCCAAGTGGTACCTGGTGCTGGGCGCGCTGCACGGAGGGCAGCCGGTCTTTGCGTCGGTGATTCTGCTGAGCAGCCTGCTGAACGGCGTTTACTACCTGCCGATTATCGTGAACGCCTTTTTTGGGGAGCCGCAGGGCCGGGTTGCCGAGCCGCGGCCGTTGCCGCGGCAGATGCAGGTTCCGCTGGTGGTGCTGGGTGTGGGCTGCCTGCTGTTCGGCCTTTTCCCCTCCCTGATCCTCGGTCTTGCTTCCAGAGCTAGCCAGGCGCTGCTTGGCTTGTAATACAGACATCCTGGGAAAGGCTCACACAAATCCAACTGAATAAGGAGCTGATACCCTTGGGCATGGCAACGTCTTTCCTGCCGGTCTGGATTGTGATGTTTCCGATGGTGATGACGCTGGTGATTTACTACGTGGAGCAGCACAACGAGAGAATGCGCAACGCGCTGGCTGTGGCGACTTCCGTGGTGACGTTTCTGTCTGTACTCTCGCTTTATCCTTATATAATGGCCGGGAACATAGTCGAGTACAGCATGTTCCAGCTGCTGCCGAACCTGGAGATTTCCTTCCGAGTCGATATCCTGAGTTTTTCCCTGGCGCTGTTATCCTCATTTGTCTGGATGCTGGTCTCGATATATTCTATTGATTATATGTGTAAGGAACACGGCTGCAACCGCTATTATCCCGTCCTGATTATTACGCTGGCCAGCTGTATGGGAATTTTCCTGGCCGGCGACCTGTTTACGCTGTTTGTCTTTTTTGAACTGATGTCGCTGATTTCCTACGTGCTGGTCGTCCACGAGGAGTCGCTGGAGGCGCTGCGGGCCGGCTATAAGTACCTGATTATGACGATTATCGGCGGGTTGGCGCTCTTTTTTGGCATTATTATCACCTTTGAGCTTGGCGGCTCGGTGTCCCTGGGCGGGCCGGCGCTGATTACCGTACCCTCCTCGCTCGCTTTTTTTGCCTTTATTTCCTTCCTGATCGGCTTTGGCATGAAAGCGGGTATGTTCCCGTTGCACGTCTGGCTGCCTGACGCCCACCCGGTGGCGCCGTCGCCGGCCAGCGCCCTGCTCTCCGGCATCATGCTGAAGACCGGCGCCTACGGCCTGCTGCGTGTCATTTTCCATATATTTACCCCCGGTATGCTGCAGGACGCGGGCTGGATGATAATACTCGCCGTGGTGGCCATCATCACTATCCTGCTCGGCTCGGCGGTAGCCATCACCCAGGATGATTTAAAGCGGCGCCTGGCCTACTCCAGCGTCGGCCAGATGGGCTATATCTTGCTTGGCATGTCCATTCTGACCGAGCGGGCCATTATCGGCAATATCTTTCATATCTTCAGCCACGCCTTTATGAAGAGCACCCTCTTTCTCGCGGCGGGCGCCATTATCTTAAAGACCGGCAAGCGCTCCATCAGGGAACTGGGCGGAATCGGCCGCCAGATGCCTTTTACCATGTTTGCCTTCACCTTGGCGGCACTTTCCATGATTGGCATTCCGCCGCTCAGCGGTTTTTTAAGCAAGTGGACGCTGTCACTGGGCGCCATGGACGCCGGCCTGCCTTATTTTGTTCTGGTGCTGCTGGTCAGCAGCCTGCTGAACGGCCTGTACTACCTGCCCATTATTATTGCCGCCTTCTTTGGCGCCGAAGAGGGCCATGAGCACGGGCTGGTCAAAATCAGTGAAGCTCCGTATAAAATGTTGATTCCGATAGCAATTCTCGCGGTAAGCTGCCTGTTGTTCGGACTCTTGCCCACCAACCTGCCGTTTGACCTGTCGCGGGTGGCAGCTGATTATCTGCTCAGGGGAGGATTTTAGCCAGCATGAATTTTGCTGCAGCCCAGGAGGCCAAAACCTCGGCCGAAATTATCACTTCATTCCTGCCGGCAGTAGCGGTTGCCGTACCGCTGGCCGGTTCGCTGCTTGTCCTGGCGGCCGGAATGCTCGGACAAAAGAAGCTGCGCAATTTTGTCGCGGTTCTTACAGCGCTGGCCGCGTTTGCCGTTGTGCTGGCCATGTACCCGCTTGTACAGCACGGGCAGGTCGTTTACCGCTTTGCAGATCTCATGGAATACGGCCTGTTTTTGCGGGTTGATTTTCTGGGGTTCCTGTTTGCCGCGATATTTTCGGCCAGCTGGCTGCTGGCTACCGTTTACGCCACTGTCTATATGAAGAGTGAGCAGGCGCAGAACCGCTTCTATGTTTTCCTGCTCGCGACGCTTGGTCACTGCCTGGGCGTGGTGCTGGCCGGCGACCTGTTCAGCCTGTTCCTCTTTTTTGAACTGATGACCTTTTCCTCATACGTGCTGGTAATTCACCGGCAGACGGAAGGCGCACTGCGCGCCGGCGCGGTGGCGATATATATGGGCATCGCCGGCGGCCTGGCGCTGCTGATGGCCATGTTCATCCTTTTTTTCGCGGTCGGGACGCTGGAAATCAGGCCGCTGCTTGAGGAAATCACGGCGGCGGGAGTTAATCCGCTGCTGGTAATCGGGCTGTTTCTGGTAGGATTTGGTATCAAGATGGGCCTGGTCCCGCTCCATATCTGGCTGCCTCGCGCCTATGAGGAGGCGCCGACCCCGGTTAACGTCATTTCCTCCGCCGCCATGCTGAAGGCCGGCGCCTACGGGTTAATCAGGGTGCTGACGATGATCTTCTCGCCGGCCTCCCCCGGCGCCGAGCCGGCCGCTGAACTGTTAATTAGCCAGGTTGGCTTTGCCGTTATCTGGCTGGGTACAATTACCATGCTGGTCGGAGCGGTGCTCGCCCTGCTGCAGGACAATGCCAAGCGGATTTTAGGCTGCAGCAGTATCAGCCAGATGGGCTATGTGCTGCTCGGAATCGGTGTTGCCGCCTTTCTCGGCGTTGAGAAAGGGGCTGTCGGCTATACGGGAGCCGTCTATCATGTGCTTAATCACTCCGTCTTTAAGGCTGCTCTCTTTATGATGGTCGGGATTATCTACCTTAATACCGGTGAGGTGGCGTTGTCGCGCGTGCGGGGGATGATGAGCAAGGTGCCGTTTGTGGCGGCCATGTTCCTGGTGGCGTATGCCGGTATTGCCGGGATTCCGGGGCTGAACGGCTACGCCTCCAAGACGCTGCTGCACCATGCCATTGTAGATGCTTACAAGTACGGACACGCCGGCAGCCTGCAGCTGGCGGAACGGATATTTATGCTGGCCAGCGCCCTGACGGTGGTTTATTTCGCCAAGCTTTTTTACCGCCTGTTTATGGGCAGGCCGCGGCCGGAGCACAGGCAGCTGCAGTTTAAGGTGGCGCCGCAGCTGAAAAGCCTGCTGGCAGTATATACGGCGGCTATTTTCAGTATCGGGCTGTTCCCCTCTGTCGTCCTGAACCGGTTTATCATCCCGGCCACCGCGGGCTTCAGCTTTGACTATGCTTCCGTCAAGTATCTCGGCAAGCTCGACTTCTGGGTCAGCAAGGACCTGCAGTCCGTAGGCGTCGTGCTGATTATGGCGACGGTGCTGTTCCTGGCCTTTGACCATTACCGTGTTTTCGACTGGCAGGCTCCGGAATGGCTGAGCATAGAGCGCTCGTTTTACCTGCCGCTGGCCAGCTTCTTGCTTAAAGCGTGCTGCCATTTCGGCGTCACCTTCGATTCCGCAGTCAACCGCACGTATTTAAAGAGCGGCGAGCTGGCCGGCGGCGCCTGCCGCTATATCAGTTCGTTTGACTCCTCCCTGAACACCGCCTACGAAAAGGCCGGCGGGACGGCCAGGCACTTGATCGAGCAAACGGAAAGGTTTGACGGCGCCTTAAATGAGGCGTATGAGAAGTCGGGCGGGCTGGCCCGTCGGCTGGCGGACGGGACGCAGGCCTTTGACGCTTCCCTGAACGAAGCGTATGAAAAGTCCGGGAAACTGGCCAGGCAGCTGGCGGACAGAGCGGCGCAGGCTGACGATACGCTGGATGACTTTTACGAGCAATCCGGCCGGAGGTCGCGCAGCCTGTGGGACAGGATGCGCGGCAGACCATCCGACTGGAATATCAAGAACCTGAACTTTGACTCGTTTTTGATTGCGCTGATGCTCGGCCTCTTTCTCTTCATCCTGGTGTACTACACCAAGATCCGCTGACGGTGAACTCTCGGCAAAATGTCAGTTTTCCGACATCCGACAGCTGATTTCTGATTAGGGACGGAGCGGTTGTTTTGCAGAAAAAAATTATGCCGTTTATTGCTGCCGCTGCGCTGCTGGCGGTTCTGGCGGTGGTGTTGCTAACCCGGGGCCGGTCAGAAAAGCTGACCCGTACAGAGATTCTGATGGACACGATTGTAGAGAGTACCGTCTTTGCCGGTGACCCAAGTGTCGGGCAGAGCGCGCTGGACGAGGCTTACCTGGAAATGGCCAGGCTGGAGGGCATGCTTTCCCGGCATCGCGCGACTTCAGAAATTGCACTAATCAACCGCGCGTCAGGAATGGGGCCGGTTGCCGTCTCCCTGGAGACGCTGCTGCTTATTGACCAGGCGCTGGAATTCGGGGAGCTTACGGAGGGTGCTTTTGACATAACAGTGGCGCCGCTGCTTAAGCTCTGGCAGTTTGCCGAAGGCGGCGGGAAAATCCCGCCGGAGGAAAGCCTGCGCGCTGCGCTGGAGCATGTTGATTTTCGCGCGGTAGCGGTGGATCGGGCTACCCGCTCCGTAGCCCTGCGGCAAAGGGGGGCGGAAATCGACCTCGGCGGGATTGCCAAGGGCTTTATTGTGGACCGGGCGGTGGATGTCCTGCGCAGGGCCGGTATAACTTCAGCCTCGGTGGATGCCGGCGGCGACATCCGGCTGCTCGGCAGCAGGCCTGACGGCAGGCCCTGGCGGATTGGCGTGCGCCACCCGCGCGAGCAGCGCGGGATCATTGCCGTACTGGAGCTGGAGAACACGGCCGTGGTCACCTCCGGCGACTACGAGCGATATTTTCTGCTGGACGGGGTACGGTACCATCATATTCTTGACCCTGTCACCGGCCGGCCGGCCGGAGGCCTGGCCAGTGTGACCGTGGTGGCGCCGGAGGCCACGACCGCCGATGCGCTGTCCACGGCGGTGTTTGTCTTGGGACGGGAGCGCGGCCTGTCGCTGATTGAATCCCTGCCGGGTACGGAGGCGCTGCTGGTCACCGGGGATCTGGAGGTAGTTTACTCCAGCGGTCTGGCGGGGAAGGTAACCGTCAGTCCATGACCGGGACACGCAGAATGACGCACGTGGCCATACTCGTGGCGCTGGCCCTGGCTCTTCATGCCTTTGAAGCGGCTCTGCCGCTTCCCGGACTTGTTCCGGGGGCCAGGCTGGGGCTTGCCAACATTATTACGCTGCTGGCTTTGCTGCTCTACGGGTTCAGGGTGGCCATGTTTGTGGCCGTAGTCCGTTCTTTGCTGGCCGGTATTTTTCTTGGCAATTTCCTCGGCTTTGGCTTTTACCTCAGCCTGGCCGGCGCAGTTGTCTCCACTCTGGCGATGACGCTTGTCCTGTGGGGCTGGAGACGCGGCCATTTTTCCCTGGTGGCCGTCAGCGTCATCGGCGCCGTCGCGCACAATACAGCACAGGTTGCTGTGGCCAGCCTGCTGATCGGCAACCTGAACCTGCTCCGCCTCTATCTGCCGCTGCTGCTTGTTTTGGCGGTTCCGGCCGGAATATTAACCGGGCTGGCTGTTTATTACAGCCACCGGGCGCTCTCGCGCGTCATTGATTCTACTGAAAGCGGAGGTAAATGATGGCCAGGATTATACTGGCCTCCGCTTCACCGCGGCGGGCTGAACTGCTGGCGCAGCTCGGGCTGGCCTTTGAGACGCTGGAAAGCAGGGCACCTGAGGAGCACGGCGGGGAAAGCGACCCTGCGCTGCTTGCGCAAAAGCTGGCGCGGCGTAAAATGCGGGCTGCGGCGGCGGCAGAAAGCGGGGCCGATATATTTATCGCGGCTGACACGATCGTACGCGTGGACGGGGGGTTGCTCGGCAAGCCGCGTGATGCGGCGGAAGCCAGGGCTATGCTGCGCAGTCTTTCCGGCCGGCGGCACGAAGTTTTTACCGGTGTGGCAGTTTTCGACCGGCGTACGGGGCGCGTCCTGACGCACGTTGAGGAAACAGCGGTTTACATGCGCTCCATCCCTGATGATGAGCTGGACTGGTATGTGCAAAGCGGCGAGCCGTTTGACAAGGCCGGCGGTTACGGCATTCAGGGCCGGGCGGCGGTCTTTGTGGAACGGCTTGACGGTTGTTATTTCAATGTGGTGGGGTTGCCGCTGGCCGCACTCTGGCGGATGCTCCGCAGCTTAGGGCTCAAACCGTGGGAAGGAGCTGGCAGAATTGACTTCACGGCGCCTGACCATCAAGGACCTGCCCCTGCATGAACGGCCGCGGGAGCGCCTGCTCACCTCCGGGCCGGCGGCCCTGTCCGACGCGGAACTGCTTGCCATCCTGCTGCGCACGGGGACGAGCAGGGAAACGGCCGTTCAGCTGGCGGAAAGAATTCTGGTCGAATTCGGCGGGCTGCAGGAACTGCCGCGCCGGACGGCGGACGAATTAACCGCCCTGGAAGGTCTTGGCCCGGCCAAGGCGGTGACGCTGCTGGCGGCGGTGGAGTTGGCGGCGCGCCTGGCTGCCCGCCGTAGGGCGCCGTTGGCGGTAGGCTCCCCGGCTGACGTGGCCGGACTGGTAATGGAGGAAATGCGTAATTACCGGCGCGAGCATTTTCGGGTTGTCATGCTTGACGTGAAAAACAGGGTGTTGGGCACGGAGGAAATATCCATCGGCAGCCTGAACACCTCACTGGTCCATCCGCGGGAAGTGTTCCGGCCGGCGGTGTTGAAGTCCTGCGCCGGTATTATCGTGGTCCACAACCATCCGAGCGGCGACCCGACCCCGAGCACGGAAGACCTGGAGGTAACCCGCCGGCTTTGCGAAGCGGGGGAGCTGATGGGCATCAAGGTGCTTGACCACGTGGTGATTGGTGACGGGAAATTTTTCAGTTTCCGGGAAAAAGGGCTGCTTCCCGCCTGAGGGCGGCATTGTTTTTCCAGTTGTCACCCCGGACAAAACTGATATAATAAACGCAGGAGTTATTTATTTCAGGCGAGATGAAAGGAGCCGCGGCAATGCAATTTTTGACCAGGTTTTTTTCCCGTGATATCGGGATTGATTTAGGTACGGCCAATACCCTCGTTTTTGTCAAGGGTAAGGGGATTGTGCTCCGGGAGCCGTCGGTGGTGGCTATCCGGCGCGATACGGGCGCGGTGCTGGAGGTGGGGGAGGAAGCCAAGCGCATGATAGGGCGTACTCCGGGCAACATTGTGGCTATCCGGCCGATGAAGGACGGTGTTATCGCTGATTTTGACGTTACACAGATGATGTTGCGCCATTTTATCGGCAAAGCCCACCGGCGCAGGGGTATTTTCAAGGCTCAGGTGGTGGTCTGCGTCCCCTCCGGTGTGACGGAAGTGGAAAAGCGGGCCGTAATTGACGCCACCAAGCAGGCCGGTGCCCGCGAAGCCTTTCTGATTGAGGAACCGATGGCCGCGGCCATCGGCGCCGGGCTGCCGGTGGAGGAACCGACCGGCAGCATGATCGTGGACATTGGCGGCGGCACCACGGAAGTGGCCATTATTTCGCTGGGCGGGATTGTGACCAGCCGCTCCGTCCGTATGGGCGGCGACGAGATGGACGAGGCCGTCGTTCAGTACATCAAGAAAACCTATAATTTAATGATCGGGGAAAGAACGGCCGAGGAGATTAAAATCAGAATTGGTACGGCTTTGCGCGATGATAAGGGTACGCGGCAGATGGAAATCAGGGGTCGCGACCTGGTCAGTGGGCTGCCGAAAACGCAAACGGTGACCGATGCCGAAATTGAGGCGGCGCTGGCCGACCCGGTGGCCAGTATCGTGGAGGCGATCAAGATTACACTGGAAAAAACGCCGCCGGAACTGGCTGCCGACATCATGGACAAGGGAATTGTCATGACAGGCGGCGGCTCGCTGTTGCACGGCCTGGACCGCCTGGTGGCGAAAGAGACCGGGATGCCGGTCTATCTGGCTGAGAACCCGCTGGACTGCGTGGCGCTCGGCGCCGGAAAAGCGCTGGCTGAAATTGAATTGCTGAGAAGAGTGGCCTTGGCCCCGCGCCGTCTGGGCTAGCCCTGCCAATAAATCCAGAGGGTGAGAAGTTTGCTTGCTCCCCTGAAGCCCAGAAAAAAGACGCTTCCGCTCTTGTTGCTGATTGTCCTGCTGCCCGGGGTGCTGGCCTTTGCTGTCCGGTGGCGGCAGGATATTACCGTGCTTGAGGAAACCGTGCTGCTTGTGATGTATCCCGTCCATGAGGCGTTCCAGCGTGTCACCCGCTCCGCGGAAGGCGTGCTGGTGACGGTCAGCAATTACCGGCACCTGCTGGCGGAAAATGAGAGGCTGAGTCAGCAGCTGGCGGCCGCCTCCACCCTGGAGGCGCGGCTGGCCGAACTGCGCCTGGAAAACCACCGGCTGCGCGAGATGCTGAATTTCCGGTCGCAAAGCGACCATGAACTGGTCCCGGCTGAGGTCATTGCCAGGGAGGCGTCCGGCTGGTTTCAGACCATGACCATTAACAGGGGGGCTGCTCATGGCGTGCTGCCCGCGATGGCGGTTGTCACCAGCGACGGCCTGGTGGGAAGCATCCTCTCCGTATCGCATGCTTCCGCTCAGGTGCTGCTGCTGACAGACTCGCGCCGGGCCGTCAGCGCGCTGGTACAGCGCTCACGGGAGCCGGGTGAGGTAGGCGTTGTGGAAAGCGCGCCCGGGCGTCCGGGGTACCTGAAAATGGTCAATCTCCCCAGAAACGCCAATATCCAGCCGGGTGACACCGTTATTTCCTCAGGGCTGGGAGGGTTTTTCCCCAAAGGGATGGTCATCGGTTATGTGCTGGAAACCGGGGAGGACGAGTTTGCCCTGACGAAATACGCGCTGCTACACCCCGCAGCCAATTTTAACCGCCTGGAGGAAGTATTTGTGGTGCTGACAGCCGCGGCGGCAGGCGGTGAGGCGGGGGGAAGCCGGTGACCTGCCTGCTGATTGCCGGCCTGTTTATCGCCGGCCTCTCCTTGCAAACTTCAGTTCTTGCTTTAGCCGGGCCGGGAGGTATTCATCCCGACTTTTTGTTGCTGGCCGTGATAGTTCTGGCGTTGCTTTCGGATGCCCGCCGGGGGGCGTTGCTCGGGTGTGCCGCCGGTCTGCTGCAGGATATTGTGTTTGCCGCACCCCTCGGGTTCTTTACCTTCGGCAAAGTGCTGGCCGGGGTCCTGGCAGGTATGCTGGCCCGGCAGATTCACAGGGACTTTTTGCTTTCTCCGGTGCTGATTGCCATGTCACTTACAGTTGTTGTTGAAGTGGCTACTTTTTTGCTGCAGTACCTGCTGTTCGCCGTCTCTCCCCTCTTTGTCGCTTATCTGTCCGAAGTCGTTTTGCCGCGGACCGCGATGCATGCCCTGCTGACGGCTGTACTCTATCCCTTTCTTTACCGCCTGCAAAACAGGGGCCTGTTGTTTGCCGACCGCGAGCCTTAAGCAGTGGGTGGTGCGGGTGCATGAGCAAATCTATGCAAAAAAGGCTGCGCTATTTTTCCGGAGCCACTTTACTGGTCATGCTGGTCCTGGCCGCCCGCCTGGCCTGGCTGCAGATTTACCGTTATGACTATTATTTTGCCAGGGCGGAGACTAACCGCACCAGAGAGCTGCCTGTCACAGCGGCCCGCGGCACTGTCTATGACCGGAACGGGCAGGTGTTGGCCGGCAGCCGGGCCGGCTTTACCGTTTCCCTGCTGGACCTGGCCAAACGTGACCGGCCGGAAGTGGTCCGCTTCCTCAGCTCACTGCTGGAAATGGATGAAAATCTGATTCTGCAGAGAATAGCGGAACGGCGCTTCAGTACTTTTGCGCCTATCCGCCTGAAGAACGACGTTTCGCCGGAAGTGGTCGCACGTATCCGTGAGCGGCAACTGGAACTGCCGGGTGTAATCATTGAAACACAGCCGGTCCGCTCTTACCCGCGGGGCGCTCTTGCCGCCCACCTGCTTGGCTATGTCGGCGAAATTACCGCGGAGAGGCTGCAGCAGGCGGCGGAGCAGGGAGTTGCTTACCGTGTCGGCGACATCGTAGGCAGGGACGGGTTGGAAAGCACCTGGGAAAGGTTGCTGCGCGGACAGGACGGAACCTTGCACGTGGAAACCAATCACTTCGGGCAGCGTGTACGCGTTCTTGACCAGGAAAACCCCGTCCCCGGCCATAACCTGCATCTGACGCTGGATGTACGGCTGCAGCAGGCGGCCGAGCAGTCTCTGGCCGGTGTAATTACTGCGGCGCGGGAAGCGGGCAACGGGCAGGCCGGCAAAGGGGCGGTGGTCGTTCTGGACCCACGCAGCGGAGAGATTCTGGCCCTGGCCAGTTACCCGGCTTTTGACCCCAACACCATCAGCCGTGATTTTCCCGCTCTGGAAGCCAACCGTGACCGGCCGCTGGTTAACAAGGCTATTCAGGGTGCTTACCCGATTGGCTCGACCATGAAGATGGTCGGGGCGGTGGCCGGCCTGGAGGAAGAAGTGATCAGCGAACGGTCACGGATTACCTGTAGCGGACCTAAAGTCTTTTTCCGGGGAGAAAACCCGCGCGGCTGTTTCCGCGGCGCTGTCCACGGAGCTTTAAACGTAGTACAGGCGCTGGCCAAATCGTGCAATGTCTTTTTCTTTGAACTTTCCCTGCGTCTTGGCATTGACACTATGGAACGCTATGCCCATGACCTGGGGTTCGGACGGCCGTCCGGCCTTCAGGACATTGGCGGGGAGGCGGCCGGACGCTTTGACAGCCGGGAGCGGCGCCGCTCCCTCGGTACCCGCTGGTTTCCCGGCGATGTGCTTTCTGTGGCTATCGGCCAGGCGGATACACGGGTCACGCCGTTACAGATGGCCAATTATGCCGCAATGCTGGCCAACGGCGGTATCCATTACCGTCCCCGTCTGGTGCGGACAGTAACAGACCATCAGGGCGAGGTGGTTTACCGCTCGGAGCCCGAAATATTAAATCGTCTGGAATTCAGAGAGGAAACGTGGCGTACTGTGCGCCGGGGCCTGGAGAGCGTTACCGGACCCGGCGGCACTGCCGCGACCCTGTTCGGGCTGCCGGTCAGGGTGGCCGGCAAAACCGGTACGGCTCAAGTAAGCGGCCGGGATGCCGAACAACCCCCCCACACCCTGTTTGTGGGCTATGCTCCGGCGGAAGCACCGGAGATAGCTTTTGCCGTAATCGTGGAGCACGGGGAGAGCGGAGCGCTGACCACCCTTCCCGTAGTCGGGGCGCTGGTCGGCGAATACTTCAGAGAGGCCGGAGAATAGAGGCTTACTTTCCGGCTGTTTCAGGCCCCAGCAGGAATTTGTTGGTTTTTGCCGAATCAAACCAGGACGGCACTCCGGCGGCGGCAGATTTGGAGGCACTGATATTTTGAGAAAAACGGCTGTGGAATTTAAAGGGACAAAGAGCGGGCTGACCATTTATTGCCTGGAGGCAGTCAGCTTTACGGAAGTCCTTGCCGACCTGGAGCAGCGCCTGCGACAAAGAGGCAATTTTTTTGGCGATGCGGAGGTGCGGGTCAATGTGGGCGGCAGGGAACTGACAGAGGAGGAAAGAGAGCGCCTTTTCACGGTTATCCGGGAAAACAGCCGCCTTAAACCGGTGCAGATAGTGACGCAGCCGGACGGCAGCGCCGCCCTGCCGGCGGCGAGGCTGCGCGGGGACTTTGAGTCGCTGAAGCTGGAAGGTTTTAACGAGGGGCGTTCTCTGGTGATTAAGCGGACGCTTCGCTCCGGTCAGGGTGTTCACTTTCCCGGACACGTTGTTGTCCTGGGGGATGTCAATCCCGGCGCGGAAATCATAGCCGAGGGAGATATTTTTGTTTTCGGCACTATACGCGGCATCGCCCACGCCGGAGCAAAGGGCGACCGGAAAGCCTCCGTGGCGGCCTTGCGCCTGGCCCCTACGCAGTTGCGGATTGCCGACGTGATATCCAGGGCGCCTGACGACAGTCCGGCACTGCCGGATCAGGCTGAATACGCTTATATCGCTGATGACAGGATACTGATTGCTGCCATCGCCACGAGGGCGCCGGCAGCGCCAGAGCGTTAGGAAGGGGTGCGGAAAAATGGGAGAAGCCTTGGTGATTACCTCCGGCAAAGGAGGTGTCGGCAAAACAACGACTGTGGCCAACCTGGGAGTAGGATTGGCGCTGCTGGCCAACAAGGTGGTTCTGGTCGATGCCGATATCGGCCTGCGTAACCTTGACGTGGTGATGGGACTTGAAAACAGGATTGTTTATGACCTGGTGGATGTGGTGGAAGGCCGTTGCCGGAGCAAGCAGGCGCTGATCCGGGACAAACGCTATGAGACGCTGTACCTGTTGCCGGCCGCGCAGACACGGGACAAAAATGCCGTTTCCCCGGAGCAGATGAAAAAACTTTGCGAAGAACTTAAGGCGGAGTTTGATTTTGTGCTGGTGGATTGCCCGGCGGGAATAGAACAGGGGTTCCGCAACGCCATCGCCGGCGCCGACCGCGCCCTGATTGTTACCACACCGGAGGTGTCCGCCGTGCGGGATGCCGACCGGATTATCGGCCTGCTGGAGGCGGCGGGACTGGGCGGGGCGCGTCTGATTATCAACCGTATCCGTCCTGATATGGTCAGACGGGGCGACATGATGGATATTGACGATATCCTGGAGATCCTGGCCATTGACCTGATCGGCATTGTCCCGGATGACGAGAGGATTATTGTCTCCACCAACCGCGGGGAACCGCTTGTCGCCGCAGACAACGCCCTTGCAGGCCAGGCTTACCGTAATATTGTCAGGCGGCTGCTCGGCGAAGAAGTGCCTTTCCTGGATATCTGCCGGCAGAACTCCTGGTTTGGTCGCTTAAAGAAAATCATGGGCCTTGGCGGCTAGGAAGGAAGTGCAGCTCAATGAATATCCGTGCTTTGCTTAATATCCTGACCGGCAAACAGGACAGCAAGGATATCGCTAAAGAGCGCCTGCGCCTGGTGCTGGTGCATGACCGAGCCGGTGTTTCGCCTGAATTTCTGGAAAGAATCAAGGAAGAAGTGATACAGGTTATATCCAAATACATGGAAATAGATGAAAATAATACCAAGATAAACATTCACCGTGCTGATGGGACGGCCGTGCTGGAGGCAAACCTGGAGATTAAAGCAATCTACCGCCAGGTCTGATAGGTTTTCTTTTATAATTGGTGCGGGGATTCCCGTGCCTTTTATTTCGACAGGGGGCACTGTTTTGTTTGACCGTCGCCTGTGGCGCAACTTTGATTTTTTGCTGCTGCTGCTTGTCTGTGCCGTCATCCTTGCCGGCCTGGTAGTCATCAGCAGCGCCACGCTGGAAAATATTGCCGGAGATCCGTATTTTTACGCCAAGCGGCAGGCTGTCTGGGCTGTTTTGGGGTTGGCGGTCTTACTGCTCGTGGCGGGCATCGACTATACTCAAATCCATCGTCTGGCGCCCTATCTTTATGCCCTGAACCTGCTGCTGCTGCTGGCGGTTCTGTTTTTCGGGAGGGAGGCAGGCGGTGCCCAGCGCTGGCTTGACTTAAAAATATTTGATTTCCAGCCCGCGGAGTTTGCCAAGATTATTCTTATCGTTTCCCTCGCTCATTTGCTGGCGGCACGCGAAGGGAATTTTGATTCCCTGTTCAGCAGCCTGCCCGCTCTGGTCCATGTGCTGGCACCGACGGCTCTGATTCTGCTGCAGCCTGACCTGGACACGTCACTGGTTCTGATCGTAACGGCCTTTGGCATGCTGTTTATGGCGGGGGTCAGGCCGCGGCACATGCAGATTTATCTTTTGCTCGGTGCTGTTTGCAGCGTGCTGTTTTATTTTTTCGGCCTGCGTGATTACCAGCGAATGCGCTTTACTGTTTTTCTCAGCCCGGAAAAATACCCTCTCGGTCCCGGCTATCAGCTGACGCAGTCGCTGATTGCCGTCGGCTCGGGAGGTTTAAGCGGAAAAGGCTTATTTGAGGGGACACAAAGCGGGCTGGCTTTTTTGCCCGCTCAGCACACCGACTTTATTTTCTCCGTCCTGGCCGAAGAGACGGGTTTTATCGGAGCGGCAGCGCTGCTTATTCTCTATGCCCTGCTGATTTTCCGCATCCTGCGCACTGCCGCGGTGGCCGGCGACTCCTTCGGCACTCTTGTCTGCACCGGGGTAGCCGGGATGTTTATCTTTCAGATACTGGTCAATATCGGCATGGCCGTCGGCATGATGCCGGTTGCCGGACTGACCCTGCCGTTTATGTCATACGGCGGAAGTTCCCTGCTTGCCAACCTGCTGGCCGTGGGACTGGTGCAAAGCATTGGTATGCGCCGTCACAAGCTGATGTTTTAGCATATTGCTGCTCCCGCTCAAATATATATCCCCCAGGGAGAACTGCTCAGGCCGTTAAGTGTAGCCAACTGCTTTTAAACTGCCCCGGGGGTGAGAAGGATGAACAGGAAAAAAGGTAAGTCCGTGCCGCGTTTTTCGCTGCGTGAAAGACTGGAAAGGGCCGGCAGGGAAAGGGCGCCCGTTTCTGACCAAGCTGCCGACTGCCGGCGGCTGCAGTGGGAGAGCATTCCCGGACAATGGCTGCGCCCGCTGCATGAGCATTTATTTGAAAAGACGGTGGCCGCCACGCTGGCAGTGATCTTTTTCGGCCTGTTCAGCTTGCTTGATTTTCCGCTGACGAACCGTATTACCGATACGGCGCGCTATCTTACCGTCCACCAGACCGACCCGCGGGGGCTGCTTGAGCAGGCGGAGCCGGTGGTCAAGGCTTTCCGTGAATTTGACAGGCAGCGCCGCCCGGAGGCGGCCGGTGAAGCGCCCGTCCCGGAAACAATGGCGGCGCCGGTCAGCGGTGTGCTGGTTAAGCCCTACGGCGCGGAATTTGCCGTTTCCGGAGAAACGCCGGAAATGAACTACGGGATTGATGTGGCGGCTCCGGCAGGATCCCCGGTGTACGCCGCCCTTTCCGGGACGGTAACGCTGGTCAGGGAACACCCGGACTTTGGGCTGACGATCTACCTGGAGCATGCCGGGGGGTTGAAAACTATTTACAGCCGCCTGGAAGGAGCGGAGGTTGCCGCCGGCGACAGCGTCCGGCGGGGAGAGAGGCTGGCGGTAATTGCGAAACAGCAAGCCGGACAGGAAACCCTGCACTTTCAGGTTTGGCAGGACGGCCGGCCGGTTGATCCACAACAGTTCATCGTTTCCCTTGAATAAAGGAACTGAAATTGAAATACGCAGGTACGGGCGGGATTAGGTTCAGGTTTCACTGGGTTTTTCTGCTCTTGTTGTTTGCTTTGGGTTTTCTCGGCTACCTGTGGGAAACACTCATTTTGTTTGCGCTGGTTTTTGCCCATGAACTGGTTCATCTGCTGGCCGCCCGGGCATACGGGCTCGGTGCGGGTGAGGTTATGCTGTTTCCCTTTGGGGGGGTAGCCACTGTTGACGAGGCGCTGGAGCTTGACCCAAGGGCAGAGCAGCATGTGGCCATGGCAGGGCCGCTGTTTAATTTTTCCCTGGCGGCGGTTTCGCTGGTGATTTACGCCAATGTGCCGGCCTGGCGGGAAGAGGAAATGTTCCTGTTTTTTATGCGCTGTAATCTGGTGCTGGGTGTTTTCAATTTGCTGCCGGCCCTGCCCCTTGACGGCGGCCGGATTTTGCGGGCCGGGCTTTCCGCGACCCTTGGTTTCAGGCGGGCTACTGAGCTGGCAATCCGGCTGAGCAAAGCGCAGGCCGTGCTGCTGGCTGCTCTCGGCCTGTATCTGTACTGGCGGGGGCAGCTGCATACGACGCTGTTTGCGGCTGCCTTTTTTCTTTTTTATGCCGCCTCCCATGAGCGGACGGCGGCCATTTATGTTTTTATCCGCGGCCTGACCGGGAAGAAACAGGCTTTTCTCAGAGAAGGGGTGATGCCGGTTGTCACGCTGATGGCGGCCGCCGATGCCCCGCTAAAAGACGTGTTGCGTCAGTTTGCCATGAAAAAGTATCACCGTATTGTGGTGGTGGATAGGGACGGGCAGGTGGTGGGTGAGGCCATGGAAAGTGAGGTGGTGGAGGCCATGCTGCGCAGGGGAGGCTCCGTCACCATGCGTTCAGTCCTTCTCCACCATAATACTTGCCGGTTTCCACCCCTTCATATAAAATGATTACATAAAGAACACTAACAGTATTATTTGCTCAGCCGGAGGTTACAATGTCCGCTTTCCGAAAGTACCTGCTGGAGAAAATCTTGCCGCAGGTGCAAAAACCGACACGCTACCTGGGGAACGAACTGAACAGTGTCAGGAAGGACCATCAGGCGGTCCGCTTTAAGGCGGTGCTGGCTTTCCCTGACCTTTACGAGGTGGGGATGTCGCACCTGGGTCTGAAAATACTGTACGAGGTTGTCAACAGGAGGGAAGAATGGCTGGCGGAGCGTGTCTATGCCCCGGCTCCCGACCTGGAAGATATCATGCGGGCGGAGAAGCTGCCGCTCTTTTCCCTGGAAACGGCCACACCGCTGGCCGCTTTTGACTTGATCGGCTTTACGCTGCAGTATGAGCTGTCATATGCGACGATCTTGCAGATGCTTTCCCTGGCCCAAATCCCGCTTCAGGCCGCGGAAAGGGGAGAGGATGACCCGCTGGTGGCCGGCGGCGGTCCCGGCGCCTGCAATCCGGAGCCTTTGGCCGATTTTTTTGATTTTTTTGTCCTTGGCGACGGGGAAGAAGTTTTGCCGGCGGTCATTTACGTTCTTACCGAAGAAAGGGCTTCTTCCCGCAGGGACAAGCTACGGCGCCTGGCCGGGATCAGAGGCGTTTACGTGCCCGCGTTTTACCGGGAAAGCTTTAGTGAAACCGGCCGTTATCTGGGGACGTTTCCGGTTGACGACGGACTTCCGGCCGGCGTCAGGCGGGCACAGCCCGTCAGCCTGGAGACGGCGGCCTATCCTGCGGCGCCGGTTGTGCCGTTTGGGCCAATCGTGCATGACCGCCTGGTGCTGGAGCTGTTTCGCGGCTGTACCAGGGGTTGCCGCTTCTGTCAGGCCGGCATGATTTACCGCCCGGTGCGGGAGCGCAGCGTTGCCAGGCTGAGGGAGCTGGCGCACGCGATGGTGAGAAACACCGGCTATGAAGAGCTGGCGCTAAGCTCGCTGAGCAGCGGCGACTACAGCGCCATCGGACAGGTGGTGAGGGAGCTAGGCTGTGAACTGGCGGAAAGCGGCGTTTCCCTGTCGCTCCCTTCGCTGCGGCTTGATTCCTTTAGCCCGGAGATGGCGGAAGGAGTGCGGGCGTGTCGCAAGAGCGGGCTTACCTTTGCCCCGGAGGCCGGAACGCAGCGGCTGCGTGACGTGATTAACAAAAATATCAGCGAGGAAGATCTGCTGGCGGCGGTGACGGACGCGTACCGCGCCGGCTGGTCGGCTGTCAAGCTGTATTTTATGATCGGTTTGCCCACGGAAACAGACGAGGACCTGGAAGGCATAGCCGAGCTGACGCATAAAGCGGTTCTGGCGTACAGGCAGGCGGGTAAGCGGGGCAGGCCGCGCATAACTCTTTCCGTGGCTGTGTTTGTGCCCAAGCCACATACTACGTTTCAGTGGCACGGCCAGATTCCGAAGGATGAGATTTTGCGCCGGCAGGAGGTACTGCGCCGTACCTTGCGCAATTTCGGACTGAGCTGCCGGCGGAACGACGCGTCGGCAGGCGTCCTGGAAGCGGCGCTGGCCAGGGGGGACCGGCGCCTTGGCAAAATTATCGCCCGGGCGGCCGCTCTCGGTTGCCGTCTGGACTCCTGGGACGAGCACTTCTCATATGCGCGCTGGCAGCAGGCTTTTGCGGAACACGCGCTGGACCTGGAACAGTACGCGGCCCGCAATCTGGATCCGGCGGAGCCGCTGCCTTGGGACCACCTGGAGACCGGCGTGGTCAAAGATTTTCTATTGCGGGAAAGAGAGCGCGCGCTGGCAGGTGTTTTGACCGCGGACTGTCGCGAAGGCTGCCACGCTTGCGGGCTGGAGGACGTGGAAATTGCTGCCGGGTGCCGCGCCGGCCGTCAGGACAGCAAAGGAGCAGGCCATAATGCGCTACTGGATTAAGTTTGCCAAAGAAGGTGAGTTGCGCTTTATCTCTCATCTGGACCTGATGCGCAGCTGGCAGCGCAGCATACGCCGCGCCGGCCTGCCTGTGGCGTTCAGCGCCGGTTTTAACCCGCACATGCGGCTGTCCTTTGCCTCAGCGTTGCCGGTTGGCGCTACCAGTGAGGCGGAGTATGCGGAAGTCTGGTTTACCCGTGCGCTGACGGACGGTGAGTGGCAGCGCCTGCAGGAGGCCATGCCGGAAGGACTTGCTATGCTTGGCCGCCGGGAAGTGCCGGAGGGCGCGGCTTCCCTGATGTCGCTGATTGGCGCGGCCGGTTGGCGGGTGCCGGCCGCTGACAGGGAACGGGAGGAAATGTCCGAGGCGCTGCAGAAGTTAAGCTCATCCGGGCAGCTTCCCGTGGAGAGAGAAGGGAAAAAAGGCAGGAAAACGGTTGATTTGCGGCCCTTGATCCTCGAGCTTGAACTTTGCGGGCGGGAAGTGCGGCTGCTGTTAAAGACAGGCGAGACCGGAGGGACGAAACCGCAGGAAGTGCTGGCGGCGGCAGGATTAACCGCTTTTCAGCCGGCACACAGGACAGAGCTGTATGTAACGGCAGGCCGGCGGCTGCAATCTCCGCTGGCTGTAGCCTTTAACAAAAAAGAGGTAACGGTAAATGAACAAAAAGATTATTATCAGTTGTGACGACAGGAGGACGAGAGTAGCCTTACTGGAAGACGGCAAGGTGGTGGAGGTGTACCTGGAGCGTCCTCTCCACCAGCGGGTAGTGGGCAACATTTATAAAGGCCTGGTAACCAGCGTCCTGCCCGGCATGCAGGCCGCCTTTGTCGATATCGGCCTGGAGCGCAGCGCCTTCCTGTACGTTGATGAGGCGGCTTTGCCAAAGCAGTGCGAAGGGGTGGCCCACGGGCCCCGGCGGACTATAGAGAACCTGCTCCGTGCCGGCCAGGAAATTATGGTGCAGGTGGTCAAAGAGCCGTTTGCCGGTAAAGGCGCCAGGCTTACCCGCCGCATAACCGTTCCCGGCCGCTATCTTGTCCTCATGCCGGATGTGGAGTACAGCGGTGTCTCCCGCCGCATTGAAAGCGCGGCTGAACGGGAGAGGCTAAAGAGGCTGGTCGCGGCGCTGCGGCCTGCAGGGATGGGCCTTATCGCACGCACCGTCAGCGAAGGGCAGGAGGAAGCTGCGCTGCGGCAGGACTTACAGTTTCTGCTGTCGCTATGGGAGGGGGTCAGGTACCGTTTCCGGCACAAACCGGCACCGCAGCCTGTCTATCAGGACCTGGACCTTATTTACAGGATTATCCGTGACCTGTTCAGCGACCAGGTCGAGCAACTGCTGGTGGACAGGAGCAATGAGTACCGGAAAATTCTTGATTCCCTGGAATACCTGGCACCTGCACTGGCAGGTAGGGTCAGCCTGTACACCGGCAGGGAGCCGGTTTTTGCGGTTTTTGGTGTGGAGCGGGAAATAGAGCGGGCGCTGTCCAGGATGGTCTGGCTGTCTTGCGGCGGATACCTGGTCTTTGACCATACGGAAGCACTGACGGTCATCGATGTTAACACAGGAAAATTTACCGGCAAGACAAGCCAGGCGGACACTATTCTAAAGACCAACCTGCAGGCGGCCGTGGAGATTATCCGGCAGGTCAGGCTGCGCAATCTCGGCGGGATAATTATTATTGATTTTATTGATATGAAGGCGGAGGACCACAGACAGCAGGTCTTAAGCGTTTTGGCGGCAGAGTTGAAAAAAGACCGGACCAGGACTCAGATTATGGGACTGACCGGCCTCGGGCTGGTGGAAATGACCCGCAAGAAAGCGCGCCAGGGCCTGGGCGGGCTTTTGCAGCAGCCCTGTCCCTATTGCGGCGGGAGCGGCAAGGTGCTGTCGGGAGAAGGGGTTTGTGCAAAAATTGAGGCGGAAATCAAAAGCCTGCTTGAAAGTGTTAAAGAAGAAGCAGTCCTTTTGGAAATGCACCCCCAAGCAGCGGCGGCGTTTGTCGGTCCGGGCGGCGCGGCGTTACGCAGGTTGGAAGAGCAAACCGGCAAGACCATTCTGGTCCGGGGCAGTGAGGCAGTGCACATGGAAAAATACCGGCTGGTAGCCACCGGCGAGGCCTCGGATCTGGCGTCACAGGCCGTTCTCACGAATAATCATGGGTACATTTAATCTTAAGGCGGATTTCAGTCCGCGTGGGGACCAGCCGAAGGCCATCCGCCGGCTGGTGGAGGGTCTGGCGCAGGGGAAGCGTGAGCAAGTGCTGCTGGGGGTGACCGGCTCCGGCAAAACTTTTACCATGGCCGGCGTGATTGAGCAGGTGCAGCGGCCGGTGCTGGTTATCGCCCATAATAAAACGCTGGCGGCACAGCTTTGCGGGGAGTTCAGGGAGTTCTTCCCGGACAACGCCGTAGAATACTTTGTCAGCTATTATGACTACTACCAGCCGGAGGCATATCTGCCGCAGACCGACACGTTTATCGAGAAAGACGCCTCTATCAACGACGAGATTGACAAGCTGCGCCACTCGGCGACCAGCGCCCTCCTGGAACGGCGGGACGTGATTATTGTGGCGAGTGTCTCCTGTATCTACGGCTTGGGCTCTCCGCAGGAGTACCGCGACCACGTCATTTCCCTGCGTACCGGGATGGAAAAGCCGCTCCGGGAGATTATCAGGCGCCTGGTTGAAAACCAGTACGAGCGAAATGACAGTGTGCTGGAGCGCAATCGTTTCCGGGTGCGCGGGGATGTGCTGGAGATTTATCCGGCTTCGTTTACGGAGAAGGCGGTGCGGGTGGAGTTTTTCGGCGATGAGATTGAGCGGATCAGGGAGATTGATACCCTGACCGGCGAGGTCCTGGGCGAACGTCAGCATATCGCCGTTTTCCCGGCGTCGCACTTCGTGACCTCCCGGGAAACGCTGCTGGCGGCGATAGACGATATTCGCCTGGAACTTGAGGACAGACTGCAGACGCTGCGTGCCCGGGGCAAACTGCTGGAGGCGCAGCGCCTCATGCAGCGGACGAGATATGACCTGGAAATGATGAATGAACTTGGCTTTTGCAGCGGCATTGAAAACTACTCGCGCCACCTGGACAGGCGGGAGCCAGGCAGCCGTCCGGCTACTTTGCTTGATTACTTCCCGTCCGATTTTTTACTGTTTATCGATGAGTCGCATGTGTCCGTTCCCCAGATTCGTGGCATGTATGCCGGAGACCGCTCGCGCAAGGAGACGCTGGTGGAGTTCGGCTTCCGCCTGCCTTCGGCGCTGGACAACCGGCCGCTGCAATTTGCTGAATTCGCGGAGCTGATTGGTCAGACAATTTATGTTTCAGCTACCCCGGGACCTTATGAACTGGAGCGGGCGGAGCAGGTGGTAGAGCAGATTATCCGGCCCACCGGGCTTGTTGACCCGCAAATTTTCGTTCGTCCCGTCAAGGGTCAGCTTGATGACCTGTACGGCGAAATCCGGCAGAGACAAGAGCAAAACGAGCGGGTGCTGGTTACCACGCTCACCAAACGAATGGCCGAAGACCTGACCGAATACTTCCGGGAAATGGGCCTGAAGGCCAGGTATATGCACTCGGAAATCAATGCCCTGGAACGGATGGAAATTATCCGCGACCTGCGCCTCGGAGTGTTTGACGTGCTGGTGGGCATCAACCTGCTGCGCGAGGGTCTGGACCTGCCGGAGGTATCTCTGGTCGCTATCCTTGATGCCGACAAGGAAGGGTTCCTGCGGTCAGAAAGGTCGCTCGTGCAGACCGTCGGGCGCGCCGCGCGCAATATTAACGGCACGGTAATCATGTACGCCGACATGGTAACCGAATCGATGCGGCTCGCTATTGACGAGACGAACAGGCGCCGGCAGCTGCAGACGCATTTTAACCGGCAGCACAACATTACTCCGGCTACGGTGCAAAAAGCGGTCCGCAACGTGATTGAAGCGACCAGGGTGGCGGAAACCCCGCTGCCCGGCTACCTGCAAAGCAGCAAACTTCAGGCCATGACACCGGCGGAGCGCAAAAAAATGCTGGCCGACCTGGAAAAAGAAATGAAAAAAGCGGCGCGCGAACTGGAATTCGAGCGCGCCGCGCAGCTGCGTGACCTGCTGTTTGAATTGCGTAAATCATAAAACTACCAGATTATCTGCACGTTGTATCCGGCAAGTTGCTGATCGGCCGTTAAGATGGGCAAATCTTCAATCTGGGCCTGTGCTACAATCATCCGGTCAAAAGGGTCACGGTGGAAATCCGGCAGGCTCCTGACACGCAAAGCATGTTTCATTTGTATGGGCAACGGGGTAACAGCGTTAACGGACAGTTGTTCAAGTATAAAAGACGCAATATCGGCAGGCAGCTTTAATTTTCCCAGCCTGGTTTTAATGGCGATTTCCCAGCCGCTGGCCGCGCTCAGGAAAAGAGTATTTTCGCCATTACCGATAATTTGACGGGCTTTTTGTGACAACTGGGGGGCATCACTAATCCACCATAAAAAGGCATGCGTATCAAGGAGTATTCTCATAGTTCTCAAACTCCCGTAAAATGTCCTCAGGCAACGAATCGTTAAAGTCCGGCGAAATGATTATATTTTCCCTGGCGCTGCCGGGGATGCGCTTTGAAGGCCCGTCGGTATAAGGAACCAACCGGGCCACCGGTTTGCCGGACCTGGCAATGATCACATCCTGCCCTTCACTGACTTTTTTTAACAGTGCGGATAGATTGGTTTTTGCTTGGTGGATATTTACCAGCATTAAAACTCACCTCTATTTAAGAATAAACTAAGCTAAGGACTAAGTCAAGGCGTAATAAATTAAATTACTATACCGGACAGGGATTCTTGCGCTGTCGACAAAAGGATATATTATTTGGAGTAGAAATTAAGTATGATGTCCCTCGAATTTCTCTCGAATTTCGGTTACCTGCAAAGCGGCAAACTCCAGGCCATGACGCCGGCGGAGCGCAAAAAAATGCCGGCCGACCGTCGAGCAGTTCAATAACGGGTTAGTGCTTTTTGTACGGCCGGAAAGATGGTATACTGGTTTAGAGAGAGGTTTCAGACAATGGAAGAACTTGATGTCTTAAAAGATATATCACGACGCTTATCTCTGGCCGGAATACCTTACATGATTACCGGTTCTATGGCGATGAGTTTATACGCCTGTCCACGTATGACCAGAGATATAGACATCGTCATACTGTTGCTTGATGATGATATCGATCTTTTTGTAACTGCTCTGGATAAAGTTTACTATCTGGACACCGACAGTATTCGCCTGGCCTTGCGTAAACCGCCGCATATGTTCAACGTTATCCACGAAAAATTCATAATTAAGGTAGATTTAATTCTAAGGCCGGATACCGACTATGCTGTCGCCGCTCACGCACATTGACGGTGATATTCTCACCGCCAATGACGTTGTAGTTTAGCCGACAACACGCAATCAGAGAGAGAATTCAGCCGCCAATTACCGCCGGTTGTGGAGATGCG
>JBGFRB010000005.1:0-107544 GCA_041695355.1 Bacillota bacterium
GGGCCGACTTTGTCCCCCAGACCAGGCTTTCCGAGACTGTAGTCCCGCTTTCCACCCGCTTATGCGGCCAGAGCCTGACACCCGGGCGGATTGTGCAGTTTTCCTCAATAACGGTATCGTCGCCGACCACGGCGCCTTCAAACAGCGCGGACCCCTGCCGGACCTGGACACGGTTGGCGAGTACCGCCCCGCGCAGCTCCACACGAGAGCCAAGATAGCAGTGGCGCCAAGTCAGCCCGCGCTTGACGGAGGCATGTGCTTCCACCTGCGAATGAGGGCCGATTACCGAGCAGTCTGAAATCCTGGCCCCGCTGCCGATCCTGGCCCCGCTGCCAAGCAGGACAGGCCCTTCGATAACGGCGTCCTCCGCAATAAGCACATCTTCGCCGGCATAGACCCCCGGCTGCACTTCCCGCTCCGTGAAGCTGATTTTTACCCGGCCCTGCAGGATATCGAGGTGAGCCTGATGGTACTGCCGGAGGTCGCCGATGTCGCACCAGTAGCCCGCGGCGATATAGCCGTAGAGCGGGTAACCTTTACTCATCAACAGCGGGAAAAGGTCTTTGGCAAAGTCAAACATCACGCCGGGAGGGGTAAGGTTTAAAATTTCCGGTTCCAGAATGTAAATGCCGGTGTTGACCGTGTCGCTGAAAACTTCTCCCCAGGACGGCTTTTCCAGAAAACGGGTGATACGGCCGTCTTTTTCTGTAATGACCACTCCGTATTCCAGAGGATTTTCCACGCGGGTCAGGACAAGCGTGGCCACGCTACCGCGCAGGCGGTGAAAATCAATGGCCTGCTGCAGGTTGAAATCAGTCAGCGCGTCACCGCTGATGACCAGAAAAGTCTCGTCCAGAAAGGAGGCGGCGTTCTTGACGCTGCCGGCCGTGCCAAGCGGCGCCTCCTCCACAAAATAACGCATAGTGACGCCGAATTCCCTGCCGTCTGCAAAATAATTTCTGATTTGCTCCGGCAGGTACTGCAGCGTCACACCAATCTCCGTCAACCCGTATCCGGCCAGCAAAGCCACGATATGCTCCATCATCGGACGGTTCATAATCGGCACCATCGGTTTGGGACGGTCGCAAGTCAACGGCCTGAGCCTCGACCCTTCCCCGCCGGCCATAATGATAACTTTCACTCCACAGCCCCCCCGGGTTATTTAAAATACTTAATCCTGCGCCTGACTTCAGCTACGGCCCGCGCATTTTAATGCACTCTGGCCGGCTGCTGATTTAAACCTGCTTCTTCGCCGGCAAGCGGCACGATTCCCCTCAGGCGGTCTTCCGCAGAAAGCCAGCCTTTCCTCCTTGACTCCGATAACACTTCCTGATATATATTTCTGGTCTGCCGGGCGATTTCCTGCCAGGAAAATTCTGACATCGCCTTCCGGAAGGCGTTTTCAGCCAGTCTCCCGGCAAGAGCTGGGTCATTTAGCACAGCCAACACCTGGTCCGCCAGGGAAGCGGCATGGCCGGCGTAGCACTTCAGGCCGTCAACACCGTGTACCACTATTTCCGCAAGTCCCCCTGTATCAGCCACGACAACCGGGACTTTGGCCGCCATCGCTTCCAGCGCCACAATGCCGAACGGTTCATACATGCTTGGGAAGACAGCCACGGCAGCGGCCCTGTACAGTCCGTTCCGAGTGGTATCGTCAACGTGTCCGGCAAAATGCACCTGTGTTTCGAGCCCGAGGCGCCGGACTTGACTCTGCAGAGACTCCAGGGCCGGCCCGCGGCCGGCTATGACAAACTTCAGCTTAGGGACCTGCGAGAGTATGCGTGGCGCCGCCTCCAGCAGCAGATGGACTCCTTTTTCTCTGACCAGACGGCCCACAAAAAAAACAATCCGCTCATCGTCAGCGGCAAATCGCTGCCGGACAAAACAGTCACTTTGCCCCGCCCCGCACTGGCCAAGGTCCACACCATTGGAAACAACCCTGATTTTATCCGGCGGGAGCTGAAAGACGCGCTGCAGTTCCTGGCACATGTAGCGGCTGCAGCAGATGACTTTCCAGGCTTCATAAGTCAGCCACCACTCCACATCACTGATATAGCGCTGCTCGTCGGTGTGCAGCCCGTGGTTGCGCCCGTACTCGGTGGCGTGGATTGTGGAAACAAGCGGCAGCTTTAGTGCGTGCTTCAGGGCACGGGCGGCAAAAGCTACCAGCCAGTCATGGGCATGGAGCAGGTCATATTTTTCCCCGCGCTCCACGAGTGCCATAACTTTCTCCAGCATAGCCACATTCAGCTGCAGAATGCCGGTCACAAAATCGCGCGCCGCCGGAGGAGAGGGCTTAACGCGATAAATATTGAGGCGCGATAAAGCCTCAAACGGCCTGTCTCCCTCCTCGGCAACAGTCACCACGTCTGTTGCCACGTCACTCTCCGCCAGAGCGCGGGTCAGGTCGTGGACATGCCTGGCCAAGCCACCGACTATTCGGGGAGGAAACTCCCAGGAAAGCATTAAAACCCGCAAACAAGAATCACCGCCTGAACAAGAAATTGGCACACGCCGTATTATATCCATTCAGACAGTTCTTTAACATCGTTTTAACATTACTTAGCCGCTTGTTTTGACGCACGAAGCTGCGGCGTGATGGTCCAGCCGCTCCCGTCGCTGCGGATGGTCACGGCGCCGTGCAGGTCGGTGCGAAAAATCTCCGCCCCTGCCTGTTGCAGGAGTGAAAGCGTCTCCGGGTGCGGATGTCCGTACAGGTTGCGTCCTACGGAGATGACGGCCGCGCTTGCCCCGACCGCCTCCAGGAAGGCGGCGGACATGGCCTTGCGGCTGCCGTGGTGCGGCACCTGCAGCACCGTGGCGGCCAAACTTTCCGGTTGCTCCCGTACCAGGCGGGCCAGCGCCTCCGCCTCCGCGTCAGCCGTCAACAGCAGGGAAAATTCGCGGTAACAAAGACGCAGCACCAGCGCGTTGTTGTTGGCGTCATCAGCGGTATGGCGGAATCTCTCCGCCGGCGGGGAGAGGACTTCCATGGTCATATCACCGCCAAAATGCAGACGCTCGCCGCCGGACAGAACCATTTGCGGGACGGCCGCCAGGGAAAGCTGCTCCTTCAACGTCAAAAAAGAGGGACTTGTATCGGTTTCCCCGTTGCCGGCAAAGCTCCTGACCGTTATACTTGACAAAACAGCCGGCATGCCGCCGTGATGGTCCTCGGACGGATGCGTCAGGATAAGCAGGTCAAGGTCGGCCGCCCGGCGGCTCCTGAGATAAGGCAGTACAATCCTTGCCCCGGGGTCAAAGGAGCCGCCTGGGCGGCCGCCGGCATCTACCAGCACGTTTTGCCCGCCGGGTGTGCGGATAAAGACAGACAGGCCCTGCCCCACATCCAGGAAAACGACTTCCAGCGTCCGGCCGCCGCCCGCCCAGGCGCCTGACAGCGGGATAAATACGGCCAGATTCAGGACAAGCAGTACGGCCAAAACCAGCCTGGGGGGTGACCGGCGCAACCGTACGCCCCCGGCAAACAGCGCAAGCACAGCCACGTATGCCACCCACAGCGCCGGGGGGAGAGGCGGCGGCCGGAACGCGGCAAAAGGGAGAGCCGCCAGCCTTGACGGTACTTCATTTAAGGCCGCCAGCAGCGGATAGGCTGCCAGACAGAACGGCGCCGCCGCCGCCGAAGACAACAGGGAGGCTGGCAGCACAGCTAGGCCGAGCCCCATAAACACACCGACCAAAGGAACGCACAGTAAATTGGCCGGGATCGAGAAGAGCGGCAGCAGGGCGAACAGCTGCACCTGCTGCGGCAGCACCGCCGCCTGGGCGGAGAGTGTGACCGCCAGCGGCCCGGCAAGAAAGCGGGGCAGGCGCTTGAAATATGGCTGCAGGCGAGGGGAGAGAAACAAAATCCCCAGGCACGCCAGGAAAGATAACTGAAAGGAAATGCTGAACAGCCAGAACGGACGAAAGAACAGCATCAGCAGCGCCGCCGCGGCCAGCGCCTGTATTCCGTCGCTTTCCCGGCCAAGCCGGCGCGCGGCCAGCACCAGCCAGAGCATGATGGCGGCCCGCCAGACCGGCGGTTCGCCGCCTGTCAGGAACACGTAGCCCAAGACCATAAGGGCGGCCAGCCCCGCCGCTAACAGCTTACGCCGCAGGCGCCCGGTCAGCAGCAGCGCGAAGCCGGCCACGAAGGCGGTGTGCAGCCCGGAAACTGATAACAGGTGGGTCAGGCCGAGCAGCCGGTACGCCTCCTCGGTCCCTTCTCCCAGTTGCTCCCGCTCTCCGAGTAACAGCCCGGCCGCCAGCCCAGCCTCCGGCGCCGGCAACCAGCGCCGGAGCGTCTCTTTGACCCGCAGGCGCGCCGCTTCCGCGGCGGCCAGCCAGAAACTGCCGCCCCTGCCAGGCAGTATTTCCACTTCCTGCGGCCCGGCGGCCAGCGTGGCGGCCACTCCTTCTCCGGCCAGAAAGGCGGCGTAATTAAAGCCACCGGGATTCCTTTGTCCGGGCGGCGCGAGCACTTCGCCCGACAGTTGCAGGCGTTGCCCATAGCGGCCGCTAAGCTCTGCCGGGGGACGAAAAATGCTGACGCGCACCCGCGCCCGTGTTTCTGACAACTCCTCTCCCGGCAAAGCGGCCTGCTCTACCTGGAAAATAAAGATAGCTCTTTCGGCAGTGCCGGTTTCCAGGCGGTGGAGATGCCCCGCCAGAACGGCCCGCCGGCCGCTGAATTTCTCCAGCGGCGCATAAATTTCCCGCTCAGCGACCTGCAGGGCCAGCATCCCGAGCACGAAAAATGCGGCCGCTAAAACGGCAAAAGGTTGTTTGGGCCGGGAGAGGAGCCAAAACGGCACGGCAGTGGCCAACAGCACGCCGGCCGCCGTCCAGGCGGCAAAAGAAGGCAGGCGCCAGGCCGCGTAAATGCCGGCGGCAAAAACCGCCGTCAGCAGTGGCAGGGCCGCTATGGGTTTAACCTGCGTGCCGGCCGCCTGCATCAGCGCTGCCGGCCGGGAACGGCTGCCCTGGCCAGCCGGTCACAGCGGTTGTTAAGTTCATCGTCAGCGTGTCCCGCCACCTTGACCCACTCTACCCGGTGTTGGCCGGCCAGGGCCAGCAAGCGCTCCCAGAGATCGCGGTTTTCCACCGGTTCTTTCCGGCTGTTCAGCCAGCCGTTTTTTTGCCATTTGTCAAGCCATCTTTGCCGGAAGGCGTTAATCAGGTAGGCGCTGTCACTGTGCAGCAGGACATGACACGGCTCTTTTAACTGTTCCAGGGCATTAATGGCCGCCAGCAGTTCCATGCGCTGGTTGGTAGTGGCTTCTTCCCCGCCGGAAATTTCTTTCTCGTACTCACCGTAACGCAACACGGCGGCAAACCCGCCCGGACCCGGATTGCCGGAGCAGGCGCCATCTGTATAAATTATGACTTTTTTCATGCATACCTCCAGACCGTCTGAATTAAACATGATCTCTGCCGCCGCCAAAAAAGCAGGCGGCTTTGCCCCGGGGAATATTTTTTGGCCGTATAGCAAATATTTAGCCTGACGTACATTATTTGGAGGACCGGCCAAGTGAACGCTTTTTCCGTTCTGTTCCGAAAACTGCTGAAAATTGTCCGCTCTCCGGTCCTGCCGGAGAAGGATTATTACCATCGCCGTGAAAGACGGGCTTCCCGGGCCGAAGCCGTGCGACCTGATTCGCCAAACCTTGACAGGCGCCTGCAACTGGTCAGGGAGCGGCTGGGGGAGAGCGGCGACCTGGTCACCCGTGCCTTCAGCAGCGGTAACGGGCGGGTGCGGCTGGCGCTTCTCTACGTTGACGGCATGGCGGACCGGAAGCTGCTCAGTGACAACGTCCTGCGCCCCATCCAGGACGATAACCCGCTGCTCAGGCACTATAAGGAACTGCGTCCCGACAACGCTCTGCAGCTGATTGAGGAGCTGGTAGTCAATGTCAGTGAAACGGCCACCGCCCCCGACCTGACCCAGGCGCTGCGCCGGGTACTTTCCGGCGACACGGCACTGCTGGTGGACGGTGAGAAAAAAATCCTCATTTTGGGTACCCGCTCCTGGTCCATGCGCGCTGTCACCGAGCCAGAAACAGAGTCGGCCGTGCGCGGGCCGCGCGAGGGTTTCACCGAAACTCTGCGAGTCAATACTTCCCTGTTGCGCCGCCGCATCCGCCACGAGAAACTGCGCCTGGAAACGATGCGCGCCGGACGGCGCACCACGAGCGATATTGTCCTGGTCTACATTGCAGACCTCGTTAACCCGCAGGTGCTGGCGGAAGTGCGGCAACGCATCGCCGCCATTGACACAGACGCCATCCTGGAATCAGGCTACATTGAAGAATTTATCGAAGACGCACCCTGGTGTGTTTTTCCGCAGATAGAGCACACCGAGCGGGTGGACAAGGCGTCTGCCGCTATCCTGGAAGGGCGCATTATAATTCTAACCGACAACACGCCGATTGCGCTGATTGTCCCCACTTTTTTCTTTCAGTTTCTGCAGGCCGCCGAAGACTACTACGAACGGCCCTTTATCGGCATAGCCTTACGGATGCTGCGCCTGATCGTCATGAACGTGGCCCTGATTCTGCCGGCCGCTTACGTGGCCATAATCACTTTTCATCAGGAAATGCTGCCTACCCCGCTCTTACTGAGCATCGCCGCCGCCCGCGAGGGGGTTCCCATGCCGGCGGTTGCCGAAGCGCTACTGATGGAAGCGACTTTTGAAGTCCTGCGCGAGGCCGGCGTGCGCCTGCCCAAAACGGTCGGTCAGGCGGTCAGCATCGTCGGCGGCCTGGTCGTAGGGGATGCCGCCATCCGTGCCGGCCTGGTCTCGCCTTCCATGGTAATCGTAGTGGCTACCACCGCTATCGCCACCTTCGCCATTCCCGCCTTTAACGCTGCCATATCCTTACGTCTGCTGCGCTTCCCGCTGATTATCCTGGCCGGCGCCATGGGGCTGTACGGCGTAATGTTCGGCTTACTGACCATCCTGATTCAACTGGCCGGCCTGCAGTCTTTTGGCGTACCATACCTGACCCCTCTTGCGCACGGTACGGCGCTGGACGCCATGAAAACGTTTGCCCGCCCGCCTTGGTGGCTGGCGCTCTGGCGTCCCAAAGCACTCGGCACGCCCGACCGGCGGCGTCAGGCCGGCAATATGCGCTTCCGCCCCGCGCCGCCTGAAGAACGGGAACTCACTCACGAAGAAACCGGTGATAAAGATGCTGGAAAAAGGTAGAATCTCCCCCCGCCAGGCCGGCGAACTGCTGTTCATGACTATTTTTGCCACCGTTATCCTGTTCGTGCCGTCCATCATGGCTGAGAAAGCGGGGCATGACGCCTGGCTGGCCGCTTTTGCCGGCGCGCTGGCCGGCCTGCCTACGCTCGCCCTTGTTGTCAGGCTTGGCCGCCGCCATCCGGGACAGACAATTTTTCAGTATAGCGAGACAATCCTGGGACGCCTGTTCGGCAAGCTGGCCGGGCTTGCTTACGTCTGGTTTTTCCTGCACTGGGGCGCGGTAGTAGTGCGGGAATACGGCGATTTTTTAACCGCCGCCTTTATGCCGGCGACACCGCTCTCCATGTTTAATTTCACCCTTGTGCTCCTTGCCGCCTGGGCTGTGGTAGCTGGCCTTGAAACAATCGCCCGCATGAACGAGTTTCTAATTTTCCTGGTAGTTTCCTCGCTGCTGGCCATCTTGGCCCTCTCCGTCGCCAACTGGGACACTGCCTTTCTCCAGCCCGTCCTAGCCGAAGGTTTCGGGCCGGTGCTGCGAGGTGCGCTGGTTTCGGCCGGCTGGCATGCGGAAATTGTCACCATGGCCGTTCTTTTGCCCTATCTGACCCGCCCGCAGCGCGCTTTTGCCAGCGGCGCCGCCGCGGTCCTGGCCTCCGGTTTTATTCTCACTCTCGGCGTGGTTGCCGCCCTGTCAGTCTTTGGCCCGGACCTGGTAGCCGTCTTTAAATTCGCGCTTCACTATTTTGTGCACACTATTGATATCGCTGACTTTCTGACCCGCTTTGAGGCGGTGGTCATGGCCATCTGGGTGGCCGGCGTATTTATTAAGACGTCTGTGATTTATTACTGTGCCGCCCTCGGGCTCGGGCAGGTGCTGGGGCTTGCCGAGTACCGTCCCGTCGTGCTGCCGCTTGGTGTAGTCATGGCCACCTTGTCTGTCACTCTGTTTGCCAACGTTAGCGAATTGTCCTTTTTTTTAAGCAACGTCTGGCCGGCTTACAGCATTACCTTGTTTACGCTCGGCCTGCCGCTCCTGCTGCTGGCCGGCAGTTACGTGCGCGGCAGGCCGGAAGACAATAAACAGGCGGAGAACTTAAATGAGTAAATACTTACTATTATTCCTGGCAGCCGGCCTGCTGTCCCTGACCGGCTGCTGGAGCCGGGCGGAAATCGACAAGCTGGCCATCGTCCGCTGCCTGGCCGTTGACTACTTGCCGCAAGCGAGTGAACCGTACCTGGTTACATTGTCCGTGGCCCGCCCGGCCGCCCGGCCGGCCGGTGACGGAGGCGGAGGCGGCGGGGGGGGCGGCGGCGCCGCGCTGACCTTTTCCGGCACCGGTACCACGCTCGACCTGGCGCTGCAAAACGCCGCCCTGTCCATGCCGCGTCACGCCTATTTTACCCACAACGAAGTGGTGCTGATAGGCGAAGAAGCTGCCAGACGCGGACTGCAGGAAACAATCGACCTGGTGTTGCGTTTTCACCAGTTGCGCCTGACCAATTTTTTGCTGCTTGTCCCAGGCATTGCCCATGACGTGCTGCTCGCCGACAGCCGGCTGGAAGCGGCGCTGCCCCAGGAAATCCTCGGCCTGCTGGAGCAGGACCGTCTCAGTTCGGAAGGCGACCCGCTGGAGATCTACCATGTCCTGCGGCAGTCTGTTACAGAGGGGCAGGAGGCGCACCTGGCCGTCCTGCAGCTTGTGCCGCCGCCTGAACAGGCTTTGCAGGAAATCGCCGCTGAAAAACAGCCGGCGGCAGACCGGGGGGACGGCGCCGGGGCCGGGCAACAGGCAGGCGCCGCGCCGCCGCCTGAAGTATTAAGCATTGACGGCACCGCCGTCTTCCGTGACGAAAAGCTGGCCGGGTTTCTGACCCGCCGCGAAACCCGCGGCTACCTGCTGCTCGCCGGCAGAGTAAGGCGCGGCGAGGTGAGCATCCCCGACCCTCTCGTGCCGGACAAGTCGGTCAATATTGGAATTTTACGCGGTAAAAGCAAGATTACGCCGCGCCTGGAAGCGGGCCGGCTCAGTTTCCTGGTTGAAGCCGAACTGGAAGGCGATATCCTTAGCCAGGAGAGCCAGACAAACCTCTCCACCACGGAAATGCTGGAAAGGCTCGGCGCCGGCAAGGCTGATGCCCTGAAAAAAGAAATGGAGCAGACGCTGCGCAGCCTGCAGGAAATGGGAGCGGACATCGTGGGTTTCGGCACCGTCCTCAGGCGCCGTAACCCGCAGGCTTTCCGGGCCTTGGCCGGGCGCTGGCCGCAGGTCTTCAGCACCCTGCAGGTCGAAATCCGGGTTAAAGCGCACATCCGCCGCACCGGCCTGCTGTCCCGCCCTGCCCCCCTTCTCCCGCAGCAATAATTCGAGGGTAATTCGGAATTAAAGGGACACCATACTGAATTAAAGGGACACCATACTTAATTACTGTCTTATAGCGTTGCTTTTTGCAGGAGCATCACGGCATTCAATAATTCAGTATGGTGTCCCTTTAATTCCCCTTTAATTCTAAAGAAGGACGTGACACTATGTTTTTAGCCATGCTTTTATTTCTGCTGGTAGCCATCCTGGTACTGGAAGTGCCGCGCCTGCTCAAACAAGAACAGTGGGGAGAGCTTGGCGCATTCCTGTTCCTGTGGGTTTTGGCAGCCTTCCTGTCCGGCGCCGCCGTCCTCGGAGTGGAATTGCCGAATCCAACCGACCTGCTAACCGCCCTTTTCGCCATATAATTCGAGGTAATTCGGTAATTCTAATTCGAGGTAATTCGAGGGACACCATACTTAATTACTGTCTTATAGTGTTGCTTTTTGCAGGAGCATCACGGCATTCAATAATTTAGTATGGTGTCCCTTTAATTTCTTTAATTTAATTAATACACCGTAGCGTGTTCGCGCAAATTCTCCACGGTTTTGGGGCCGATACCGGTGACGCGCGCCAGGTCTTCAACGCGCCTGAACAGCCCGTTTTGCTCACGGTCACGGACAATCGCCTGTGCTTTGGCCGGACCTATCCCCGGCAGTTTTTCCAATTCTTCCGCTGTGGCAGTGTTGATATTGACTCGGCCGTCCGCCGGTTGACTTGGCGGCGACACCGTATGACCGCCCGGCTCCTGCCCAGCCATGACCGGCACAGTCACTTTACGGCCGTCAAAGAGCGGCTCGGCCAGGTTCAGCGCGTGCAGATCGGCATCAGGCAGGGCTCCGCCGGCTGCCTCAACCGCCTCGATTACCCGCGCACCTTCAGGCAGCGTATAAACACCGGGAAGCTTCACCGCGCCGGCAACATGCACTATAACTGGCTTCTGCGCAGCTGGGGCAGCCTCTCCGGGTGTTTGCCCCTCGGTCTGCCGCTCATGTACAATCTCCACCCCCCTGTCTGGCAACAGGACAAAGCGCAACAGCAGCCCGGCCACAAGCAGGCCGGCCAGCAGCAACGCCCCGAGCAACTCCCGGCGGGTAATGGTAAGCATACCTCGCCTCCATACCAGAACTTTCCACAAGATTTCCACACCGCCAAAACTAATTCCTGCCTAATTTAAGGGACAGCATACTAAATTATGCTAACTTAAGGAAGACCATATGTTATTGATTTTAACAAATGTTTGTGTTATAAGATAAATATGGTAAGAATAGCACGTGTAGTGGCGCCCGACGTTCCTCATCACATTACACAACGCGGTAACCGCCGCCTCCAGACATTCTTTAGCGATGAAGACTATCTGGAGTACCTTAAATTAATGGCGCAGTGGTGTAACCACTGGCAGGTGGAAATCTGGGCTTATTGCCTGATGCCCAATCATGTTCATTTAATTGCGGTGCCTCCGTCAAAAGAAGCTTTAACCGCTGCCATTGGAGAAGCTCACCGCCGTTACACGCAGCGCGTAAATTCTCGGGAAGGTTGGAGCGGCCATTTGTGGCAAGGACGCTTCTCCTCGTTTCCAATGGATGAAGCCCATCTCTGGATTGCTGCGCGTTACATTGAACTTAACCCAGTACGTGCCGGATTGGTACAGGAGCCATGGCAGTATCGTTGGAGCAGCGCCAAAGCACATATGGACGGGCGCGATGACGTACTTCTGCGTGCCAGTCCATTATTAGAGATGTTTGGTAATTGGATAGAGTATCTTTCTCAAGGCATCTCTTCTGAGGAAACTGAAGTTTTCGGGCGGCATGAGAGAACTGGTCGTCCGCTGGGGAATGAGGGATTTTTATCTGCGATTGAAAAGGTACTGGGACTTGATTTGCAGCTTGGTAAGCCCGGTCCCAAAGGGCCCCGAAAAAGAAAAGCGCTTAGCTGAAGCAGAATTAAAATAATTAAGTATGGTGTCCCTCGAATTAGGTACTGGGACTTGATTTGCAGCTTGGTAAGCCCGGTCCCAAAGGGCCCCGAAAAAGAAAAATGCTTAGCTGAAGCAGAATTAAAATAATTAAGTATGGTGTCCCTCGAATTACCGAATTACGAATTATGAATTAAACGACGAGGTTAATCAGCTTGTCCGGGACGGCTACAGCTTTCAGCAGTTGCCTGCCGTCCAGCAACGCGGCGATACGGCTGTCGGCGACAGCCTGCTCCAGCATCGCTTCCTGCGTCAGGCCCGCCGGTATTATCAGCCGTCCGCGCACCTTGCCGTTGATCTGGACGACAATTTCCACTTCCGCCGCGGCCAGGGCGGAGGCATCATGAGCCGGCCAGGACTGCAGGTGCACGCTCCCGCCTTTGCCAAGGCGTGACCACAGCTCCTCAGCCAGGTGAGGCGCAAACGGAGCCAGCATCAACACCAGCAATTCCAGGCATTCAGCCAGTACCGCGCCATGCACTCCGGCACCTTTTTCGCCCAGGTAGCTGTAGAGGGCGTTGACCGCCTCCATAATCGCTGAAATGGCCGTGTTGAAATTAAAGCGTTCGCCGGTATCTTCGGTAACTTTTTTCAGCGCCGCGTGTACAGCGCGGCGCAAAGTTATTTCCTCGGCTCCGGCCGGGCGGCCGGCGGCGGCCTGCTCCCGTACCAGGGCGGCATAGCGCTCCACCAAGCGGAAGACTCGCTTCAGGAAACGGAAGCAACCATCCACACCGCGCTCGCTCCAATCCAGGTCTTTTTCCGGCGGCGCGGCGAACAGGATAAAGAGCCTCCCGGTGTCGGCACCGTACTGAGCGATGATCTCGTCCGGGCTGACTACGTTGCCTTTCGACTTGGACATTTTAGCCCCGTCTTTATTGACCATGCCCTGGGCCAGCAGCCTGGTAAACGGCTCTGTCGCGCCGGTAAGCCCGGCGTCATGCAATACCTTGGTAAAAAAGCGCGAGTACAGGAGATGAAGGATGGCGTGCTCAATCCCGCCGATATACTGGTCGACCGGCAGCCAGGCGTCGCTCTGCTCCGGGCTGAACGGCTCGAATTCGTTTTTGGAGTCGGTGTAGCGGAAATAGTACCAGGAGGAACAGATAAAGGTATCCATTGTATCGGTTTCCCGCCGCCCCGGCCCGCCGCAGGCGGGACATTCGGCCTGCAGGAAAGCGGCATGACGGGAGAGGGGCGACTGGCCGCCGCGCTGAAAAGTAACGTCCCGTGGCAGTTCCACCGGCAAATCTTCTTCAGGCACCGCGACCGGACCGCAGGCGGCGCAATAAATAACAGGAATCGGCGCTCCCCAGTAACGCTGCCTGGAAATTAGCCAGTCGCGCAGGCGGTAAGTGACCTTGGAGCCGCCAGAGCCGTTTTCCGCCAGGCTTGCCGTTATCGCTTCGCGGGCCGCTGTGCTTGGCAGGCCGTCAAAGCGGCCGGAATTCAGCAGCACGCCTTCATCCTCGTATGCTTCCGTCATCGCCTCCGGCCGGAGTATAGCACCGGGCGGGCTAATTACGACCCGGACCGGCAGCCCGTATTTTTTGGCAAACTCAAAATCCCGCTGGTCGTGGGCCGGCACGCCCATCACCGCGCCCGAGCCGTAGCCCATCAGCACATAGTTGCCGACCAGCACCGGCACCTCTTCCCCGCTGAGCGGGTTTTTGCAAAAAGCGCCGGTAAAGACGCCTTCCTTGACCATTTCCGCGGAAACACGGGTAACCTCGCTCAGTTTACGGGTCTTTTCCACAAAGGCGCGGACTTCAGTTTCCTGAGGCGTCCCCTGCGCCAATTCAACAGCAAGCGGGTGCTCCGCCGCCAGCACCAGGTAAGTCACACCGTACAGCGTATCGGGGCGGGTGGTAAAAACTTCGATTTGCAGATTACTCCTGCTGACGGGGAAACGGATTTGTGCCCCCGTGCTTTTGCCAATCCAGTTTTCCTGCATAACGCGCACCCGCTCAGGCCAGCCGGACAGCAGCTTCAAGTCTTCCAGCAGGCGCTCGGCATAATCGGTAATCCGCAGAAACCATTGTTCCAACTCAGTTGTGGTCACTTCCTCGCCACAACGCCAGCAGCCGCCGTCCTCCACCTGCTCGTTGGCCAGCACTGTCTCACAGCGCGGGCACCAGTTGACAGCCGCTTTTTTCCGGTAAGCGAGGCCGCGTTTAAAGAAAAGCAAAAACAGCCACTGGGTCCAGCGGTAATAATCGGGAGCGCAGGTGGTCACTTCCCTGTCCCAGTCATAGCTTAGCCCAAGGGCTTTTTGCTGCTTTTTCATGGCCTCGATGTTGGCATAGGTCCAGTCGGCCGGATGAACCTGGTGCTGGATAGCGGCGTTTTCCGCGGGCAGGCCAAAAGCGTCCCAGCCCATGGGGTGCAGGACGCTGTAGCCGCGCATGCGCAGGAAGCGGGCCAGTACATCCCCGATAGTGTAAACGCGCATATGTCCCATATGTAACCTGCCTGAAGGGTAAGGGAACATCTCCAGGACGTAATATTTTTTCTCTCCCTGTTCGTCGGTGCGGTAAAAGTTGTTATCCAGCCAGAATTCCTGCCACTTAGCCTCTATTTCGCGCGGGGTGTATTCAGCCACTGTCGCTGCCTCCTGTTAGTGCGTTAAGAAAATACGTTTTGGTCTATTATATATACAATAATCAGCGATTTGCAAGCCCATGGAGACTAAACCGCTTATGCCGAAACCTTAAAGCAAGGGCGGCGGGTTCCCCCGCCGCTTTTTTTTAGAATTTAAAGTTGCCAAATTTTGATTCAGGTACGGGCCGGAACCGCGTCAGGTCAAAGGCGCGGGCGATTTTGTCGCGCGCCTCCTGCCAGGTGACAATCCCGTCATGGAAGAGGAGCGAACCGGTCACATACGGGTGGCCGTCCCGGTCATAACGCTCCACCATGGCCTCGCGGAATTCGGTCATTTTATCCTCGTCCACTGCCTCACCCCTGGACTGCTTGTTTTTCCTCTCAATGCTTTCCAGGATAAACGCCGCCGTCCGGCCGGACATGACCGTGGTCCTGGCTCTCATGGTGTGGAAAACAAAGCGTGGTTCGTAGGCACGTCCGCACATCCCGTAATTGGCCGCACCGTGGTCCGGGCCAATCACCCACTGCACTTTCGGCACCTCGACACAAGCGCAGGCGCGAACCATGTCGGCCCCGTATTTGCCAATGCCTCCCCATTCCTCCTTGCTGCCGACCATATAGCCGGGCGAGTTCTGAATGTACAGCAGCGGCGTCTTATCGTTGCCGCAGCGCACCACCCACTCCGTAGCCTTGCGCGCCGCTTCGATAAAAATGACACCGTTCCTGTTGGATGCCACAATTCCGACAGGCATCCCTTTAAGCCAGATTTTGCCGCAGACAATATTGTCCCCCCGGCCCGGGGCGTAACCGGCCTTGTATTCCTGAAAATAGCTGCCGTCAGCCAGGCACTTTAAGACATCATATATGTCTATCGGCTTATACGGGTCAGCCGGTATGCAGGACATCAACTCCTCCGGGCCGTAAAGCGGCTCTTCCCAGCCTTCATAGCGCTGTCCATAAGCTTGCTGCTGCGGGTCAAAAGCAATAATTTCCCGCAGCCTGGCGATGCCTTCCTCCTGCGTGCGGACAAAGTGGTCGGCCCCGCCTGAATGCTGGGTGTGAACGTAGGCTCCGCCGAGGTTTTCGGCGGTAACTTCCTCGCCTATCGCAGAACGGACCATGGGCGGGCCAGCCAGGAAAGCATAAGCCAGTTTGTCAATCATCACAGACTCGCAGGCCAGGTAGACAATATAAGCGCCGCCGGCGGTATTTCCCCCGGTGCTTAAAGTGTACTGCTTGATGCCTTTGGCCGACATACGCGTCATGTTGTAAAACATGGAGCCGAACATCCCCTCATCGGCAAAACATTCGCGCTGCAGCGGCAGGAAGATACCGCCGGAGTCGGCGATATAGATACAGGTCAGCCCGCACTGCTCGGCAATCTTTTGCGCCCGCATATGTTTTTTCAGCGTAATCGGATAATAAGTGCCGGCAGTCATCCGGCTTTCGTTGGCAAAGATCATGCAGTCTTTGCCCTGAACCTTGCCGACCCCGGTAATCAGGCCTCCCCCGGGAATGTGCGGCTGCTCCGGATAGCCGATATGGTACCCCGCTTCCAGGCCCAGTTCAAAAAAATCCGTTTCCGGATCAAGGAGCATGTCGATCAGTTCACGCGCCGGCCTTTTACCCTGTTTGGCCAGTCGTTCGAGCTGCCTGTCCCCGCCCACGCTGTAGGCTTCATCCCGGCGCCAGAGTAACTGCCGGTCAAGCTCCTGCCAATGCTCGAGATTTTCCTGACGCTTGTCTTCCATGTATTTCCCTCCCGCCGTTTTCTCCGGCTCAAGCTTTTGTCGCACAGACAAACACTGCAAATTATGTACCAAAGTCTTGCCATCCTTGCGCTTTGCCGCTCCTTGCCGGCATGTCAGTCTCTAGCGGCGGGGCACAAGACAAGCTTAAAGTTATTGCTGCATCAGGCCGATGCAAAACAGCATTGCCGAGCTGTTCTTGTCGTTAAGTTTTCGCGGAAGATGATTAAAACCCTGCCCGGCATAATAAGTTTGCCTTTTCCAGCAGCAGGATAACCGGGCAAAATGAAGAAAGAATATTTAGAGATTCAATGTTGTATCCCTTATTTTATGGAGGTTATTTATGAACAAATATTTTTTTGCTTTCCTGTTGCTCTTTTTGCTGACGTCAGTGGCCGGCGGCTGTGGCACGCGCCGTGAGGCATCGCCGCCTCCGCCGCCGGCCAGGGAAGAGCCGGTCAAACGGGAACCGGAACCTTCTCCGGTTACCGCATTGGTCGAGGAACGCTGCGTCCGCTGCCATGACCTGACCCGGGTTTACCGGATCAGGAAGAAAGAGGCCTGGCCGGGAATTGTCACCCGCATGGCAGGGATGTCGCCCGGGCTGCTAAGTGCACAGGAGCAGGAACTGGTCGTCCGGTACCTGCAGGAAAATTATGGAGAGTAGTTCTGCATAACGCCACCCGGCGTTGCCGGCTGGCGTTTGCCTTTTTAGGGCCGCTATTTTTGTGTGAGGTGATGCGTATCACAGCAAACGTCTGAGGGAAATGTTAGGATAAGGGAAAATTAATTTTAAGGAGGCTGATTTACTTTGAGCATGTACTGCAATCAGTGTGAACAGACAGCCAAAGGTGTGGCCTGTACTACCCACGGCGTCTGCGGCAAGGATCCGGAGGTTGCGGCACTGCTGGACCTGCTGGTCCACTCACTTCAGGGGCTGTCCCTCTATGCCCGCGAAGGGCGCAGAGTCGGGGTGACAGAGCGGGATGTGAACCGTTTCACCGTCCAGGGGCTCTTTACCACCCTGACCAATGTGGACTTTGACCCGGCCCGTTACCAGGCCTTAATCACGGAAGCCGCTTCTTTGCGGGAACAACTGAAAGAAAGGGTGGCCCGGGCGGGCAGTAATGTCAGTTTTGACCATCCCTCGGCTGCGTTTAAACCTGCCGCTGATATCCCGGGGCTGGTGGAGCAGGGCAAAAAGGTCAGCCTGGACTCGGACAGGGAAACGGACGCCGACATTCAGTCCCTGCAAAGAACCCTGCTGTTCGGCGTCAAGGGCGTAGCGGCCTATACCGACCACGCTCGCATCCTCGGACAGGAAGACGACAAAGTCTATGCTTTCATCCATGAAGCTCTGGCCGCCCTGACTGAGAAGCACCACTCGCTCAACGACTGGCTGGGTCTGGTATTAAAATGCGGGGAAACGAATTTGCGGGCCATGGAGCTGCTGGATGCAGCCAATACCGGCACCTACGGACATCCGGTGCCCACAGAAGTGCCCCTCGGCCACAGGCAGGGGAAATGTATCCTGATTTCCGGTCATGACCTGAAGGACCTGGCTGCTTTGCTTGAACAGACGGCCGGGAAAGGGATTACCGTCTATACACACGGTGAAATGCTGCCGACGCACGGCTACCCAGCGCTTAAGAAACACAGCCACTTTTACGGGCATTTCGGCACCGCCTGGCAGAACCAGCAAAAAGAATTTGCCACCTTCCCGGGAGCCATCCTGATGACCACCAACTGTCTGCAGAAACCGCAGCAGGTCTACGCCAATAATATTTTTACCACCGGCCTGGTCGGCTGGCCCGGTGTCCGGCATGTGTCAGACGGCCAATTTGCCCCGGTCATAGAAAAAGCTCTGGAACTGCCGGGATTTCCCGCCGACGAAGATAAGGGCAGCGTGCTTGTCGGCTTCGCCCGCCAGACCGTCATCGGCGTGGCGCCCAAAGTGATTGAGGCCGTCAAAAGCGGCGCCATCAAACACTTCTTCCTGGTCGGCGGCTGCGACGGCGCCAAACCGGGACGCAACTACTACGCCGAATTCGTGGAGAAGACACCTGCAAACACCGTCATCCTGACTCTGGCCTGCGGTAAATTCCGCTTCTTTGACAAGAAGCTGGGTGACATCGGCGGCATTCCCAGGCTGCTTGATGTCGGGCAGTGCAACGACGCCTATTCCGCCATCCGTATTGCCCTGGCACTGGCTGACGCCTTTGAATGCAGCGTCAACGATTTGCCGCTGACCCTGATTCTTTCCTGGTACGAGCAAAAGGCGGTCGCCATCCTGCTCACGCTCCTGCACCTCGGGCTGAAGAATATCTTCCTTGGCCCCAGCCTGCCCGCCTTCCTCACACCGAACGTCATGAACGTCCTGGTGGAAAACTTTAACATCCGTCCCATTTCCACCCCTGAACGCGACCTGGCCATGATTCTGGGCTAAAAGAAGCGGGGAGCCAAACCGGCTCCCCGTTTTTTCACCCTGAGTTGTACTTTATGCCGACCAGCCCCAGCCAGGAATTTGCCCTGTTTCAGCCAACCTGAGTGGTTAAGAAAAGCGGCACGCCCATGTGCCCAATCTGGTCTTGCAGTTCTTCAATGCTGTCAAGGTGCTCGTCTTCATCGCCAAGTATCTGTTCCAGCAGCTCTCTGGTGGCAAAATCCCGCACTTCTCCGGCCAGAACAATAGCGGCGTTGTACGCCTCCACCGCCCCTTTTTCCGCGGCATGGTCGTGTGCCAGCTGTTTCTCAATATTGCTGCCGATATGGATCTCTTTCAGCTGTGAGACAATCGGTACTCCTTCAAGAAAAAGAATCCGGGCAATGAGCATTTCCGCATGCTTCATTTCCGTAATAGCCCGTTTTTCAATCCGCTCGTGCAGTTTTCCGTAACCCCAGTTGGCACACATCTCAGAGTGAACCATGTACTGGTTAATAGCGCTTAACTCGTCAGCCAGCAGCGAGTTTAACACATCGATCAGTTCCTGATTACCTTTCATTACATTCCGTCTCCTTTCGTCTTCTTTTTCCTGCCCTGCCACAGTACGGCAATTTAAAATATTCCCTGTCACCTCATATTTTCCTGCTCTTTCCCCGATTATCCGGTAAAGAACTCTTCTGCACATATTTCCTGTACCGGTGCCGGTTTCTTGTGGTATTTACTTTTTTTAGTAGCGCAGGTTATAATAAGTTTAAATTCAGCTAAAATAATCGGTAAGAACAGTAAAGGAGAATAAGTATGAAAGCGCTCCTTCTGTACCCGCGTTATGCCGAGACTTTCTGGGGATTTGGGCACGCCCTGAAGTTTATCGGGAAAAATGCGGCGTACCCTCCGCTAGGGTTGCTTACCGTGGCCGGAATGTTGCCGGCCGGCTGGGAAAAGAAGCTGCTTGATATGAACGTGTCCACGCTGCGGGAACAGGACCTGCTCTGGGCTGACTGCGTGTTTGTCAGCGCCATGGCTGTGCAACGCGAATCAGCCAGGGAAGTGCTGGCGAAATGCCGCGTTCTGGGAAAGAAGACCGTCGCCGGAGGCCCTCTCTTTACCATGGAGCCTGAGGAATTTCCCGAGGCGGAGCACTTGGTTCTGGGCGAGGCGGAAGTCACGCTGACCGAATTTCTCCGGGACTTTGCCGCCGGCTGCTGCCGCCGCGTGTACGCTTCCGGAGAGAAGCCGGACCTGATACATACTCCCGTCCCGCAGTGGAGTCTGATTCATTTTAAAGATTACGCTTCCATGAGCATCCAGTTTTCCAGGGGCTGTCCCCACCACTGCGATTTTTGCAATATTACGCCTCTTTTCGGCAAGCGGCCCCGGCTGAAGAGCACAGAACAACTGCTGGCCGAACTGGAGTCCCTGTACCGCAGAAAGTGGCGTGGGTCGGTGTTTATCGTGGACGATAACTTCATCGGCAATAAAGCCGCGGTCAAACAAGAACTGCTGCCGGCCCTGATTAGCTGGATGGATGAACGGAACCACCCGTTTACGTTTATCACTGAGGCTTCCATTAACCTGGCTGATGATGACACACTGCTGGCCCTGATGCGTCAGGCCGGCTTCCGCAACGTGTTTGTCGGCATAGAAACAATCAACGAAGAAGGCCTGAAGGAATGCCGCAAGCTGCAAAACATTAACCGTAACCTGCTGGCATCGATCCGCAAAATCCAAGGCTTCGGCCTCCAGGTCAGCGCCGGTTTCATTGTCGGCTTTGACAGTGACCCCCCGAATATTTTTGACCAGGTAATTTCATTTATCCAGCAAAGCGGGATTCCGACAGCTATGGTCGGGCTGCTTAACGCGCCTCAGGGGACGCGGCTGTTTGAGCGTCTGAAAGCAGAAAACCGGCTGACGGTCAAGTTTTCGGGCAACAACACCGACTTTTTTATTAACTTCATCCCCAAAATGGATCACCGCAAACTGCTGGAAGGCTACAGACGGGTTGTAACCACCATCTATTCCCCTGCCCCGTACTATGAGCGAATCTTGCGGTTCTTCCATGAATGCAAGCCGGAAAAGGGAGTCGATTTCCCACAGATGGTTTCCTGGGTTTCCCTAAAAGCGCTTTTCCGGGTGGCAGTAATACTTGGCGTACTGGAAAAAGGGCGGCAGCATTTCTGGAAATTTCTGCTGCAAATTTTATTAAAGCACCCAAAGCGTTTGCCTGACGCTCTGGTTTTCGCCGTTTACGGCTTCCACTTCCGGAAGATATTCGCCTCCCGCCGCTGCAAGGCGGCTGACTATAACTGAGGCGCCGTTATCGTACCGGGAGAGAATTTCCGAATTCTAAGCAGGAAATATTCCGGAACAACTGGAATATACAGAATTGCCTGAAATATTTTTTAGGGGTGAGCAAGATGGCGGGAACATTTTATGTTTACAATCATGTAGTCACACCGCAGGACGCTACTGTGCTGGGCATGGCATATGACGCTAAGTACCTGGACTGGGCCTGTATCGCGCGGGAACGGATGATAGTGGAGCATGCCGACATGCGGCAAATCGAGTGGCCGGCTTTTTTGACAGGTGAAGTATTGATTCGCTACCTTTACCCCGTCTTCCTTAACGAGCGCGTAGAAGTCCGCGTCAGTGTGGACGATTATTCCGTCGAACAGGGCAGAGCCAAACTGCTTTTCCGTTTCGTAAACCAGGACTCACTGCGTTTACTGGGTGAAGGACATCAGATTATCTTCTTTGTCAATCATGCCTCGGGGAACAGGACGTCACTGCCCTCCAGCTTCGTGGCCCTGGCGGAAAAATTCAGGGAAGAGAAAAAGATCGTGGTCTAAGGCGGTGTTAACCGCCTTTTTTATGGACCTTAGGCAGCTTGCCCACAGTACTGACGCGTGACAGACGTGCCCGCGATACGGTTTGTATCCGCGGGCCTTTATCTGTTATAATAAGGTTATTGAATCCGGCTCCGGTCCGGCGCGGAACGAGGGGAGAAACACATGGCGGATGCAACTGACGTGAAGTCCAATTTTATTCACACTATTATCAGCAGAGATTTGCAGGAAGGAAAAAACAACGGCCTGGTACATACCCGTTTCCCGCCGGAGCCGAACGGCTACCTGCATATCGGTCATGCCAAGGCCATTCTCCTGAACTATTCAATTGCCAAAGCCTATAACGGCAAATTTAACCTGCGTTTCGACGACACCAACCCTGTCAGGGAAGAGCAGGAATTTGTCGATTCCATAATTGAGGACATCAAGTGGCTGGGGGCTGATTGGGAAGGCCGCCTGTTTTTTTCCTCCGATTCCTTCGATATTAAATACGAGTTTGCCAGACGCCTGATAAAAGCCGGCAGAGCTTATGTCTGTGACCTGAACCCCGAACAAATCCGGGAATTCAGGGGGACGCTGACCGAGCCCGGCAAGGAAAGCCCTTACCGTAGCCGTTCCATTGAGGAAAACCTGAATCTCTTTGAACAGATGCGTAACGGGGAATTCCCTAGCGGCAGCAGGGTTCTGCGCGCCAAAATTGACATGGCCTCGGGTAATCTTAACCTGCGGGATCCGGTACTGTACCGGATTCTTCATGCCCGTCACCACAGAACCGGGGACAGCTGGTGCATTTACCCGATGTATGATTTTGACCATCCCTTTACCGATTGCCTGGAGGGAATCACCCACTCGCTGTGCTCTATTGAATACAGTGACCACAGGCCGCTGTATGACTGGGTAGTGGACAGCGCGCTGGAACTGATCCCGGAGGCTGTCCGCTGCCGGTCAAGGCAGATTGAGTTTGCCCGGCTGAGCATGACCTATACCGTCATGAGCAAGCGCATGCTGCGTCGCCTGGTTGAGGAAGGACATGTCCGGGGCTGGGACGACCCCAGAATGCCCACTATTGCCGGTTTGCGCCGCAGGGGGGTAACGCCCGCCGCCATCGCCGACTTTCAGGAGCGTGCCGGGGTTGCCAGAGCCGACAGCATCGTTGATTTGGCCATGTTTGAGCACTGTATCCGCAACGACCTGGAGAACAAGGCACCCCGGGTGATGGCCGTGCTGGACCCGTTAAAGGTCGTGATAACCAACTGGCCGGAAGGTAAAACCGAACTGCTGGAGTTGGAAAATATCCCGGGCGCAGACGCCGGGACCCGCCGGGTTCCCTTCGGCCGGGAAGTTTATATTGAACGCGAAGACTTCATGGAGATACCACCCAAGCAATTTCACCGGCTCGCTCCCGGGCAGGAAGTCCGCCTGAAGGGCGCTTATGTGATCAGGTGCGAAGAAACCGTCAGGGACGCTACGGGAAACATCACTGAGTTACGCTGCTCCTTTGACCCGCAGACCAGGAGCGGCGAAGATACCAGCGGCAAAAAGATCAAAGGCGTGATCCACTGGGTGTCGGCTGAACACGCCGCCAGAATAACCTTGCGCCTGTATGAGACCCTGTTTACCAAGGAAAATCCCGGGGATGAGGAAGACGGTGATTTTATCGCCAATATAAATCCGGTCTCCCTGATTACCATCGCGGACGTGCCGGCCGAACCGGCTATTGCCGCCGCGCCTGCCGGAAGTCGTTTTCAGTTCATGCGCAAGGGCTATTTCTACCGCGACCCGGAAGAGGCTGACGGGGAGAAGATTATCTACAGCCGTATCGTCAGCCTGAAGGACTCCTGGGCAAAAATCAGCCGCTAGAGATAGGTGCGGTACTGTTCGCCACGGATTCGGTCCAGCCTTAAGAATAAAATCCGAGAGGTGATTTTGCCTGGTGCAGAAAGAATCTTTATCGGCTACCCTGCAGTCGGTGCTCAGTGTCCGCACGGGCTGCCACATTTCTATTGGAGAGCTGATGAGCCGTATAGCTGAGCGCGGCTTTGGCATGCTGCTTGTGCTTCTGGCCCTGCCCACTCTGTTCCCTGTACTGCCTCCAGGTTCGGCCGCCACCATCGGACTGATTTACACCATCATCGGCTTTCAGATGCTTGCCGGCAGAAAATACCCCTGGCTGCCGCAGCGGGTCCGAAACTACAGGATTTCCGAGAATACAGCCCATAAACTGAGGGAACGGGGAGTAGCCTTCTTTAAAACCCTGGAGCGCTTCTCTCGTGCCCGTTGGCTGTTCATGGAGACTGCCATGATGCTGCGCCTGGTCGCCGTGACTATTATCCTGATGGGATTTATTCTTTTTACCCCTCTCCCCTTTATGAACACTCTCCCCGCCTTCGCCGTCATGCTCCTTGGTACAGGCCTGCTAAACCGGGACGGTATTTTTCTCCTCGCCGGCCTGTCGCTCAGCTTCTCCCTGCTTGGCTTTATTTACTTCGGTCTTGGTGCCCTTTTGCAGGCGCAATGGCCATAAGAAAAACAATTCAGACCCCTTTGCCGGCGGTGCTTATGCTGGGTGCCGTCTCCCAGATTGCTCAGGTTCTTTTCCTGCGGGAGTTGTTGATGGTCTTTCATGGCAATGAGCTGTCCATTGGAATCGTCCTGGCTGCCTGGCTGGCCTGGACCGGCGCCGGCAGCCGCCTGGGAACCGTCTTATTTACCCGCGGCATTAACCCCTTAAGACTTCTGCTGTTATGCACCGCCGCTTTCTTGCCGCTGCTTCCAGCCACCATCTGGCTTATCCGGGGATTGCGCCGGTTCTTCGCTGTTCTGCCCGGAGCCTACCTCTCCCTGACGGATATGGCTCTCTCCGCTTTCCTGGTGCTGGCTCCGGCCTGCCTGTTGCTCGGCATTCAGTTTGTGCTGCTTTCCGGAGTATGGCGTGAATGTTCCGGCGGCAGTGACACTTCGGCCGCCGGAAAAACCTATCTGGTTGAGGCGGCGGGAAATATGCTGGGCGGGCTGGCCTTTACCTTCCTGCTTGTGCATTACCTGAATTCGTTCCAGGCTGCGGTCATTATCGGCCTGCTGATGCTTGCCGCCATTCCGTCAGGGTCCACCGGCCCCCAGAAGATGCCCCGCCGCTTTCTCTTTTGGGTGTTGCCGCTGGCAGCCGTCATCTCCTTTCCGCTGTTGGCGCAAGTTAACGAACAGGCTTACCGGATGAAATGGCGTTATTTCACGCCGGCGCACCAACCGGTGGAAACACGCCAGTCAAAGCATGGGACTATTGCCGTACTGCAGCTTCAGGACCAGTACACCTTTTTTCAAAGCGGGCACCTCTTGTTCAGCACAGCCGGCCCGCTGGCCCAGGCTCCCGGGCTTGAGAAGCAGGAAGCGGTGCACTTTGCCCACCTAGCCATGGCACAACATCCGGCGCCGAGGCGCGTTTTGCTGGTCAGCGGCGGACTGCGCGGACTTTTAAGCGAAATTGTCAGGTACCCGGTGGAACAGATTGACTACATAGAACTGGACCCGGCACTTGTCAGGACAGCCCGGCCGTATCTCTCCGCCGCAACCCTGGCTGCACTGGAAGACAGCAGAGTGCATACGCTTCACACTGACGGCAGGCTTTTTATAAAAACCGCACGGGAGCGCTACGACCTGATTATCGTTGCCCTCCCGGATCCGGTTACGGCAGTTCTTAACCGCTACTACACCCTGGAATTTTTTCGCGAAGCCGCCTCCCTGCTCCTGCCCGGAGGAGTATTTGTCACCACCGCCACCGCCACCCCGGACCTGCGGGGGTTGGCGGTGGCCAACCGCAATACTGCCATTTACCATACACTATTGGCCGCTGGGTTTTCCCGGGTGCTGGTGGCGGGTGAACGGTCCATGCTGTTTTTCGCCACCGACACCCCGGAGCAAATCTCGGTGGACGCGTCTGTTCTGGATGAACGATTCAGAAGACTGGGAATCGAGGCTGACGGGTTCTCGCCGCAACATTTTCACACCCTGCTGCCCGAAGTTCAGCTGCGCCAGGTGAACTGGACCGTCCGCCATCACGGGCGCAACAGCGGCTCGCATCTGGCCGGTCCGCCTGCTTTGCCGGTATTACTCCCGCCGGTAGCTGAACTGGAACAGGCAGCGGTACGTTTGCCGCCGGTACAGCAACGCTACTTTATCAATTCGGATTTCAGGCCTATCGTTTACTATTACACCGTGATGTTTTGGGATGCCCTGACTAGACCCGGCCGGGGCGAAATTTTCCGGTGGCTGTTGCGCCTTCAGCCCGGTTGGTTCTTGCCGCTTGTCCTGGTTCCCCTGTTGGTTGCCACTGCCTTGCGGGTAGCCGCCGGCCGCAGAATAAAGGGGAACAGCACTGGTTTTGCCGTACTTTTTGCCGCCTTCGCCACCGGCCTTTCGGCAATGTCTCTGCAAATGGCGATGCTCTTTTCCTTTCAAAGCATCTATGGTTTCATTTACGAAATGGTCGGCCTGATTATGGCCGTCTTCATGGGCGGCCTGGCGCTTGGTACTTATCTGATCCACCGTTACGTGCCTGACAAGGCCCGGCTCAGCTTACTTGCATCCTCTCAGGCGGCAAATGCTTTGCTCGCCGCAGGTATCGCCGTGGTACTTCCCGTGGCCGCGGCAGTGCAGCCGCCTGCCGCCGTGGTTGTTATCTTTTTTGCGCTTACCTTCTCGGCGGGACTGGCTAACGGTATCGGTTTTCCATTGTCTGCCGCCTGTTATATGGCTATGAACAGACAGCCGGAAAAAGCCACCGGTACTGTTTACGGTCTTGAGCTGTTTGGAGCGTGCCTGGGGGCACTTCTGGCGGGCGCGGTGGTGGCGCCTGTCCTGGGTATCGTGGCCTGCTGCCTGCTGGCGGCAAAGGCCGGCTTTACGGCGCTGGCAGTACTTTTAATCGCGGGGAGGGCTAGTCAGTGTCAGAGAGAAAGCTGTCAAACGGTTTAAGCCGGAGGGACTTCTTCAAAGCCGGGGCGGCTTCTGTTTGCGCCCTCTGCCTGTCCGGAGTGACGGGTTGTGTTCCGGACCGAAACAGACTACGGGAGCCGGCGGCAACGGGCGCGCACATCGGCAAGGTTACGCCCGTTCCTTCGCCCTGGTTCAGGCGGACGGAAAACAATGCGGTCCTGTGTCTGCTCTGCCCCAAGGAATGTTCTTTGGCAGTAGGAGAGCGGTCTCCCTGCCGGGTCCGTGAAAATCGCGGCGGCGTCGGGTATACCCTGACCTACGGCAACCCGGCTCTGGTGCAGGAAGACCCGATTGAACGCAAGCCTTTCTACCATGTGGCGCCAGGCAGCCGGGTTTTGTCCATTGCCACGGCCGGCTGCAACCTGGCCTGCCACTTTTGCGAGGTTTGGGACATCGCTCTGGTCAGGCCGGAAGATGTGCACAACTATGACATGCCCCCCGAAAAAGTGGTGGAGCACGCGCTGGCCTCAGGCGTTCGCGCCATAAGTTACGCTTTTGGTGAACCGGCAGCTTTCTACGAGTACATGGCCAGTACCGCCACGTTGGCCAAAGAAGCCGGCCTGCTGAACCTGGCGCACACGGCCGCTTACATCCGGCCGGAACCGCTGCGAAAGCTTTGCCGGACACTTGATGCCGTCAATGTGGACTTAAAGAGTTTTGACCCGGACTTTTACCGGAGCGTGGTCGGCGGAGAGCTTGCTCCCGTCCTGGAAAACCTGATACTGCTGCGTGGCGAGGGCGTGCATCTGGAAATTACCAATATCGTCATCCCTACTCTGAATGATGATTTAGGGATGATTGGGAAGATGTGCCGCTGGATCGCGGACGAACTGGGTCCGGACGTACCGCTGCACTTTGCCCGTTTTTATCCGCTGTTCAGACTTTCTACCCTGCCGCAGACCCCGGTTTCCACGCTGGAGCAGGCCCGTGAAACCGGCCTGCGGGCAGGACTGAAGTTTGTCTATATCGCCAAAGTAATCGGGCATGAAGGCGAAAACACCTTCTGTCCCGGTTGCGGGCAGAAGGTGATTAAACGAATGGGCTTCGTTATCGCCGAGATGAATGTGGGGAATGGCGCCTGCAATAACTGCGGCACCGCTGTTTCCGGGCTGTGGCAGTAACCCGCCGCAACAGTCCGGGGATAATTCAGGAGATGCCGCGGCGGTGTATCTCATAGTGAGAAAGCGACCTCTCGTCCAGGTTGGTTAACCCGGCTTCTTTCGCCCATCTCACAGCCTCCACAAATTCCACAGACGTTATGGCGCGGGCAATTTGCGGATAGTCAAAAGCCTTAAACTCGACACGGTATTGCGACATGATATTTACGTAGGTGTTTGCAGACAGGTTTGCCGCCACCCAGTGCACAAGCTCTCTGGTCCCGGCCACCCGGTTCGGCATCACCAGGTGACGTATCATCAGCCCTCGTAAGGCAATACCCCGCTCATCGGTAATCAATTCCCCGACCTGGCGGTGCATTTCAATAGTCGACTGTTTGGCCATCTGCGGATAGTCCGCCGCTGCGGCAAGGTTGTAACGTTCCGCCTCCAGTCCGTCCATGAATTTGATGTCCGGCAGGTAAATATCGACAATCCCGTCCAGCAGCGCGACCATCCCGGTCAGCTCATAGCCGCTGGTGTTGTAGCACAACGGCAGGTGCAGCCCCCTTTGCAGGGCGATGCGCACGGCACCCAGGATATTGGGCATTACATGAGTGGGAGTGACCAGGTTGATATTATGGCACCCCATGCGCTGCAAGTCAAGCATCATCTCAGCCAGTGCCTCATCACTGACTTCGCGGCCCCAGCCTTCATGGGCAATGGGCCAGTTCTGGCAAAAGACACAGCGCAGGTTGCAGTTGGAGAAAAATATCGTGCCGGAACCGCCGCGTCCCACCAAAGGCAGTTCTTCGCCAAAATGAGGCTGATGGCTGTGAACCATTGCCTTTACGGGAGCACGGCAAAAGCCCCGCTGCCCCGCAAGGCGGTTTACCCCGCACTGTCGCGGGCAAAGCCTGCAGTTTTCCATGATGTTATAGGTCTGCTCAACGCGCTCTGCCAGCCGGCCCTCCTCTTCCAGCACGGCATAGGCCGGCCGCCACTGATTTCCTGCCGTAAGCATCCCTTTATCCTCCTGCACGGAGCCCCTGGTCAGCCAGGATCTGCCGGCCAGATAAAGCAGCCCGCTCCCACCGGCCAAGCCGAGCACTTTTAAAAACTGTTTCCGTGTCATCCCATTGGCATAGCTCCTTTCGACTGAGTTGTTTCTTATTTACCTTCTTCCAGAATAAATCCGCTCCAACTGTCGGCATACTGTAACAGCAACGTCAGCTGCTTCTCACGCGTGGCACAGGAGCGGTTATCTTCTACGTACTGCCCGTCATGATAGGCAATGGCCTGCACTTCTTCCTCCGTTAAGTTAATATGTGGCAGAGCCAGATATATGCTCCTGATCGGTACGCTTAAATAAGTCAGCCCGGTGTTGAACCGGTAGGGGGAACTGGCCGGATAGCCGTACTGTTTCTGCCGCTCTGTCGGTTCATTTACCAGATACTGAGGATTCCCCGGCATCCCCACCTTCCCCAAATCATGCAACAACGACACTATCACACAACTTTCATCAGTGATACCGGGTGCAATGGCCTTCTTAATCTTTAACATAGTCTCCGCGACATTGACCGAATGCTCCAGAAGGCCGCCTTCCTTGGAAAGATGGTACTTGGTGCTGGCAGGTGCGGTCAGCCAGGAAGTCTCTGTTTCCATAAAATTAATCAGACTGTCAAACTGCTCTTTACGGTCTTTTACCAGAGACTTAAGAAAACTGTATCTTACCAGGACAGCCTCGTTCATCTCAAATCATCCCTCTTGTCATAAATTTGCTCCGCGTCTTCCCCGGCTGCTGCAGAGAAATAAAGGCGACCGCCTCCTTTTTTCATGGTAAAGAAACGATCTTCCACAAGATCATAAAGTACTGAGCGCATACTGCCGCAACCGGCAAACAGGCTCAGCAGTTCTGCCCCATGACCGCTGTCGGCGATAGCCCAGAGGTCAAAGGTCGCCTCGTAAAGTACCAGGGTTTCCGTCAGGGGCAGCCCGACGAAACTACCGTCTTCCGTGTAATGCAGCAGGTTATAGGCATCGTGGAACCTTGCTTCCGGAAAATAAGGGGGAGCAATGTCTTCACCACAGGGCGAAGCAGACGTGCCGAATACCCGGCAAATCAGTGGCCGGTCGCCGTAAACGGTACAGTGCCCGGCCTCCTTTTCATCGTCCACAAAGGGACAGAGCAGCTTCCCTTCCTGTTCCAGCACCCCAAGGCGCCGGGCGAACAGTTTCTCCACGCCAGCCGCACCAAGTTTACCATGCAGCACATGCAGGAGGTGAACATATTCAACATAAGACATCAGGATTGTTCCATGGCAGCAGCTGTTGCAGGCCGGCGGGCAGGCATAAAGAGACATCCCGCTAAGCACCTCGCAGGCAGCTTTCATCCTCTGTGTAGCATATTCAGTCATATCGGCGGGTTTATCCAGGACTGCACGCGCAACTTGTGCAAAAGCAAAATCTATTTTCATAGCCTGACCTCCGGAAAGCTTTTCGCCGGGGAAGCAGCCTTTCCCTGCCGGAGGCTCAGTGAAAATCTCTGCCTGGGGGCGATAATTTCAGTAAGTCAATTCTGCCACTGGAGGCAAATGTGATGCAGCATATCATAGAAAGAGCCAGGGACCGCCTGCTTCTCTTCCCGTACATCGGCCGGATTTTTCCCGCGGTGAAAAAAGAACTGACTTTCTGGCGCTCGCGTGCCTTGGCTATTCCTGACGCAGAGCTGCGCAGGCAGGCGCTGGCCAGCATCGCCGAGAAAAGGTTTCATTGTCTTGGCGGGAGCATCTATACCCTGTACGCTCCGCAGCAGTGGCACCGCCTGCTTACCCTGATTGTGGCGCTGCAGACTATGAGCGACTATCTTGATAACCTGTGTGACCGGGTAGAAGGAGCAGGGGAGGAAAGTTACCGAAACTTGCACCGCGCCATGATGGCAGCAGTGGATCCCTTCGCTGCCCGGGAAGACTGGTACAAGCACTACCCCCACAGGGACGACGGTGGTTATCTTGACGCGCTTGTTGCCGCCTGTGCACGCGTCGTTGTCTTTCTGCCGGGTTTTCGCGACGTCAGGGAAGATATTGCCGGTCTTACCGCTCTCTACAGTGAATTACAGGTCCTCAAGCATCTTTCCGCCGACAGGCGTGAGCAAAAGCTGGCTGACTGGTTTAACAGCCAGCCCCGGGAAACGCCCGGTGTAGCCTGGTGGGAATTCGCCGCCGCCGCAGGCTCCACTCTCGGCGTTTTCGCCCTGTCAGCCAGAGCCGCGGCTGGTCCTGTCGGCGGCAGGGAAGCGGCCGGCCTGCTTTCAGGTTACTTCCCCTGGATATGCGGCCTCCATATCCTGCTCGACTATTTTATCGATTCAGACGAGGACAAAGCGTACAACGACCTGAATTTTCTTTCTTATTACCCGTCTCACCGTGATGCCGAGGAAGGGTTGCTCAGATTCTCACGTGAAGCGCTGCAAAGAGTGGAGACACTGCCCCGTCCGGCCTTCCACGGTCTGGTTGTCAGCGGCTTGCTGGCCCTCTATCTTTCCGACCCCAAGGCACTGGCTCCGGCAAGAAAAAAAACAGCGCAGTGTCTGCTGCGCGCGGGCGGCCCCGAGGCCTCCTGGCTCCACCGCGTTTGTCTCGGCTTGCGCCGCCGCGGTGTTATCTAGCCGTTTCGCCGAAGTACATGGTCACTATTATTTCTGAATTCAAGAGGTGTCATGTTTGTGAGATATTTAAACGTCTTATTATAATAACTTTGATTATTGAAACCTACAAGGTAAGCAATGTCTAAAATTGATAGATTTCCCTCCACAAGAAGCAGCTTACTTTTCGCTATCCTAATTTCATTTAAGATTTGTGAGAAGGTCTTTCCGGTATCCTTTTTCAAGAGAGTACAAAAATAACACTTTGTAAGCTTAAGATATTTTGAAATTTGGGTCAATGTAATCGGTTCGTTATACCTGGCATCAATATAATCCAATGCCGTTTTTACATGTAAACTATATGGTAGTGTATTATGCATAAACTGCTTTTGTTTAATATACGGGCTATCCTTGGCGATATTACGTAGTAAAGCAATTAAGTGGGGAATACAACTACTGGGTTTATACACTATACCTATATTAGTTGCTTTATGACAAGCATACGGACCAATAATAATTATTCCTCTATTAAAGTTAATAGGACAAATATTGCAGGCAGTAAAATAAATGTCCTTATGACAAGAAACAGTTACGATGGAAGAAGCTGATTCTGCACTAAGCAGAATTTTCTTTATTTTTTCATAAATCTCATTGTTATCAAAAACTTCTTCTGAGTCCCTATTATATCCAACTGAATGAATCAGAGGCCCCATAAAGTTAAAGGCTTTAATGGGAATATGGGTACAATAAAAAAATTTTTCAATCGCTTCAGCAATGTGCTTTTCAACAGAATTAGATTTCATCGGAACGTCACCCATTAATGTTTAATTAAACAGAAATATAGTTAAATAAAAATAAATCTTGTTTAAGAAACAACTAGTTAGCAATTGTAAAATTAATTGAAAATGAAAATCGTAATCAACGGGAGGAGAAAACAAACCATCAAATGCTTAAAATTTTTAAGCATATAGTAATTATGAAAAGAAGATATCTCATTTTAACTCTACTAGCTCTATCGATAAGTTCAATATTTATTGGCGTAAAAGATATTACATTAATCGACCTATTACAAAATAATGAAGAAAAAATACAAATTTTATTCTTGAGTCGTGTTCCACGTCTGGTTAGCATTTTAGTGGCAGGAATGAGCATAAGCATCAGCGGTTTGATTCTGCAACAAATAACTCAAAACAAATTTGTCTCGCCAACCACGGCCGCAACGGTCGATTCTGCTAAATTAGGTATTCTTGTTTCCCTTTTATTGTTTTCCTCAGCTGGTTCTCTGGAAAAAATGGTAGTTTCTTTTATCTTTGCTTTAACAGGAACCCTATTGTTTATGAAAATCCTCAAAAAAATCAAATACAAAAATGTGATATTTGTACCACTGGTGGGAATTATGCTTGGAAGTATAATTGATTCGGTTACGACATTTTTTGCCTATAAGTATGACCTTATTCAAAATATTTCCGCTTGGCTAATGGGTGATTTTTCAATGATCATGAAAGGAAGATATGAGCTTTTATACTTCAGTATTCCATTTGTTGTCTTTTCTTTTTTATATGCAAATAGATTTACCGTTGCCGGAATGGGAGAGGACTTTTCTGCAAACTTGGGACTTAATTACAATAGAGCGGTAACTATCGGGATCATTATTGTGGCTGTCATATCTTCGGTAGTTGTTGTAACTGTCGGGAGGATTCCATTTCTAGGATTAATTATACCAAACATTGTTTCTATCTATCAAGGTGACAATTTAAAAAATAATCTTGCTCCAACAGCTTTATTAGGAGCAGTTTTCATTTTATTCTGCGATATATTAGGACGCATAATTATTTATCCATATGAAATTTCTGTCAGCTTAATAGTTGGTATATTGGGGAGCATCATATTCCTTTACTTGCTAATACAGAGAAATAAATATGAGGGATAAACAAAAGGCAGGCTTATTTACTATTGCGATTATTATTCTCGTCGCCTTTTACTTATTTGCAGGATTAAATATTAATAACTGGGACTATGCTTTTTCAAGGCGCATACCAAAGCTAATTGCTATTATTCTTACAGGATGTTCAATTGCCTTTTCCACAGTGGTATTTCAGACAATTACAAATAATAGAATATTAACTCCTAGTATATTAGGATTAGATTCTTTATATATGTTTATCCAAACAGTAGTGGTCTTTATGTTCGGAGCTGCAAATTTGACTGCCGTAAGCAATAACCTCAACTTTATGATTTCAGTTAGCATTATGGTAATTGGTTCAGTACTTTTATATAAAATACTGTTTAACGAAGAAAACAATAATATTTATTTCCTCCTATTAGTCGGGTTAATATTTGGAACCTTATTCCATAGTTTAACATCCTTTATACAGATGTTGATAGACCCAAACGAATTTGCTTTTATTCAAAATAAAATGTTTGCCAGTTTTAACAATATTAACACACAGATTTTATTATTAGCTGGTATTGTCATTGCCGTTGTGTTTGCTTATTCCTTTATTTACATTAAAGTGCTGGACGTTTTAGCGCTAGGACGGGCACATGCAATCAATTTAGGAATAGCTTACGACATACTTATTAAAAGAATGTTGGTTGTCATAGTTATCTTGGTTTCCGTATCTACGGCTTTAGTTGGACCAATAACCTTTTTAGGATTGCTTGTGGCAAATCTGGCCCGGGAAATTATTAGTACATTTAAGCATAGATATTTGATCGCAACATCTGTTTTAATAGGTGTTTTTGCATTAGTTGGCGGGCAGTTTCTAATTGAAAGGGTTATAAATTTAAAGACTCCTTTAAGTGTAATTATAAACTTTGTAGGCGGGCTATATTTTATTTATCTGTTAATAAAGGAGAATAAGAGATGATTGAAATACGTGATGTAACCAAACAATATGGCAACAAAAGAGTAGTAGATAATGTATCACTTAAAATATTAAAAGGACAGATTACTTCATTTATTGGACCTAATGGTGCAGGGAAAAGTACCTTGTTATCGGTGATTAGTCGCATGATCAAAAAAGATGCCGGTGAAGTCTTTATCGAAGGCCAAGAGCTAAAAGAGTGGGACAATACCGATTTAGCCAAAAAAATGGCTATATTAAAGCAGTCAAATCATATCAATATTAGGCTAACCGTTAAAGAGCTGGTAAGCTTTGGCCGTTTTCCTCATTCCCAGGGCAATTTAACTAAAGAGGATTGGAAATATGTTGCTGAGTCTCTCGCTTATATGCAGCTCACAGATATTCAACACATGTATCTTGATCAGCTAAGTGGAGGGCAATTGCAACGGGCTTATATCGCAATGGTTATTGCGCAAGATACCGATTACATTCTGTTGGATGAACCTTTAAACAACTTAGATATGAAGCATGCGGTAGAAATTATGAAAATTTTAAGATCTTTAGTGAACGATTTCAAAAAGACAGTCGTGATAGTTATCCATGATATCAACTTTGCCTCTTGCTACTCAGATCATATTATTGCTTTAAAAGATGGAAAGTTAGTTGATGAAGGGCAAGCTCATCAAATTATTCAACAAACAGTATTACAGGACATATTTGATATGAATTTTAGGATTGAAAATATTCAAGATAACAGAATTTGTGTTTATTTTTAAACTCAAAAATTTGAATATATAAGGGGGTGACTAAAATGGCTAATTAAAGTATATGACATGTTAAAAGACTCTTCAAAAACTTTAAAAAGGATGGTTAAAAATGCTTCGCTATAATTTTGGGCGTTATTTGCTAACTTTAGGTTTAATGGTCATTTTACTTTTTGGACTATCTCATGCAGCAGAGGCACAAGAACAAATCAAGATAGTTAAGGATGGCAAAGATCTTTCTTTTGATGTTGCCCCACGCATTATTGACGGGCGGACAATGGTGCCCTATAGGAATCTTGCTGAAAGTGTGCACCAGGTTGCTTGGAATTCTATTAGTAAAACCGTTACAGTTACCCAAGGAATTTCGATAATAAAATTAACAATTGGGTCTAAAGTGGCCTATATTAACGATGAGAGGATAAATCTTGATGTTGCGCCGGTAATAGTGAACGGGCATACTTTAGTACCTGTTAGGTTTGTTGCAGAAGGTCTGGGCTTTTGGGTAACGTGGCGCAATAATACTCGAACTGTAGCCGTGGAAAGTCAAAAGGAGATTAAACATGCCCTGGATGTAACAAAATTAACCAAGAAGCCGAAAAAAATAATTGTTTTTGATTATGCAACATTAGATTCATTGGATACAATGGGTATTGAAGTAATGGCCCTGCCTAAATCCCATATTCCTGCCTATCTCTCAAAGTACAAGGATAGCAAATATATCGATGTAGGAACATTATTTCAGCCAAACTTTGAAAAAATTTATGAGCTTAAACCGGACGTAATCTTTATTTCAGCTAGACAAGCAAGATTATACAGTGAGTTTAAAAAGATTGCACCAACTATATATCTAGCTATAGACGGAAATAACTATATGGGTTCCTTTAGCAATAACTTAACGATCTTGGGCACTATTTTTGATAAAGAGGCATTGGTGGAAGAGGAACTTGCCAAAATCAATAACTCCATTAAAACCATTAATAAAAAAGTAGGTGAAAGCGGCCAAAATGCTTTAGTTATTTTGGTTAACGAAGGGACACTAAGTGCTTTCGGTCAAGATTCCAGATTTGGGATTATCCATAAAGAGTTCGGATTTCCTCCGGTTGATAGAAACATTCGAGTAGCTACTCATGGCCAAAGTGTTTCTTTTGAATATGTAGTAGAACAGAATCCGGATTATATTTTTGTAGTTGATCGGGCAGCTGTCACAGGTGGAACTGTATCGGCAAAAAAAGTCTTAGATAACGCTTTAATTAGAATGACGAAAGCTTATAAAAATGACAGAATCATTTACCTTAATTCTGAAGTTTGGTATGTTTCTTCCGGAGGGCTTGGAGGAACGTTAACTATGGTCCAGGATATTCAGAAAGCTATCTCAAAATAAATTTGGATCATCTCTTACAACAGATGATCCAACAGCCGGCGTTGAAAAAGTACCTTACCACCTTCGCAGTGGGACGGCACTTGATCAGCGCCTTCTTTATTGCCTTCCCAAGAGATTAATCCCTGCTCTTTCAGTTTTTCATGTCGTCACGCTCTCGAGCGCGGAGCATTGCACGCTACCGATCTGTCTGGCAATCCTTACAGCGTCAATTTTTCCTTAGTCACAATCCGCAGTACCAAGTTTATCACCGCTAAAATTTCTACCACATCTTGTTCCTGTAAGTCAACCCCCATGGTAATGAGCAAGGCCAGCACATTCGTCCATACAGTCTTGGACTTATACCATGGCTTCACGCTATTCACCCCTTCGCAGCCTATTTACCGTATTGATGGTTAGCGCCTAAGCAAATTCCCCCTGCACCAGCTTTCCTAGCGTCGCGTTCTCCAACCAGCAGCCCGGAGAGCGCCAATGACAGCGCAACAAGCCCGGTGCTGTGGACGGTCAGGCTTTCGGATTGCGGGGGATTCCCGGCCGCCTGCTTGATAGGAGGATATGTTTGATAATATAAGGTACGCCGTAATTATAGAACATCCGGCCCGCATCCTTTTTGTGAAATCAATTGACCGGCTCGCTACGGGTCACAAGTATCAACAGTTCCATGACAAACTTATTGGCTTTACTTATCATGAATGTGCAGTTATTATCTTATGGGATGTCCAGAAGGAGTAAAAGCTTTTCCTCATCGGCAGTTTTTTCTAATCAGCCAAGACCAACTTGACGCGAATAGACACATCGACTACAATTGTAATGTAGTCATGTAGCCACAAGGAGTGATTGCTTTGTATAGACTGAGCGTAGGAATACGAGAGGCAAAGGAGAATTTAAGCAGGCTGGTTAATGAGGTAAAGAAAGGCACAGAAATCATTCTCACGGAAAGAGGCAAGCCTGTGGCGAGGTTAGCACCCGTCAATGATGAATCTTTGTCTTTGGCATCCCGACTAGCCAAGCTTGAACATGCCGGCATGATAGAGCCTGCAAATCGTACCAATTTAAAGATGCCTTCACCTCTTCCTCTATGCGGAGAAAAAGCCCAAGCGTTCTTACAGGAGGATCGGAACAAATGAACTCAAATGATATTTCGGTCATTTACTGGGACAGTTCGGCAGTTCTCTCAACGCTGCTGCAGGATAGCCATAGCGAGCATGCGTTGCGCTATGCCGGCGCTCACGCCATACATCTGCTCTCCAGCTTGGCTTTGGCGGAGGTACATGCCGTTTTAAACAGAATTAAACGCGAACGAGAGATAGCCGAAATATTAGTTGACGCATCCCTTGAAACTTTAGGCTCCGGCCCGTGGAGAAAGTTAAGAATTGACCCCGACACAGGCGAAATAAGGAAACTAGCCTCAAAGTGGCCGCTGCGAGGAGCTGATCTCTGGCACCTGGCCACCGCAAAAACTTTGCAGCGCGAGCTGCCAGAGTTGTTGGTATTAACCTTTGACAAACTGCTTTATCATGCATCTGTCGGAGAAAATATAGCCTGCCAATAGCTTATCAGACCGTCTGCTCCCAACGCATTGGGGGCAACGCTTAGAGCACGTTATTCAAAGAAAGAATTATAAGAAGGTGAAAAACCAAATGCATTATTTTGACAGCGACTATATGGAGGGAGCTCATCCCCTTATTTTGCAAAAACTTATCGAAACGAACATGGAAAAGACACCTGGCTATGGGTGTGATTCCTATTGCGATCGTGCCAGGGAGAAAATTCGCCAGGCGTGTAAATGTGACCATGCAGAGATCCATTTCTTGACCGGCGGAACACAAACAAACGCGACAGTAATAAAGGCACTTCTACGTTCATTTGAAGGTGTTTTAGCTGCCGAAACCGGTCACATCAATGTACATGAAGCCGGAGCGATTGAGGCCGGCGGTCATAAAGTCTTAACACTACCTCATGAGTGGGGAAAGTTAAGTTCCGGAACAGTTGAATCCTATATTGACAGATTCAATAGAGACGGCAACCGCGCTCACATGGTTAAACCAGGAATGGTCTACATTTCACATCCAACTGAATATGGCTCTCTATACAGGAAAGAAGAATTAGAAAAGTTGAGTGCTGTCTGTCAAAAATACAAAATCCCGCTTTATCTCGACGGTGCCCGTCTGGGATATGGATTAATGGCTAGAAATACTGACGTCACCTTAGAAATCATAGCCAAAACATGTGATGTGTTTTATATCGGCGGTACAAAAGTCGGTGCTTTTTTAGGAGAAGCCGTTGTTATCACAAAGCCGGGGCTGATTGATAAATTTTTTACCATCATCAAGCAGCAGGGAGCTCTGCTTGCAAAAGGAAGACTGCTTGGCATTCAATTTGATACGCTGTTTTCAGACAACTTATATTTTGATATTTCGAGACATGCGATTGATATGGCTGAAAAGCTAAAGCACGGATTGGCAGAAAAAGGGTATCAATTCTATTTTCAGTCACCCACAAATCAGCACTTCGTTATTTTGGGCAGCAAAAAAATGGAGCAGCTAGCGCAAACCGTCTCCTTCAGCTTTTGGGAATCACTAGACGAAAATCATACCGTCGTCCGTTTCGCGACCAGCTGGGCGACCCAGGAAAATGATATCGACCAGTTGCTGGAAATACTATAAGCATAAGGTGTTAAAGACATCTACTCCCACAAACAAAAACCCATGGAATATCCATGAGTTTTACCACCTTCTGGTGGAGATGAGGGGAATCGAACCCCTGACCTCTTGAATGCCATACAAATTTTATATCCTATACTATAAGGGTTTATTGCCCTTTTGCTGGCTACGCGCTGGTTTTTAACATGCTCTCACGAATAAATCAATGGGAGTATGGTTTATTGTTGTATGCTTTTATCGCCTATCTTTTCCATTGTTTTCCGTTAATGCCAGGGGAGTAGGTGACTGTGAGCTGAAGCGCGTTGAGGTAATATCCAAAAAAGTAAGAGTTCTAGGTCGGCGCACTCACTCATACCGCTTCCTCTGAATTCAGCAATCCGTGTAGCCCATAAGCTCTACAGATTCTGCCGCTCAGCTTTGGTCATGAAAAATCCCCCTTTACCGTCTCTTCAGCAAAGTATCTCATAAAGAGGGACCGCTTGGGTATGTGGGTTCTATTTTTACGCTTACCGAATGTGGCCGAAATACGCACTAGGCCCAGCAGGAACAGAGAGAGCCGCCCTGTGGTGGAGGCTTTTTTGGCATGGCTGAAATATCAGGGGCCGAAGGTGCTGCCCAAAAGTGCATTCGGGCAGGCCATCAGTTACTGCCGCAATCAGTGGGACAAGCTGGAGACGTTTCTTGAAGACGGGCGCCTGGACCTTGACAATAACCGTGCCGAGCGTTCCATCAAGCCTTTTGTTATCGGTCGAAAGAACTGGCTCTTTAGCAATACGCCCCGGGGAGCGAAAGCCAGCGCCACCATCTACAGCATTATTGAAACGGCCAAAGAGAACGGACTGAATCCCTATACATACCTGACCTATCTCTTTGAAAAACTGCCGAATGTGGATGTCCAGGATAAGAATGTTCTGGACGGCCTGCTTCCTTGGTCCGATACTTTGCCTCTGATCTGCAGGGTACAGCAATAGATTCGATTCCCGGCCTTCTTGAGATGGGTAGTTTTCTGTAGTACGGTTATAAACTGTCTGCCGTTAAGCCCCTGCAAGGTGTGAACAGTTTGACGCTTACGGGATCACCGACATGAGTACCTGGAATAACTGACTTACTTGGCGACATAATAAGCTGGATTCAACAATAACATTTATCTCCACCCGTTCTGCGCCCTGACAACACCCTCCAAATCACTAGGGGGTTCTTGCTATAGTTTCATTATCATAATCTAATGAGCTCATCAAGCCACTCGATTTTCTCGTGCTGTCTCCGCCAAAATAAATCCTCAAAAATATAGTGACTGGCCAGCATTCGCCACGCTCCCCACCGATTTCTGACCTCATTTAGTATTCGCTTTGTAGGCACAAGCTCCTCATTAAAAAGAAGCCTGGAAAAGATCTTTTGCTCCCATGGAGAGACATGGTCGAAGGCATCAACATGCTTTAGATTTTCGAAAAGTAGGTACCATACCGTCGCTGGTCCAACTCCGTAGATTTCACGTAAGCGCTTAGCCGCTTCTTCCCTTGATAAGAAACGAACTTCATTCTCAAAATCAGGATGATCACTGAAGAACTGAGATACGCGTAAGAAAGATTTCGCCCTATACCCAACCTTGAGCTCTCGCAACTCTGCCTCGTCAGCGGTCGCCACAGAAGAGGCTTGCCAGAATGCGTAGAGATCCACACCATCAAATTGAATCCTTTTACCGAATCGGGCAAGCATTGCCTCAAGCATTCTCACACTACGAGATACTTGGCAATTTTGCAGAACGATGCTTATGCACAACAGTTCATAGAGTGAGAAAGCACAGCTTGGGCGCATCCCTCGCCATCGTTCCTCGATTGGACCAAGAACTGGGTCTGTTGCAGCAATCTCAATGAACTGGGATAAGTCTAAATCCATGGCGAAACGAAAACGGATTTCAGCAATTATCGCGTTTAAATCTTTTTGGTCAATACGCCGAGCCGAAAATATCCGCATATTTATGCTTGGTTTCTTAAGGCCGGTAGGTTTAAGGTTTATTCCATACATGTTCTTGTTATATCGCATAGTTACCCAGAAGTTGTCATTGTCAAAAAAATCAACCGGAGCAGGGAAATGCGATGGTTTATGGAATGTACCTGAAAAATTAAACGGATAATTAGGGATGAGAACTGTTTCGTGGCGAAGGGGAAATTCCTTTTTGCTCATATTGTTGCCTCGTTTTTACTGGTAGGTGGGAAAATATATCCCACTCCGCACGACTCATCTAGCAAACCACGCCTTCTAATCAGATGACTCGTGCCATCCTTCGCCACGAGAACCTCGGCAGGCCAGGGGTGACCACAAAAATGGATGGCTGAGTAACTGGTTGTGTACGCTCCAAAGTCCCTTATTGCGATTAGGTCTCCAACCTGCAATTCTGGGAGTTCACAACCTTTATGAACAATATCTATAGGAGTGCAGGTTGGACCAACAAGTGTAACCATCTCGCGCCTAACGTCCCTCCTCCGTCCTAGCACATCAATCCTTGGTTCAAATGTTCGGAACAATAACTGCCTGACACCCATATTGTTGATCCCACCGTCAAGAACTGCGAACAATTTTCCTCGTGATTGCTTCAAATCTATTACTCGAGAAAGGTACGTTCCTGATCGGCTGACAAGATAGCGACCGCTCTCGAAAACCGTCTTCTGCAGACCAAGTCTAGCTAATGGAGCAACGAATTCCTCATAAACTGAGGTTAACCCATCTCGTAGCTCCCCCAGAACTAATTCGTGTTGACTGTCGTCTTCGGGTACACCGAAGCCTCCTCCAAAGTCGAGCATCTGGGGAGGCGGAAAGCCATCTCCGATGAGTTTTGAGGCAAGCGAGCACAAGTACCTAGTATTCGCCACAATATCACTAGCGCTAAAGTTCTGGGACCCTGCATAAAGAAAAAGTCCAGCGTAACGAGCAGATTCTTCTTCACACGCCTTTAGTGCCTCAGGTAACAACTCCTCATCAATTCCAAATGGGGAGGGGATTCCACTCATGCGCAGTAGCGCGTGCGATGACAGGCATGTTGGATTCACCCGAAGTAACACGTTAATTTGTTTTCCAGCACTTTTCGTCACCGATCTAACGAGATTCAGATCGTTCAATGATTCTATGAGGATCGCACCGATACCCTCGTTTACTGCTAAAGTTACTGCATCCAACCTCTTTGCGGGACCACCCAAAAGCAGTTTCTCAGGACGCACCCCTGTCCTGAGTGCCAGAGCGAGTTCTCCTTCAGATGCTGCTTCTGCCATGAGACCATTTTGGTTCATCAAATATAATAAAGTTGGATTTGGGTTCGCCTTGATTGAGTATGCGAGTGAGTATATCGATGGGATGCTCTTTCGTAGCAAATACATGTCACGTCTCAATACTGTCTCAGAATAAACGACAAGAGGGGTTCCATAGTTGTTAGCCATGGACTCGTAATCTATGATCTGATAGATACATCTTGTTGGCCTATCTTTGGCGTCACTCATAAGGAGACTCCAAAATGATTAGGCTATCACAATCAACTCGCGCACGAACCCCAACCGGAAGTGCACAGCATTCTATATCATGCCCAATGTCAGCATCCACGATAATGGGAAAATCATATGGAGCACAGTGGCGGAGAATCATCTCTTCTAATGACTCATGTTTCTCGGAAAAGAACTGTTCATCCAAATTATTACCCTTGCCAACGACCATTCCATGAATTTTCTCAAGTACCCCAGTCATTGCAAACGAGGCAAGCATCAAATCAACTCGATGGAGTTCGACAAATGCCGCCTCCCAGAAAAAAATAGCTCCACTCCAGTCCACTGCAAACCGTGTCCCATGGAGTATTTGAAGAACATCAAGATTCCCGCCAAGTAACTTGCCCTCTGCCGTGCCCTTCTTCAACACTCTCCACGGTGTTGCTTTTTGTATCGGTCCTGGTTGCAGTCGACCTTCAAGAGCGTTGAAAAACTGCATTGATGTGTAGGTCCCTTCCTCAGAAAAGCTCTTCATCTTCTTCTCGTCACCCAAGTCACCAATTCCAAAAACAATATCACTATGCCCGTGAAATGTTACGAGGCCTGTCTTATCAGTAATAACGATAGCCTGGAGAGAGTTATCTGAGAACCCAAAGATCATCTTTGGGTGTCTGCGAATTTCATTGTAGTCTATATATGGGAGCATTTGATAAGCCGTGGTGCCTCCGACAGTGGGCAGAATCGCTTTAACCTCCTGATCCAGTAGTAGAGATATAAAATCCGCTGCCTTCGTAATTCCATCTGCCGAATAATGGGCGTTCCAGTCTCTTGAGTGTAAAGCTTCTCTCAATTCATATCCTCGATCTACAAGCAACTTCTTTCCTCGCTCATAGTTTACCTCAAGTGCCGGCTCAATCCCTGACGACGGCGAGTAAATGCCAATAATATCACCGGGCCTGAGATACTGCGGTTTTATTTGATTAGTCATGGCTTACCTCCTTCGTAATATTTCCCAATGGACGGGTACCAAACAACATCGCGCATGTCTGTTGTGTCACAAAGCAACATTAGGAGACGATCTATTCCTATTGCACCACCACCTACAGGGCGGTTAAATTCTCCTACCTCAGCAATATAGTCCATATCGACTAGATGATCAACAGATAGCTGTCCATGGCGATCAGTTATTGCTGATCTCACATGTTGATGCAATAGAATGGCATCCGGCTGAAGAGCTCCAACCTCACCGATTTCAATGTGGGCAACAACGAATTCAGCGCGGTGAATTTCATTGCCTACAGCCAGATCGGGAAACTGGTCGGCACTCTTTGGAAAGTGTGTAAGAAATGTTGGTTGAAATATCTTTGGCTTTACGTACTTATCCAGCAATTTATGCAGAAGACGATCCTCACCTGGTATTAACACGGGTTCTGCATCCTTATGTCGCTTAACAAAATCCTTAGCTATACCATCACCATGCTTTTCTAATGCATCCAATACCTTAATCCGTTGAAATGGCACCTCAAATCTCAGTGTCTGCTTTTGATAGGACACGTCCAAAGTACTGAGAACATCTTGAACAATACGTTTTACAGTGTTTTCCATACGTTTTAGTGAAGAGCCCAGATTAGCATCGACTTCGTAAATTTCGGCCATTGTAAACTCTGGCAGATGATATCGGTGACTAGAGGGTCTCTTGATTCGCTCGTTCCTGAAACATTTCCCGATCTCAAATGCCTTATTAAAAACGCAGGCGCAACGGCGTGTGTATTCCTCTGGACAGGTGCGCAAATGCAGACGTGGCCAGCCAAGTGCCCCTAACGTCACAAAAGGCGGATTGTCTGTAGGGTCTTCGAAACATCGAAGGATTGGGGTATCGACTTCTATAAAACCTTCAGCATTCAAATAGCCTCTAAGTGCGCGCAACAGCCGATCTCGCAGGACTAAATTTTGCTTAATCCGTCCGTTTCCGGCCGCCAGAAGACTTGTTCTACCCCATTTTTTCTCTTCTTGTTCTGTCATGCATATGATCTCCTTTTTAACGTATAAAACGCCCTTGCGAAGTTAAAACAATATGTAAGATAGGCTTCGGTTTGTCTTCTTGCATCTACCAGTCTGCTGTTCCATGTATTTTGCTTTTCCTCTCATGTGGCAAAGGATTGCTGCACTCATAGTGAGTCCAGAAAATCACCTAACCGGTCTATGGCGCTCTGAAATGGTAAAGTTGGGGCCGCTAAGGAAATGCGTACCCAGAAGTTCTTGCGCCGCCGACGAGAAACGCGAAAGCACGACTCAGTAAGGATCGCTACTGCGGTTTTTTCAAAAAGAGCGCCACACACTTCATCCTCATCCTTGTTTGCGAAGGGTTCAAGTTCAATTAAGCAGTTGAATCCAGCCTCTATCTTGGTCGACCTCGTTACATGCTTGGCAAGTCGCTCCAATGCATATGCATGATTTTGCTTGATCGCCTGCCCAACGGTCTTTTGCCACGCTCTGTATTCCTCATAATCTCGGTCAAATCCATCCATAGACAACCGAGTGCTAAGTTCTTTCTTAATTTTAGATGGGCATATTGCCGTAGTTACTTCAAACATGTGAAGTGCGAAGTCCAGTAGCTTTTTTTTATCACTTGTAGTACTCCATCCAAAACTCTCCAAAGCATAAACGCATCTACTAAGTAACGCGAAGAATACAGGAATTATGGGAACCGTGGGAGGATTCATCATCGACATCAACTGATAATTAGAGGCATGCCGCGCAATAGTTTCAGGAGCAATTAAGTAACCAATTCGAAAACCCGGTACGGCATCTGATTTTGAGAATGAGTTTATCACTACTGAATGTGCTTGTGTTCCAGTACTGGCAATAATATTCCCTATGTTGATCCATGATTCTTGAGCTATAAGCATTTGTCCAACATTGTCGAATAATACGGTGGCTCCAGCGTTCGCAGCCGAGATCAGGATATTCCTTATCTCGTATGCTCGATACAGCTCGCCAGTCGGATTGTTCGGCGTCACCAGAACGACCAATACAGGTCGAGTTGTTTCTATTTTCTGTATTACCGCTTCTGGGCTTGGCAAGGTTTCGGGCGAATCTTCACGGTCTGCAATCACTTCGTGAATCGGGATCTTGTGGTGATGAGCTAACCGCTCGAATAGTCCATAGTTGTATCCGACGAACAGAACAGGCTTGCCGGGTTGCGTAACACTAATGTAATCAAAGACGGCTGCAACAGCTTGGCTGGCTCCCAGTGTCATACATACATTACTTCCAAGTGGTTTATGTTCAGGGAAACCGCCTTGGGATGCCGCATAGTTTTCCCACATACTTACAGACCGCTGAAGGGTTGGTGCCCCTTCATGAGATGTATACCAGCCGTATGCGAGGTCCGACCATATCTCGAGGGCCATGAGTTCTTTCCAGATTGTTGAGGTAGGGAACAGATTCACCCCGCCGGACAGCATGAAGTAATCGTGACGAGCCGGGGTTCTCAATATCTTAGAATGACGACGAAATTGTCTGAACATAAAGTCATCTGGTCTTCCTTCGATCATTCCGCTTGGCAAGGGAACCGCCCAAGAGGTACTATTTAGACTATTGAGAAGGGATGATGAATTCTCAGCCTCTTGAAGTGTCGGATGATCTGCAATCGAAACCAGTTTATCTCTACTCTTACCGCCTAGAATATCTGCTATCCTAATTGCTAAAGAGTGTAATGCTTCATCACTACAGCCTCGTTGAGCTATTTCAATGGTGCCAAACCGAAGGCCCATTGGACGATCAGGATCGTCGCCTGGTAATATAACCGTGTCGCACAGAATCCTTTGATCAGCAAGAACAGACAACATTTCAGCCGCTGCCAGTGATTGAGGTGCTAGGTCGACGACGAGCAAGTGCGTATGCGTGCCCCCGAAAGCAAGGCGCACACCGTTGTCAGCAAGAATCTGAGCTAGCATGCCCGCCATCACAGATGCGCGATATTGTACTTCCTTAAAAGCGGTTGATGTCGCATAAGTGAGACTGGCAGTGATGGCTTCTATTGAAGATATGTATCCAACATCCTGCAGACCAGGAATAAGTGAACTTCTTATTCGATTATGCAATTCCTTTGTTCGGGACATAATTACAGCATTTGCCGGTCCGCAAAGGCTCTTGTATGTCGTAAAAGTGACAACATCGGCAACGTGACAGGGACTGTCGATTAATTTTGCGGCAATAGGGCCTGCATAGTGAGACATATCGATGAGCACAATGGCTGGAGGGCTGAAGCACTCAGCGAGATCGCGCAGACCTTGCCATTTGACTCGACATGGATAGGCAGTTGGGCCAAAAGCAATAACCCGGGGAGGTTGTGAATTATTCGACCCTTGATCACTCCAGAGTCTCAAAAAGTCAATCTCTGCGTTATTGCGATCGGGCTCCAACGAAAATATATTGTAGAGTCTCGACATCAGTGATGTGGGCCTTCCAAGAGAAAAATGAGCAATTGACCGTCCCCCAATGGTGGCAATATAGCCACCTAGCTCTACTAGAGCTGTCAAAACCGCCAAGTTTGCCACTGAGCCAGATACTGGATGAGGATTCACGAAAAAACCACCAGGCACGTGAGAAGCAAAACAGAGATTTGCAGCCCTAGTGCAGCCATCTTCATTCATGGACAGATACGCTTCGGGTGTTGCACCCCGAAGATTGTCATATCCATTCCCGACTTCATTCTGCATTACAGCCTGACGCACCTCATATGGCATCACGCACCGATGAGCTCGCAGATCCCAGACCTTATCTACTTGATCTCTAAACATAAGGTTCAACTCCGGAGATCAATTGTACTGCAGATTCGTGATTCCACTTATGAATCGAGAGAGGGTAATTATAGAACTCCTGGGTATGAACAGTTCTTAATCCATAACACCGTGCATGATCAACGTTCCTTACATCGTCATCAATAAGGACACATCGGTCAGGGCGCAGGCCCAGTTTACTCATAACAAATTCAAAGAACTCCTTATTGGGTTTCCTAACACCCAACTCCTCCGAGTTGGCTAACACATCGAAGATCTGATCCAACCCGTATTTCTGAACCCAACGCCGAAAAGTTGCTGATGGACCATTGTTAACCAAGGCAAGCTTATATCTAGTTTGCCACCGCCGAAGATGCAACCATACAGGCGGGTTCGGGGCGTATCGAAATGCAACTTTTTCCTGTAGACCGAAATCCTCCGCATCCTCTAGTCCGGCGCATGCGTTGTCGATATCTACAATTAAGTCCCCTTTAGGGAGCCAGGTTCGACGTGTAAGTAGGCCACCCACACAATCAATGAGCAAACCTTCACAAAACAAATTTTCCTGCCTTTCCGTTGGACAATGAGACGGCCCGTCCGATGAAGTATGTTTTAAAGTCGGAAGGCCGTAACTTGCTGGCCGGGCTTGCCAACCCAAAGAATGCATCTTCTGGGTAGATAGTGACGAGTCCTGTGGACGAGGGGCAAGGGTTTTGCGTGGTGCGGAAGGCATGGCGTCTTCTGAGCAACGAAGCGATACGAGTTGCGAGAATTCATACCTCGATAAAGCATCTGGTCCAGCAACGTGGTATATACCTCCATTTTCAATTTCCAAGAGTCGGTCAATCGCGGATACTACATCAGCTACATGAACTGGGCTTGATATGCGAATGTCATCCATAATCACAGGTTTGATTGGTGATGAAAAATTGCACCTTTTCATACCCTCATCGTCGTAGAGCCCGGATACTCGAACCACAAGATTCAAACGGCTGCGGGCAAGGACCGCTTGTTCTCCGGCAACTTTTGATGCACCATAAATATTGAGGGGTTTGACTTCGTCTTCTTCGCGATAGAAACCTTTTGTTCCATCAAAGACGTAGTCTGTAGAGATATATACAATACGTGCTGTGGAGATAGTAGCGATCTCGGTAACGGCATGCGCGTTTATTTGCCAGGCCATTTCCGGATTTTTTTCACAGGCATCCACGTCAGTCATTCCTGCTGCGTAAATCACTACCGAGGGAGACACTCGATTGATAATCTGGCGAATCTGCCTCGAGTCCTGTAAGTCAAGAGACTCCATACCAATTGACTCATGTAGGTGATAGGTGCCAAGCTTTCGTTTTCCTGGACAGCAAGACATTAAGTGACGGCCTAGAAAACCTGATGCGCCGATCACCAAGATAGTACTCATTTATCATCACCCCTTTCCCCTTCGGCCCTTAAATTATCTACTTCGTATGGCTCGCTAAGGAGGTGTGAAGCCTCACTTCCAGCACGCGGTCGAAGAGCATGGGTTTTGAGCATGGTGACAAATGAGTGGCAGTCCGGACGTGCGCCACGAAGATCCCGCAATAGCGGATCGAGGCGCAAGTCAGCATCATGATCAGCAAGCCCAGGGGGCAAGTGAACTCCATAGTCCGGATCACCGGTTGGGCATGTGGTTACCCAGCCTTCAATTGAATGCTTAAGTCCATAGATTCCCTCTTGACAATACTTGCGACAATCATGACATTTCTGTGCACGGTGAGTTGCCCCAATACTGTCTTTGAAGCGTATCTGGACGTCATTAGCCTCGAACCAAAAGAATTGACATCCGAATCTCTCTTGGGCTGTGCAAGGGCCAAATTTATCCGAAAACGCAGGGGCAAGTTCCGATAATGGAAGAAACTCCTGCTCCCATATGGTGCGTCGTTCCTCAGAATAATAAAAGTCCAGGAGACTGACATAAGCTTCTCCAGGAAAGCCCTGTGAATTGATCTCTCTACAGAAATCAATGATTCTATCGATCTTATCAACGGTTGATCGCATAACCACAAAGTTGATGCCGACGTGTAGACCAACCTCGCACCCGGCACGAATAGAAGTGATTGCACGTTGAAGTTCCAGAGATGTATTGTTTGTAATCGTCTTTACCTTCTGCAGTTCTACTGCGTCGAGTGAAATCTTTAGCAGGTCTAAATGTGGTGCAAGGGTTGGAAGCATTTCTACCAGAAAGCGTCCATTGGTGGTCAACTCAACTCGTTCGAAAATGGAAGATGCCTCTGCAATAATAAGCGGCAGTTCAGGGTTCAATGTGGGTTCGCCACCTGTAAAGGCAACTCCTCTAAAACCTTGTCGGGCAAGATGCCTGAGATTGGAAATGTAATCATCTGCCGTTAGGCGACATCCTCGCAGGGCGTCTGGAACGCGGTTTTCCATCCCTTCTGCCTTAGGACAGTAGATACAGTTGAGGTTGCAGTCACCTGAGACCGAAGCTCTTACGAAAATTGGGTCTTGGCTATGCGTTAACATATGGCGACAGCCTCCTATTTGCATCTTGAATCTCATCAAGCTTCTTCTGATCATGAATCATTGCGTATTGAGCTTGATAATAATCGATGTTGGCCCACTCAGAAATCGTCTGGGGGAATAGAAACCCGCGGCGTTTAAGCATCTCAAAAATTGGCGTTCCAGGCCACGGCTCAAGGAAATGTATTTTGGCTTGATGCTCAGACCAAATTTCACGAATTCCCTGAGCACACTCAATAGTTCGGTTATAGTGATCGGGATCTGCATCAGGCCACCCAACAATGAAGGTGAACATGCCGCGAATCTTGGCGCGCGCTAACTTCTGAGCTAATTCTGGGATTCCCTTAGGGTCATATTGCTTCCCAGCAAGTTTTAGAATCCGCGTGTCAGGGCTCTCCAAGCCAATTAGCAACCTGACCAAGCCGTGATGAAACAGACCACGCAGGCTGCCTTCGCTAAGCAACATGAGGTCACCGGGATGAATGCTCGCTGCCCAAGGAATCCCGACCTCATTAGAGAAATGATAAGAAAAATGTAATGCTCTTGGTATATCATGAAAAAAATTGGGATCATGCAATTTCAGACCATTGGCATCTGAGCGGTAACACAAATCCTTTACCACTGAAACGGCTTGAGATGGATTACGCACCAACCATGTTCTTCTCGAAGTACGCGGTTCAGAACAGAAAGTACATTTTCGCGGGCATCCTTCGCTAGTCACATAGTTAATGGTTCGGGTAGCAATGGAGACATCCTGATTGAGATACTGCTCCCAGTCCTTTACTAATTCAAGGTATGGTTGGGGGAAATGAGATAGAACAGTTGACTCCATATGAGAGACTTGTCTGCACGACGCCGCCCTGATAAGCACACCGCCATCATGTGAAGACGGCCATTTATTCTTAGAGAAAATCGAAAGTAGATGGGTGAATGGGGCATATCCGAAGCCGGGTATGACCGCATCGACGGGTGCCTGCTCGATGGTCTCCTTTGGGAATAGGCTGATATGAGGCCCGCCCCAGACAACCTTTGCTCCATGCTGGCGAGCTACTTCACTAGCATGAATAGCGTCATGAATAGCATGTCCAGTCATAACTGATACAGCCAAGAGATCGTTGGCAGTTAACGAGTCTAATTTAAGGGCCCAATCAGCCTCAACTCTTGCATCAGTTAGATCGACATCAATCCCGACCTCTCGCACTAATGGCGCGAGAAACAATGCGGCCCATGGTGCCCAACACTGCTCGCTACCGTTTGCAGTCCTGTAGTTTTCAGCGGCGAAGGTGCGGGGCTGAAAAAACATTACTCGTTTCACCGATCTTTCCTTGTAATGCTGAAAAACATTACTCGTTTCACCGATCTTTCCTTGTTATTAAAAAGTAATTAAGCAGTTCCAATTTCATAGTGTCGTTTACCTGTCTTGGCTTGGCCAGCCCAGTTGAAGTTCGATTGCGAGCTGGTTAATCTCTTCCTGGGTCTTTCGCAGGATGAGGGCTATATACTCCAGGCAGCAGTTCGATATGTGGGTGCACGACAAATTTATGAGTAAATAAATTGAGTTTCATCTTTTCAGAGCCAGCTGCGAGCAGTTTTTAGCTCGATAGCGTGCCCAAAACTCGTCGAATCTGCCGCTGAGCAGGCTGGAACGTAGTGCGATGAAGGCATTGGCGCCGGTGACGCTTCAGAACATTCCCGATCTTTTAAGACGCTGGGCGATAACCACCTTGCAGCCCGCTTCCACTACGCCGGAACCTACGCAAAGGCCAAGGGAGCGGAAATAGTTATACTTCATGCGGTGCTGGTTGCTGTTGAAGTAATCGAATTCCCGGGCAGTTTGTTTTCCCACCTCACCGGGTCTGGACGAGTGGCAACTGATGGCACTCAACACAGCTTCCAGGCTACCTGATTCCAGGTCGTAGCAGCAGTCATCGGCCCATTTTCTGGGCAAATCAGAATTGGAACCGAAGATGGCGCCTGCGAGCCGGCTCAATTGTGTTCTTTGGCATGGTAAAGATTAACGATTTGGATGGCGTTTGGGGTGATCATTGTAGCAAGGCTCCAGATCCACGGGGCGCCGTCGCCTATAAAAACTTGTCGTTGGGCGTGGAAGTAGCCGCGTCGGTCAATTCCCGCTCTGCTCGGGCGGCAAAGGGAGGAGTACCTTTACAAGTATCGCTCCAGGCACAACTCTCTATGGCTGCGGAATAGCTTGCGGAACCCGGGTCTCTTGTTGGGTTTCCTTGTGCATCGCGGGAGTCAGCCGCTGTGCCAGGGGTAGCTCCGGCAAACGGACGATTACGTGCGCCGAAAGCCATCCGGTCCGTGAAACGATGCGCACCAAGGTGCAGAGCAATGTCGGCAAAGCGGTTTACCGAAAGCATAAGGGCATCGTAGAGCCTGCATGGGGTGAAATAAAAGAAGTACAGGGATTCCGCCAGTTTCACCTTCGCGGCGAGAAGAAAGTCGCAGGCGAGTTTGTTCTGCTTGCGCTCAGTTACAATATGCGCGAGCTACATTCCGCCCAAAATCCAAAACGAGCCACTTTATACAAACGGGAGAAGTCTGCCCAAAAACAGAATAATGCAGCATGAGAACGAAAATATGCGCTCTGATGGAGCCTATGGAAGCACGATACTACCGTAATAAGGCAGATTACGAGTCTTTGACGGGTTAAAGTATCCTCATATACTCAGTCCGTCGGACAGACTCCTAGACTTATATAGAACTCCATCCCGGCTGAATGTTTCGCTGTTTGCGCCGAACTAAAAGGGCCGAAAGCTGACGGTATTGCCTGACCGAAAGTTGCTGGATATAATGACCATAGATTTTTAAGAAAGGAAGAGCGCCCCCGTTTTGATGTGCTACTGAACGCAACAGTAGTACCTAGAGGCGCCCCCAACTCATGGTCATTGTAACAGATTACGAGCTGGTTGAGAACCCCGAAACAGGTGTTTTTTGTGAGGAGCGGTGAGCAGAACCCGTGCCCCATTTGCGATGGTTTACTGAAGGTAATCGGTAGCCGGCGCCGAGGTTATACAGATGGGCTGGGAGAGCGGAAAGTTGTAATGATTCGAAGACTGCGGTGCTCACCATGCAACAAAATCCATCATGGGCCTCCGGATCGGTTGATACCCTACAAGCGCCACGATAGCAAGAGCATCGAAGCGGCTATATAAAGATACGACCATGTTGAATGTGGCGGCCGACGAGTCCACAATCAGGCGTTGGAAACGGTGGTTTTCAGCCGTAGCGGGTTACTTGGCAGGTGTTCTGGGTTTCCATAGCTATCCGTTGCGGCATTCGCTCTGCAGAAGGCCTGTCCAACCTTCCCCGGTCTCCGCTCCAAAGGATCTGGCTGTATGTGGGAGATGCCCCTCGTTGGCTGGCCAGAGTTGTCCGTCCGTGTAAACAAGGAATCCTTTAAGAATTTTTTTCAGCAGCCTGTTGGGCATGAAAACAAGCCAAGTTGTAAAGTAAATGGGGCAAATCCTGTATACAACACACCTCCCTTGCACTAAATTTTTTATGGCAACAAACTTTACCTTTTATATAGTATATATCCACAAATCTAAAGTTTTTCTTGAAATAGATCTTCAGGAGGAGTAATTCCTAGAAATTCACGGTAAATTCTATCCTTATAAGCCGTACCTATCTCATTAATTGCTGTTATAAATGCTTGGTAAGTACCTAATCCTCCAATCTTTTCCCAAAATTCATCGCCTATAAGAACAACTGCATCTTCCCTCATGTTAAACCATCGAAAAGGAAAACTCCAATTATAATTCTCTTTTTCTCCATAAGGATTGTAAGGTAATGCATAATATGCTTCATCAATTTGCTTAGGCTCCATGCTATAAAGTTTTAATAATTTTTCTTTACTAACTTTTGTTTGGTCACTATTTGGTAAAGGAGCTTTTAACTCAAAAGCATACTTCTTATTATTAGTAGTATCCCGAGCAAATACATCACAAATAACCTGAGTTGGAATATCTTCCCCTTTTCCAGATAGGATATATTTAATTTCATTTTCCCAATTTGGTCTAACTCTCTCTTTGTCTATTTCAGGATGTTCTAACGAATTTAGAATCTGTTGAATCCTTTTAAGACGCTCAGCCTTTATGGTACCGTGAATACTGTAGTTTTTAACTCCATATCCTAATCCAAAATTTGCAGCAGCAACTGCTAAATCCTCCCAAGCAGATCCAAAAGGAGTAACAAATCTCCTTTCAAAATGTGATCCTTTAAAAATTTCAGTTGGAACAAGAGCCGCATAAAGTGGTTTATCTGCTTTAAATTTTTCTTTAACAAAAGGATCTTTAATTAACACTTTGTGCATTACTCTATCCATCAATTCCTTTACAACAGCCTGAATAGCCTCTTTCATTCCTTGGTTATCAGAAAGTGTCACGGCAATTATTCCTCCATATTATGATTTTTTCCAGATAAAAACAGATTCATAAAATTCGGTAGATCTTCGACCTGTTCTCCTATTAACGTGACGTTGTAAAATAGCTTCTTCTTCAATACCGCATAGTTCAGCAATTTTTTCATATAAATTATACTTATCGCCTGCTACGACAATTAGATACCCGCCAGAAGGCATTGAAGCACAGATACGCCTAAAAATGTTCGCAATTGATTGTTGATATTCGATTTGAGCTTTTTGTTTTGAACCATTCTTCGCTGTTCCAATTTCTAAACAACTTTTATCTTCCAACCCCAACAGCTCATAAGCATAGCGATGTTGATCATGATAATCAATCAAACCCACATAAGGAGGACTGGTTATTACACCATCAACGTATGGTATGTCTAATGTTTGACTGTCACCATGAATCACGGTAACTGAAGCATCGGTTTTTTTTAAAGAAAACTCTTCTAATCTATTTAACGTATCTATACTATATCGTTTTAAGAATTGATATGCAGTAGTGGTTGGAGTGCAAGTGCGTCTATGCTTATAACACCAATATGGTTCAGTTTGTGGGTTTTTAGGAAAATCAAGGTCAAAATGTGTTGTTAAACGAGCGGATCTTGCTGAACGCGATAAGATAATTTTTAAAATATCTTGATTTTCATACTGCCCAATTAACTCTCTATATATAAGAAGTTCATATCTTGCTTGTGGAGCATACCATTGGTTAATATATTCGCTATTCGAGTTTGCTTCTATATTTTTAATGCTACCATCTTTAAATAGTGATAGTTGAAAAGGTAGTTTGGATACAGATAAATTGCCTACTTTATGTAGGATATCCATTACTTCTTTACCTGTTTCTTTAAGTTTGTATTTATTTGTTTTAGCTCGCATTAATAAAGTATTAAAGGCAGATATATCATAACCAATTGCATTAATTCCTAATTCGTTTGCTTGCACTAGGGTAGTACCTGAACCCGCAAAAGGGTCTAATACGGTCATTCCTGGTTTAAAGTATTTCCGTAAGAAAATTTCTACAAGTTGTGGTATAAACTTTCCTAAATAAGGATGCAACCTATGTACGTGTTTTGTTCTAATTCTTTCTGGTAATTCTTTTTCACGCCAATTTAAATTTAAATCACTTAACCTTGTATCTGGTGTTACTGTAGAGGGATCAGTAGGCATTGCTGAAGCATAATAAACATTTACTCTTTTCTCTTCATTAGTTAACTCATTCCCAGTTGTTATCATTTACGGCAAAATCCTTTCGACAAAATTATGTTGGAAGATAAGTGTAATAACCTAATTACTAATTCCACTCTCAAATAAAAGATTCCTGCACTCACGGGTAGCAAAATAAAACCAGCCACCGATTATCGAAATTAGACTGGGTAAGATATGATGAAATCAAAATACCGGGGGAGGGATGGCAAAATATTAATGAACCGGAAGCTGAAACGGCAAAATATACCGCCAAGAAGCGGAGACAACGGCAGGCTAGGGTTGATGCCGGCCTTTGTACCCAATGCGGCCAGCCCATGCCTCTTCCAGCCTGTGGCACGTACAAGGCTAAGCTGACCTATTGCAGTTCTTGTGTCGCTTACTGGCGGGACAGGCATAAAGCCGGACACTTAAGGAAACCTGAGGAAATCTGGAACCTAAAAGCTGACGTTACCGTTGCGGATGACCAGTGACCGGCAGCCTTGCACCCTTGACGTTGGCCGGAGAGCGATAGCCTTCATCCCATGCACCCGCCGCATTTACTGTATGGGGTTTGGGCAGTGTCGGACTTTGCTTTGAATCGCAAGCTCATCCGCCCCAATTCAGCCTCGTATGCGGTTTTTGTTCATCAGGTCGGGACTTTGCCTCCGGCTTCCTTCAGATTCCACCTCCCGGTGGACACCCTTGCCTTTGGCTAGTGGTTCCCACTACCAAGCCCACAGCGGACTTTCACCGCCAAGCTATCACCCATGCCGGGCGCACCAATTTTTGGGGAGTCGCAAGCAACTCCCCAAAAAAACAAAACACCCCACGTTGGGCCTGAGGCGGATGTTCTATTCTGCTTCAGAAAAACCCGAACCTGCGCTTTAGCTTGCGCTCCGGCAAAAAGAAGCCGAACAACTCTTCAAAAACAGCGCAGGCGGTATCAGCGTACGGATCGGGGCACACCGGCAGCATAACCGGCGCAACGCCGGTTACTTGCCTGTGCAGGCGCATGTCTTTTTCGGAGCTAAACGCGGACACGACATTAAACTTGGAAAAATCGTCCTTCAACGTATTGTGCGCCCTGACAAAATCCATGATCCGCCAAACCGTTGCCGAAACGACGAGCAGGGCGCACTCCGCCCTGTGCATCTCTTTCAGCCTTTCATCGTCCAACACCCCGAGGTCTCGGACAACATAGCCATAAACGGTAAGCGAAGCGATGGCCCTGTCGTAGAGGAACCCCGCGGCATCCGCAAATTGATTCTTCACGGGATAAATGTCCGCGTTGTACGCCCTGAAGCCGTCCGAGTCCGGCAGGCTTTCACCAATGCCCCTTATCCCCTCAAAGACCGGACGCTGCGAGTCCTCGACAAGCGCCGTCCGGCCGTACCGGGACAAAAACGCCGCCGCCATGAGAGCCGTATGGGTACACCCCACCCCGGCCGCGACGGAAGCCACAGCGACCGTCACCTTCCCGACCGGCCTGCGTTCAATGATCACTTTTTCCCGGACTTCCACTCTTTTGGCGGTCCCAGTTTCTCCCCTGAACCCCTTGTGCCACGCCGCTGCCTTTGAGTAAGGATAGGCCTGCGCAAGGCTCTTCGCGAACTCAGGAAGAAACCTGTTTTCGGCATCCGCTTCTATCACGTCGTAAATCCCGAGACTAACTGCCCCGGAGATGAGATCATCCCCCGGCTGCCGCCGGTTGACCAGGAATATGACCCTGGCCTCGGGCCGGACGATCCGGAAAGCGTGCAGCGCGGCCAGCAGGCCGTTTTCGGACGACGCATCGGTGTCAGTGACAAGGACATCAACGGGCAGCCTGGCTACCGAATGAAATACTTTCTTGATCCCCTCCGCGTCAAACGTGCCGCCGCACTCATACAGCACATCGCCTTTACTTTTGCAGGTCTCGGTTATTTCCCTCGGCATCCCTTCGGATAAAACGACCGCGATATTCAAGCAAAACCCTCGCTTTCAAAGTTAATTGCCAAGCTCATAAGGGCTGAAATCAAACCCGCCTTCCGCGTCCCCGGCGACTCGCTCATGGACCACGCCCGCCGCCCGCAGGACCATCGCCTGGTGTTCTTGGCACTCCCGCCCCCCGCCCCACCAACCGTGCAGCCGGCTGTGCCGGAAGTGGATGCAAAAGTGCCCCTGTACGCCGTTGTCCGGTACCGTGTCGTACCCGTGCGGCCTGCCGTTCATAGAGGCGGCGACCTGCCGCCCGCCAATGTCCACGACCACCGGCTGCCTCTGCCAGCTCCACCCTCCCCAAGCGTTGAGAACAGCCATGCTGTCAGTGAGCGTGACCGGCTCCGCGTCGGCGTGGTTCACGCCTCCCGTGCGCCTCATCCTAAACGACAGGCCGGTGGTCACATCGGTGACCGTCACCTCCATGCCCCGCGGGAACATGTGCCGGATCTCCGCCCAGCCAAGCAATGCGCCGTTCCCTGTGCCGAAGCCTGCGCCGAAGCCTGCAGCGCCGCCCCTCATTTGCCGCGCCCACCGGCGGTCGTCTTCCGTGAACCCCAGCAGCTTCATGACTTCTTCGAGCGTCCTGACGCGGTAAACAGGGTACCTGCGCGTGCTGTACACGGGCGCTCCCTCCACGTACCCTGCGATTTCAGTCACCACATGATAGCCCGTCTTCTCGATGAAATTCCTGGCCAAGTCCCTGGCTTTCCGCACGGAGGCGGAAGAGAAGTCCTGCCTGCGCAGGACGGCTGAGACGATGAGCACGTCCGCTTGGTCGATCTGGACCGGCCCGCCCCAGCCGTCAGCGGTCAGTGCCTCGGCTTTATCGATCCCGCGAACGTAAATGTCGATCATGGACGGCGCGGCCAGCGGCGCGGAGACAAACCGGGCGAGCGCGGAAACAGCGACCAGCAGCGGCAGGCCAAGCAGGAACAGGAGCGCGACAGCGGCGTAAAAAACAAGACGGCGGCTGGAGACTACGAAGGCGCTGATTTTAATTTTAGCCAACATATGGCCACCCTCTTTTCCTGGTTTTTGGGTGCAAACGCTTACAGGGTAAAATAGCGCTCTCTGCGTTGATTTTGGATGTGGCAGCCTTAGTTTCCTCGCGTTTCATCGGCACCCTCCTGGAGCACGCCGGGCGGTATCAGCAGACGAGTATCCAGGGGATTATTTCGACCTCGCTGGAAGGCGACAAACACATCCGCGTATTTCACGTTCGGCGGTACTGTCATGACCTGTGCATGGCCTTCGAGCAAAAGCCTGGCGTTGAACATCTGCCCGCGCACCTGCGCTTCGCTAGCATCGGCAGGTTTCTGCAGCCAGACGTAGGCGAGCAGTCGCCTGTGGCAGTCACGCTCCTGTATATCCAGCTCCAGCCAGACGGTTTTCCGGTTGAGGTGTGTCCGCACGAACTCATGCGCCTCGCGCCCGCCTGGCTGAGCATTGCGCCCGATTTCCGGAGCGTTGACGCCGATTAACCGAACGTGTTCGTTTCGGCCATTGACGGTGGCGCGTATGGTGTCGCCATCAGTGACTGATATTACGCGCACCCGGATCAACTGAGGCATTACGTATTTCAGGGAGAGGAGAATTTCAACCAATTGAAAAACTGAAAAGTACAGAGTATAATTATAAACAAGGAACAAAGAAAAAGGAGATATGCTAAATGAATGAAAAATGTTCTGACTTTAAAACAGTTCGCGTAACAAGCAAGCGCCAACTGACCATTCCCAAAAAATATTTCGAGGCTCTGCAAATTGGCGAACGAGCCAGGTGTTACATGCAGGGGGAAAAGCTGGTGATTGAACCGGCCGGTGTGGATGAATTTTGGGATTTTACCAGCGATATTCTTAAAGAACTGGTGGACGAAAATTATACCGGTAAGGATCTGTTAAGGGAATTTGAGGCCAGGAAGGAGAAAGCGGGCCGGGGGCTGGAGCGTATGGTTGCAGAGGCCCGGGAGGACGTGAAGGCGGGCCGTGGCCGGCCCGTGCAGGATATCTTCCCGTTGTTGCTGGGCGAGAACGATGTATGAGGTCATACTGCTTCCCCGTGCGGAAAAGCAGCTAAATAAAATAAAGGAACGGGATCTCCTTATCGCGTTTAGACAATGCTTCAGCGAGATCTCTGTTCAACCTTTTCGAAAAAGCAAAGTGAGTTCACTGAAAAAGGTCTATGGGCATGGCTTCCATTACGCAGGGACTTCATACAGGGCAGCTTATTTGATAGACACAAAAAAGAGGGTAATCCATGTTATCGGCCTTGGCAGCCACGAGGGGTTCTGGGAAGAAATCAAGCGCATGTTCGATTAATGAGCTTAATAAGCTTGAGCTAAGTGGTCAGGAAGCGCTGTAGACGATTTACGGGCGGGCTTATTGCCCGCCCCCTGTCAGGTACTGCAGCTCATACGGCGCCGCCTCTACCTTCACCCTCACCCGCTGCGTCCCGGCCACCAGGAGGCCTTCGCCCCTGTTGGCTGTTGCCAGGAACTCCTCTTCCGACTCGGAAAGCCCCATCAGGCCGGCAAGTATCTGCCGGTCTTTTTCGCCTTGCGCCAGGAGCAACTTGTAAGTCGGATTGTCCAGAATCGCCTGCCCGTGCCGCTGTATCTCCGGGGCGAGGAAGTCTATGACGTTCTGGCTGATGACGACCAGACTGCCCATATATTTTCTGATCCTCTTGCTGGTGTCGCGCAGGAACGCCAGGGCCTGCGGCGTCTGCGGGTCAGCCAGCAGCCAGGCTTCATCCACGACCAGGATCACTTTCTGCGACCGGTCCCTTTCCACCATATTCCAGGCATAAGACAAGATGTTGAAATACTGTGCACGCCTGACTGATTCCTCAGCGTCTTTCAGGTCGTAGATGTCAAGGACGGTGAAGTCCGCTCCCGCCCCCTCCGGCTCATCGACCGCCCAGAGCTGCGAGTCCGCCCCGTCCGCTGCCCGCCGCAGCAGGACGGCGAGCCTGGCGTAGGCAGACGCGCTCCCTTCCGCCTCGACCTTGCCCGCTATATGCCTGTGCAAGTGCCATATGGTGGGGTACGAGCCATCGCCGTGCTCCTTGGTATGAGCCTCGTAAGTCTCAATAAGCGCGTCCTCCAGCAGCGCCTTTTCCAGATCGCTGAGGCCAGGGAGATATAGACTAAAGAACGTGCGCAGCGTCCGCAGGTGCGAGGAAACAGACGCCGTTTCCGGTTCGTCCTCCTCACCGGGTGCGCTGCGTACCCTGAGTGGGTTGATCCTCCCGCCCTTGCCGCAACACACCCATTCCCCGCCCAGCATCGAACACATCTCCTTGTACTCCCGCTCTGGATCTATGACCGTAATACGGCTGCCCAGCAGGAACTCCCGCATGATAAGCATTTTTGCGGCGAACGACTTCCCCGCTCCCGGTTTGGCGAGTATGGTTAAATTAGAGTTTGTCCTGTCGCCTTCCCTTTTCCAGATATCCAGCAACACCAGCCCGTTGTCCCTGTCCCTGCCGAGCAGCACGCCCCCGCCGTCGTTTAAGCCGGCCACGGTGAACGGATACGCCGCCGCGACCGTCTCGGCAGGCATGTTCCTGGCAAACGGCCTCCTGATGTCCAGGTCCAGGGCCTGCCACGGGCCGACGGCCCTGAACCCCGCTTCCTGCCTGAACACCAGCGGTCGCGCCCTGATCCCGGCAGCGGCGAGCATACCTTCTATCATCTTCACGCGCTTGTCCAGTTCAGCCTTTTCCCTGGCCGTGACCAGGACTAAAACGGTCACGAAAAACACTTGCTGCTGCTCCTGGTCGAGTTTTCGCAGCAGGGCCTGCGCGTCCTCCAGCGACCGCTCCAGCCGCTGAACAGTCAGGGCGTTCCCTCCCATCTCCAATCTGCCGGCGTAGTCGCCCACGGCCCGGTTAATGCCCTTGATAAGCGCCTCCGCGTCCGTCGGCTCGATGTGCATGGACAGCGTGACCCCGGAGACTGAAGCGAGCCTGGCCAGGAACGCCGCCCCGACCTTGGGCGGGTATGCGGTCACCGCCAGGACACGCACGGCCTGGTCTCCCATGTCGATATGCCGCGGCATGAAATTGAGCGCGGGCGGCAGCACGATGTCAAGCATGTCCGGCAGGACGTTTTTCATAGTCACCTGTCCAACCCCCTTGTGTTTTCTCTTACCCGGTATCGTCCGCGCCTCTCCAAAACGTTACGGGCCTTAAATGAGAAAATGTCCTCCCGGTTCACACCGCTGATGATCAGGTGGTCAAGGACCTGTATCCCCAGCAGATCTCCCGCCTCTTTCAGGCGCTTTGTCAAATGGAGATCCTCCTGACTTGGGGCAACATCCCCGGAAGGATGGTTGTGGCAAAGTATCACCGCGCTGGCCTTGTTGACAATGGCATTGCGGAAGACCTCCCTGGGATGAACAATAGAAGAGTCTATGCTGCCGACTGACACGACCTCATGGCCGATCACCCGGTTCTTGGTATTGAGGAAAGCGACAACAACAGCCTCTTTGTCGAAGATCTCGCCCATCACCGAACGGAAGAAATCAGCGGCTTTTTCCGGCGAATCGATGGTCTGGTTCCTGGTGTTGACGGCAGCGCTCATCCTGTAGAGGTCAAGAAAAGCCTGGTGCTTTTCCCGCTGCGCCGGCGTGGTCAGCAGCTCCGAGGCGTTATTCATTAAAGCCACCATGCCCTTGCGTTGAGCGTATTCAAGGACAATGTCCTCCCTCACGCCGATGATTTTGGCATAGGCTTGGATATAGCGAAGGTCATCTGACGCCGGCATCAGGATCGACCCCCTTATCTGCTGTCATTTCAATTAGCAGGAACAACTCCCTCAGCTTCTGTGCGTCAGCCTTTGAGCCGACACAGGCTTCCGGATTAGACCTCAGCTCATCTAAGTCGTCAGTGTTGACCTCAATATCCAAGAGCGTTTTGATTAGCTTACGGACAGCCATTTTTCAGACCTCCCATTTTATTTTCGCTTATTTCGCGGCATATCCGCCGCTTGGGGAACTCGGGCCGGGCAAGGTAATAGCCCCCCGGCCATAGTGCACGCCGTGGAACGATGAGGCGTCAAGCTCCTCCTGCGTCTCGATCCCTTCGGCGATGACTTTGCAATTGTCGCACACGTACATATGCAAGCGGTTGCCGGCGGTTTCTGCCTATGCTACAATGTAGGCGGCACGTAGCCCCGTGGCGAGAAACTCTTGTCTGCGACCAGACGCTTTTTTAAGGAGGCAAAAATGAGGACTTTCACGGCTGTAGTAGAAAAATGCTCCGACACGGGCCTTTATGTGGGCTACGTTCCCGGTTTTCCGGGTGCGCACTCACAGGCCGACACACTTGAAGAGTTAAACAAAAACCTAAAAGAAGTAATTGAAATGCTGCTGGAAGACGGGGAACCCGAGCCGGAACATGAGATCGGCAAATAGCCCGGGATATTGGGGTACCCGTCGCCAAATTCCTGAGTTGAAAGGGCTAAACCCCTCCCGTCACGAGTAGACCGCCGGCAACATCTTGCTTGGCGGTCCTGTTTTTTCGAGTGCCGCCTTCTCAGGGTTAAAAAAGCAAAATAGCAAGTTCAATATTTCCTGCGCGTCGCAAAGGTGTGACTCCAGCCCGGCGGCCCGCAGGGCGCCGGCCAGTTCGCCCGCGGCGGCAAGCGTGGCCTCCTCGTTTTCCCTGGACAGGACGAAGTAAAACCGCCGCTCATGCGCTTCACCCTCGGATACCAACCCTGAGGTGTACCGCAAATACTCCTTCAGCAGGCGTTTCTTGACGGGGTTGGTCTCAGCCGCGCTCTTTTCACCGATGTGCCGGATGTACCCGTCCAGATCAATCGGCCGGCCGCTGGAAAAGACCTGGACCGGCTCTTTCAGGCCGTTGACGGCTTCATGCAGCGCCGAGACAACGCGCTTTTTCTCGTTGTCGCTCTTCAGCGAAAGGTTGACCGGCACGACGCGCAGGAACGCCGAGTAACGGCCATCGCCGGCCTTGGCTGTGTAGCCCCTGATCTCGTCCAGCGGCAGCCAGCCCCTGACGCTTGTCTGTCGCCGCTCTTTGTCCGCCCCGCCCGCCCGCTTAAATTTCCTAATGCCGCTCAAGATGTCTCCAAAAATATCATTCGCCCCCTTCGTAGCTGTTCAGGTACAGTTTCTGCCCCACCAGCCAGTTCCGGTAGTGCCGGACGAGATCAAGCAGGCTCTCCCCGCACGAGCCGGCGGGCTGTCCCGCGATAAAAGCGGCCCCCGGCGGGATTGCCGCCAACGCGAACCTGGCCGTGGGCGAGAGGGCGAACGCGCCGGCCAGCAACGCAAGCCCGCCCCCTATTCCCGCAGCCATCCCGCACAAAAGCAGCTCCTTCAGGCCAAATCCCGGCAAAATCTCAAACCTGGCGCTGACGTTAACAGGGACAAAGTACATCCGCAGCCACCCCTTTCATTCCCACCAGCGCCACAGAACCCTGCGCCCCGACTTCATCGCCGTCCTGTACTCCCTCTCCGGCAGAGCTTCTACTTTGGCCATGAGCTGCGTCAGGAAATCCTTTGTAAACTGGTCATCGGCCACAGGCAGGTTTTCCGCCAGCGCCCGCTTGCAGTCGGAGAGCGATCCCGCCCCGATTTCGTTTAACACCAGCATTTCTTCATGAGTAAACATCGCTTTATCCCTCCCGTATCGTTGTTTTTTCTGCCTGCCTGTCACGCGGAACGGTCGCGCTCCTGTTCCTGTCCGCGCTCCCGCCGCATGGCAATGTCAAACTGGGTGATCATGGCGTCAGCTTCACGGGCTATCGTCCCAAGCGCCGCTTTAAGCTGAGCCGTCTCTTTGCCCGTACTCCAGCTTGCGATATAGTCGAAGCTGTAGTTCCCGACATCAAGCCCCAGGTATTGGCTCACCACAAAGGCGACGCTCTCCGCCTCGATTTCCCTGTCCGACCTGCTTTTCAGGTCAGGTCCAGACGCCTGGCCACCGTGGTGCAGCCTGGCATGGGCCAGCTCGTGGACGAGCGTTTTAATGGTCTGCAGCGGACTGTTCCTGTCGGAAAGCACGATCTCCCGCTTCTCGTAATCACAGTACCCCTGCGCTCCGTTTTTCAGCTCCGCGGACTTCACCGGGTACGGGGACAGAGCCTCAAGGGCGCGGAACACTTTCTTGAACTCCTTGACTTCACCTTCAAGCGGAGCGGCCAGCTCAGGCACCGGCTTCCCGTCCGTCTGGGAAACGTCGAACACATGCACGGAAACAAAACGGGCCAGATGCTTCTCTACGACCTCCGTCACAGGCTCGCCCCTGCCGTCCGTCACGGGCCGGCCGTCCTTGTCCGTAACCTGCCGCTTGACGGGCCGGAAAGACGGGGCCAGTATCAATATCAATAGGTAACAGTCATCCTCAGCTTTATCTGTTAGGAGCTGTTTTCCCCTGATTCACACCGGACATGAGATTTTCACCTCATCCGGCGTTCCATCATGCGTTGGTGGTGACTACTCCACCTTATGCGATTTCGTTCAGTTTTTCTCTGAAACCTTGGATTATCTTCCAGGTTTTGGTTCCCAAGGACGTGTAGTCAGTTGTTGTGTGAATTCTGGTGTGGCATTGTTCGCATACGCTAGCTAGGTTGTTGACCCGGTTCACTTTGTCCAGCGGGAGCGCGGGTCTGACGTGGTGCGTCTGGAGGTTGCCCTTCCATACGTTGCTTTTGCAGACTCTGCATTTCCCTTTATCCCGGTTGAACGCATAGGCGCGGTTCAGGTAGTATTCAAAGTTATAAATACTGCCTGTTTTGTGCCATGCGGTCATTCGAGATACGGCTGGTGTGAACAGTTCATCGGCTCTGGCCTTGAGCGGTTTGTTCTGGGTGCGTTTCTGGTGCAGTTCCCTTCCGGTCGCGGTGTATGGTGTCTCGTCCTGCGCTTTTAGGTGCGTTTTCTTCCATTTGCAGAAGTTCAGGCTCGTGATGGCTATTTTGTATGGGCCGTAGCTTATGGTCGGAAGTTGGGTTTTGTAGTCTGCGTGGACGCTTGTCAGGTTGTTTGCTCTGTCTGCGGGACACCATTCCGCGCCGTGGGGTTTGAGCGCTTTGTAGGCTGTGTACTTGAGCGAATCGGCATATTTACTTAGTTCGATGTTCACCCAGGTTGCAGCTTCGTAGTATTGCACTACCCCCCGAATCATTGCGTTGACTCGGTTTATCCCATCGAGCAGGTCTTCCCTCGCTCTTTTGGTTCCGGGTTTGTGCTTGCGAAGCTGCCTTATGCTCTTGCGTATGTCGTTAACTTTTGCCGCTAGTCTTTCCGGGTCTGGTTTCGTCCTTGAGATGTAACCTGTTTTGCTTTTTCCTTTGACTGTTTTAAAGGTAAATCCTACGAAATGGATTGGCTCTGTGCGTATATTGGTTATCTTGGTTTTCTCGTCTGAGAGCGTGAGCTTCAGTTCGGTGTCCAAGAACCGTTTTATACGCTCTTTCCATTTCTCCGCGTTGTTTTTCGAGTTCGTGACTAGTACCCAATCGTCGGCGTATCTAATCAGATATGCGGGTTTGAGATTTGTCTTTTTGATTGCTGTGATTTTGTTATCGTGTTTGGTGTAGCTATGTTTGGTTTTCTTTTCTTCCCACTCTCTGATTATCCATTGGTCGAGGACGTTCAGATATGCGTTGGCCAAAAGCGGCGATATGTTGCCGCCTTGTGGGGTGCCGAGCGGGTTTTCCGCTATTTCCCCCATTATTCCGGCTTTCAGCATAGCCTTTATAATCATCAGCATCCTTCTGTCGCGTATCCCGTAATGCCAGAGCTTTTTAACAAGTCTGGTGTGGTTTACGTTATCGAAGAATTTGCTGATGTCGCCTTCGATTATCCAATGGTAGCCTGTCTTGTGTACTATGTCTGTTGTTCTTTCAAGGGCCATGTGGGCGTCGCGCATCGGCCTGAATCCGTAGGAGTGCTTGAAGAACTGGGCTTCTAGTATTGGTTCGATGACCGACCTTACGCACTCCTGGATTACGCGGTCAATGATGGCCGGGATTCCCAGGGGACGTTTTTCCGTTTTGCCGGGCTTGGGGATAAAGACCCTGCGCACCAGTTCCGGCTTGTAGTCCCTGAAGGCTTCTTGTACCCGAGAGGTTACTTCCTGGTAATCTTTTTCCAGGATGCTCTCCCTCATGGTTTGGCCGTCGCTGCCGGGCGTTTGGCTGCCCTTATTGGCCTTGATTTTGTGAATCGCGGTTAGGATTACCGTTTCCGATGAAGCTATCTCGACCAGTCCTTTGAAGCGTGGGAGGTCTTCTCCTGCGATTGCTTCTTTGGTTAGGCGATACAGCTCGTCATGCAGTCTCCGGAATTCATCCTCGGTTTTCGGATAGTCCAGTTTGTGAGCCATAGGCATCACCCCCTTTGGGAGTTTTTGCTTATGGGTTAGTCAGGTCTGCGCAACGGCTTCCTGAACAGTTGGACTACTCTCGCATAATTTTGCATGACTATGCCCCTTCGCTCCGCAGGCGTTACCCTGCTTCATCACTACTACGGGCTGCTGCCCTCTGATTTAGGTAGTCATTTCCTACTACCGAGCGGCATCGGGTTCTATCTCCCTTGGTATCCGCTATCAGAGTTCTGTTGTTCCCTGCATCCTAGCCTTACATGCAACCTTAGCCTCTGTCTTTGACCCGCCGGTCGCTCTTTTGCCCTTGGTTGGGGGGCTTGGAGCTCTAACCGTCTGTGCGGTTAGGATAGCCAATGTAGCAACGATTACCTTGGCTATGGCCGGGCCTGCCTTGGCAGGTGAGTGTCTTTCGGCACTCCAAAAATTTCGAGCCGTACATACGACAGTTTCCGTTAGGTAGGCTTAGTTGCTTTATGGCCCCCCGGCTTACTCTTTGCCATAGGACTTGCGTCCCTTAGGCCCTTTTCAGCCGACTTCGCCGAGCTTCATACGCTATGGGGATAGTCCCAAGGCGCATGTCGGAATCTTAGGGCTTGATGGCCAACCTTCCATCAGGGTGGGCGCTTCCCCCACCATTTGAGATGCAGAGTTCGGTTGAGCGTGTCAACCGCCTGATTTTATTGTGTGTTTCCACACAGGTTGTTCAGGAACAACACACACCGATGCCTTTTTCGCCCTTTTTGACCTGCCGGCCCATGTCAGTCCACGCCTTGTAACCCGCGACCAGCTTCGCGTCCTTCTTCTGCCCCATAATCAGCAGCGTGTTGTAATACGAATACTTGTGGAACCTAGCCACAAACCGCAGGTATTCCTTGTACCGTTCGCTCTCGAACACTTCCCTGACGCCCTGTTCCAGCTTTTTCAGGACCTCGTTGGTCTTTTCGTGACTCATAAGAACCCTCCTTATCTGCCCAACCGGGCTAAAATTACCCTGTTGATGGCCGGAGTCGCAAAAGACCTTACTCCGCCGGCCATTGCTTGGCCAACTCCCGAATGGTAGGCCATCTGCCTTAAGACTGCCGGCGACTTATAGGCTACGAACAGCCAGGCGAGCGGCAAAAGGAACCCGTGGAAGGAGAAAACCGCTCCTACAACGACCGCCGCTATCGCACCGAAGAACCCGGTAAGAAAGAACATCTGCACCGCCTGCGACAGCGAAAGGACGACCAGCTCCTTCCACCAGACCGCCCAGACGCCTTCGTCCTGCTGTGTCAGCCCCACCGCCATGACCGGCGCGGCGGCGGAAATAAAGGCCAGTTCCACGGCGCGGACAACGGTCTGGAACACGATGACGAGCCACAACACCAGCATGATTAGGAGCATAATCGCGATGCCAAAAGAGAAGGCCTTTGCCGCTCCGGGCACCGCGCCCGCTACGAACGCCGCCACCACGCCGGCCAAAGGCTCGGCTTCCGGCACGGCGGGGGTCTGCGCCACCATGATCGACAGGCTCGCCCCCCAGGTAAACACCTCCCTTGCGATCCACGGCCCGCCCGCCATCATCGCGGTGGCATAGGCAGTGCGCCTGACCGCTTTGATGGGGTTCACCTCCGCATCGCCAGAGGCGAAGAGGATATACTGCCTCGTTACGTCAACGGCCAGTTTCACGGCCAGCAGCGCACCGCCCACGGTCTGCAACGCGCTTGTCGCGTTAACGACAAACGCGGAGTTCAGGATCCCGATCGCAAGCGTATGCTCCCGGGCCATGGTTCCGCTAGCGAAAGCTACCAAGTCGGTTAACAACCTCTGGAAAACCCCTATGACACCTTCCGTGACCAGATCACTGAAAAAAGACATTCCGCGGTTCTCCTCCTTCTCAGATCGGTTAGCGGAAAAAACCCAGCACCGTGGTGGCGATCACGGACGCGCTCATGCCTATCGCCCCGGCTACCAGGATGTTCTTGATAGCGCGGGTATGCTGCGCGGAATGGTGCGAGTCGCCTTCCTCCACCTGCTTCATGAGGGAGTGATAAGCAATTCCCGCGCCTGCGGCGACTGGGATCAGGATCAGCATCCAGTTCAAGACCGCCCGCAGCAGGTTCAGGGCATTCGTGATAAACTCAGGCTGTTGCACTGACAACCGCTCCCTTCGGACATTATTTTTGTGGGACGTACAGCATTTCCGGCAGCTCCCATAACCCGACTGTCTTGCTGATGTCACTCCTTTCCGTAATGTCGGCCGGCTCGAATTTTTCACCGGTCGGCCATTCGGTAAAATCGGCCAGCGGCAGTCGCGCCGGGTTGCGGCCTGTCTGCAATAACAGCGCGTCACCCTTTGGCCACCGCATTACTTCATCGGGCATCAGCAGTTCCCGGCCGGTCGTGCTTTCGCTGACGCCGACTCCGCCCCTGTGTTGCACGGAGTAGTTCGCCGTCCTCACCGTGTGCCGTCCGGTCTTGACCGACAAGAGCCTAGCCGTGTCCACGTCGGCGGTGGACAGGTAGATCCACATCGCGCAGTTGCCCGTGATCGTGCTTTCCCGCTGACCGTATACCGCTTTGACCTGTGCCAGGCTTTGCACAGCCAATAGGAACCGGATATTGCGCCCGCCGGCCACGGTCAGCTTTTTGTCGAAATCCGGAATAGCCGGGATATTCCCGGCTTCGTCAAGCAGGAAGTTGACGCGCCTCGTGAGTGTGCCTCCGTTCCTGATAGAGATGTCCGCCAGTTCCTGGTAACACTGGGCGATATAAAGCGCCGCCAGGACGTTTCTCGCTCCCCGCTCGTCCGGGATAACAAGAAACACGGCCGCCTTCTCCCTGCCGGCCAGGCCGGGATCGGTCTCGTGCTCCGCGTTCAACCAGGCGACGCTAGGCTCGGCCCACAGGCGCAGCTGCGCCGCCGTCCCTGTGAAAATGGAGCTTCTCAGCCTTTCTGAAGACAGCCCGGCCACACCGTAGGCCGCCTTGGCCGGGTGGCCGTCAGGGAAATTCCGGAGCAGCAGGTCGAGGTCTTCGCCGTCCTCCGCGCCATACACGGAAAGCAGCTTATACGCCGAAGCCATGTGCGCCCTGTCGCCGGCGGGGGACAGCGCCGCCCCGCCCTTGCCCTTGAGCCTGGGCACCGCCGGCGAAGCTGTGGCCAAGACCAGCGCGGCGGTCAGCGACTCCTGGGCTTGGGGCCAGATCGCATCGCCATGGTGTGGACGTTGGTGAGTCACCAGGTGCGCCAGGTCCCAGGCCAGCTGGCTGGCGGCATCCATGTCCCCGCGGGCCATCGCCTGGCTGACCGGCTGCAGCGGGTTCCAGCGCAAGCCGGTGTACGGGTCCCGCAGGTCAATCCTTACGACTTTGTAGCCCTCGCCCTTCAGGTAGGCCGCACATCTGGCGTATAGTTCCCCCTTGGGGTCGGTCACCACCATGTTTTCATGCTTCCTTGCCAGAATCCAGATCGTTGGAATAATTATTCGGCGTGATTTCCCGCTGCGCGTCGCACCGATGAGCAGGCAGTGCGTGTCGGCGGTGTCAATGTAAGCATCGAAGTTGCGCCCCTTGTCCACGCCGCAGACGAAGCCGCCTTTGGGAGAATCCATGCCTCCCAGGTTTTCTTTCAGTTCCCTGCGCGATCTCCAGCGAGCGGTGCCGTGCTCACCCCGCCCTGCGCTCCTGATGTCAAAGGCGGACCGCTCTTGGTAGCCGGGCCCGCCTTTTTTGAACATGCCAAGCGTAATAAGCAGCGACACCGTGACGGCCGGCAGCTGCAGCCACAGCCACGGCCCGGTGATATGGGCCGCCGGGATCAGGCTGAGCCCCCAAAACGGGTTGCCTGCCAGCGCTGCTTTGACCGTCTCCGCCGCCACAGCCGCGCCAGACTGGGCGGTGAGGTAAAGAAAATGCAGCCCCACGGGGGCTGCCAGGAAGTCGAGGCCCATGATTACCGCTATCGCGATTGCTCTTGCTTTAATCACCTTCCTCATAGTTCAAACAGCTCATCATCTGAAATGCCGCAGGATTCCCATTCAGGCGCGGGTTTGGCATCGCACGCGCCCATCGCCTCCGGCGTTGCGCCGCCGCCTGCGAAATAAGCGCGGATCGCCACGATCTCGACCGCTTTCCGGTTACCGCCGTCTTTGTCCGTCCACTTCCGGGCCGTAAGGTAACCAACGACCGCGGCCCGCTGGCCTTTTTTGAAGTGCTTGCACATAAAATCCGCGGTATCTTCCCAGGCGATCAGGTCAAAAAAATCCACCGTCTCTTTGCTTTTCGGCCTGTCCACGGCCAGGGCGAATTTGCACATCCGCTTGCCCGCCGCAGTGACGGAAAAGTCCGGGTTCGCCGCCAGACGGCCCATTAGAGAAATGTTGTTCACTTGACATCCTCCTTGTCGTTTTGGTTTTTGTTTATTTAAACGCCGCCCGGATCACCGGCCAGACATGGTACATACCAACGCCGGCCAGTGAGACGATGACAACCACACCGGTTTTAACAGCATGGCGAAGGAGAGGGTTTGCCCATTTACGGCCGTAGCGGGCATCCATGGAACGGGCGACCCGGTCCAGGCGGTCCGTGATCATATCGCACTTCTCGCTGAACTTACCAACATTGTCCAACTGCTGCTTCACAGCGGTTATGCCGGTTGCCACCCTGCCGAAATCGGCAAGCCCGTCTAACGCTTCCCGCAAGTCTTTGATAGCGTTATCAAGCGTCCCCGCGCTCCAGGCTTGCCTCACGAGATCCAGCGTCTCCGCCGCCTGAGCTTTCATTTCAGCGATGTCGCTTTTCACGGTGTCCAGATCGCTTTTCACCGCGTCCAAGTCTTTTTTCAAATTGTCCAGGAACAGCCCCTTGTCCATCACGGCCTCGCCTCCTTTGCGGGTGATTTATCTCTCCATCGTGGTGCGTTCTTTGAGTTTGTGCCTGAGGTACTTTTCTTCGCCCAGCGTTTTCAGCGCCTTTCCGCTGGTGTCTTCGCCCCTGCCTGCGTCAACCCGTCTGACGCTTGCCAGACCGGTCAGCAGGCCGGCGGCGGCGTCACGTACAGCCTGCGCCTGTTCGGGGATATCCGGGATTTGTGCCGCCGCCCGCAGGATGACTTGGGCCACCCTGTCCCGCAGGTCATCCTGCGCCCGCTCCGCGGCTTCTTTGATTTTGTCCTCGTCCAGCGTATGGTGCCTGGTCAGCCCGCGGCTGCGTTCCAGGTACTGATCTTTCAGTTCGCGCAGCTCATCCTGATCCAGGAGCCAGGTTGCCACATCCCGCGCCGCCGCTTTGGTCTCCGGCGGCATGAAAGCCAAATTGACGCGCCCTCTGCCGGGCATCAGGCGGCTGAGACGTACCAGGCGCCTTTCCAGTTCCTCAAAGCAGGGTCTTTCCGCCCTGGCCTTGCCCGTCACCAGTATGGCCACCGCCGCTTCGCGCACTGAATCCCGGAGCGCCGTCCGCTCGGCCAGCAGCCGGCGCCGCTCTTCACCGTAGAACCTGTTTACAAAGGCGCGTCGAACACCCTTGAACTTGGTGTCGTCCAAGACTCCGTGCAGGACCGTGACGTGTTTTTCCCATAACATCAAATGCGCGTGCGGGTGGCCCGGCGTGTTATGAAACGCTGCCACCCACCGCAGGTTCAACGCGTCAATCCCCATTTTCGCCGCCGCTTCCGACACGCTTAACTTGATAGCCCTTTCCCAGTCTTCCCTCGTGTTGTGCCCCAGGCGTTTCGCGTCTTCTTCGCGCAGGCTCAGAATAAACCGCCAGACGATGCCGTTGTGTTTCCGCAGCTCTCGCTGGACGTTTTTTGCGCTCTCTCCCCCTCCGCCGCCAAACAGTCCTGCGCTCCCCCGTCGCTCGCCCATGTACCTTGCGTGGATGACCGCCTCGTCGTCTTCTTGCTCGGTACGTTTCGCTCCCCTGTCAATGTAGGCAACATGGGCGGCGTTTTTGTCCTTGTTTTTCCCTTGAGGCAGATAAAACCGAAGTTTCATCACAAAAGGAGCCTGGTTACCTGCCATAGGTCACCACCGCCCTTATAGGTCAAATAGTTCTTCGTCCGAGATACCGCACGATTCCTGCTGTTCGCTTGCGCCTGCCGTTGCCGGCGTTGTGTCACCTTCCTCCGCATTCGGCAGGCTGTAAGGCACCTTGATGTATTTGGCGGACATCCCGAGCGCATCATCTAAAAGCTCCCGGCTTTCCGCCTCTGTGTCACCTGCGGCTTGCGCCGCCAGGTACATGCTAGCTGCAGCGGCTTTCATCGTCCTGATTGTAAGGCGGGCAAGCCTGTCGCTTTCTTTCCGGATTACGCTCTCTATGTCCTTTGTGATCTCACGCCCGATGGCGGCGATGACATTGGCGTTTTCCTTGGCGGTTTCTTGGGTAAGCGCATGGACAATAAGACGGCGGGCTGCACTCGACACAGGCTCACCAATTTGAATCGAGTGGGACTTGAGCAGATTCATGGTGTCTTCTGTCAAATAAATCGTAAACTTTGTAAACCTTGACAGCGGGCTGACATATTTCTGCATCTGCAAACCTCCCTTCGTTACGGTTGATGTCGTATGCCCCACTGTGCATAACACTGTGCGCAAAAAACTATTACTGGTGGGAAAAAACAACCCGTTGCACTGTGCATAGAACCGCGTACCGTGCAGACACTGTGCGATAAAGTCAAAATACTGTGCAAAACACCGTGCTTATTTCATCTATAGTTGCGGGCTTTGCCCGTAATCTGAACTGTGCGGCGCGCCGTGCGCCCTTATCCTGCCTTCAAAAAAAATATCGGCCAACGGGAACGGTTCTCATCGTTGCAAAACCTCGTAGCGGCAGCTGTGGGTATGTGGTCAACGCACAGCGTTGTCCAAGCCGGGGTGGAGCTTGAGGTCAGCCAAGCTTTGACGGCTGTCCTCAAATCCATGCCGGCGGCATATCCACAGCTGAGATCAGCGGTCATGGCTTTGGCTCCTGATGCCGAGGATTTCGTCTGTCTTGGAGGCGGAGATTTTCTTCCAGTAGCCTTCGCGCTTCGCTGTGTGCGGTACCGGCGTAAATACCGGATCGCTCCTGCTGGCGACCTAACAGTCGTCCTCGTTGATTTCCGCCAGCACCAGGGTATCGCCGTCGATGTCTTTTCTGTAATAGTCTTTCGTTCTCTTTCTTCTCCTGTCAGCGCCTTCACGCTCCCAGACGGTTGTGAATGCCTGGTTGAGGCAGTCAGCCGCCTCTTCGCCTGGCTCACCGTCAAAAAAGTGCTCCCGGTAGATTTGCAAGGATTTCAGGGCAAGCTCCCGCAGGGGCGCTGACCGGGCGCATTCGCGTGCATACGCATGTACGTGCTCAGCCAGGTTCTGCGGCAAAGTAAAAGGAGCCCTGCCGATTTCAAGGCAAGGCCCCTTTGGTTATATGTTGTTACCTTTCCGCTACCAGGCGGTACAGCATGACTGTTGTTTCCGCCCTGGTAGTCGGGCTTCCCGGACGGAAAGTCCGATCCTGGAAGCCGCGCACCAAGCCCGCCCTGCTTGCCGTCCTAATACCGTCCACGGCCCAAGCCGGGATGACTACGGCATCGGCAAACGCTACTTCTGCAACCTGGCCTACCGGCACCAAGCGTCTGTCTATCACGCGCGCTAAGATGGTGGCGAGTTCAGCTCTTGTTATCTGACGTGCTGGAGCAAACGTACCATCGGGAAAACCGGTAACTAAGCCTGCTTCCACTGCGGCGCCGATGGCTCCTTGAGCCCAGCCGGCGGCATCCGTAAACTTGGCTGCGGCTTGCGGTTTAGCCGATAGACCCAGTGCCCGCGTCAGCATGCTGACGAATTCCGCCCTGGTCACTCCGGCATTAGGATTAAATTTACCATCAGGAAAGCCGCTGACGATGCCCATACCGGCAAGCGTCCTGATGGACCCCCTGCCCCAGTGGTCGGCGATGTCAGCCAGAGTCGGCAGGGGCTTCGTGGCAAACACGGCAAACCTGGAGAACCTGTCTACTGTAACAGCGATAGTACCGACCCCAACCTGGCCGCCAAGGAAAATCCAGCGCCTGGTCCGCTCATTGTACACGAAAACGCTAGGCACTTGGCCCGCAGCAACCCTGGCCGTATCAAAGTTCAGCGTTAGCTTGACCGGTGCCGTGAACTCGCCGCCGGTCAAGCCAAGCGCCATAACCTCACTTGCCGCAGTAAGCCCTGCTTCGATCGCAGTCTGCAGTAAGGGCCGGGCATCTGCTGTCGGCAGAATCCGTGCCGTTACTCTTGGGGCTGGCCCAGTAACAGCGCCTGCCGGCACCGTAACCTCCACTGCTCTTTCCAGTCTTACAACAGTAGGTCTGTCAACAGCTACGGGCCGCTCAACCAAGGCTGGGGGCGGGACAACTATGGGAATTGGCACAGGAGCGTAGGCGACCATCCTGCCCCTTGCGCCAGATGCCAAAACCCCTGAGGAAGACATCGTAAAAAATGCCAAAACAATCAAAGCTACAACTACTATTTTCCCTTTTCTACGTATTCTAAGAGTCAATCCATTCAACCTCCTCTTCCATAAATGCGCGTATCGATCCGGATAACACTAGATGCGTCACAACGTATTCCGAAAGTCCCACGGGGATAGCGACTCGTAAATTTCTCGTAACACCTCCTCATGTGAGCCCTGCCTAAGTTGATCTTTAAATGCCTTCCCCGTTATCCATGTCCGTTAAGCTACCCGAATTTGTTTTTAACGCTTTGCTTCAAAACAACGGACTGGGCACGAGAACGTTGCCACGTCACGCCTGCTGATTTCTCGGGGTTTTAACCCACCCTGTCTTGTTTCTTGCGATATTTGAAAGCGCCCGAATTCCTGCCGGCAGCCAAGCGGCATAGGTAAACACCATAAAAGCTGCAGGCAAAAGAAAAGCGCACGCTGGTGGCGGGCTATCGCGGCATTTACGTGCATAGGTGGCTAAGAACAGACTCATTGGGCCGAAGCTTAAAACAACACTTACCGTGTAAAAGGCAGGCAGGCTGCTTGAAGCGAGAAACGAAAGGATTGCGTTGCTAAAACTTACACCCGCAAAGGCTATACCAATCATCGCTAAGTTAATACCTGCTAGAAAAATAAACGATGCCATAAGTAAAAAACCGGTGAAATCGGTTTGCATACTGCGGTTAAGTCCTTTTATGCGAACAAGTGCAGGGAGGTGTTGCCAACACTGGAATGTTCCTTGCATCCATCTGGTTCTCTGCTTGAGTAGAGCCTTATAGCTCAAGACCCCATGTTGAGCAACAAATACCTGCGCACAGAAGCGCAGTTTCCACCCTTTTAAAGCAAGTCTGATCCCGATGTCCAAGTCTTCTGTAAGGCATCTGCTCCAAGGTAGACTGCCAAGTGACTGCAGTGCCGTAAGCCGCACAAATTGCCCGTTTCCTCCCAAGCCCACGCTTCCCAGGGCGTCACGCGCCATTTGCATGAACATTGAAAACCCTACAAATTCTAAATCCTGCAGTCTAGTGAGAAGACTCTCCCGAGCATTATATATTCTCACCGCTACCTGAACGGAGCCAATCTGTGGGCTGATGAAATAGGGCGCGATGACAGACAAAGCGTTTGGGTCCAGACGTCCATCGGCGTCCAAGATCGTGACGATTGTATCTTCGGGCGGCAAATTCCATTCCAAAATAACCTTGTAGGCATGGTTGAGCACATCTCCCTTACCCCTTCCGGCAATGGCAGCATCTCTGTTGACGAGTGCGAGCTTTCCGGTTGATACATACTTTTCCGCGAGTTCCCTCGTGCGGTCAGTCGATCCATCGTTCATGACTAGTACTCGGAAGGGGCCATTGTAGTCGAGGGCAAGTAAGCTCTCCAAGGTTTTCTCGATGACTTCTTCTTCGTTCCTGGCCGGAACTACCAAAACAAAGTGGGGCTCGTAAACATCCCTTTGCTGTTGCATTGGTGATCGCCACCGGCGGGAGAGGACAAAAAGGTAAAAATAGTAAAGAACGACTCCAGTGAATACGACCGTAAGCCAAGTGGCATCCACTATCGCGATGGTTCCTGTCCTGCGGTTCGCTGCGTAAATCAACGATGGAACGACTACATTGAAGAACGCTCCCAACAGAATCGTACCAAGAGCTATCATTAGTCCGCTTGTCGTTCTGGCTGTCCAAAGTTGCGGAAGCAATCTTTGCGAACTGAACACCTATGCACATCCCCTCAAAAACTTAGTTCACCTGCATGAAACTATTTCCATCAGAATCAATGGATTAGGGCCGTGAGTTGCCAATATTTTCTGTATGATAAGTGCCATAGAAATTTCCCAAGTCACGTGGCATATTCTGCAAAAAAAAAAAAATCCTGCCATATTTTTATATTTTCTTAATAAAGCCGGAGTCCGGTATAGGGCTGATATTAGTCGATTGGTGAAACATAATTTATGTGCGGCAGTAGTGGGGAAACTGAAGGCGACTTAAAGGGTCGCTTTTTTGCGGTGGAAATCAAGGCAGGAAAAGGACAAATGCTGTCGAAATAAGGTCCTCCAGAATCTGCCTCCCTGCCTGCGGCAAACAGGAATATGTGTCCAGTGTCACGGAGGTCCGGATCAAGAGTCGGATAGAAAGCGACTGGAGCTAAAACGATGAACAACGGGCTAGATGAAAAAGAACTGCTCGTCCGAGCGCGGCATTGTCCGGAAGCTTTTGGCTGGCTTTACAATCAAAACTATGCTGCGATACTTAACTATTGTCTGCGCCGGACCGGAGACGTGGAGCTTGCGCAGGACATTACTGCCGAAACCTTTGTCAAAGCGCTGAAAAATATCGGTCGCTTTGAGTGGCGGGGCAACGGTTCCTTTTCCGCTTGGCTTTATCGCATAGCTGGCAATGAACTTGCCAGCTATTTTCGTAAAAAAACCTACAAAGCGATTTCCTTGGAGTATCTACGTGTTAGTCAAGGATTTGAGCCGGTAGCGTCTTATGAACTGGAAGCCGAATTGATTGCAGCGCAAGAAGAATTGACCCGTCATCAGGAATTTTTGGCTTGCCGGCAACAAATCAGTCAACTGCCGCTAAAATATCAGGAAGCAATCGCATTGCGGTTTTTTGCCGGTAAAAACCTTAAGGAAATAGCGGAAATTATTGGCAAACCGGAAGGAACCGTCAAGTCTCTTTTGCACCGGGGTTTGAGAAAATTGCGGGATTGGACCAATAATTCCCAAGAACTGCAACCTTTTTCCGAAGTCAACGTTAATTTTAGCAAGAGGGTTGAAAGATGAAAAGAGCAAGCAACGGCGACGTCGAAAAACTGCATATCATGCTGGAGAACCTTGAACTGCCCGAGGTGAAGATGCCGGCGCACCAGCGGCACTTAAAGGAAATCCTGCTTGCATCCGGTTGCTTCAAGAGTGAAGGCGCTCATCTTTCAGTCCCTCAAGAAATTAACGGAGGGATCAAGATGAAAACTAAAGCACCCACAACATGGGTACCATGGAGATGGAGGCTTGTGGGCTCCCTTGCAACGATGGCCTTGGTGCTGGGCGTGTATGCCGCTTTCTTTACCGCCCCTCAGGCCGTAGCAAGCCTTGCCTTGCAGGTCAACCCGGCGGTAACCCTGACCCTTAGCGAAAGAAACACTGTTATTGACGCAGAGGGGTTGGATGCGCACGGAGAGTCGCTACTGGCGGGACTAGATGTAACAGGCAAGCAGATGCCGGAGGCCTTACGCCTAATCGCGGAGGCATTGCGTGAGACTGGTTTGCTGGAGGATGGACGCCGGGTACTGATAGCGCTGCATCCGGTCGGGGGCAGACTGGGAGAGGCTGAGTTGACCGCCCTGACAGGAACTGTACGTCAGGCATTTGACGGCTACGTCGCGGAGCACAGTCTGCCGGTAGATGTTGTCAGCGTATCGCTTACAGCCGATTTGGCTGCTGCTGTCCTCGCCTCCGGCTTGTTGCCGGCCGACTATGTTGACCTGGTGACGGCGGTTGGATCCCCGATAGCCATGCGGGTACTTAATCTGCAAAAGGAGCTGGGCCTTGACCCGGCACTGTTCAAAGAAGAATTTGGCACTATCGCGGCGGCATTGATTGATATGAAAGACGCGGGAATAGCCGGAGACGACGCGCTGGCAATTTTGAAAGGAACCCTTATAGCTGACCCGAAACTGGAGGAGCTGACCACCATCACCGCCGCGCTGATTGACCTTCACGAAGCCGGAGCAACTCAGGAAGACATTATGTCCGTCTTTACCCTGTTGGAGGAACAAGTGGTCGCAGGCATAGAAAGGTCGCTGCTTCTAGAAGAGATTACCACTATTACCGCAGCCAAAATAGATCTGCTCGATGCCGGAGTGCCGGCGGCGACAGCGCTGGCTGTACTCAGAACAGCTCTTGCGGCAGATCCGAAACTGGAAGAGCTGACCACCATCACGGCAGCGATGATTGACCTTATTGAAGAAGGGTTAAGTAAAGATGAAGCTCTGGCCAGGGTTCAGGCCGCCATCAAAGCAGACCCCACGTTGCAGAACTTTGACGACTTGATTGACGCATCCAAGAATGAAGAAGAAGAGAATGAAGCTCAGGGAACCGGAAGACCTCAACCGCCCAGACCTCGTCCTGTCAAGCCGGAGCCGGACAAACCCGAAGCTGAGGCTCCCGGGGAAGGCGCTGTCAAGCCGGATGAGCCCGAAGCTGAGGCTCCCGGGGAAGACTCTGTCAAGCCGCCCCAAGGACCGGCTGATGCCCCTAACAATGGGGCTGGCGGGGAAAACTAAATCATAAACACGGAATACACAGTAAGGCTCCCAGCTGGGAGCCTTACTGTGTGGTGGAAGGTCGTATATTTTACGCTACGGCAGCCACCTGTCAAACAGCGTCAGATACATTAAACGGTAAATGTCGGTATTGTCAACAACGCCGAGTTCCCTGACGCGTCCGGCGCCCAGCCCTTCGGCGCGGACCAGAATGTCACCGGCCAAATCCCATCTAAAGGCCCAAGCTACGGCAAAGGGGAAGGTGGTACCGGTGCGGTCCGGCGCGGATACAAACGGCGCAGTCCCGGCGCCGTCAACGCCGTCAAAGGGGGCATAGACAAACCGGCCGTCCGGTCCGCTGTTGACGGGACCTTTCCCTACTACATGACCTGGCTCTGCCACCGTCCCTCTCCAGTCCACAATGTTTTTGCTGCCGGCGCTGCTGTCGGCGGCGGTCAGCAGCAGGGTGCGGGGGTTGCGGCGGACGAATTCCCTGTACACTCCAAAGGCCTCATCGGCACGGCGGCCTGCCTCAAAGGATCCGGGCGCATTAGTGGCGTTCGGGAAGTTGTCAGTTCCCTCTTCCTCTGAAACCATAAAAAAGCCTCTTGCTGCCGTCCTTGGGTTGCGGGAAAGGATCTCCAGCGCCGCACGGGACATCTCGGCCACAGTTGGCGCTGTTGGCACGTATAGGGGTAGCCCTGCGGCGCGCAGCGCTTCTTCCGTCTTATCGTTAAATGTGTGCCAGTGGGCGAAAACTCCTAATACTCTGGTTGCGGTGGGAGGGAGCGCCAGCAATTCCTCGCGGGTATAGACAACGGTGTATCCGAGTTCTTTTGCCCTTTGGATGAGGTTTAAGCCATCGCCGCGTCCGCCTGCTCCATGGCGACCCATGACGCCGCTAGGCAACAAGGCCCTCTCGCCTCCGCCAAGGATGACATCGACTCCTGATTCTATTGTCTGCCTGGCAATTTCATCGTGGTTGCCGCGCTCCTGCACAGAAGCGACAAAAGCGGCGGTGCCCGGTTCGGTTAGGGAACCGGTCTGAATCAGGGCGGTGGCAAAACCGGCTCTGACGGCTTCTTGCATAATGCTCATCTGCTGGCTTGAGAGGGCAGTGATTGGTCTGTCCTCGTCAAGGCCGAAGCTGTCGGCCACCACTTTTACCCCCCAGGCATGAGTGGTAGCGCCGCCATGTGATGTTCCGACCACCCTGTCTCTCATATGTCCTGTGTAAGTGGCGATGTACGGCAGCCTGTCCCAGTTCAGCCTTCCGTCAGGCCCGACAAACCGGGTGCGCAGGGCATCCCAATGACTAAGCCCATACCCGTCAGGATGGAAAAAAATCACGTTGCGCGGCTGCGGGGCGGCGGCTTCCGCAAGCCGTGCGTCCGACTCCGGCCCGGTAAACAGAGAAACGGACACCAACAAGCCAAGGCAGAGCAACCCAGCCAAAATTTTAGCCATCAGCATTTTTTTCACTTTGTTTCCTCTTCTCTTGAATTTCAATTCCCATGGCATGCCGACACTAAAACCTGACTACCTGTTAATTGGCCTATCTGCAGCGGCATGCAGAAGGTAACTACTGCAAGTAAACAAGGACTGCTTTACGGCGCAGGGCGGTAACCTGCATTAACGGCATCTTGTCGCGTCCAAAACTGGACCCGATTTTCCACCGGCACTCTTCTGAAGTCTGCCGGACTGACAAACGTCTTGGTGAGAAAATCGCCGACGTATCTTTCAAAGCGGCGGTTAAAAACCCGTAGCCGGTACTCAAAAGGAAGTTCCTGGATCGGATTGGCCGGGTTCCACATCCCACGGCCGGCTGTCCTCGCCTCCAGCAAGGCAGTGCGGAAATCGTTGAAACGGTGATAAGTGTTTGGCCAAATTACGTGAGTAACTGCATGTCCCTGGCGCAACAGCTCCCTGTTCACATCCAGCGTGCCCCTATACACATAGCCCAACACCCGGCCCATCTCATCAACCTCAACTCTGTCCGTCACCACAGTGATTACTGTTCCGCTTGGGAGCAGACTGCGCAAAAAGTCCCTGGACGCTTCGCCGTGGACAATCTGGTTCCCCGGCGGATGGCCCTCAACCGTAAATGTTTCAGGCGCATCTATGCCCACCAGGCGTACTGTGACAGTGTCGCCAACAGGTGAAGGAGCGTTAAGCGGTTGCCGTAAGGAGATGGTGTCGCCGTCTTGTACAAACGATACAACTCCGGTATAGGTTCTGCCGACTGTTGTGGCTTCAACTTGTGGAAGCCCGGCAAACACGGCCGCAGAACCCAATAAAGCAATGCCTAACATAGTTGCCAAGCCCTTTAAGGATAGCATCCTTCTAATCATTTGTTCTTCCTCCTAATCGTATTTTTGGTTTGAGCAAACTTCACCGGCTTCCCAAACGCCCTTAGCTCCTTGCGCCCTTGCAGTTTCACCTCCCCGGCTGCGCCTGCCGGACCGACTCTTTAAAAGCCGGCCGGTAAGAGCTTAGAAAAATTATACAGGAACAATGTTAAGCCGCTAGAGAATTTGTGTTAACTGCGGCTAAATTTTCCATTAAGATTGCTGTTCCCGCTTTACATAACTTGAGCACAGCATTAAGCAGACTCCTAGCCGCTCCCGGTGAATCGGGTGAGCGTGCGCTGGCAGCTCACGCCGGCATATCTCTAGCGTGAACAGGAAATCTTCCAGATTTTCCGTCAATCAAAACTGCCCCTTTGACTTGGGTTATGGATTGCGGTCTACATCCCGAGCAAGTCGCCGATACTGGCTTCCAAGATGTCGGCGTTTTCATTGTTACTGCCCGGCGGCGCCTGTTGCAGCCGGGGTGATGCTCCGTCCAAAGCGGCCAAGAGCTCCGCAATTTGTTTGTTCAGCAGTTTGATTTCATCGCTCAGGTTGCTGTAGAACCGTACAGCATCTTTTATGTATTTGCCGCGAACAGACCCGGACATCGAGTCAAGCACATTTCGTATGTCCTCATCGTCTTTGCCAATGCGAACGCTGTACGTCTTAATAGCAACCAACTCCCCGATTAAAAAAGTTTACACTGCAGAAGCCACGTCGTTAAAGAGAAAACGGCCCTATTTTTGAAAAAATGTAAACACACGCGCCAAAAAATGTTTACTCCGTGGAAGCCCCGCTGTTAAAGGGCACTCTGGCCCTATTTTGGACGAAATGTAAACATGGTAGGGGTTTCTGCACAAAAAATGTTTACAAACTGCAAAATAACAGCCTTAAAAGCCAGTAACTACGGGGCGTTAAGCGTGTAAACACAAAATGTTTACAAAGTTCTAAAAAACAGCCGATAAAACCAATGCCCATAAGGGATTAGGGATGTTTACACGGCTGCCGCCTTTCTCCCTTCGATTTCAGCGACTTTTAAAAAGCCTTTCGCGTTCGCGAATTGCGGATCCCTGACAACCGTAGCGCTGGGGTGCAAGCCGGCCAGAGCGCGTCCAAGCGCAGTCGCGCCGCCTCCGGCAAACAATACGGAGTGGAAAAAGTCGAGCTTGTTGCCCCATATCCCCTTGAGGCGGTCTTTGACGTTCTTCGCGAAATCGTGCTTGACGGCTTCGATTTCCCGTGAAAAGTCCAGTTCTTCCCCTTTGAACGTGAGCCGTCCTGAATCCACCAGGCGCATCAGTTCAGGGACATCCAGCTTGCCGCCGGTTTTCGCGGTAAACATTTTGTCTACGGCAGCCTGCACCGCCGAGATTCCAGCGTTGATCGTCCCTGAGAGGTCTTCCCGCATGATGAGCCGGTCCTCAACCAGAAAGACGATAAAGTCGGTGGTCTTAAAGCCGATGTCTACCAGCCCCAAATAACCGCCCTTAACAAGATGCCTACTCCGGTCGTCCCAAACGGCATGGTAGACAGCCCCCGCCGCCTGGGGAAAGACCGTTACTTTCGCAAAATTTATATTTTTCACGTCTCGCTTCTCTTTGTGGCGGACAAAAACGCTGAACCTGTCTAAGGCCTGCTTGAACTCGTCTTTCTTGTGAACATACTGCTCAAGCGGAAGACCAGTGACAAGATGGACCGGGACGTGCCCTTCAGGGAACAGCAGATACCCAGCAGCGGCAAGCAAGCCCCGCGTTGCCGGGTGAGCGGCTTTGTCTTCGTCGAACGCGAAGGAAACGTTCCGCCCTTCTCTCCGTGCCAGCTCCCCGACAAATATCTCCCGCGCACCCCCATCAATCACAACAAGGTTCAGGTCGTCCTTGCCGTCGGAGGATCCGCCGAACAGCCCCGACAACGGCCTGTCGAACCCTTCACAAACCAGCGAAGGGAAAGACACTTCTTTCCCCGTTTGGTTGACGCCCTTTACATAACCGTAACCGAGGTCTAACCCGATTTTAAACACAGCATTTCCCTCCATCTTGCTAAATCCCAAGATCGAAAAACCGGCTCAACAAAGCTCCGACAAAAATCGCGGGGACAAAGGGCAATGCCTGCCGCGTCTTGCGCAACGCGAGCGCGTATAAGACAAACACGGCGCAAGCGAACAGCAGGACAACCCAGATCCGGACCCCTTCGCCAACGGCCAGCGCGGCAAGGATTTTTACATCCGCGCCGCCTATGCCGCCGCTTCTCCAGAACAGGTAGAGCACGATGAACACCAGCGACACGTTCAGCGCCAAAGGCCAAAGGGCCGTCTGGCCGGTCCAGGCCCGCATGGCGGACAAAAAAAGGAGCGTCAGAGGATATGCGTCGCTTACTTCCATTTTCCGCACATCCTCCAACGCGGCGAGAAACAAAATCAGGAGAGAAGCTGAAGCCAGCAGGGCCTTACCGTCCACGCCGCGGAGCAGGTGCTGGCGACGGACGCGGAGCCGGAGCAGGCGCAGACCTCGGTGCAGGTGCAGGCGCCGGATGAGAGATCGCTGCCGCCGCAGGGCGCGGCGCAAGGACAGGCGCAGGAACAGTCACTGTCGGACGCGGCGCAAGGGCAGGGCGGGACACAGTGAGATAACGGGTACTCTCTACTCCTGTCCAGGTGGATGCTGCCCCCATCAACGGTCTTGTTTGCGCTGTAGGCTGCCCCCTGGGAACGGTATTGGAATCGAGTAAAAACACATAGCTTAATGCACCAGCCAGCCCGCCGTTGCGAAAAGAGTCACGGATACCGGAGAGAGTCGGAAGACCCATTCGGAATGTAAGCGCACTGGTATCCACAATACTGGGCCGAGGAGCTGGCAGAGCCTGCGGAGTTCTGGCAGGAGTTGCCGTGATTTGGTCGGGAGAAGGTGTCCGCCCCGGATCCGGCTCTGGCGGAGGAACCGGGGCCGCTGGACGAAGCGGATCAGGGCGGCGCGGCGGTAACGGAATATCTCCCACAGGCCTCGTGGAACGGTCAGGCTGCGCTACACGTTGCGGAGGAACAGGCGCAGGCCTCGGTGCAGGAGCAGGCACTGGCGCAGGCCTCACCACCGGAGCAGGCGCAGGCTGCAGAGAAGGCGGAGCTCCGCGTTGCGGGGCAGGAGCCGCGACAACAGGCACAGGCGGCACATGGAAAAACGCGCCGCCTGTAAACACCGGCAAATTCGGTATCGGGGCAGCCGCCGGCATAGGCGCGGGCTCTGGCGGCCCTCCCCAGGTCAACGTCCCTGCCCTCGCCCTGGCTGCCTGGAACTGCGGTGGCGGTATGTCTGTGCGTTCTGTGAAGGTGATTCCGTTCACCGGGACGTTGCCCTGGACCTCAACGACATTTCCGTCAGCCAGGTCCAGCCAGACATGGAGCATGGAATTCTCATTGCCGGGCCTGGGGTACGTGAAGCGCAGGCGCCAGGTCCCATCAGGGTGCGGGATGACCAAGGCCGTGATGTGCATCTGTCCCTGGTGTTGGAACCGCTCAATGACGTGGACTGCGCGGACTCCGGTGACTGCGCGGTTGAGGCTGTGCCGGACGATGACGGACATGTCGTAGTCCGCGCCGGTAGGCCTGCGCAGCTCGGTGAAGACATAGGGCTGTTCCCTCTCCAGGGTGACGGTCCCCCTTAAGGCGGCATCGCCATGGCCGGTAAGCCACCCGCTGGCGCAATGCACTGTGACCCGCGGCTCAGGCCTGGCGTATGCCCCTGCCGGGACGGCCCCGGCGACAATAAGCGAGCAAATGACGACTGAAACAAGGAATTTCAAGATTAGCAACCTCCTTAAAGTTTGGTTTGCTGACTAGCGTACGGGAAGTGTGGCGGCCAAGCCGACTCCGGGGATCCCGCCGTGGTGAACCACGACGGTGACCAGGCCGCCGCCTTGGTTAAGCCGGACCTCAAAAGCAGCCCCGGTCGCGCCTTCACGCTCTACGATCTCCCTCGCGATCCGGCCGGCGGCACCCTGGTCTACTTCACTCCTCCCGGCCTGCGCCGCCGTAGCGCACATCCCCGCTGTGACCACGTTCCCGGCGATTTCTTCAGCCAGACGCGACAGGTGGCTGCGCAAGGCGACGTGGTGAGAAAAAACAGTCACAGCGTGCAGAGACATAACGCCGATGACGACGAGAAAAAGAAGGGTGAGGACGGTCGATTCACCCTTTTCATCATGCAGCAGCTTCATGGCATATCCACCGTCCTTATGGAGCTTCGGCCCGTGATTACGCGGGACTGCCCGCCCAGGATCTCCAGTCTGTAGCGCACTTCAACGTTGAGCGTCCGCCGGGCGAAAGAAACATCCAGGCCCAACCGGTCGTCCAGCCTCCAGCCGCTGACTCCCTCGCCGAAGGAAAGTACAGCCGCCCTGGCAGTCGCGGCGGGGTCCGCAGAACGGATCCCCACTCTTGCGCCCTGCAGGGCGGCTTCGTTAACAAACGTCTGGGCCGACGTGACGGTCGAAACGTTGATCATGGCGGCGACCAACAGCATAAGGAGCGGAATAGTCGCTGCCAGCGTCAACATCTGCGCAAACCCGCGCTTGTCTTTTAAGACCTTCAGGGTTACCGCCCCCCGGTCGTTGTCCTGAACAGGGTGGCGGCAGCGTTCAGTGCGTCCGTGGTTACTTGCTGGATGGTCGTCCGGATAGTCGGCGACACCACCGACAGGACGCCGACTGTGATGCTGATCAGCCCAATGGCCGTCAGCAGCTCGTTGGACGTGCCCTTTTTGCACAGCAAAAACCTCCTGGCCGCGAAGTACAGCCTGTTTAATACCTCGTTGAACATTTTCATACCTCCTGACATTTTTTTGGTTTAGGAAACACCGCTTCTCCAACGACACCCCGCTGAACCGTCATTCCCACCTCCCTCAAAATATTTTGAACAGGTCACGTATCGACAACAGGAACGGCAGCGAGAACAAGACCAGGATCGGCAAAAAGTAGCCGATGAAAATCGGGAAAAAGAGCTTCGTGTCAAGCGTCGCCGCCCGCTCGATGCGCCTGTTCTGACGGACTTCCTCGATCTCGTCCAGGAATTCTTCCAGGTACTGCTTCACGGTGCCGCTTCCCGTCTCCCTGCCCTGCGTCAAGATCAGGGCAAAACGCTTATAGTAGCCGTTGAGGCTGTTTTCCGCCGCCTCCAGGAGAGCGTCTTTGAGCGGCTTCCCCGCATCCAAGTCGCCCAACACGCCGGCGAGCGACCGCCCCATCGCGCCGCCCAGGTTTTTTGCCGCCTGGGTGACGATGTTCTCTATGCTGATGCCCGCTTCAAGGCCTGCGATGAACATCTCCACGGCCACCGGCAGTTCGTCATCTTTCATATAGTGCTCTTTGTGTGCCTCCACCGGGTTGCGCCAGGAAAGATAAAACATCACGGCCAGGCCAATGGCAATGAGACTGAAGTTCATGACGCTGAACGTGCCAAGCGCCGTGCCGAGCGCCGCTACCGCCGCCGTTGCCGCGGTAAGCAGCAGGGCGACCGAGAATAGTTCAGCGGCATTGTTGATCTTCACAAAAAAGACCTTCACACCGCCGACCGCCTGCAGCTCTCTGTCCCAGGCCCGCATAGCCCCCTTGTCAACGCCGAGGCGGTTTACGTACCTGGCCGGCAAGGTTAAGCGCATGTCAAACACCCATTTCCTTGTCAATTTTTTCAAACACGTACAGTGTCGCAAACGCTATCGTCAGCACCGCCGCGCTGGCCACCGCCATGCCGAGCGGAGATGTATAAAACTCCACGAACTCCGGACTGGTGGCCATGGTTGTGACAACCAGGAACAGCAACATGCCGCCCAGCGCAACCATAAGCGCCTTGGACTGCGTGGCCTGCGCGGCCACCTTGTCCGCCATTTTCAGCTTCGCGGCCAGACGCTTCGCCGTCCTCGCGCACAGCGCGGACAGGTCGCCTTTGATACGGACGGCAAAGACAACGCAGTCCACCCAGGTACGCACGTAGACGCTGGGAATGGCTTTGAGCGTGCTGATCGCGTCTTCGGTGCTCTCTCCGCCCTTAATGCCGCGAGTCACCCTCTCGATATAAGGGCTGAGCGGCTTTTCGGTCTCGGCGGTGGCTTTGACAAGCGCCGCCTGGAAAGACGGCGTGACTTTCAGGTGCAAAGCGAGCGACAGCAAAAACTGCCGGAACTGCGCTTCCAGTGCCCGCTGCCGTCTCAGCGCCAGCGCGTCTAAGACGCGAAACGCCACAGCCCGCAGGATGACCGGCGTAGTCGCCGCCAGCAATACAAAACCGCCGGCGATCAGGAACGCCATAATGACAGTGTTGACCAGCAGAAACCACAAGAACGCCTCGTCCGGGTCGCGGAGCACCCCCGCTGCTTCAAATCGGCTGATCAGCTTGTCCCTTGTCCTAGCGTAGCCCAGCGACTTCAGCCACGACTCCGGCTCCGACTTTTTTGCTTTCAGCTTTTCGAGCTTAATCCGCAGCCTGCTTTTCCGTTCTTGGCGGAGCGACTGAAGAAAGAACACTGCCACGAAGGCAAAAACGCCAAACAGGAGAGCTATCAACATGCCCCCGCCACCTCCCGCAATTGGTACTCGCCACCGTCTGTGTCCAGGACCTGATAGACTTCCGCCAGTTCCCGCCCGGTTGTGTTGCCTTTCTCATCGTTTTTTAAGCGCAGGTTGACCATCAGGTCAACGGCCCGGCTCACCAGCCTGCGCACCGTCTGCTTCTCGATAGCCCTGTGTTCGCTGATGAGCAGCTCTAAGCGAAACAGCGCGTCCAGGCAACTGTTGGCATGGATCGTAGTCATAGAACCCCTGTGCCCGGAGTTGAGCACGTGGACGAACTCATACGCCGAGACCGGCGAGCGTATCTCCGTCAGAATGATCCGGTCCGGATCCGCCCGCAGGCAGTCCCGCAGGATGTGCGAGTAGTTGATCTCTCGCGCTTCACCCGCCGCCTCTCTTGTTTTGAAATAATAGACAAACGGCAGCGGCAGCTTGATTTCCCGCGTGTCTTCCAAGACTGCTACGACGTGCTTTTCCTGGATTTCGTACCCTAAGGCGTTGATGAACGTTGTCTTACCGGCGCCCGTTTCCCCCACGACCACGATGTTTCTGCGCTCCCGGACGGCTTGCTTGAAAAACCCGAGCATACCGGCTAGGCCGTCAATTTTATCGGTCAGTTGCTCCAGCGGCACGCTGAGCATGTTGTGCTTGCGGATGATAATCACCGGCCGTTCGGACTGCGGCGGGATGACTATGAGCGCACGGGAACCATCGTAAAGTTCCGTGTCCTGGCTGGGCTGCGCGGTCGTCACGGACTTGTTTTTCAGCGCGAGCACCCTGTCCTGCAGCACCCGCACCGCGCCATCGTCCAGGAAGCGCTCGTCAGCGATCGTTTTACGGCCCTCTTTTTTGTACATGACCTGCGTACCGATCACCGAGATGTCCGTCACAGATGGGTCGTCCAGATACTTTTCCAGTAGGCCGAGGCCGTACAGGCGCTGGTAAATCGCTTCCGCGTACTCCTCAAGGCTGTCGCTCTCATGCGGGTACCTGGCCCGCAGGAGCCGCGCCGTCTCTTCTCTGAGCAAAGCTTTGACGCCCGCTTTCCCGTGCCATTGCAGCATCCGTTCGCGGATCTCCGGCACCATCACTTCGATGTCAGGTTTTTCGTGTATCTGCTTCCCGAGTGACTTCAGGCTCACCGCCGGCCACCTCCTTTTTCGCGAAGCGGAGAGACCGCCTTCAGTAGCCGGCGGTCCCTGTACCCGGAGAGGTTTTTGATAAACAGGACTCTGCACGTGCCCTGGCCAGCCAGGCCCGCGCCGGAAATGAACCTGTCTTTCCCGCGCCGCTTGTTGACGACCACCCGGACTTTACTCAGGTCGGCATACTTGTTGCTGTCCAGGTACTCCAGCGCCCCCGCCGTCCTTGCCGCCGCCGCCAGGTCGTCCTCGACGACAGCAAGGACCGTATCCGCCAGGTGCAGAGCCGCCACCACGTTATCGGTCAAGTACGCCTGCGTGTCGATGACGATGTGTTCATACTGCGGCTTCAGCTCGTTCACAAGGCTGACAATATTTTTGTATCCCATGTTTTCCCCGGTGTCCGGGTATCCGCCCGTTAAGACATCGAACCTTGCGCCCGGCGGCGTCTGCGCGGCCAGCGCCGGTCCGTCCAGCGCGTCAGCCAAGTTTTTGAGTCCGACGTCGGCCAGGACCGCCAGGTCGCCCGGAGAGAAATCAACTTCAAGCAAACATGTCCGGGCTTCTTCAGACAGCACAAAGGCCAGCGCCAGGGCCAGCGTGGTTTTCCCCACGCCGCCTTTCGGGCCGTAAAGCGTGATGACCGCCATCGTTAACCCCTCCTCACCAGCACGAAGCTGCGCGTCCCCAGGAACGGGACCAGGTGTACGATGGCCTCTTCGTCCCCGGCCAGCGTTACGTATGCGTCGTCGCCAGCCGCCGCCACCGACAGGACTGCGAAGTCCCCAAGCAAGCCGCCCCCCGTCTGGTCAAAGACTGCGAACGCAATAATGTCGCCCGTTTTGAGCGCCGCCGCGTCCTGGGCGGGGACCGTTACTGTCAGGAACCCGCTGCCCTCTGCCGGGGCCGGTCGTTCCCCGCCCAGGGCAGCGGGCGGGAGCAGGTCGCCCGCGGCACGCGGGATGATGACTGTCTTGCCGATTGCGGAGGCCACATCGTTGACCGTATCTCTGGCGATAGCCGCTGTCGCCGGGATTTGGACGACTTGAAGCATCCCCTCTTCGACGACCGTCCCGGCCGGCAGATCCTGAGCCGCGATGACGACGGGCCTTGTGGCCCCCTGCGCCTGCAGCAGCAAAGACACGGCAAGCGTGACCGTGACCGCGGCGATGGCCGCGATGATAAACGTTTTTTTCAAAGAGATCTATCTCCTTCCAGCCCTCTTTTGTACTCCACGCAGGCATCCAGCGCGTCCAAAACACAGACGAGCGGTTTCACCGCGCTCACTATCTCGCCTGCGAGTCCCAGGTAATCATCCAGGGTCGCTCCCTGCCAGGGGAAATCCGGTTGGGGCAGCGTCCTGTCGTCGTCCTGCCCCAAGCTGCCATCGAACACTCTCAGGGAGCCCTGCCGCGCCCCAGATTCCTCTTCGTCGTCAGGCTTGAGGGCGAGGAAACGCCCATGCGGGAGGTCGATGAACTTGTACCGCGGAAGCTCTGAAAACTCCAGGTGCGCGTCCAGTGTTTCCGCGATGGCTTCGACTTCCAGGCAAAGGTGCGCCATCAGGCGGGCGCCTAATTCTTCCCGCTGTTTGGCGCTCATTTCCGCTAAGCGGGACATCGCGACACGCGAGAGTTCGAGTGCGCTCATTTCGCAGCTCATCCGCTCTTTCGGGGCGCGGACCGTTTTCAGCTTCCCTGCCCGGCAGACAGGCGCTTTCCGTGTTTTACCGCCTGGGAAATTGACGATCATACGCAAACACCAGCCCTTCTTTGATAATGGTTGTGATTAACGCTTTTCCGGTAATCAGGTCCGTCCAGCTTCACGCCCCTGCATACTTCCACAAGCCTTGACGCTATCGCCTTGCCGTTCTTTTCCAAGCGTGCCTCAATTCCATCCAGGGAGAAATTGCTGGTAATAATAATGGGCTTGTAGTCCTCGTAGCGGGCGTTGACAATTGTGTATAGTTTCTCCTCCACCCACTCGCTGGGCTTTTCCTTACCCAAATCGTCAATGACCAAAAGGTCGACCTGGCAAAGCCTATCGATCAGATGCTGTTCTGAAACGGAGCTTTTGCCTGTGATCGCCGCCTTCAAACCGCCTAATAAGCGGGTAATATCCGCGAACACTACAGGCGTTAACTCTTGCAAAAGGTTGTTCGCAATAGCGGCCGCAAGGTGGCTCTTACCTGTTCCCGTTCCGCCGGTGAAAAATAATCCTTCGCCCTTTTCACGACGGTCCGCGAATTCCCGGGCGTACTCCAGCGCTGCTTCAAATGCTTTCCTGTTGTGCGGCATGACGATAAAATTGTCAAACGTCCGCCCCCTGAAACGCCCACCCAGCCTGCTCTGCCGGAAGAGTTCTTCGATGCGTTGCGTCTTCCGCTGGAACTTTTCTTCCGCTTGCTTGCCTTCCTCTTCCGCCGCCTTCGCCCGTCGCAGCGAGACAGCGCCTTCACACGGGCATGGTTCCAGGTGCGGGAACAGCCGCAAGCCAAGGACGGCGCACCTTCGGTAGCGCAACCGTTTTTGACAGTACGGACACTCCTCCTGGCCTTTTTCGTCGTAAATAAACTGGATGTCCTCATTCGTACCACCAGTCGTATTTTCCCGTACCAGGGACAGCAGGTTCCCCATCAAGCTTTCCTCCTCTCGCGGTCGATAAAGCAGGCTTATTGTCGTATGTCCCCTCCAGGACTTTAAACATATTAGCCTCGGTTAACAGCCAGTCAAAGCTGCAGCCTGTCCAGCGGCCGGACCTCCCGGACAGGAAGTCGCTCGCTTCCGCCTTTTTGAACAGGGTCTCAAACGTCGAGATATCGGGACTTTCCCGGCACCGCGTCCGGATGGCTTTCTTGCGTTTCTCAGTGAGTTTGCTGACCTTGGGGAAGGATGGTGCCAGGGAATGGTAAAGAGCGACGATATCTTCGTTTGACAATTTAGGCGACAGTAGACTTTCTGTTCCTGAGCGTATCTGCAAGTTATCCACAGGCGAAGTGGGCAACAGGGTCGCCTCAGGCGACAATACATAGTCTTTATTACTAACCTTTGGATCTAGATCTCTTTCTTTATCTATTTCTTTATCTTTATCTATCTCTATATCTAGAGCGTGACATAACGTGACTGTCACGTGACTGTCACGTGACATATTGCGTGACATATCGTGACCATCGCGTGACATGTTGCTTGTCCCGTCGCCGGCAGGCAACCTCTTCCGCTGTCGCCCTGCTGCTTGCCGCAGCCTGTTTTGTTCTCTGATTTGCTCCAGTTTGTCTATGCTTTGATGCTTCTGCCAGTTGAGGAGGTATATCCCTTGTTGGTTGATTTCAATCATGCCAAAGCGCTCAAAGGTGGTTAGCGCAAGCCTCACCACGTTGAGCGGGCGACTAAGGATAGTGGCCAGCATTTCCTCGGTATATGGCAGCCGCTCGGCCAGGAAGATATAGCCGCTTGCATTGGTTTTCCCGGCCAGGCAGAGCAGTTTTATCCAGATAATTAAAATTGTGTCCGCCTCGGGCAAAGCCTCAATCAATTTGATTTTTTCGTCGTCGAACATTGAAGTAGTGATTTTTATCCATCTGACCTCTGGCATGTTTTTGTCCCTCCCTGCTTTTGTGGCATAAAAAAATAAAAGCCCTGCGGCTTTGTGCCTTAAATTTTTCAGCGGTAAATGTGCCACAATAGACGTAAATGACCTCGCTATTTCCGGCAGGGTTTTAGGTTTTTCTTCAGGGACCCGCCTGACCGCCGTGCTGGCTGTTCCACCGATTGGGCAAAATGCTCCTGTCTTTTAGGTAGCGGATATGCGGCGGAGACGGCCGCTATTTCCTCGGGGGTGAGCTTATATACAAGAAAGGTTTCAGCGCCTCTTGTTACGATAGTAGCGTTTTTTGACTCCCAGAGGTCCAGCGGCAATGGGCTTCCCGGAATCGGTGTCCAAAAAGTGGTGGAGAACGGGAACAATTTTTCTGGCTTTTCAACGGGTTTCAGGGCTGGTTTTGCGGGCATATTTTGGTCACTTCCTTTCTCGTCTGGATCCTGGGCAAAGCTTCGCCACCCCTCATTTTTCAACAAGATTCCGGATAATTTTTATCTGGTTTTCTGTTGATTTTATTGAGGTTTTAAGCTTTTTTGCTATCCATGCGGGCGGTCGCTTTTTCACGAAGTACAGCATAAAAATTATTTCTTGCTGCCTGGTTAACTCCGGGGGGATTCCGCTGCGCAGACGCGAATGGATACGTTTGAGCTTATTTAATGCCCGCTTGTGGACAACGTGGACTTGGCTTGCAGAACGACCCAGTATTTCTGCGGTTTTTTTGCAGTTGTATTTCTGCCTTAGTTCCGCCACTTGGCGTTCCTGTAGTGTCAGCAGCTTTAGCTCCGATTCGCTGACCGATCCGAGGTCGTACAAAGCTTTTTTCTCAATTTCTTTCCGGGCAAACTTCATGCTGGATATCATGTCTGTAAGCAGCTCGTGGTCGCTCACGATGTCACTGTTTTCTCTCGCCGCGGCAAGGTCTCGTTCCGTGCGCCTGTATTGTGCCGCCAGTTCGGACCAACTGCACGGCTGAAACATGCTAGACTACATCCTTTCGCTTGGAGATGTACTCATAAAACCTCTCGGCATTGACGTAATACGCCCAGCGCCGGAACTTGACCGCTGTGCCAAAGGGGAAGCGCTTCTGGCGCAAACCTACGCGCAGAAATTGCGGAGTAACGCCCATGATGGCGGCGGCTTCAGGGATAGAAAGTTTTGCAAATTTGGTCATTTTAATAACTCCCCCTTCTACCGATTCGCGGCCTTGGTTGCGTTAATCTGAACCTCGGGGCGCAATAAGTCCTCAATAGGAACGCAAAACTCCTCATGCGCTTTGAAAGCAACCCTTTTGGATATGCCGTGCTGATCGTGAATTATCATAGAATAGTTACTCTTTGAAATGCCCAGTCTGCGGGCCATTTCTGTTTTGCTAAGCTGTAGTTTCCACCGTAATTGCTCAAGTTTGTGCATCCAAGTTCACCCCTCCTGAACCAATTATAATTCAGCATCTCTAAACTAGTCAAGGGGTGAGTTTAATTTATCTGAACTTGTATTGTAGTTTCAGGCCATCTGAACTATACTTATGTTGGGTGATAATGATGAATTTTGGAGAGCGTTTAAAAAAAATAAGAATAGAGCGGGGTCTCCGCCAAGAAGACATAGGTAAAATAGTCCATGCGGGCAAATCAACTGTTTCGCAATGGGAGAATAATATTCATGTTCCCGATCTGGAAACAGTAACTAAAATTGTCGCCGCTCTTAATATCCCTTTGGACTACCTCCTTGGCCGCACCGACAGCCGCTTTGGAGACAGAGCTGCCGAAGAAGCTCAAGTTCCCTACTCCCACCACGCAAATCTGCGCCTCATCCCGGTGCTCGGCATTATCCGCGCAGGAGATCCCCTTTTTGCCTATGAGAACATTATCGGCTACGAGCCGGTCAACGCTGACGAAATAAAAAACGGAGATTACTTTTTCTTGAAAGTCACCGGGGACTCCATGTCCGGCCCCGGCAGCCGCATACAAGAAGGTGATTTGGTGCTCGTTAAGAAGCAAGACTATATCGAGAACGGGCAGATCGCAGTTGTGCTGGTCAACTCCGACGAGGCCACGCTGAAGCGTGTATACGTCCAGGGCGAACAGTACATACTGCAGGCGGACAACCCGAAGTACCCGCCGATGGCGGTTTCGGCGAAAGAACTAAAAATTATCGGACGTGTGCTGAAGGGAAATTATACTTTGTGATGTAATAAATTTTGAAACAAGTAGTGACGATGGGAAAGAGATCACAAAATATATTTTTCCATTTGCCAAGAGGCAATTAAGCTTTAAAAGAAAGGTGATTACGAAAAGCCTTGTCACTTTACATGCAAATTCTAAGTAAATATATCCCTCACGGTATGGTTTACTATGAACGGCCCACAATTATCCTTGAAAGAATGGCAAAGTACAATAAGGCTGTAGCTATATGCAACGTAGCCATATTTGCTTTGGAAAATCGATTGTTCAATGCTGATATTGAGCTGTTCCGTAAAAGAAAGGCTAGGCTGGAGAAGAAAATGGCCACCTCTTAACAACCCCGCCAGACTCAAGGCCGATAAAAAGCCTCGGTAGGGGCGAATATTAATTGGAAGGAGAGTCTAAGCGTGAAAACCAAGAAAGCTGCCTCATCACAAGGGGTACCGCAAAACCAGCGCTTCTTTATTATGAAACCAGAGGATGTCAATATTGAGTTTGTTGATCTGGTGCAAGCCAACTGGAACCCTGAGAGAGTAATTTTTTCGTTTGTGCAGACAAATCCAGGTGGCACTATGCCGAGCGATTCAAAAGAACAGCTGTTTGCTGGTCGTTTGGTATCACAAATAGCTGTTACTTGGCCACATCTTGTGCGTATAAGGGATTTGCTCGATAAAGCAATTAAGGAAAATAAAAAATCGGTTATAGAGACAACAATCAGCTCTCTAACCGAAGCGGAAAACTCTGGAGGTGAAAAAAATGAATAGATTAATCCCATTTTATAATAAAATGCCTTTAGAAGGAATAATACCATCGGAGCCCCAACAGGTAACTACAACAAACATTTCGTATGTTTTTAACTTAACCCAGCAGGCTACGACGGCCCCACCCCTTCAGCAAAAATTTGGCGAGGTGAACACTGGAATGATGTATCTGGGAAGCAAGGCATTGCCCCAAATTGAAACTATTGATTTAATCAAGAGAACGCTTACAGCAGAAGAGAAAGAAACTTTTCTGGAAGAGCTGCTTTTAAGGTCCATACAAGCAGTTAGAACAGGAAAATCAGAATATGTAGATGAGCTACGCCAGACTATACTTTCCTGGGAATATACCGCTTTAGTTAAATCAGACGATGATTATGTGAAAGAAATTGAGTCATTAAGAGAAGAAATTAAATCAGATCCATCCCCAGGCATTGAATGGAGAGAAATTTTGAGGAGGTAGGATGTTTTGTATAAAATTCTACCCCTTAAAAACAAAATCCAAAAAGCTATTCATGAACTCCCCCCTGCACACAAAGCAAAACTGCATGATGTGCTTCTGGAGATAGAAAGTAATCCGTACTCGCACCCCACAGGTAAGATTACACCCTTTAAAGGCAACTTAAAGCATTTAGGGTGGCATTATGATTTATCGGACAAGCTTAGAATACATTATGAGGTTGATGAAGAAACCAAAGGAATCACCCTTACTTATATCGGATTACACCCTAAATATAAGTAAACAATAATTTTAGGGATGTGCTTTTGCGTGAAACTCCCCAATAGTCACGGCACTGTTTACAAAGAAAAGGGCCGCAGGCGCAAACCTTGGGCGGCCAGAATAACCGTGGGCTGGTCAGACGAAGGCAAGCAGATACGCCAGCTCATAGGACACTTTGCCACCAAGCAGGAAGGCCTTGACGCCTTGGCCATGCACCGGATCAGCCCGGTATCGCCAAAGTCAAATATAACCCTATCTGAGTTGTACGAAGATTGGTCTGCCAGCAAATACAGAAATATCTCCAAGGCCACTCAGGACAACTACCGGGCCGCTTGGAAATACATTAAACGATATGAAAAGGCAAAGTTTAAGGATCTGCGCACCAATCACTGGCAAGACGTGATAGACAAGTGCGCCGAGGAAAAACTAAGCAAATCCACCTTGGAAAAAATCCGTACTCTGGCCGTCATGCTAAATAACTTTGCCATGCAAAACGACATCATCAACAAAAACTACGCCAAGTTCGTCGCGCTCCCTAAGTCCGAGCGGACAAAAAAGGCTCACTTTACCGACCTTGAGGTCAAGAAAATATCAGATGCGGCCAAAACCGTTCCGTGGGCGGATACCATTTTAATCATGATAAAGACGGGCCTGCGGATATCCGAAATGCTGGGCTTGACTCGCTTTAACGTAGACCTGAACAACTGGGTAATTACCGGCGGCATTAAGACGGATGCCGGGAAGGACAGAATAATACCGGTGCACGAGGATATCAAAGAGTATATAAGAAAGTGGTTCGCCACGGGCGGTGAAACCCTGATTTGCGACGACAAAGGCAAGAAGTTGACGGCTAAGAGATATCGGGACAAAATGTATTACCCGGCACTCGATGCGGTCGGCACAAGGAAATTGACCCCGCACGCCTGCCGGCATACCTTTTGCACCAGGCTGTCCGATGCGGGCGTCAAGACTGTGGATATCCAGAAGCTTGCTGGCCATGCCGACCACGGATTCACGGCCAACACCTACACCCATCCGGAGATCGAAGTGCTAAGAACAGCCGTCAATAAGGCGTGAGGCTTGCTGGCTACGCGCTGGCTACCGCCGCAAATTTATATGATTTTACACGAACTCCAGAGCAAAACAAAAACCCGGAAACTCAATGTTTCCGGGATTATTTCTGGTGGAGATGAGGGGAATCGAACCCCTGACCTCTTGAATGCCATTCAAGCGCTCTCCCAACTGAGCTACATCCCCAAGCTGTGACAATTCGTATTATACCGGGTTTGACACCCTTTGTCAATGTGTGATCGCCTGGAATCAACGGTGGTGCGGCTCGAAGAGCTCCTGGCTGTATCCGCCCGGGATATTTGCAGCCTGGGGGGCATGCCCCCAAAGTCGTTCCAGGTTGTAGAAGCGGCGCTCTTCCGGCTGAAAAAGATGGACGACGACCTGGCCGTAGTCGAGGAGAATCCAGAGGCCTTCCGCATAGCCTTCCCTGTGCAGGAGCTGGTAGCCTTCTTTCTTCAGTGTTTCGGCGATGTGGTCAGCAATTGCCTGGACCTGGAACCGGTTGTTTCCTCCGGCAATGACAAAATAATCAGCGATCAGTGAAACCTTGCCTATTTCCAAAACAACAGTATCCACTGCTTTTTTTTCCGCAGCAAGGTGCGTTATCCGGTTCACCAGCTTTACCGCCGTTTCCTTCAAGCAGGAGCCCCCTTTAATCAGGATAATTTTTGCCCACGATTACTGTAACCATAATGGCTGCTTCCGCTGCTTCCCTTCTGAGCAGTTGCGCACCGGGAACCAGAATAGCCACTTCTTTGGCAGCGTCTACGTTTTCTGTCCGGCTGATTACCTGCGATACATCGTAGTTCTGATGGTCGGCGTTATCAACCCTTTGAACCTGAAAACCTTCCCTGCGCAGCCTTTCGGCAACTCTCGTGGCCACTCCCCTGGCACCGCTGCCGTTTAACACCTCGACCGTAATCCGGTCTCGCGGTATAGCACTCTCTTCATCTGTCAGCCAGGAGGCCAGGTAGGGAAGCTGTTTGTCATCCGGCAGCCAATAGCGGCCGTCTGTCCGTAACTGCTCGGCCCCGGGAAGAACGAGAACCTTGGCTGCTTCACTGTAAGGGATACTCTTTAAAGCTTCAGCCGCAGACAACAACTGGCGCCAGGACAGGTTTGTCATCAGCAGGGGTGAAAAGCTGTGGAAGCTTATTAGCCTTTGCCACAGGCTGCCCTGAACTATGGGCGCGGCCAGAGCGGCAAGCGCTAATCTGCGCCGCTCCGGCTTTTCAGCAACCGCCAGGCCTTCTTCGTGAAGAAAGCCAAGCAATTGGCCTCCGTCTGCCAGGAAAGTCTCTGCAGTTATCTGTATCCCTCCCGCCCGATCCACGGCAGCAGGCAGGGAGCCTTCGTCAATCTCAAGGTAATAATGGATTGGCAGGTTGTTGAACAGCCTTGATACTGACTGCACCAACAGTTCCCGCCCGCCGGCGGCATAAACATGCCCCAGCCTCATGGAACCGTGCCCTTCTGCCGCGATGAGGGTATCAACCGGCAGGTGTACGGCCCGGACCCGCCTTCCTTCCGGGAAATAGGCCACCAGGGCCAGTTCAGTAATCAGTCCGTCTGCCTGCCGGCTTGATACGGTGTAGAGCAGCACCTGCCTGCGCTCACCCTGGGAATGTCTGGGCAAAGCAGAAGCCCAAGCGGAAGTATCATGGAAGGCGTTTAATAAGGTTATGAACCGGACACTGAACAGGATGGCCGCCAGAAAAGCGCACAGAGCCAGCAGAAAAAGAAGGCGGCCGGTCTTTACCCTGCGCCGTTTAGTCTTGATGGTGTAGCTGTAACGTTGCTCCATTCGCTTCACTCCTGAACCCGGACAGGCTGTTCCAAAAAGAAATGGTCAGCGGATGGATAACCTGCCTTTTTGCCAGCAAGTGGTTTATTGTCTGTGCGGTAACTGCAATAATCCCGTTATGAAAATCCTCATCAACTTTACGCCTTAAATCTTCCACTTCAGGGTAGGAGCGGCCCGGCTCTATTTTGTCTGCCGCATAAATAATCCGGTCCAGCAAAGACATGCCGGGGAAACCTAACGTGTGGCGGCTGATAGCTGTAAGTACAGCCTCGTCAGTTACTCCCAGTCGCCGGGCTACAGTCGCGCCAACCACAGCATGCAACAGGACAGGGTGAAGGCGGCAATAACTGTCAATCTCAAGATGCCCGTCTTCTGCTAAAGCAAGCAACTCCTGCGGCTTGAGTTCACGGGCACAGTCATGCAACCATCCGGCCAGCAAAGCCTGATTTTTGTCCGCACCTAATTTTTCCGCCAGGTTGGCTGCTGTTTCGGCTACACCTGCAGAATGGATAAAAAGCTCTGAAGTAAGCTTTTTTTTAAGATAATCAATTATCTTATTCAGGAATAGATCTTTCACCTGATACTCTTTCGGCAAGCTGGTTTGTTTTTCCTGCCATTTGATATGAAAAAGGCAACTTGCGTTGCCTTACTTATCGAACCGGGCTTTAGCCTCATTAACGACCAGTTTTCTCCCGTCCAGTTCCGTACCGTTTAATTTTTCCACGATTTGGGCTGCGTCACCGTCAGCAACTTCAACAAAACCATACCCGCGGGAGCGTCCTGTAGCACGTTCGGTAATAATCCTTGCCTCCAGCACCTGTCCGTGATCGTCGAATATTTTTTTTAACTGTTCCTCGCTTGTCGACCACGGAATATTCCCGACATAGATAGTTTTTGGCACGCACATCACCTCACTTTCGGCAACCTTTTTTATTATCTGAAAGAAAACCTGCTTTTATTCTTCCCGATCCCGGCTATGGTACAACCCATTCTTAATGATATATTGCGTGACCGGCTCCGGAGCCATGTACTTGACTGATTTCCCTTCCGCGACACGGCGGCGAATCAGGGTTGAGGATATGGCAACAGCCGGTATTTCAAGAAGGTATATCCCTGGCAAAGCCTCCGGGCAACTTCCGGCAATTGTTTCAGCAAGCTTGTCCAGTCCGTAGCCGGGGCGGGTGACAGCAATAAAGGAGCAGAGCGAAAGAAGCTCACGATAATCTTTCCAGGTAAGTATTTCCAGGATAGCATCAGCACCGGTAATAAAGTAGAGTTTGCATTTGCTGCCAAAATAATCGTAGAAATAGCGGACGGTGTCGATTGTGTAGGAAACCGTGCCCGCAGGCTGCTCAATCTCAAATCTGGAGACAGTAAAATAAGGGTTGGCTATGGTTGCCAGGACAGTCATCATGTAACGGTGTTCCGGGTCACTGATACTCCGTGAGCCTTTGTGCGGAGGGTGTCCGGCCGGCACGAAAATCACCTGTTCCAGGCCAAACTGGATGCGCACCTCTTCAGCCGTCAGCAAGTGTCCGAGGTGAATCGGGTCAAAGGTACCACCCATCAGGCCTGCTGACGCGGGCTGCCCCGTTTTTGCCGCCTGGTAAAAAAACATGAGTTCCCCCCCGTCAGTCTTCTCTCCGCCAAAAAGTAAATTCCATTTCGCCGATCCGGACAGTGTCGCCGTTGCTTACTCCTGCCGCAGACAGCTTTTTCTCATGGCCAAGACGCCTGAATATCCGTTGAAATCTACTGACGGCGACATCGTTGTCAAAGTCGGTCATCGCCACAAGTTTCTCGAGCCTTGCGCCGCGCACAACAAAGGCGTCCCCTTCCCGGGTAATAGCCAGCTCTTCCGGATGAGCGGATGCCTGTTCCGGCAAAGACGGCTCCGGTGCCTCCTGCGGCAAGTCTGCAGGAGGCAAATCCTTCAGTAGGGCCGACACATGAAAGAGCACTTTTTCCACGCCTTCACCTGTTACAGCCGAGACGGGGAATACTCCGGCCGATCCCAGCTCCTTGCGCAGTTGCTCCAGACCGGCAGCAGCCTGTGGCAGATCCGTCTTATTTGCCACTACCACCTGCGGCAACCCGGCCAGGCGCCGGCTATAGAGACGGAGCTCTTCGTTTATCTGGTGCAGGTCTTTAACCGGGTCCCGCCCGTCAACGCCGGCTGCGTCAACAATGTGCAGCAAAAGCCTGGTTCGCTCCACGTGGCGCAGAAACTCATGCCCCAGCCCCAAACCTTTGTGCGCACCCTCAATTAAACCGGGGATATCCGCCATAACAAACGGTTCAAGTCCTGCAGCTTCCACTACCCCCAGGTTTGGAGTCAACGTGGTGAAAGGGTAATCCGCTACCTTTGGTCTGGCTGCCGACACTCTGCTTAAAAACGTTGACTTTCCGGCATTGGGAAAACCAATCAGGCCGACGTCTGCAATCAGCTTTAATTCCAGGAGCAGCCAGCATTCCTTTCCCGGCTCTCCCTTTTCGGCAAAACGGGGCGCTTTATTGGCGGGAGAAGCAAAACGGGCATTGCCGCGGCCGCCCCGGCCTCCGCGGGCGGCCACGAAAGACTGGCCTTCCGCGGTGAGGTCAGCCAGAAGGCGCGCTGTCTCCGCGTCCCGCACCTGGGTGCCCGGCGGTACCGGGACAATGAGATCCTGAGCACTGCGGCCGTGCCTGTTGGCTCCCTGGCCATGCCCTCCCCTGCCCGCGCGCAAATGTTGCTGATAACGGAAATCATGGAGGGTGTGTCTTCCCTTTTCCACCACAAGCACCACGTCCCCGCCACGGCCTCCATCGCCTCCGTCAGGCCCGCCGCGGGCCACGAATTTGTCCCTGTGAAAAGAAACAACTCCGTTGCCGCCATCGCCACCTTTAACGTAGACTTTGGCCCGATCAACGAACAACGCGCCCACCTCCGAAAATTTCCCGCTTATTGTTCACTTATCTGTTCCTGCTTATCCAGCAGCAGTGTCAGAGCACCGCCCTCATCGGATATAACGGCGGCTAGGTCGTGACCGGCGGCATTTTCCAGCAAGCAGCCCAATTTCGGCTGCTTTCCTGAAACGGAAGAAAAGCGCAGGGTGATGCTGGGTGTATCACCTCCTCCAAGTGCTATTTTCAGCAGGACACTCTCTTCCCGGAGCAGGTACTCTTTACAGGCGTCAATCAATTTTGCGGCCAACTTCAGCGAAGCCTGCGACAGGACAGGCATGGTGCCGTTATATTCTACTGACAGGCTGTTTTCAGGTGTCTTAGCAAAAGCATCATAGATTAGGAGTCCCAGCCGCGCGTCCCCACAGCTTGCCAGGCGCCCCATTTGATACAGCTCTTCGTTCACTTTCCGTACACAGGATTGCAGTTTTTCAGTCTTATTAAGCTGCGCCAGGCCGCTGATAACCTGCAGGTGGTTGATAACTTCATGACGGCAAAGGTTAAGCAGCCTAATTATGGACTCCGCCTGATCGTGCAACTTTAGTACTCCCAACAGTGCATATTTCTTACATGCTATATTCTATTTTTAGCCAGATGAATCCTTTTTTCCAAAAAAATAACCGGACCTTTCGGTCCGGCCTGCTAGACAATTGCCTCCAATGGGCGAACGCTGACCTGCTTTTTGTCCCGTCCCAAGCGCTCAAACGCCACGACACCGTCCACTTTGGCAAACAGGGTGTCATCCTTGCCGCGCCCAACATTTACTCCGGGATAAATCCTGGTGCCACGCTGGCGAATCAAGATGCTGCCGGCGGAAACTGTCTGTCCGTCCGCCCTCTTCACACCCAGATATTTTGGGTTGCTGTCGCGTCCGTTGCGCGAACTGCCGACACCTTTTTTATGCGCAAACAACTGCAAATTCATACGCATCCTGTAGTCACCTCCCTATTCATGCTTTACCTTAAGATATCCCGGGTAACTGCTGTTAATCTCCTCAAGCCCGATCAGCATACTTTCCGCCAGCAGGTCTGCTGCTTTTCTGGTATCCTGCGACAACTCCGCCGGCAGGGTCAGCGAAATATAACCATCCCTGACCACAGCGTCCGTATCTATCCGCAACAGTCGCTGTAAACTAAAGAGGTAAGTCTGAACCAGGGCCGATACTGCGGCACAAATCAAATCCTCACCCTTAGGGGCTGCTTGCGCATGGCCGCGGACCGTAACCTGCCTGACGCTGCCGGCGGTACGCCCGATACAGACCAGAATCATCGGTTATCAGACCTCAATCTTCTCAATCAGCACCCTGGTATACGGCTGACGGTGACCCTGCTTGCGCCGGTAATTTTTCTTGGCTTTGTACTTGAAAACGATAATTTTTTTGCTCTTACCGTGGTCCAGTACCTTGCCGCGGACAACTGCGTCCGGCAAATACGGTTGTCCGACCTGAAGCCTGTTGTCTTTTTTGCAGGCTAAGACCTTGTCAAAGCCTACTTCAGCACCGACTTCCGCGGGTAGCAGCTCCACACTCAGGATAGCACCTTCCTCCACCCGGTACTGTTTGCCGCCTGTCTCTATAATGGCGTACATGAAAACGGTTCACCTTCCTAATCAGAACTCGCCGGCAGAGGTACCGGAACCGGTTTTCAACCCCTGTCCGCGCGGTCGCGAAACTCGCTTCACAATTCTAGCACAGACGGCTGCCGCTTGTCAATGCCCGCGCAGTACTGCCCGGAGGAAGTACGGGATTAGCAGGAGAAGACCATGCCTGTGCATGGTCTTCTCCTGCTATCAGAGCAGTTACTTAATATCTGCGGTACCGCCGGCTTCCACCAGTTTGGCTTTCAGTGCCTCGGCCTCTTCTTTGGAGATTTTCTCTTTAACGGGTTTCGGAGCGCCGTCCACCAGGTCTTTGGCTTCTTTAAGGCCTAGGCCGGTCACTTCGCGGACGACTTTGATTACCTGAACTTTTTTGTCGCCGGAGCCGGTCAGGATTACGTCAAATTCGGTCTGCTCCTCCACAACCGGGGCTTCAACAGCAGCTCCGGCGGCGGGCATAACAGCCACGGGAGCGGCGGCAGTTACGCCAAACTCGGTTTCAAAAGCTTTGACCAACTCGGAAAGTTCCAGCACCGTCATTCCCTTTACAATTTCCAGCACTTCGGTAATTTTAGACATTTCAGATCCTCGCTTTTCTTTTAATTTTCTGTAAGAATGTAGGGCTAAGCGCCCGCTTTTTGGTCACAGACAGCTTGGAGCGTACCCACGAATTTACGCAAAATACCTTGCAGGGCGCCGGCAAAACCTGTCATTGGCGCTGCAAACGCACCCGCTACCTGTCCCAGCAGAACATCCCGCGGCGGCAGGTCAGCCAACGCCTTAATGCCTGCCGGGTCAATCAGGACTCCTTCGAGCAGTCCGCCTTTTACCTGCAGCTTGTCATATTCCTTGGTATACTTGGCCAAAACCTTGGCAGGGGCAACAGGGTCATCAAAACTGAAAGCAATCGCTGTCGGCCCCTCCAGGTAGATATCAAGCGCTTCCAGGCCAAGTTCATGAGCTGCCCTTCTGGCCAAAGTATTCTTGATTACGGCATATTTCACTTTCTCGGCACGCAGGGCGCGTCGCAAGGTGCTGATTTGGGCAACGTTCAGCCCGCGGTAATCGGTAACAATAGCTGCCTTGGCCCTATGCAGGTCTTCCCTCACTTCTCCGACAAGCTGCTGCTTGTCTTCAAGCTTCTTCACTTTTCCACCCCCTGTCATGTAAATTCAAAAGGCCTCCGTATAGACATACTGAGGCCTTCGGTTAAGCCACCTAAAGTGACGCTCCGACCTCGGCAGGCGGCAAGCCTTATCCCCCTCAGGGGACCTGCTGTCTACAGTCCAGAAATGCTATGCTGTTCTTCTGCCCGGACTACTGTTTTGCCTTGGCCGCAGCAGCTTTTTGCGGGCTGACACGGATGCCGGGACCCATCGTGGAAGCAACGGTCACCGAACGGATATACTGGCCCTTGGCTGCCGCAGGTTTGACTTTAATTAACGTTTCCAGCACGGTATGAAAATTCTCCAGCAGCTTCTCCGATTCAAAGGAAACTTTACCAATCGGAAGGTGGATGACGCCGTTCTTGTCCGTGCGGTACTCCACCTTACCGGCTTTAATCTCGTTTATGGCCCTGCTGACATCCATGGTAACAGTTCCGGTTTTCGGGTTGGGCATCAGCCCTTTGGGACCCAGCAGGCGTCCAAGCTTGCCGACCATGCCCATCATGTCGGGAGTTGCCACCGCCACATCAAAGCCAAACCAGCCGCCCTCAATACGGGCTATCAGATCCTCGGCACCGGCAAAATCAGCGCCGGCCGCTTCAGCCTCCCTGGCCTTGTCACCCTTGGCAAAAACGGCTACAGTTACTTTTTTCCCCGTACCTGCCGGGAGAACTACGGCACCCCGCACCTGCTGATCAGCATGCTTGGGATTCACTCCCAGCTTTACCGCCAGCTCAATAGTCGCATCGAAGCTGGTAGTAGAAGTTTTCTTTGCCAACTCCAGCGCCTCGGCCGGGTCGTACAACTGCTGGCGGCTGACCAGCTTACTGGCCTCTTGGTACTTCTTCCCATGTTCCGGCATTCTAATCCTCCTTGTGGTTGTAGCGAGTACTATACTCTCCCACGCATTAACTATCCCTCAATAACAATTCCCATGCTGCGGGCTGTCCCTTCAACCATGCGCATGGCTGCCTCCACGTCATTGGCGTTCAAGTCTTCCATTTTTTGCTGAGCAATTTCCCGAACCTTGGCACGGGGCAAGGTTGCTACCTTGACTGTGTTCGGCTTACCGGAGGCGCTTTCTAATCCGGCCGCCTTCTTAAGTAAAACCGCAGCCGGCGGCGTCTTGAGCACAAAGGTAAACGAGCGGTCGTCCATAATGGTGATAACGACCGGAATTACAAGACCGGCCTGCGCAGCAGTACGCTCGTTGAATTCCTTGCAAAATGCCATTATGTTTACCCCATGCTGGCCAAGAGCAGGCCCGACCGGAGGGGCAGGCGTAGCTTTGCCGGCAGTGATTTGTAACTTAACCATAGCAACAACTTTACGGGGCATCATTACACCTCCTTAGAGCTTCTGAACCTGATAAAATTCCAACTCAACCGGGGTCTCCCGGCCAAACATCGAAACCAGCACCCTTACTTTCCTGCGATCCAGCAACACTTCCACAACCGTACCGATAAAGTTGGCAAACGGCCCTTCGGTCAGGCGGACCGCTTCCCCAATGTTCAGGTCAATTCTCGGCTTTGGCTCCCCCAACCCCATTTGCTTAAGAATTTGGTTAATCTCAGCAGAGGAGAGCGGAATAGGCTTTGACCCGGGCCCGACAAAGCCGGTAACACCGGGCGTGTTGCGTACTACATACCAGGAATCATCTGCCATGGTCATTTCCACAAGCACATATCCCGGGAAAACCTTTTTCATGGTGGCTTTCTTCTTGCCGTTTTTGACTTCCATTTCTTTTTCCATCGGGACGAGGACACGGAATATCTTGTCCTGCATTTCCATGGATTCAACGCGCTTTTCCAGGTTGGTCTTCACTTTGTTTTCGTACCCGGCGTACGTGTGTACCACATACCAGTTCTTGCTCATAAGCAGGGGAATACCCCAACCCCCTTAACGCAATATCAGGCGCAGCAGTCCCGCAAAGCCGGTATCGAGAACCCAGAAAAAGATGCCGATAAAAAAGATTGCCGCCAAGACTACGGAGGTAAAGACGGTCAGCTCGCGGCGGGTGGGCCAGTGTACCTTCTTCAGTTCCTGCCTGACATCCTTCATTTGCTTAACTATCATCTGCACGCTTGGTTTGCCTGCTGCCATTTGTTCACATCCCTCTGACTTCTACTCAGGCAGTCTATTTAGTTTCCTTGTGCGGAGTGTGTTTTCTGCAAAACGGGCAAAACTTGCTAAGCTCAATCCGATCCGGAGTGGTTCGCTTATTTTTTGTGGTAATATAGTTTCTCCTTTTGCAGTCACCACATGCCATGGTAATTTTCACGCGCACTTGTACCACCCCCTGTACGCGGCAAAATAGCCCCGTGAGATTTCACTTTTTCAAATTTATCATACTTCATAAGCAATGTCAAACTTTTTTGCCCCGCGGGAAAGGCACCGCCTGCAGCGGTGCCTGATTAGCGGAAACAGAGCCTACTCGATAATCGAGGTGACCACGCCGGCGCCCACGGTACGGCCGCCCTCGCGGATGGCAAAGCGCAGGCCCTCCTCGATGGCAATGGGAGTGATCAGCTCCAGCTTCATCTGCACGTTGTCGCCGGGCATCACCATCTCCACGCCTTCCGGCAGGGTAATCACTCCGGTGACATCGGTGGTGCGCAGATAAAACTGCGGGCGGTACCCGTTGAAAAACGGGGTGTG
>JBGFRB010000009.1:0-229702 GCA_041695355.1 Bacillota bacterium
AACATATTGTGCCAAATAATGCCACATATTTTTGATTAAAAATTAAAAAAATTTTTCCCCTGAAGCCTTATGCTGCAAGGGATTTTTTGATTTACTATTGAACTATGCTGTCAAACTAACGGAGTACACAGCCGCCCTGTTCAGCGGTCCGCGATAAGAGTTTTTCGCAAAAGCTTTTTTCTTTACAGCGCGGAGGGGATATGTTACAATCCGTTTGTATCGGCAAAGTCCGGGAGGATAAGTAATGATTTTTGAAGGCTTGGCCGGAAAATTGCAGGAAACCCTGCGCCGGCTGAGGGGAAAAGGCCGGTTGACGGAGAAGGATATTGACGCGGCTTTGCGCGAGGTGCGCCTCTCTTTGCTGGAGGCTGACGTCAATTTTAGGGTTGTCAAAGACTTTGTCGCCCAGATCCGGGAGCGTTGCCTTGACGCGGAGGTTCTGGAAAGCCTGACACCTGGCCAGCAGGTTGTAAAAGTGGTCAATGAGGAGCTGACCAGGCTGCTGGGGGATAAGCCCGTCAGACTGCTATCCTCGCCGACACCTCCTACCGTGGTAATGATCGTGGGTTTGCAGGGTTCCGGAAAAACAACTTCCGCCGCCAAACTCGCCTCATTGCTGAAAAATAAGCAACACAGCCCCCTGCTGGCCGCTGCCGATATTTACAGGCCGGCCGCCATAAAGCAGCTTCAGGTGCTCGGCGATCAACTGGGGATCCCTGTTTTCCAAATGGGACAACAGGAACCTGAGGCTATTGCCCGGGCAGCGCTGACACATGCAAGGGCAGCCCGGCACGACTATGTTATTATCGACACGGCGGGGCGACTTCATATTGATGAGATGCTGATGGCCGAATTGCTCCGCATTGAGCAGGCTGTAGCTCCCCATGAAACGCTGCTGGCAGTGGACGCGATGACCGGACAGGATGCGGTTAACGTTGCCAGCGCCTTTCAGGAGAAGCTAAAACTTACAGGAGTGATTCTGACAAAACTCGATGGTGACAGCCGTGGGGGAGCAGCCTTATCGGTAAGGGCTGTTACCGGCTGTCCGGTAAAGTTTGTCGGCCTTGGCGAAAAGACTGACTCCTTTGAACCATTTTACCCGGAGCGAATGGCGTCGCGAATTCTCGGGATGGGCGATGTTCTGAGCCTGATTGATAAGGCGCAGTCGGCTATTGATGAAAAAAAAGCCCGGGAAATGGAAAAGAAGCTGCGCGAAAAGCAGTTTTCGCTGGAGGACTTCCTGGACCAGTTGCAGCAGCTCAAAAAGATGGGCCCGCTTAACCAATTGCTGGAGATGTTGCCGGGCGTAGGCGGAGCGGGCAAAAAACTGAAAGGCCTGTCTGTCGATGAGAGTGAACTGGTTAAAGTTGAAGCGATTATCAATTCGATGACCAGGCAGGAGAGACTTAGTCCGGCCATTATCAACAGCAGCCGCCGCAGGCGAATTGCCCTTGGCAGCGGTACAAGAGTACAGGATGTGAACAACCTGCTGAAGCAGTTTGAAATGATGCAAAAAATGCTAAAGCAGTTTGCAAAAGGAAAAGGCAGGGGCAAGTTCCCGCTATTGTAAGGAGGTGAAATAGATGGCAGTAAGAATCCGCTTGAAGAGGGTTGGAGCCAAAAAACGTCCGTTTTACAGAATCGTTGTGGCGGATGGCCGCTCACCGAGGGACGGTGCGAACCTGGATGAAATAGGCTACTATGGTCCGGCGTCAGATCCGACTACCCTGCAGATTAACAGTGAAAAGGCGCTGGATTGGTTGCGGAAAGGCGCACAACCGTCTGATACGGTTAAGTCGTTGCTGGCTAGGTCAGGAATCAGTCAGTAGTTATGAAACAGAGGGTGATTGTCAGGTGAAGGAACTGCTGGAGCATTTGGCAAGGGCTTTAGTTGACCATCCGGACCAGGTGCGGGTGGAAAGCCGCGAGGATGAGCGGGCTGTGACTCTGGAATTGCAGGTGGCGCCTTCGGATATGGGAAAGGTGATTGGCAAGCACGGACGAATCGCCAAGGCGATCCGTACTGTTGTCAGCGCTGCGGCAGTCACCGCAAAGAAAAAGGTTTTTGTTGAGATAGTTGAATAGGGTGATGCTGTGACAGAGATGGCTGTCATTGGCAAAATAGTTAAGGCCCACGGCATTCGGGGAGAACTTAAGGTTCAGCCGTACAGCGACTTTCCGGAACGGGTCGGCTTATTGACCAGGGTATATCTGGACGCAGGAGGCGCAGATAAGGCATATCAGGTGCTGAAGGCCTCTGTGCACGGCCGTTTTTGGCTTATTTCCCTTGAAGGGGTCAACAATCCTGAGCAGGCAGAACAACTGAGCGGCACTCTGGTAAAAATTCCGCTAGCAGAAAGAATACCGCTGCCAGAAGGCACGTACTACCTGGACGAGTTAATTGGCCTGGATGTTTACACCGTTGAAGGGCAGTTGCTTGGGTGCCTCAGCGAAGTTCTGCAAACCGGGAGCAATGACGTGTATGTGGTCAGCAGCGGGGAGCCCGGCAAAGGGGCAAAGCAGATATTGATTCCGGCTCTCAGATCAGTGGTAGTCCATCTTGACCCGCAGCAAAAGCGGATGGAAGTGGCTCTTCCGGAAGGGCTGTTGTGAGATGAGTTCTCTGCGGATTGATATTGTCACCATATTCCCGGGTATGTTTGCCGCACTGCGGGAAAGTATGGTGCGGCGCGCCGTGGAAGCAGGCCTGGTGGAAATTTGTGTGACTGATCTGCGTGACTTCGCTGTCGACAGGCACCGGAGCACTGATGATTATCCTTACGGTGGCGGCCCGGGAATGGTTATGCGGCCGGAGCCTTTTTTCAGGGCCGTGGAATATTTATATGCCGCTGACAGGCGCAGGGGACGTGTTATTCTGTTTTGTCCCCAGGGTAAGCCCTTCACCCACGACCAGGCGCAGAGATTGTCCGGAGCTGAGCGCCTGATAATGCTATGCGGTCATTATGAAGGCGTTGATGAACGCGTCCGCGAAAAGCTGGCGGATGAAGAGCTTTCTCTGGGAGATTTTGTTCTTACCGGCGGAGAAATTCCGGCGATGGCAGTTACTGATGCTGTGGTTCGCCTATTACCGGGGGTTTTGCCCATCGCCTCGGTAACAGATGAAACCTTCAGCTCCGGCCTGCTGGAATACCCGCAATATACACGTCCGGCGGAATTTCGCGGGCTTGCGGTCCCTGAAGTCCTGTTGTCAGGAAATCATGAGAGAATCAGGAGATGGCGGAGGGAGCAAAGTCTGCTCAGGACACTGCAGCGACGTCCAGAACTCTTAGGGAAGCGTCCTCTTGAGCCTTCTGATCGCGAGTTTCTTTTGCAGGCCGCTCAGCTGGAGGGAACGGACCCGGAGTTGTAAATCAAAATATCGTGTGGTATAATTTCACTGGCAATGCGTAAATTGCGAAAGGAAAGGAGGCGTGATTGTGGATCTCATCCGCCAGATTGAAAGTGAACAGACAAGAAACGACTTGCCGGACTTCTCTCCGGGAGATTCAGTACGTGTCCACGTTAAAATTGTAGAGGGTGCGAGGGAAAGAACGCAGGTTTTCGAAGGAATCGTGATAAAGCGGCAGGGTGGAGGGTTACGGGAGACATTCACCGTCCGCCGTGTAACATACGGAGTAGGCGTGGAAAGAACGTTCCCGCTTCATTCGCCAAAGATTGAACGGCTGGAAATTGTTCGCTTCGGTGACGTCCGGCGTGCCAAACTATATTACCTGCGCAAACTGACAGGAAAGGCAGCACGCATCAAGGAAAAGCGTCAATAAATGTGGACTGTCTCATACAGTCCCTTTTTTCATGCTGCAAAATGTGCCTGCTCAGACTATCCGGATATTTCCGCTGTCAAAGGAAGGCGTTAAGTCCATGGATATGGTAGAAAAAAGGGAAATCCTGGAGTGGATAAGGTCAATTCTGATTGCCGTACTGTTAGCTCTGGTAATCAGAGCTTTTTTCATGGAGGTCTTTCTTGTCCAGGGGCAGTCAATGCAGCCTACTTTGCTGGACCGCGAGCGTCTGATCGTTTATAAGGTGCCGCTTTACTACCGCGAGCCCCGGCGCGGAGAAATATTTGTTTTCAGAGCGACAAACCGGCGTGATTTTATAAAGAGGATAATAGGTTTGCCCGGAGACACGGTGATGGTTTCGGCAGCCGGAACCTTCGTTAACGGACAACGGTTAGACGAGCCGTATGTCCTTGACGCGGCTTATGAGCCTTTTGGCCCGGTTACGGTTCCGGAGGGAACGGTGTTCGCAATGGGTGATAACCGTAACAACAGCATGGACAGCAGGCATCCCAGCGTGGGGTTTGTTCCTATTGACCGCCTGAGAGGGAAAGCTGTCCTTGTATTCTGGCCTCCGGGCAGCATCCGGCTGCTCGGGAACCATTAAAGACTGAAACTGGAGTAAACCGTTATGGAGATCAACTGGTATCCGGGACAAATGGCAAAGGCCAGGCGCCTGCTGCGGGAAAATCTGCGAATGGCCGATGCCGTTGTCGAAGTGCTTGACGCCCGTATTCCGGCAAGCAGCCGCAATCCTGACCTCCGCAATCTGCTGTCGGCCAAAACGGTTGTTGCGGCACTCAGCAAGGCGGACCTGGCCGAACCCGTGGTCACGTCTGCATGGAAAAAAGCCCTGCGCAGAGACTATAAGGCTCTTGTCGTCATAAACGCTGTCTCAGGTGACGGGATCGCAAACCTTCTTGCAGAGTTGCTTAAACTGCCCCGGAAAAAGGAGGGATACCCTCTTCGTCTGATAGTAGCGGGGATCCCTAATGTAGGCAAATCTTCCCTCCTGAACCGTCTGACAGGAAGGCGGGTTACTCTGACAGGCAATAAACCAGGCCTTACCCGAGACAAGCAGTGGGTCCGGGTGCGCGAGGGACTGGAGATTCTTGACACTCCCGGAATGCTGTGGCCGAAAATCGGCAGCGAAGAACAGGCATTCCATCTGGCGGTTACGGGTGCGGTAAAGACGGAGGTTGTTGATACTCTGCAGCTTGGTACTAAACTGGTAGAATACTTGTCCCGGGAGGCGCCATATATTCTGCAGGCCCGTTATAACATCAGAGAATCAGCCCTTTCCGCATCGGAATTGCTCGAGGAAATAGGCGCGGCTCGCGGTTGCCTCCTGAAAGGAGGACGGACTGACCCCGAGGCTGCTGCCTCAATGTTAGTTCATGATTTTCGGCATGGCCGTCTTGGCAGAATTAGCCTGGAGCGTCCGGAGTGCGCTGAAAAAGGGGGAAAGCCCTCTGACTGATGAAGCACCAAATTCTCAGGTCAACAACAGCCGCGACCTAGTAAGGCGGACAGTGTCACGCGCGCCCTTGCAGCGCGAGGCAGACCTCAGGGAACGTGAGCGGCTGGCGGCGATGCTGACTATCGAGAGCGAAGCCCGCCAACAAGGCTACCGTCTGATTGCGGGAGTGGACGAAGCCGGACGGGGACCGCTCGCCGGACCGGTAGTGGCTGCGGCGGTTGTCTTGCCTGAAAGCCCGTGTTTTCCCGGGCTGAACGACTCCAAACTGGTAAGTGCGGGACGGCGGGAGACATTGTATGAGGAAATAGCCTGCCGGGCGCTTGCCTGGTCTATCGGAATCGGCACAGTATCAGAAATAGATGAAATGAATGTTTTGCAGGCTACCCGGCTGGCCATGCTGCGCGCTATCACTTCGTTAACCGTAAAACCTGACCTCTGCCTGATCGATGCTCTCCGGCTGGACGGGCTGGACTGTTCCCAGCAGGCAATTGTAGGCGGAGACCGTCTTTCGCTGACCATCGCCGCTGCCTCAATTCTCGCTAAGGTTACCAGAGACCGCCTGATGCTGGAGATGGACAAGGTTTATCCGGGTTACGGTTTTGCCAGACACAAAGGATATCCCACCAAGGAGCATTATCGCAACCTAGCCGAAATGGGATGCTGTCCGTTGCACCGCAAATCCTTCCTCCCGGCCGCAGAGGCAAGTCAGACATGAACAAAAAAATTGGAAAGGCCGCAGAGGACTTGGCGGCAAAATATCTGGCGGATAACGGCTACGCAATTGTTGAACGCAACTGGCGCTGCAGCCGGGGAGAGCTGGATATCGTGGCGCGGGAAGGCGATACGCTTATTTTTGTAGAGGTTAAAGCGCGCCTTTCTTCTCATTGCGGCAGACCGGAGGAGGCTGTCAGCCTGCATAAACAGCAGCGCCTCCGAACTCTGGCGCTCTGCTATATTAACGCCACAGGCCGTTCAGCACCGACGTACCGTTTCGATGTAATGGCGCTGAATCTGCGGGAAAACGAGGTTACATTAATTAAAGACGCTTTTTAGACGGCCCGGCCGTCTTTTTTATTTATAAATCTTAACAGGTATTAATAAAAGTTAATTTTGGTATCAGCCAGGAAACAGCCTTAAGCAGGCTGATTTATATCAAACCGGCCATCTGTTTACATAATAGACGCTCATTGCCGCAAAGTCTCTTCTCCGGCTTGTCCAGCGGTTTTGCCCAGGTTAGTTATGTTAAGTTATAATATGCACATGCATGCCATACAGCCGAATCCTCCTGCAAACAGGAGGTACGGGGGAACCAGAGTAACGGGGTGAAACCTTGAAAAAGGAAGGGCACTCCTGCCCAAACCCGCCAGCTAACCCCGGAGGCGCAAAGGAGGTAAGAGCATGGGTAAAAGATCGTATTTGTTTAAGGTGGTTGTATCATTACTGGTGATTGCCCTGTCATCCGGGGGAACTGCAGAGGCTTTTTCGCTTAGAAGCAGAATGTTTTCTCTGCGCCCGCTACTATCACCGGCGCGGCACGTTGCTGCCGTACCCGCGGACAGGCAGCCTTTCCTCGGCGCCAACGCTTTTGCCATCAGCTTCATTGACCTGTTTTCATTGGGCGGCGGCAATTCTGCCATTATCGTACCTGTCGCCTCATCGGTCTCCACAACTGCCGGTTCATCAGCTCCTGCCACACCACAGGCACCGGCTACTGCCGGATCGCAGGGCAGTCAGGCGGGAACGACTTCTCCGCAAGCAGCTCCGTCAGCGGTTGCTGCACCGCCTGCGCCTAAAGCACAAAGTGCCTTTCGTTTCACACCTGCAGAGCTTGATCTGTTCGCCCGGCTGGTGCATTCCGAAGCGTCCGGAGAGCCGTTTGAAGGACAGGTGGCTGTTGCGGCTTCAGTTCTTAACCGGATCAGAAGTCCTCTGTATCCCAACACACTCTCAGCAGTAATTAACCAGGTTGTAAATGGTCATTACCAGTACAGCCCGGTCTTGGACGGGCGTATTAACCAGCCGGCAAATGAAAGCGCCCGCCGTGCGGTGCAGGAGGCGCTGAGCGGACGTGACCCTTCCCGGGGAGCGCTGGGATTCTATAATCCCCGCAAGACCAGTAACCAGTGGGTGCGTTCACGCCCTGTAACCGTCACTTTAGGACAGCACGTCTTCTTCAGATAAGCGCACCACAAAAAAGAGGGAGCATTAAGCTCCCTCTTAAATTTTGCGGTTTTAATTTCGTACCCTGTTGATGATAACCTGTCCTTCACGGGTAATTACATCAACTTCGAACACAAAATATCCATCCTGCCTTTTCAGCGTCCCGCTAACTGTTACAGTTTCACCAACCGAAGGTAAGGTTCCTGCGTAGAGGTTTTCCGTCTCCCATTTAGCCTGCTGGGCAGCGGTAAACGGTACAAACACTGGAATCTGGCACGCTCCACAGCCGTAGTCAACAAGTACAATCACGGCGTCTTCAGGCCTGACATCACCCACGACATCAGTTAGAGTCAACGGGCCGAGAAAGTCTCCGGGGTTGGCGGTGACATCCCTTACGCTGGCCGCCTCGCCTCTCCCCACAAAGCGGGGGTAGGCAAGCGCACCGGCCGCTGCAAGCAACAACAGAAAGATAATCACATTCTTTTTCAGCACTTTACCACCTCAGCACTATTATAAGTGGCTAAGGACTATGACGTCAAGTAGTAGCAGGCCGCTCTTACTTGCACACCACGATTTCACCGGCCCAGAACCTGGCGGACCATCTCCTGAACCCGTTTCCCGTCGGCCTTGCCTCTGACAAGAGGCATAATCATACCCATTACCTTGCCAAAATCGTGTGGACCTGCCGCTGTCTCCGATACAACCCGGCTGACTACAACCAGCAGTTCATCCTCACTGTACTGGCTGGGCAAATAAGTTTCCAGAATGGCAATCTCCCGTTCAGCCTCCTGAACAAGGTCTTCACGCAGTCCCTTCTTGTATTCGTGACAGGCGTTGCGGCGCATTTTGATCTCCCGGCTGATAACAGCAAGTATCTCGTTCTCAGACAGGTCATGCCGTTTCTCAATCCGTTCGTTGTGTAGGGCCGCCAAAAGCAGTCGCAGCGTACTCAGCCGTGTCTTATCGCCGGCCTTCAACGCCTGTCTGATTTCTGTCTGTATCCTTTCCAGCATTAAGATAACCTCCCCCTGACACATTTAAGCCAATTATACTGCTGCCCGGCAAAAAAAACAAATGTTTCCCGCTGCGCCCGGGTCTTGACGGGAACATATGTTTGTGGTATTCTGGTTAAAAATGGAACAAGGGGGTGCACAGAAAATGCTCGCCAAAGTAACCGGCTGTACCCTGGCCGGGATTGAGGGGAAAATGGTTGAGGTGGAAGTATTCCTTTCTTCCCAGCTGCCGAGCTTCGACATTGTGGGCCTCCCCGATACCGCGGTCCGTGAAGCGAGGGACAGAGTGAGGGCTGCCATCAAAAACAGCGCTCTTGAGTTCCCGAAGCAGCGCATCGTCGTCAATCTGGCCCCGGCTGACCTGAAAAAGGAAGGCCCGCAACTGGACCTGGCCATGGCGTGCGGCGTCTTGTCTGCCTCAGGCCAGTTGCGCATTAGGGAGAACGGTCTGGCTGTGCTGGGGGAACTGGCGCTTGACGGGACACTCCGCCCGGTGCGCGGCGTATTGTCAATGGTGCTGGCGGCCCGCGAGGCAGGGCGCAGAAGAATCCTGCTTCCGCTCGGAAATGCAGCGGAAGCCTCGCTTGTCGGAAATATGGAAGTGCTTCCCGCCGGGAACCTGAGCGATGCCGTCAGTACCCTGGCCGGTGGTCAGATAGCGGACGTTCCGTCTGCAGTGGCAGATGTCCCCAAGCCGCCGGCGGCTGACTTTTCCCAGGTGAAAGGACAGGAGGGAGCCAAAAGAGCGATGGAAATAGCTGCCTCAGGTGGCCATAATCTCCTGATGGTTGGACCGCCGGGGGCCGGCAAGACCATGCTGGCCCGTTGCCTGCCGTCAATCCTGCCGGGTCTGAGCGAGGCTGAGTCACTGGAAACAACAAGGATTTACAGTGCCGCCGGACAACTGAGGGAGCAACTGTCTCTGATAAGGCAGCGTCCATTCCGCAGCCTGCACCATACCGTTACTGAGGCAGCACTTTGCGGAGGGGGCAAATATGCCCGACCCGGCGAAATAAGCCTTGCTCACAACGGCGTCCTTTTCCTCGATGAATTGCCGGAGTTTCGCCGCGAAGCACTGGAAGCGCTGCGCCAGCCGCTCGAACAGGGCGAAATTACCGTCACTCGCCTGCAGGCTTCGTACACCTACCCGGCACGCTTCATGCTTGTGGCTTCCATGAATCCCTGTCCGTGCGGACTGCTCTCAGACCCTGCCGCTGCATGCTCCTGCAGCTACGCTCAGTTGCAACGCTACCGGCAAAAGCTGTCCGGCCCGTTGCTTGACCGCTTTGACCTGTTTATAGAAGTCCCACGCCTGCACTTCGAGGAGGTGACCCGCACCGCGCCGGCCGAACCGTCGGAAAAAATCAGGGCCAGAGTGGAAAACGCCCGGCAACGGCAGCGAGTGCGTCTGCTCGAAGACCAGATGTCCTGCAACGCCGAAATGGGACCGCGACAGGTTACGGAATACTGCTGCCTGGATTCCGCCGGCCGCGACCTGCTGCGCCACGCTTTTCAGCGCCTGCACCTCAGCGGACGCGCCTATGACCGCATTCTGAAAGTGGCGCGTACAATCGCCGACCTTGACGCCAGTGAGCAAATCTCCTCACGCCATCTGGCAGAAGCCCTGGGCTACCGCCAGACAAACGGGCTGGGTTGACTGCGTGCGTGAATGGTTGGCGCCCCCGGCAGGAAAAAACGGAGAGAAGAGGAAAGGTATTTTATAGCGCACCGCTGTTTTATAATGGCTGTTCTTTCCGAGTTGCGGCGTTTGTTTCGGTGATACTGAAAACACACGGCAGGAGGGAAATTTGGCTCATGAAACTTACTGTGCTATATCCGCATGCAAAGAGTAGGTTTCTGGCGGGCCTTATTCTGTACCAGCATCAAATAGAGTGGGTCAGGGTAGGTCAGGCCATCCCAAAAACGCCTTTATTGGTTACTGCCGGCGGAGACGGTACTATTAATTACGCCGTAAACAATATTGACTTGTCGGAAACCAAACTGATTGTCCTGCCGCTGGGCAGAGGAAATGCTCTGGCGCGTATTCTGAACTTGTCGCTCTGCCAGTTAAACGAAAGGGATTTGGAGAGTGCTGAAGAATTGGAAATCCCGCTACTGGAGGTGAACGGCAGACTGGCAGTCTTTGGGGCCGGCATGGGCAAAGGCAGTGAAATAGTGAATTTCGCCAATCCCTACTCGCAACTGGGAACGCCTTCGTACATTGCCAGCGCCATTAGGTCAATACAGGTGAACCCCGCTTATACGATTAGCATTAACGGAGAACTGCACCATGACTTGCTGAATGTTGAAGTTTCGCTATGGGGCAAAGTTGGCTTCGGCTTGCCGCTGACATGGCAGGAAACACCGGGACCGTTTTTAACAATTTTAAAAGGTCATCCATTCTATGCTACCGTATTGTTTATGCTCGGACAACTCCCTGAATGGGAGGGAGCCAAGACATTCTCCGGGAACAGCTTTATACTTGAGGCAGAAGATGAGATGCCGGCGCATATCGATGGTGAAACGTTTCCGACAAAGAGGCTGGATGTAAAATCTTCCGCCAGTCGGGGGAAAATCATCAGGCCTTGCAGGCTTCCCTAGCGCTCGATCCCCGGTTCCGGCATCAGCAGTTTATGGAGTTTGTCAAGAGTTTCGCGGTTGTTTTCCCAATAGAGTGTTCCCCGGGCTTCCCGGTAAAGCAACCAGCAGTACTCCGTATGCTCGTACGAAAGCCGGATTTGTGTCTGGCTTGCTGCTTCAACGGCCAGCACGGAAACGGCACATTTTTCTCCGTTGGCATGGAAAAAGAAGAAATGGCGCGGGTCAACAATACGTTGGTATATTTCGATTCCGGTTTCCTCGCTCAGCTCTCGCAGAGCGGCCTGCCGGTTAGTTTCAGGTTCCTCAAAAAAGCCGGTGACAGGCTGCCAGTACCCCCCCAGTTCCTGATTGCGTTTAAGAAGCAGGTACCGGGGTTCGCCGTTTTCCCATTTGTACAGAAATACCATTATGCAGCGCCGAAGCAAGGCAATCACTCCTAACATCATAACTATAACTGTTAAACAACTGTCCGGCAATAGCGGATAACTACGCGGAGCGGAGGGGAGGGAGTTTTAGGGTTTTGAAATTCTGGACACTCCGGCAGCCGTATAGTATAATTGTTCTAATTCTCAGGCACCGGACCGGAAAAAGACTGTGTCTGCGGGAGGGGGACTGGAATGACAAAGTTGACCGTCTATGACACCACGCTGCGCGACGGAGCGCAACGTCAAGGCATTTCTTTCTCGGTAAGCGATAAACTGAAGATTACTCAGCGGCTGGATGCCTTTGGCATAGACTACATTGAAGGCGGCTGGCCCGGTTCTAACCCCAAGGACATCGAGTATTTCCGCAAGGTCCGGCACTGCGAGCCGGAGCACAGCAAAATATCTGCTTTCGGCAGTACACGCCGGGCAGGTATCCGGGTCCGGGACGACCTGAATATTCAGGCGTTGCTGGCTGCTGAAACGAACGTAGTCACTATTTTCGGCAAGTCCTGGGATTTCCATGTGACGGAGGCTCTCGGCACCACTCTGGCCGAAAACCTGGCCATGATTGCGGACACGGTGGCCTATCTCAAGGAAAAGGGCAGAGAAGTCATTTATGACGCTGAGCATTTCTTTGACGGTTATCGTTTCAACCCGGATTACGCTCTGGCCACCATCAAGGCGGCAGAAGCCGCCGGTGCCGATTTGATTGTGCTGTGCGACACCAATGGCGGGCTGATGCCATTCACCCTGCAGGAGGTGCTGGCACAGGTGCAGGCTGCGGTAAAAGCACCGCTTGGCATTCACGCGCACGATGACGCCGGCACGGCCGTGGCTAATTCCATTATCGCCGCCAGGATGGGGGTGAGCCAGATTCAGGGCACCATCAACGGCTACGGCGAGCGCTGCGGTAACGCCAATCTTTGCAGCATTATCCCCAACCTGCAACTAAAACTGAATATGCTGGTTGTTCATCCGGAGCGCCTTGAAGAACTGACCGCCCTTTCCCGATTTGTCGCCGAACTGGCCAATTTGAACCCGCAGGATCAGCATCCTTATGTGGGAGCCAACGCCTTCGCTCACAAGGGCGGTATCCATGTAGACGCCGTGTTGAAACACGCCCATACCTATGAGCATATCCAGCCTGAGCTGGTGGGTAACAAACGGCGGATTCTCATTTCAGAACTTTCCGGTAAAAGCAATGTCCTTTATCAGGTGCGCGAGAGCGAACTTGATTTGACCAGAGAAACGCCGGCAACACTGCTGGTGCTGGAAAAGATTAAGGAACTGGAATACCAGGGCTATCAGTTTGAGGGAGCCGAAGCTTCCTTTGAGTTGCTGGTCTGGAAAACACTGAAGGCGTATCAACCCTTGTTTGAACTGCTTGGTGTACGTACCATCGTGGAGAAGCGGGGAGAGAACGGGCAAATCATTTCCGAGGCTACTGTCAAATTGCGTATCGGTGGGCAGGAGTACCTGACGGCCGGCGAAGGAAACGGTCCGGTACACGCTCTGGACCAGGCGTTGCGTAAAGCGCTGGAGCAGGTTTATCCTGAACTGAAAAATCTTCACCTGGTTGACTACAAGGTCAGAGTTCTGGACGGTAAGGACGGTACCGGTGCGCGGGTACGCGTGCTGATTGAGACGCGTGATGAGCGAAGAAAGAAGTCCTGGGGAACGGTTGGCGTTTCGCCGAACATTATCGAGGCCAGCTGGCAGGCGCTGGTAGACAGCGTTGAGTATGGTCTGATGTGCACCGACAAAGCCAGGATGAAGGAATTGCGTAAAACGGTCAGAGAGTTTCGGATGGAAGGTTAGGAATGAGAGATTTATACGGTTTGGCTACAGGAATCGGCAGCTTCCCCCACCGGACAGCTATGGCGGCGCTGGACATAATATTCCGGTATTTGCCGGAGGTGCCGCACTGGCCGCAATTGCCGGCAACCGGAGAAGAAGAGGGCTTTATCAGGCAAAACCTGGCGCCGCTCACTTCTTCAGGATTGCTGAGCATTGACAGCGGCCGGCCTCCGTGTTTTCTGACTGATGCTTCCGACTGGCTGGAGCGTCAGACGGAATTCTATGAGAAAGCTTTGGCGGCCGAAGCCGGAGGCTCTCTTAGCGGCTTTGCTTTTCCGCGTTCCGCCGCAGACGGTTTGTACTCTTTCCTCGAACAGCTGACGATGCGGTGCGCCGGCGCCGCTTATCTGAAAGGGCAGCTCTCAGGCCCGGTGACACTCGGTCTGCAGCTGACAGACGTTTCTCTGCAACCGGCTTTTTACCGCGATGACCTGCGCGAGATGCTGGTCACAAACTTATCTTTGCAGCTGCGCTGGCAGGCAAATATGCTTGCCGCTGTCGGCCTGCCGGTAATTGTCTTTATTGACGACCCCGCAATCCTGTGCTTTGGGCAGTCGTCATTTGTCGGGCTTTCCCGGAAAGCTATTCAGGACAGCCTGCGCGCTCTGACAGACGCCGCCCACCAGGCGGGAGCAATTGTCGGAGTTCACGCCTGTGCCGGAGTGGACTGGTCTATTCTGTTTGAACTCCCCTTTGACATTGTAAACGTTGACGTTTATCATTATTTTCCGTCACTTTTGGTGTATACAGAATCTTTCCGCAACTATCTTGATCGGGGAGGTATCCTGGCCTTCGGCCTGGTTCCTACCTCGGCTGAGGTGGAGCAGGTAACGGCACGCGCACTGTTGCTCCGCCTGAATCAAATCCTGGAGACGCTTGGCAAAAAGGGTCTCGATTCACTTAAGCTTTCGCGTCAGCTCATGTTTACCCCAAGCTGTGGCACAGGGACCCTCTCAGCCGCTCAGGCGGAAAAAGTCTACGCCCTGTTGCAGGAGATCAGCCTGAGTTATCGAAACGGCTTTGCCGTCTGAGGCCTGAAGGTGAGTAACCGGTGACTAACTCTAAGCGCTTAATAGTTAGGCTTATTCCATACTGGCCCTGGGTACTGGGGGCTGCCCTCTCAGCGTTAATCGTGATGGGACTGGGTCTGATTATACCTCAGCTTTTTCGCCTGACGATTGACCGGGCAATACTGGGGGGTCAGGCTTTTTATTTGCCCTGGATAGGCCTTTTGTTGCTTGCTGTCACCGTTATTAAGGGCGTTTTCTCTTTCACGCAACGCTTTTGGATGGAGCGCGTGGCACATAAGTTGATTTACTCCCTGCGTAACGAACTTTTTGAGCATTTACAGCAACTGTCTTTTTCGTTTTACGACCATACCCAGACCGGCCAGCTAATGAGCCGAGTCACTGCCGATGTAGAAATGCTGAAGCGCTTTTTTGGTTTCGGGCTGCTACATCTTTTTCAGGGGGCTGTGACCTTCGCGGGAGTATTGGCTGTCATTGCGGCAATGAATTGGCGATTATCCCTGGTGACCGTCCTTTCATTGCCCATTGTAGCCTTGGCCATCATACGTTTTGGCGCCAAGGTCACACCCGCCTACCAGGCGGTGCAGGAGGAACTGGCCGGAATGACCGGCGTGCTGCAGCAGAACCTTGCCGGGATCCGTACCGTAAAGGCGTTTTCTCAGGAGGCCGCGGAAACATCTAAATTTGACCGGCACAGTAATCTGCTGCTCGTGAGGAACCTGGCCGCTGTCCGTATCTGGTCATATTACTTCCCGTTGATTGCCTTTCTGACCGGATTGTCATCGGCAGTCATCCTCTGGTTCGGTGGCCGGGAGGTCATCGGGGGGAGAATGCTGCTTGGTGAACTGATTGCTTTTAACAGCTACCTGCTGATGCTGGTAATGCCTATCCGCATGTTGGGATGGGTGGTTAATCTTTCGCAACGCGCTCTGGCCTCTGCCGGGCGTGTGTTTGAGTTGCTGGATACCAAGCCGGAAGTCATTGACCTGCCGGCAGCCAGACGACTGCCTGCTGATTTCCCCGGCAGGATTACGTTTGACAGTGTTTCTTTTTCATACCGCGACGGCGTGGAATCGCTGCGCGATATTTCCTTTGACGCCCATTCGGGACAAAAGATTGCCATCGTCGGAGCCACAGGCTCGGGAAAGACTACTCTTGTCAACCTGATACCGCGTCACTATGACCCTGTTGCAGGAAAAATCCTGATTGACGGGGAGGACATCCGCACCTTTACGCTGCGTTCCCTGCGCAGTCAGATAGGAGTCGTCTCCCAGGAAATATTCCTGTTTTCCACTACCATTGCCGAGAACATCGGCTACGGCAATCGCGCAGCCGGGAGACAGGAGATTGAAGCCGCGGCCAAAGCAGCGCAAATTCATGATTTCATCCTTTCGTTGCCGCAAGGATATGAGACGGTGGTCGGAGAACGCGGTGTCAACCTTTCCGGCGGGCAGAAACAGCGACTCGCTGTTGCCCGCGCTTTGCTCAAGAACCCCAAAATCCTTATTCTTGACGACTACACCTCCAGCGTTGACACTCACACTGAATATCTGCTGCGCCGCGCATTAGATAACCTGATGGAGGGAAGAACCTGCTTTATCATAGCGCACCGCATTGCCAGCGTAATGGCGGCAGACCTGATTCTCGTTCTGGAGAACGGCGCGATTGTTTCCTCCGGCAGGCACGAAGAGCTCTTGGCTGACAGCCCGCTCTACGCGGAATTTTACAGGCTGCAGCCTGCCGCTGCCCAGCCGGCTTGCTACGAAGGAGGTGAGCGGCGGTGGACCACATGATTCACCAGGCGGGTTCTCTGGTGGAAAATAAGCCTGTTGACCTGCGTGTCCTGCGCCGGCTGTTTAGCCTGATCCGTCCTTACCGCCGGCAGGCAATAGCCTCACTGCTCCTGATGCTGTTGGCTTCTCTGACTACACTGGCCGGTCCGTATCTTGTTAAACTGGCTATTGACACTGCCATCGGCACAGGCGACTTAAGGCGCCTGAACATGCTGGTAGCGCTGTTTATTCTGGTACATCTCCTGAACTGGCTGGCATCTTATGGGCAACAGTATCTGATGGCGCTTGTCGGGCATCAGGCTGTTTACGACCTGCGCACCAGCCTTTTTGCCCACCTGCAGCATCTGCCCTTGCGTTTTTTTGACAAGCAGTCTACCGGCAGGCTGATGTCCCGTGTAACCAACGATACGGAAGCGCTGACGGATATGATTTCCGGTGGCCTCCCGCATATTGTCGGTGATTCGCTCCTGCTTTTCGGCATAATTGTTATAATGCTGCATGAACACTGGCAAATGGCGCTCCTTACTTTTACTACCCTGCCGCTGCTTGTTCTGGCAGCCACTCTTTTCCGCAACCGTGTACTTCAGGCCTACCGCCAGGTACGGGAAAAAATAGCCGATGTCAATGCCAACCTGCAGGAAAGCATTTCCGGAGTACGTGTTATTCAGTCCTTCACGAGCGAGGAAGAAAACGCGGAGCGCTTCGAGCGTGTCAATTTTGAAAACTATGCCGCCAACATGCAGGCGGTCACCCTTTTCTCTTTCTTTCTGCCGTTTGTGGAGGTTATCGGAGCACTTGGCACCGCCATCGTTCTGTGGTACGGTGGAGGCCAGGCGGTACAGAATCTTGTGGAGTTAGGAACCCTTTACCTGTTCCTGGATTACGTTTCCCGCTTTTACGCGCCGATAAGAGACCTTTCCCAGGTTTACAACAGCCTGCAGTCTGCGCTGGCGGCGGCTGAGAAAATATACCACCTCCTCGACATTCCTGCGGAACAGGATAAGCCGGGTGCTGTGGTGATACCGCGTGCCAAAGGCCATCTGCTCTTTGAGAGTGTCTGCTTTGCTTACGAGCAGGGACAGGAGGTGCTGACCGGCATCAGTTTTGAAATCCAGCCCGGTCAGACGGTGGCGCTTGTCGGTCCGACCGGTGCGGGAAAAACTACTCTGATTAACTTGCTATGCCGCTTTTATACACCTGCCGCTGGCCGTGTTCTTCTCGATGGGCATGATATCGCTGCTGTTACACTGGCCAGCCTGCGGGAACAGATCGGACTGGTTTTGCAGGACACCTATATTTTCGATCTCACCGTCCGGGAAAACATTCTTTTTGGCAGTCCTGAAGCAACAGAGCAGGAAATGCTGGCAGCAACCCGCGCCGTAGATGCTCACTCATTTATTTTGGGGCTGCCGGAAGGCTATGATACCCGTGTCTACGAGCGTGGCGCTCTGCTCTCAGCCGGCCAGCGACAGTTGATCGCCTTTGCCCGGGCGTTTCTGCGCAAACCCTCAATTCTGATTCTGGACGAAGCTACCGCCAGTGTGGATACCCACACAGAGTCCCGCATCCAAGAGGCGTTAAGAACCCTCCGCGCTGGCCGCACCTCTGTTGTCATTGCGCACAGGCTTTCCACCGTCGAGTCAGCTGATAAAGTTATTGTCATGGACCACGGCCGTATAATACAAGAGGGGAATCACCGCGACCTGTCCTGTACTGCAGGCCTCTACCGTGACACATTGCTGAAGATGCGCTGAGGCCGGCCGGAGTGGGGGCTGCGAACCGGCAGCTTGCTACTTTTATTGAGTCTGTGATATATTTAAGTCGCTGCTTCTTAGGAATGGGGGTTTTCAGTGGAAATCAAGCGTTTCTTAAAAGACATCTGCCAGGCGCCAGGCATCTCTGGCTACGAGAACCACGTGGCCAAGATAGTCAAGGCAGCCTTTTGCCGTTATGCCGATGAGGTTCGCCAGGACCGTCTTGGCAATGTGGTTTTTTACAAAAAGGGGGCGGGGGAGGACGGTAAGCGTCCGCGTCTGCTCCTGGCCGCTCACATGGACGAAATCGGGCTAATGGTGACAAAAATTGAGGATGACGGGTTCCTCCGCTTTGCTGCCGTGGGAGGCATCGACCCGCGTACCATAGTCGGCCAGGAAATCATTTTATACGGCAAGGAGACCCTGCCGGGAGTAATCGGCGCCAAACCGCCGCACCTTACGGACGAAAAGGAGAGGAGCAAGGGGCACAAGCTGGAAGACCTGTTCATTGATATGGCCATGCCGGCAAGCACGGTAAAGGAACTGGTCAGACCCGGTGACCTGGCAGTTATTCACCGCGAGGCCATCGAATTGGCAGGTGGCTCCTTAAGTGCCAAGGCGCTCGACGACCGTGCCGGTGTGGCAGTACTCCTCTGCTGCCTTGACGAATTGGAGCGGCTGCGCCATGCGGCCGATATCTATGCAGTGGCAACAGTGCAGGAGGAGGTAGGTGTTCGCGGTGCTACCACAGCAACGTACGGGGTGGTGCCGGACATTGGGATTGCCGTTGACGTTACCCATGCCGACATGCCGGGAGTTCCCGAGCATGAGACAGCGCCTCTTGGCAAAGGACCCGTTATCACCTTAGGCCCGAACATACATCCCAAAATCAGTGCAGAACTTCTCAGGCTGGCCAGAGAGTATCGAATTCCTTACCAGCTGGATACCGCGGCCGGAGCCACCGGTACCGATGCCAGAGCAATACAGGTTACCCGCGGCGGCATTCCCACCGGCCTTGTTTCCGTCCCGCTACGCTACATGCATACCTCGGTCGAACTGGCGGAAACTGAGGACATCAGGCAGGCCGGACGCCTGCTGGCGCTTTTTGCTGCTGCGCTGGAAATCTCAGCGGTGGAGGGACTGACATGCTTCTGAGCCGATTAAGCGAAGCCTGCGGCGTATCGGGTGACGAGGGAGAAGTACGGGAGATCCTCAAAGAAGAGCTGTCCGGATACGGTGAACTGAAAACCGATACGCTCGGCAACCTGTTCGTTCGTAAGGGCGCCGGCCGGAAACCACGACTGATGCTGTCAGCCCATATGGACGAAGTTGGCCTTATGGTAGCCGGTTTTGAAAAAAGCGGTTTGCTCCGTGTCCACAAAGTTGGCGGCATTGATGACCGCGTACTCGTTTCCAAACCTGTCAGGGTCGGAAAGAACCGGGTGCCCGGTGTTATCGGTGCCAAGCCAGTTCATTTGCAGAAGCCGGAAGAGCGCAAGAAGGCCATCGCCATAGACAATCTTTTTGTGGACCTGGGGGTGCGCAGCCAGGAAGAGGCTGAAAAACTGGTCAAGCCGGGTGATTACGCGGCGTTTGCAGCGAAAACCCGCGCAGCGGGAGACAACTGCCTGACAGGCAAAGCCTTTGACAACCGGGCAGGCTGCGCCATCCTGGCGGAAGTGCTGAAAGATGATTATCCGCTGGAACTAACCGGTGTGTTTACGGTTCAGGAAGAAATCGGCTTGCGGGGCGCCGGCGTAGCTGCCTACAGCGTCTATCCCGACCTGGCGCTGGTCATTGAAACCACTTCCGCTTCCGACGTGCCGGGCACCAGTGAAGCCGGCCATGTGACCAGGCTTGGAGCAGGACCGGCTCTGACACTGATGGATGCTTCTTTTATCACACCGCAGCCAATGCTTGACTTGTTGGTACGCACTGCTGAAAAGCATGCCATTCCCTATCAGTTTCGCCGCCTGACCACCGCGCAGACCGATGCGGGCAAAATCTCACTGGCACACGAAGGGATTATGACAGCGGTAATATCCGTCCCCTGCCGTTATATCCACTCTCCTGTTTCTCTCCTGAATCTGGATGACTGGCACAACACCCTGAAGCTCGTAAAATCAGTACTGCAGTCAATTGTTGAAGGAGGTTTGCCGGAATGCGCGAGCTACTAAGAAAATTCAGTGAAGCATACGGACCGTCGGGCCGCGAACAGCAAATAGCCCGCCTGATCAGCGAAGAAATACGCGAATGCGTTGACGAAGTCTTTACTGACACGTTGGGCAATCTGTACGCCGTAAGACGCGGAAACGGCGCTAAGGTGATGATAGCCGCCCACATGGACGAAGTTGGCGTTATTGTCACCTTTATAGAGGAAAAGGGCTTTTTGCGTTTCAGCAACATCGGCGGGCTTTCCCCCTACGTTCTCCTCGGGCAGAAAATCGTTTTCGCCAACGGCACCGTCGGCACAGTGGGGATGGAAAAGCTGGAGGACATCAAAAAGCTTGCTCTTGATAAAATGTATATTGACATAGGCGCAGCAAGCAGGGATGAAGCGGCTGCCAAAGTCCGCATCGGTGATATCGCCGTGTATTACCGCGAGCTGACGATAGCCGGCAGCCGCGCCATCGGCAAGGCCTTGGATAACCGTGCCGGCTGTGCAGTTCTGGTTAACGCTCTTAAGAACCTTGACCGGACCGACAACGAAATATATGCCGTTTTTACCGTCCAGGAAGAAGTAGGTTTGCGCGGTTCACGAACCTCAAGCTATCGCCTCAATCCGGAGCTGGGGCTGGCGGTGGATGTCACGCCTGTGGGAGATACGCCCGAACCGCCTGCCGCTATGGACGTATCCCTGGGCAAGGGACCTGCCATAAAAGTCAAGGACGCATCGGTAATCTGCCACCCCCGCCTGAAAGAACTGTTACTGGACCTGGCGGAACGGGAAGGCATTCCCTGCCAGCTGGAGGTTCTGCAGTCAGGAGGCACAGACGCCGGGGCAATCCACCTGACCAGGGAAGGGATACCTTCCGCCGTAATCTCTGTTCCCTGCCGCTACCTTCATACTCCCGGCGAGATGGCTGACCTGACAGACATGGAAAACGCCTCCCGCCTGCTAAAGACTTTTCTTACTCATCCCCTTGAGATGAATAAAATTTTCCCTTGCTACCTGACATAACCTTGTGGTAAGATAAACTTGACGGGACGGCATTGCTTCGTCAGGCTGTACCCGGGGAACAACAGCCAAATATCGACACATCGCTTTTCAGCTGCTTGGAGCCATGCGAGTGGACCGGGACAGGGAGGGATGAAGCGCTTATTTAACCTTCTGACGCGGTCGGAAGGTTTTGTTTTTATTCGGGGAAATATTTCACATGGGAGGTTCGCCATGAAGATTGCCGTTGTAGGAGCGGGTAACGTTGGTACGACCCTGGCTGTCCTTCTGAAAAGGGCCGGTCATACCATCACCGGGGTAGCCAGCCGCACCGCTGCCAGCGCCGCCCGCGCCGGAGAGCTGCTCGGAGTGCCGCACGGTATTTATCCCCCCGAATTTACCCGGGAGGCGGATGTTATTTTTCTTACTGTTCCCGACAGGGCAATCGCCGGCGTTTGCGCCCAAATTGCCGCTCAGGACGGCTTCCGGCCCGGTTCCGTAGTTATCCATACCAGCGGCGCCCACAGTTCTGATCTCCTTTTTCCGGCTCGCACCGGAGGCAGCCGGGCATTGTCATTTCATCCGTTGCAGTCTTTTGCCGGTCCGGAGGCGGGAATCGCAAACTTGCCGGGGTCTTTTGTCACCATTGAAGGAGACGAGGGAGCTTTGCCGACTGCCCGTCAGCTGGCCTCCGACCTCTCCTGCCAGACGCTCGAGATCCCAACGGAAAGCAAGGCTCTTTATCACGCGGCCGCCTGTATGGTCTGCAACTATTTTGTCACGCTGGTCGATCTTGGCCTGCAAATGCTGGAGGCGGCCGGCATTAAGAAGGAAGAAGGCTTGCCGGCCATCCGGCCGCTCGTTGAGTGTACGCTGCAAAATATCCTCCGCAGCGGCCCCGCACAGGCACTGACAGGACCTATCGCACGGGGTGACTCGGGTACTGTGCAGTCACATCTTGAGTTAATGAACCGTTTGACACCCTTGCTGATTCCGCTGTACAAGACGCTCGGCCAGGCAACGGTAGATGTCGCCGCAGCCAGAGGATCGCTTGCTGCGGCGGAGCGGGAGACACTGCTTAAAATACTTGGAGGTGCATAGCATGACAAAAAAAGTGACTACGCTGACGCTGCAGGAAATGAAGAAAAGCGGAAGCAAGATAACCATGGCGACGGCTTACGACTACCCCTCGGCCCGCGTAGTCGATGAAGCCGGGACAGACATCATCCTGGTCGGTGATTCACTGGGCATGGTAGTCCTCGGCTATGAAAACACATTGCGGGTAACGCTGGAAGAGATGGTTCACCACGGCAAGGCCGTCGTTCGCGGCAGTAAGCGTGCCATGGTTGTCATCGACCTGCCTTTTATGACCTACCAGGTTTCCAGGGAAGAAGCGGTGCGCAACGCAGGACGCGCTGTCCAGGAAACAGGCGCCCCGGCCGTCAAGCTGGAAGGCGGAACAGAAATGGCCGGGACTGTCAGACGCATCGTGCGCGCCGGCATTCCTGTTATCGGCCACATCGGACTTACACCGCAATCTGTCGGGCAGCTTGGCGGCTTCTTTGTCCAGGGTAAGGATGAGAAAATCGCCAGACAACTGATCAGGGACGCGCTATCTCTGCAGGAGGCCGGTGCCTGCAGCATAGTGTTGGAGGCAGTCCCCTGGCAGCTTGCCCAACTGATTACTGAACGGCTTACCATTCCAACCATAGGGATAGGAGCAGGTGTTTACTGTGACGGTCAGGTCCTCGTTTATCACGATATTCTTGGCCTGCAGACCGACATCCGCCCCCGGTTTATCAAGCAGTACGGAGCTTTTTTCAACCCCATGGTGGAAGCGGTCCGCTCCTATGTGAATGAGGTCAGAGAATCAGCATTCCCCTCTGACGAACACTCCTACTCTATGGACGGGGAAATTATCCGCAGGCTGCAGGAGGACTAAATGGACATTATCCGGGACATCCCCATCTTAAGAGAAAAAGTTAAGGAAGCGCGTCGCCACGGACGCTCAGTCGGCTTTGTCCCGACTATGGGCTTTTTGCATGAGGGGCACCTTTCCCTGCTCCGCCAGGCCCAAGCCGCGAACGATCTGGTTATACTCAGCATCTTTGTCAACCCGCTGCAATTTGGAGCCGGTGAGGACTTTGATGACTATCCCCGCGACCTGGAACGCGATGCCGCCCTCGCCGCCGGCACCGGCTGCGATTTAATCTTTGCTCCGTCAGCCAGGGATATGTACCCCAGGGATTATGCCACCTTTGTCGACGTGGAGCGGCTTACCGCAGGGATGTGCGGCGCCTCACGCCCCGGTCACTTCCGCGGGGTTACAACTGTGGTCGCCAAGCTGTTTAACATCGTTACTCCTGACCGCGCTTATTTTGGGCAAAAGGACGCCCAACAGGCCATTGTCATCAGGCGGATGGCCAGGGACCTGAACATGAACCTGGAAATAGAAGTCTTACCGATTGTCCGCGAGGCGGACGGCCTGGCAATGAGTTCCCGCAATACTTACCTTTCCCCGTCAGAGAGAAAGGCTGCCACAGTTCTTTACCGCACCCTCCTCCTGGCCGAACAAAGCGTCGCCGCCGGAGAAAGAGACGCCGGCTCGCTAAAGCAGCTCATGCAGGCCGCTATCGACCAGGAACCGTTAGCTCAGATTGACTACGTTGCCGTAGTCGATGCGGAAAACCTTCACGAACCTGTCAATATAGAAAAACGTGTACTCATTGCCCTGGCAGTCCGTTTTGGGAAAACCCGCCTGATTGATAACATTATTGTTGAGGTGTAGCAAATGCAGCGAACAATGTGCAAGTCAAAAATTCACCGTGCCACCGTTACCGATGCCAACCTGAACTACGAGGGCAGCATCACCATTGATGAAGCGCTAATGGAAGCCGCCGACCTGCTGCCGTACGAAAAAGTGCAAGTCGTCAACAACAATAACGGCGCGCGCTTCGAAACCTATTGCATCAAGGGCAGGCGCGATTCAGGCACGGTTTGTCTTAACGGCGCCGCCGCCCGCCTGGTCCAGCCCGGCGATATCGTGATCATTATCTCCTACCTGCAAGTCGAGGAAAAAGAGTTACTTGACTACCAGCCAAGAATAATCACGGTTGACGGCCAAAACCGGGTTACTGCCGTCAAGCACAGCGAAGGCGCGGCCACTTAAGCCAAATGCCCTCATTGCCCTACCATGTTGCTGACGTTATGCCATCCCTGATGGCAGGCTGTTCTTAGCCTGCTGTTTTTTTGCGCTCCAGACTAAATCAACGGAGATTCAACAACGATTTCACCTACGCATGATTATATTGTGTGTTATGCAGAAAATGTTCGTAACTGGAGTATGGGGCTTATTGCGCGCAACGAGCAACAGTTGGAAGCGTGTGAGGGTGATCTGAGGAGCGTAAATTACGGGACAAGTATATTTATAGGAAAAAAGGAGAAACGCAATATAAAATCAATGCAACTAAAAATAGTTGCACTTTATTAGAAGGCTTGATACAATACAAATAGGCGGTGAGAACACTGAGTAAAAAAGAAAAACTGATAGCCCGCCTGCTAGCAAAGCCAAAGGATTTTACTTTTGATGAATTGACTACCTTGCTTAGTTATTTCAACTATGCACAAGTGAAGTTGGGAAAAACAAGCGGTTCGAGGGTAGCCTTCTCCAATGACGAAGGCGATTTCATCCGCCTTCACAAACCGCACCCAAGAAATATTCTCAAGCCTTATCAAGTGAGGGATATTATTACAGCCTTACAGGAAAGGGGATTACTTTGAGCAACTATATTCATTATCGTGATTACGTTGGCAGTATTGAGTTTTCCGAGGAAGAAGAAGTTTTTCACGGTAGAGTAATTGGTATAAAGAGCATGATTGCGTTCGAAGGAGAAAGTGTGAAGACCCTCATCGAGGATTTTCGTAATGCTGTAGATGAATATTTGGAATTCTGCGCGAAAAAAGGCATACAACCCGAAAGACCGTTTAAAGGATCCTTCAACGTTCGCATTCAGCCGGAATTACACCGAAAAGCCGCTCTCGCTGCGGCTACTCGCGGTCTTTCTCTGAATGCCTTTGTGGAGGATGCCATTCGTAATAATGTGAATCAACCTTAAAGAAGTAGTTGCTATCCAAACATAGTATTGGACGCGGACTAAACTGATTTCTTAATAGTTCAACATAGTAAGTGGCGAAGAAGTAAAACCCACGAGGTTAAAGCCCCCGTGGTTGTTGAGTTCTTTATGGTCGGAGCGACAGGATTTGAACCTGCGACCTCTTGACCCCCAGTCAAGCGCGCTACCAAGCTGCGCCACGCCCCGAACTACTTGTCATTATACATTAAGCGGGCATGAAATACAAGAGTGAGCAGGGGGAGGTATGACATAGCAATGGAACCGCTGGCTGCAAAAATCAGACCCCGGTCCCTGGAGGAATTTGTTGGTCAGGAGCATTTAACGGGAGAGGGGAAACCGTTAAATATCGCCATACGGGAAAAGTATCTTTTTTCTTTTATTCTATGGGGGCCGCCGGGCAGCGGGAAGACCACACTGGCAAAAATTTATGCCACCGGGCTGAACGTGAAGTTTTATGAGTTGTCAGCAGTTTCGGCTGGTAAAGCAGATATCAGGAAAATAGTGGAGGAAGACACCCAGGGTCTTGCCAAGGTTATATTTTTGGACGAGATTCATCGCTTTAATAAAGCCCAGCAGGATTATCTGCTGCCTTTCGTGGAGAGTGGCGAAATTACTCTGATAGGCGCGACAACAGAGAACCCGAGCTTTGAGGTTATAGCTCCTCTTCTGTCACGATGCCGTGTTTTTGTGCTGAGTGAGCATGCGGAGGAGGGCATGAAAGCCATTATTAAAAGAACCGGGTTTGAACTGGACAAGGAAACGGAGGACTGGCTAATCAGGCTCGCAAACGGTGATGCCAGGCAGGCTGTAACGTTGCTGGAAAACACAGACAGGCTGTACAAAAAAATAACCCTTGATAACTTGAAAAGCACTCTCCAGTCCAGGCACTTAAGGTATGACAAGGCAGGTGAGGAGCATTACAATACTGTTTCAGCGTTTATTAAAAGCATGCGGGCTGGTCAGCCTGATGCTGCTCTGTATTATTTGGCGCGCATGGTTAAGGCAGGCGAAGACCCTAAATTTATCGCCCGCAGAATGGTTATCTTTGCTTCGGAAGATGTCGGACTGGCCCAGCCGACCGCTTTGGTTGTAGCCAATGAGGTGTTTCGGGCAGTCGAAACAATCGGACTGCCTGAGTGCGTCATTAACCTGGCTCACGGTGCTGTGTATTTGTGCCAGTGCAAGAAAGACAGGCGGGCTTACGAAGCTTATCTGCAGGCAGCGGAAGATGTCAACCGATATGGCAATCTGCCAATTCCTTTAAATTTAAGAAATCCGGAAACAAAACTCATGAAGGAGCTCAATTACGGCGCGGGGTATGACAGATATTCTGCTGAATCATTTCTTCCCGAAAAGTTAAGAGGGAAAATATACCTGGAAAAGTAGCAAGCCCGTCAGGGCCGCGACACGACCAGGAATATCTCGGGGCGGCCGCAGATTAATTTGCTGCACCCGAAAATGAAAAGTGAGTTGCGGATTCCCGGTGGCACATCCCAGACAAATGTGATTGAGCGTTGCGGCGGGTCAACAACCTCAAAGCCGATCAGTTGTGACGGCTGAAAGAATTTCACCCAGCAAGCCGTCAGGAAAAAGAAAGCCTGTGAGACCGGAGCAGAGAAAGTCACCCTGATAAAGGTGCGTGGTGCCAGCACCACAAATCCGTTGGCTACCGGCAGTTGTTGACCGGTGGCATCCAGAAATTCCACGAACAGTACCCTGGGCACACCCGGCAATACTTCGGTAAAAGATACCATAGTGGGAAACAGACTCAGCCTGCTGGACCAGCAATCCGCATCTACCGCAGCCGCGCGGGGTTGTTGCTTTGCCGGATAGAAGCGGTGCTTTTTTTGTTTGTTGACTGACATTGGGCTCACCTTCTCATCAGATTGTCAGTTCAGTATATTACTCAGTATTTAACCTGGTGAATATAAGAGTAATTCTTGGACAAAGCTAAGCGGCCGTATTTACTTTCCGAGCATAAATTTTGTATAATTAAAGCTGCAACTTAAAAATCGGAGGCGAAAATGAACAACAATCCGCTCAGACAGATAATGAACCCGAAGTCAATTGCCCTGGTTGGGGCCAATAACAACCCCGCTAAAATGGGAACATTGCATGCGCTTAGTATCGTCAAGGACGGTTATCAGGGGGTCTTTTATCCGATACACCGCAGGGAGGCGACTGTGATTGGGCACAGGGCGTACAAAGCGGTGTCCGACTTGCCGGAAACGCCGGAGTTAGCGATCCTGGTGGTGCCGGTCGATCAGGTCTTGCAGCTGCTCGAAGAGTTTGGTGAAATCGGCACCAGGTATGCGGTTATAGTAACGGCCGGGTTCAGGGAGACCGGCTCAGACGGTGCAGCTTTGGAAAAGAGTTTAAAAGAGATTACCGGCAGATACGGTATCCGTTTCCTTGGTCCGAATTGTATAGGGTTTATCAATTCTGAACAGGGGTTGAACATAACGGTTTTCCCCGGAACCGGTAAGCCCGGCAAACTTGGCATGATTTCTCAGAGCGGTACATATATCACACAGACGCTGCCTTATTTAAGGAACAAGGGCATACATTTCAGCAAGGCAATCAGCGTCGGCAATGAGGCAGACATTGACTTGGCTGACGCCCTGGAGTATCTTGGCCGGGATGAGCAGACCGGGGCTATTTCGCTTTACATCGAAGGCATCAGGAATGGCCGGCGTTTTATTGACGTGGCCCGGGAAATTACCCGCTACAAACCTGTGCTGGCACAGTATGTGGGGGGTTCGGAAGCCGGAGCCCGGGCCGGGATGAGCCACACCGGTTCGATGGGCGGGCCGGATTTCCTGTATGAAGGTATTTTCAGACAGGCTGGAGTTATCCAAAGGTACAGCATTGAAGACCTGTATGAGCACGGTTGGACGCTGGCTACACAACCACCCATCAGAGGGAACAGGATTGGCGTGGTTACCAACTCGGGAGGCCCTGGGACCGCTATTTCACATACCTGCGAAAAAGGCGGTCTGGACGTACCCCGTTTTTCCGAGGAGCTGCAAAAAGAAATCCGCCAACATGTTCTTTCACACGCTTCCAGCGCCAATCCGGTTGATATGACTTTTCATCTTGATGCTAAGGTTCTGACAAGGACAATCCCGGAAATTATCATGAAAAGCGGTGAGGCAGACGGGCTTATCCTGCACGGAGCCATGAGTCATGGCTTTATGAGGGAGATTTATCCGCGAATCAGCGATATGATGGGTGGCCTGCCGCTGGAGCAATTCCTGGCAATGTATGCTGCTGAAATGAGCAAAACCGTCGGGTTACCGGGGAAATACGGATTGCCCATGCTGATATCATCATTCTTCGGCCGGGAAGATAATTATACCGCTGCCTACCGGGACCATGGCATCCCGGTCTTTGACGCGCCGGAAAAAGCCGCCAGGGCTATGAGTGCCCTTCTGCAGTATAAGAAAATCAGGGAGCGCAGAGCAGCCGCTCCGGCTGACAATCCGCCCTCCAGGCACGTACAGGCCTCGGCAATTATTCAAAAGGCCGCCCGGAGCGGGCGGCAGATACTTGACGAGTATGAGTCCAAACAGGTGCTGGCAGCTTACGGCATACCGATAACCAGAGAGAAGCCGGCTTTAAATGAGGATGAGGCGCTCAGTGCCGCTCTTTCCCTCGGCTACCCGGTTGTCCTGAAAGGTTGCTCACCGGAAATTGCGCATAAGACTGAAAAGGGACTGGTGCATCTCAGCCTTAAACATGAAAGCGAAGTCCGTCAGGCTTATCGGGCTGTTATCGCCGCGGCGGGGCAAGTGCCTGTCCTTGTCTCTGAGATGGTTCACGGCAGCAGGGAACTGCTGGCGGGCATGACCCGCTTCCCCGGCTTTGGTCCCTGCCTGATGTTCGGCCTGGGAGGAATTTTCGCGGAAGCTGTCCGGGACTTTACTTTCCGGGCGGCACCGCTGAGCGAAGCGGAGGCGGAGGAGATGATTGGCGACCTGACATCAGCCAAACTGCTCGGTCAGTTTCGCGGGCTGCCTGCCGCAAATGTTGACGCGCTGTCCGCTGTTATGCGCAATCTCGGTTCTCTGTCACTGCTGCATCCGGAAATAGCCGAAATTGACATCAACCCGCTGGTTATTCGCGGAATCGAGCCGGTGGCCGTTGACGCGCTGGTTGTTCTGTCAGCCGGAGCCTGATTTCGGACCGTTTGTCGCCCTTTTTATTTTCTGGCTGCAGGTATTTCCGGCAGCCAGGAGAATAATGACGCGGAGGGAGGAGAGACAGATGTCAAATATTCTGGTATTGATGGCTTCACACCGCAGCCCCGGCAACAGCGAAATCCTGGCCCGCCAGGCGGCAGCAGGTGCGGCTGGAGCCGGTGCGCAAATCGAACTGCTGAATATCTCAAAGATGCGGATTTCTACCTGCGAAGGCTGCCTGCGCTGTGTTTTCCAGGGGAAATGCGGGGAGCAGGATGAGATGGGCGAGCTTGTCAAAAAAATGCTGGCGGCTGACGGCCTGATCGTTGCGGCGCCGATCTACCTGCTGGCCCCGGCTTCCCTGATAAAGAAAGCTATGGACCGTGCCCTAATGATGTCGCTGTACCTTGACGAGCTGGAAGGACGACGCCGCGGCGCTGTGACAATATCCGTGGCCGGCAAAGAGGACTGGAACCCGATTGGGATGGAAGTTCTGAACCAGTTTGCCTATGCTTACGGCTTTCCGGTGTATGATTATCTTGAAGCATACGCTCCCGGTCCCGGTGAAATCCTGCTTCAGGATCAGGTCATGGAAGAAGCCGGAAGGCTGGGGAAGGGGCTGGTTGCTTACCTGCACAGCAAAGCGTCCGCCAGGAAACCTGCCGCCAACCAGTGTCCGTCCTGCTACAGCCGTTCCTTCAGACTGCTGGGCGACAACCGGATCAAATGTTCTTTTTGCCTGGTGGAAGGAACACTCGACAGTTCCGGTAACGTACACGTCTCGCCGGAGTTGCTGGCTGACGCCTTTTGGACACCGAAGCACCGCAAGCGCCACCTGGAAGAGTGGATCAAGGCCACCAGAGGCAGCTATCTGAAGAACCGCGAGCTGGTTAGGGAGAGGCTGCAACGATTTCTTGCCGTCCAGCCGCCGGCGACTGTCGTGATGGTGCAAAAAGACGGTTCCGGCGCCTAGTTCCGGGGCGTACCTGTCGTTTCCTGACGGAATACCGGTTAATATTGGCCGCAACTGCTTGCTATTCTGATTATTGGTGCTATAATTATATTATATTCGGAATATTCCAACTTTTGCTTTGGCGCTAAGGAGGCCGTAACCGAATGCCGCAAATATCTGAACTGCCTGATATCGAAGACACTTACCGGACCATTTTTGATGTTGCCGGCACAGCGATGGTCATTATTGACAATGATATGACTATCCGGCTAGCCAATCAGGAGATGGAGCTGCTGTGCGGTTATACAAAGGCTGATATAGAAGGTAAAATGAAGGCCACTGATTTTATTCATCCTACCGACCTGGAGCGCATGTGTGCCTATCACCGGCAAAGGCGAAGCAAAGGGGAGCCGCCGCCCACCCGGTATTGTTTTACCCTGATTGACCGGCGCGGAAGGGAAAAAGAAATTTATGTAAACGTTAGCCTTATCCCCGCTACGACTACGAGCGTCGCCTCGCTGACCGACCTTGGTAAGGCCAGGGAAATGGAAAGCAGACTGCGCGAGAGCGAGGAAAAATACCAAAGCGCCATGCAGGATCTGCTGGCTTCCAGGCATCTTTTCCGGGACCTGATTGATTGCCTGCCGGACCCCGTCTTTGCCATTGACACCAACAGTAAGGTGATAGCCTGGAACGGTGCCATGGAGTCATTGACCGGGGTCCGGGCACACGAAATAGTTGGCAAAACCGATTATGAATACGCCGTTCCTTTTTATGGCACGCGAAGGCCGTTGACTGTCGATTATGTGCTTCATCCCGAACTTGAGGTTCAGGGGCATTATCTGCAATTACGACGTGACGGCGATGTTATATTTTCCGAAGTGTTTTCTCCATTGCTGAACAATGGTAAAGGCGCCCATTTGTGGAGCGCGGCCTCGGTGCTACGCGACAGGGAGGGGCAGGCACTGGGGGCCGTCAAAATCATCAGGGATTTTACCGCCCACAAAGAGATGATGGCACAGTTGCAGTACCTGGGCATGCACGATGTCCTGACCGGCCTTTACAACCGGATGTATTTTGAGGAAGAAGTTACTCGCCTGGACAACAATGAGCGCCATACTCCGGTTACGATAATTATCTGCGATGTCGACGCCCTGAAACTGGTCAACGATACGATGGGCCACCACAAGGGCGACCTGTTGCTTAAGGCGGCGGCAGATGTGATCAGAGCACCCTTTCGCAGCTCAGACGTGGTAGCCCGCATTGGCGGTGACGAATTTGCCCTGCTATTGCCGAAAACAGGGCGGGCAGCCGCCGAGGAGGCCTGCCGGCGTATCGGCGAGTCTGTTAAAAGTTACAATGAAGGCTCACCTGCGGTGCCGCTCAGTCTTTCGGTCGGTTTTGCCAGCGGATTTCCTCCGTTGCGGGACATCTTTCTGCAGGCTGACCACAACCTGAACCGTGACAAACTGTTGCGCAGCGCCGGCGCCAAGAGTCATTTTATCGCCACCCTCAAGGCGATGCTGGCAGAGAGAGATTACATAACCGAAGGACACGCCGAGCGCCTGGAAAAGATGGCGCTGCTCATGGCCGAGGCCATGGATATGCCGAAAACAGAAAAAGCGGATTTGCTGCTGCTGGCCAAGTTTCACGACCTTGGAAAGGTCGGTGTTTCCGATAAGATTCTGTTTAAGCCGGATAAACTCACCACCGCAGAAATGGAAGAAATGAAAAGACACGCAGAAATCGGTTATCGCATTGCCAAGACCTCTCCGGACCTGGAGCACATCGCAGAACTGATTTTGCACCACCACGAATGGTGGAACGGAGGAGGCTACCCGCTGGCGCTGAAAGGTGAACAGATTCCGCTCTGCTGCAGAATTCTGGCTGTTATTGATGCTTATGATGCAATGACCCATGACCGTCCTTACCGCAAGGCGTTCAGTTGCACGCAAGCGGTTAGTGAAGTCAGGCGTGGAGCAGGCAAGCAGTTTGATCCGTATCTGGTCCACGTTTTTACAGGAGTTGTACTCAGAAGCCACTGTTTTGACTGTATCGGCTAAAAAACAAAACGTCCGATAATGTATATTATGTTAACTTAAATAATTTTTTCCCTCTGCAGGGTAATGAGAAAAAAAGACGAATAAGATTATGGTTTTTTAAATTTAAATCCTGCAAGGGGGCTTTTATATGGATATGAAGACAAAGCGCTTTTTGGTCTTTGTGCTTGCAATGATGGCTGTTTTTACCGCTTATGTGCGACTGGTAGTTCTGAGGCCCGTTGCTTCGGCAGCCGGCCCGCCGGTGTCGCACCCGCTGGACGGCAGATACGAAAAGAACTGCGACATTTGTCACCGAAAGGAAATTCCTTTTCATCAGGAGACTTTCGGATATTTCAGCGACTGTATGCGTTGTCACGGCGGCGCACCCGCTGTTACTCATCCCACAGGCGGAGAATACGTTGGCTGCTGGAAGTGCCACGGTGAGATAGCTTCCTCGCATGATGCCATGTTCCCCAGGGTCAGTTATGACGAATGCCTTGGCTGCCACTTTACGAAATAAGCGGTTACCGGTTTCCTGAAGGCGCCAATTCCTTTATTTCCAGTTTAATTGCATAGTCTCTGTCAACGTCAAGGGCGTTGGCCAGACCGGCCATTTTTGCAGCCAGAGCGCGTCCTTTATGGCAACCCTCGGCGACAATCATAAATACTGCGCCATTGTCTGCCGCGCCGCTGCTCGTTTCTTCTTTCTTGCCAAGGCGCCTGCCGCTGCCTCGCGGCTTGGTTTCTATTCCCAGGCTTTTCAGGACTTCTTCATAAAACTTTTTACGGGATATTTTAAGTTCTTTTATTATGTTGTTGGTTCCGACCTCCTCCCTCCACCTGGTCATCAGTGCAACCTGCTTTTCAACGGGTAAGGTCTTAAAATCCTCATAAGGAATAATCCGGTTGTCATACATGTTGTAGAGAATCACCTCACTGTTTTTCATATAGTCTTTTTTTGCCTTTCCCGTCAGGAAGTCAACAGGAGTCATCACAGGACCGTTACGGCCGGTTCTTGAGGCTCGTCCGCGCACTCCGCTGAGATTTTTTTTACTGGTGGAGGCATAGAAAAGCTGTTCGGCATCTGAGAGTTGTTGTCCCGGGAATTCTTCCGGCATTTCTCACCACTCGCTTGCAGTTTCTTACAAGCCTATATTATGCACAGTCAGGGTGTTCTTATACCAGCTAAAGTAAAAACTCGCTGCCATAAATCCGGATACTCCGCGCTCGCGGAGTATCAGATCGTTATGGGGAAGAAACGTGTGGCCAGTGCCGCAACGGTCATGCCCGCGCCGGTTAGCTGATAAGTCTTGATGGTATTGGCGTTGGCTGAGATTATCCCCGGTATATTGTTCCTTTCCCTGGCGGCGGTCTGTACCGCTCTGCCGACAAGCGGCAGTGTAAGCAGAGGCAGCAGCCAGAACGGGTTTCCCGACATGACAAAAAGCGAACAAAGTGATATATAGGCCAAAACAAAAAGAGCCAGGTAAATTTTCAGGCCCTTCTCCTTGCCGAGGCGAACCACCCAGTTGCGTTTACCACCCAGACTGTCGGCTTCGTAATCGGGATACTGGTTAATAAAGAGCACGTTGGCGATTAAAAAGCCTATCGGCAGGGAAACAAGAAGCGGTTCAATACTCAGGAAGCCTGTCTGTACCACAAAGGTACCGCAGACAATTAAAGGGCCGAAAGTGACGCCTACCACTAATTCGCCAAGTCCGCGATAAGCAAGCTTGAAAGGCGGCAGGCTGTAGGCGGCGGCAAAAAACAGCCCGCTTGTGCCGATCCAGAAGAGCGCAGCCTCACGGAAAAAAGTTATGTAGAGGCCGGTCATTCCTCCGATTCCCAAGGCAGCCACGGTAATAAAAGCAGCCTCCCGTAGCGTCAGATTCCCGTCCACGATGGCCCGCTTACCTCCGCTGAAAGGCGTCTTCTTTTCAGGAGTTACCAAAAGGTCTACGCCTGTCATATAGTCCACCAAGTCATTGGCCGCGTTTTTACCTATTTCAATAGCATAGACTCCCGCCACACTCACCAGGAACCAATACCAATTGAACTGACCGGTTATCCCGAAGGCCAGTGCCGCGCCGACAGCCATGGGGACAGTCGAGGCAATCCAGATTTTAGGGTCCGCCACTTGCCAAAAGCCCTTCCCAAAACGATTTCCCCGCATAGTCTTCTCCCTTCGCCTTACCTTATGGTGACACCGAGAACGCTCTCCATTTCTCCCAGAGCAAAATTGTGGGCTTCACTGCTGAAACTGGCCACCCCATCACGATAGACTGTAACCTGGTAACCAAGGTTGCGGGCGTCTGCCGCGGTGTACAACACACAAATATTGGTGCAGACTCCGGCCAGTACAAGACTTGTGACGCCAAGATCCCGCAGGGCGAGATCCAGTTCCGTGGCAAAAAAAGCGCTGTAGCGACGCTTGAAAATGATAATGTCTTCCGCCGACGGAGCCAGCTCGTCCACTACCCTGCTGCCGCCCGTCCCCCGGACACAATGGGGCGGAAACATGGCAAACTCCGCATCGTCAGGACTGTGGCTGTCACAGACAAAGATAATTCTCTCACGGTTTTTGCGGAATTCACGGACCTGTTCCTGAATAAACGGAATTATCTTTCTTCCGGCTTCCCCGACGGGTAATTTGCCGTCTGCCAGAAGAAAATCATTCAGCATGTCGATTACTAACAGGGCACGCATCTTTAACCCCCTAATTAAGTAACAAATGGTCTGTATGCTTAAATATGTAATATATATAATTCTCTGCCACTTCAGATTTTCCTGCCGGCCTTTTTACTGCCCGGACTGTACTCCTTCCCGGGCGCGCAGTTGCTGTTCCAGGCGGATAAACAAGCCCTTTTTGTCCGTGGCGTCCTCCGGGAAGGTTGCCACTGCGGCAACGAAACGGCTGTATCCCGTCGTTTCGGCCAGATAGTTCAGTGAATTGAACGCTGACGCAATTTTTTCCAAAACATACAAAGCACCTTCCTTCCCTGTCATGGGTAAAATAAGCAATAACTCATGCTGGCTATAACGGACAACCGCATCTATATCCCTCAGCAGGCCTTCCAGTGTGCTGACTATTTGACCCGCTTCCGACTGAAGAGGTAAAGGAAAAGAAATCAACACCAGGGAAAGAGGCTGTTTCCCGCGATAAGCCCGTTTAAGTTCCAGCTCAAGCAATTCATAGTAATTAAACGTTATATATTCCGTCAGAGCGTCTTCGCTTCGTTCCATTTTTTGCACCTGTGCCAGCCTTTCTGTCAAAAATGAGTAATGAAACGGCCTGACGATATAATCATCCGCCCCGGAAGACAAGGCCCGGAGTACAGCTTGCCTGTCAGCGGCGCGCGCCAGCACGACCAGGGGAATATTTGCATAGCTGCCGTTTTTGGCATGACGGACAAAGTCCAGGGATTCTTCGTCCGGCTCAAGCTCCACCAGAATCAGGTCAACCGAGAAATCCAACATTTCATCAAGTTCTTCGCTGTCCCTTGCGCGCACTACCTGGTACCCGGTCTCGATAAGCACCCTGGAGAGGTGACGGTAAGTAGTGTCGCAGGGGTCAGCCACAAGTACCTTTTTCATTTAACGGCACCTTCCTTTTTCCGGTTGCAGACTTCTTTCTACCAACTCCGGCAATCTCCTGCCGGGCACACAGAAAGAAGGAGCGTCCAGTCAACTGGTACGCTCCTTCTCAGACACAGACGCGTCTATTGCCGGTACTGATTTTCAGTGCCGTACATTCCCGGAACCATCCAGGGCGCCGTAATACCCTCCTGCGCTTCCCAGACCCGGCTATACATCAGGTCATAATATTCCCTGATCATTCTGGAAGCAGAAAATTTATAGTGGGCCATATCTATGCTGGCGCGCATCATGTCGGTCCAACGCTCCCGTTCGCCGTAGTAGGCAGGCAGCACTTCGTGAAAAAGCACATTATACAAGGCCTGCAGGTCGTGATCGTTTTGCTCCTCGGGGCTGGAGAAACGTGAATGATGTTCCAGGAGCCAACCGGAGACCCCGTGCTGGGGCCCTTCACCTACCCAGCCGTCAACCACACTCAGGTTAAGCACCCCGTTCATGGCTGCCTTCATTCCGGAAGTTCCGGATGCTTCAAGCGGCCTGAGCGGGTTATTCAGCCAAACATCGCAGCCCTGAATCATCAGCAAGGCGATTTCCATATTATAATTTTCCAGGAATATCACAGAGTTTTTATATTTGCGGTCCATTTTTACAAGATCCCGGATAATTCGCTTTCCATACTCGTCGTCCGGGTGTGCCTTGCCGGAAAAAATGAGCTGCAGTTTGCCGTCCTGCAACAGGGGATCAATTATTTCAGCATGACGGAAAATCAGGTCAGACCTTTTATAACTGGCGGCGCGCCGGGCAAAACCGACCAGCAGAGCATCGGGGTTTAATACAGCGTCAGTATGCCGGCGTGCAAAGGCAATCAATTTCTCCTTGGCCCGCATGTGCGGCTCCCACAGATCTCCTCCCGATGCAAAGGCGTGCCGCATCTCTGCGGACTGCCAGGTGCGGACGTGAACTCCATTTGTAATGGAGATAATTGGGCCGGTATCCGCAACGTGCCTCCACATGGTACGCGCAGTATATCCATGCAGCTTAGAGACCGCATTGGCGGCAAGACAAAGACGAAGCGCCGCTTCGGTCATGTTAAACGGATCCCCGCCAAGACGCCTCATCTGTTCCCCGGTTAATCCGCTGTACGCGCCCATCATTGCCAGTTCCTCGTGCGCGTGCTTTTCGTTTCCTGCCTCTACAGGCGTATGAGTGGTAAAAATAATTTTGCGACGAACACTCTGCCACGCTTCTTCAAAGGAATGGCCGCCCTCCATCTGTTCGCGGATGAGTTCCAAGCCGGCCATCACTGCGTGACCTTCATTGAAATGAAAAGCATCGACGTCTATCTTCAGAGCCCGCAAAGCCCGGATACCGCCGATTCCCAGGACCATTTCCTGGGCAATACGCTCATGGGTTCCGCCACCGTACAGCCGGCCTGTTATCCAGCCATGCGCGCTGCCCGGAAAGTTAGTGTCCAGCAGGTAGAGGGGAGCGTTTTCATACTGATCAGCCAATCTGATTTTGCAGATAACATCCTTTCCCTGGATGTTGACAGTTATCGTCAGACCCGTGTCCCTGATAAACTGATAGTCATAATTAGGGTAGACGTCGTACGGCCAGCCGTCCTCGCCGATGAATTGCTCCGTGTAATCGTGCCGCCAGAGGATGCCAATTCCAACCAGCGGAAGATGCAAGTCCCGGGCAGCCTTCAGATAATCCCCGGCCAAAACGCCGAGTCCCCCCGCATAGATCGGCAGTCGCTTGCTTAATCCGTACTCCATGCAAAAATATGCCACGCGGGGATGCCCCGCTGACTGAACCATGTCTAATCAGCCTCCTTTTCCTCTTCTATTTTGCTCCCGCGTCCGGCAAGATTATTCTAGTGGCGCAGGAAGCGACTGTTTTTGACAGAATAATGTATACTAAGATTGTACATAAAACTCTGGAGGCGATAAGATGTCAACGTTGGCTATGATTTTGGCGGTCGCCCTCTTCCTGCTCGGACTGGCGGGGATTGTACTGCCGGTTCTGCCGGGCGTGATTCTTATTTACGCCGGTATGCTGCTTTACGGACTGATGACCGGTTTTGCCACTCTCGACGCCAACTTTTACCTGTTGCAGGGAACGGCCCTGCTGCTGACCTTTTTTGTCGACTACCTGGCAACAGCGACTGGCACACGCCGCTACGGCGGCAGCCGACGTGCCGCCTGGGGCGCCGCGGCAGGTATGCTGCTAGGGTTTTTTCTGCTTGGGCCGTTTGGCATGATTATCGGCCCCTTTCTCGGAGCAGTCATGGCGGAATTGGCGGGGGGAAAACAGCCTGAGCAGGCGGTCCGCGCAGGTATAGGCACCCTGATCGGCTTTCTCGGAGGTACTGTTATAAAGTTTGTTATCGCCGCTCTGATGATTGTCTGGTTCTTTGTCAGCATCTGAAAGAAGCAGGCGCCCTTAAGGGCGCCTGCGGGAGACTTTTTAAAATCCCTAACTGCAATCAGCTTTCTTTCCGAAAATATTTACCAGCAATAAGCCTGCGATAAAGCCGCCAATATGCGCCCACCAGGCGACCGGAAACTCCATCCCGATGGAGGCGAGGCCGGAAAAGAGCTGGAGGACAAACCAAAACCCCAGGAAGACCGCAGCCGGTACCTCGGCCAGAGTGAGAAAAAAGAAAATCGGCACCAGTGTCAGCACCCTGGCCCGGGGACAGCTGACCAGGTAAGCTCCCAGCACGCCTGCCACCGCTCCGCTGGCGCCAATGACCGGCACACTGCTGGCGGCGCCGGTTAACGATTGTGCAAATCCTGCCAGAGCGCCTGTTAGCAGATAGAAAATCAGGTAACGCATATGGCCGAGCCGGTCTTCAATGTTATCGCCGAAAACCCAGAGATACAGCATATTGCTGCCGATGTGCAGCCAGCCGCCGTGCAGGAACTGGTAAGAGAACAGCGGCGCCACAGCAAGAGCCAGTTCACCTTGGGCCAGACTTTCAAACAATCGCACCGGAATCAGGCCGAAAGCAGTAACTGCCTCCTGTAACTGGCGTTCAGTCATGGCCACCTGCTGAAAAAAGACGAACACGTTAGCTAAAATCAATGCTATATTGATATAGGGAAAACTGCGTGTGCGCGGGGAATCCTTCAGCGGAATCAACCGGAAAACTCCTCTCAGTTCAAGGATACTTTCGTATTCATGTTCCTGTACTCACTGACTAGCATACAGTGGACACTGACAGATTATGCAAATCGGTATGCGATGAGTTACTGCTTAGGAGGGATAACAATGTCTTATCTGGCGGCGGTTAACATCTGGGCATCATCCCTGGGGTGGGTCCTGGGAGGATTATTGCTCGGCCTTGTCTTTGAAAAAATCCTGCTGCGAAATTTGCGGAAGCTGGCAGGGAGAACGAAATGGGAGAGTTATGAAATAATCATTTCCGCTCTTCCGGGTACAGCCGCGCTCCTGTTTATAGTCGCCGGTTTCTATGTCGCGCTGCTCGGCCTGCCGTTGGCTCCGGCATATCAGAACATAATTTTTAAAGTGCTGCTTGTGGTCGTTATTCTCTCAGTAACGTGGTTTGTGGCTAAAGCCGCTGTCGGTTTTGTCAATATGTACGCCAGAAAAGCGGAGGGTATTATCCCTGCGACGACCATCTTCGCTGCCCTTACCAGGATCGTGGTCCTGGTGGTCGGCCTGCTTGTCGTGCTGCAGACTCTGGGGGTCTCAATCCTGCCGATTCTCACCGCCTTTGGTGTTGGCGGTCTGGCCATAGCACTTGCGCTGCAGGATACGCTCTCAAATTTCTTCTCCGGCCTGCAAATCTTACTGTCCAGGCAGTTTCAGGTCGGCGACTTTATCCGCCTGGAAACCGGGGAAGAAGGCTATGTTGCGGACATTACCTGGCGGTATACCATTATCAGGGCGCTTCCCAACAATTTGATCGTGGTGCCGAACGCCAAGCTGGCCAATTCCAGAATTACAAATTTTAATCTTCCTGATAAAGAGACAACGACACTTGTGCCGTTAAACGTAAGTTACGGCAGCGACCTTGAAAAGGTGGAGCGGGTAACTCTCGAAGAAGCCCGGGCGGTTCTGGAAGAAATTGAGGGAGGCGTCAGTGAGTCCGCGCCGCTGGTCCGTTTCAACGCTTTTACTGATTTTAGTATCAGCTTTAATGTGGTTTTACAGGTTTGCGAATTTACCAACCGGTTCGTGATCATTCACGAACTTCTTAAGCGTCTGCACCGCCGCTACTCAGAGGAAGGAATCGCAATCCCCTTTCCAGCCCGCACAGTTTACCTGAAGAACGAAGTCAGCCTTACCGCCCAGAGCCGGTCTGCCCCGGTTACTGAGCCGGTTTACGATTCCGGTCGGACAGAGTTACCCCAAGAGGCAAATTCCTGACGGTGCGAGAAGAGAAGCACCTGCCGGCCGGACGGCAGCGCCAGTAACGTCTGTTGCATTTTCGCCATCCTCACTTCGTCCCAGTTTAAAAAAGGGTCGTCAAACACAAACGGCAGTTGTATGTCGTCGGACAACAAGTCAGCCACGGCAAGACGTAAAGCCAGGTAAAGCTGATCACGAGCGCCCTGGCTGAGATAAGATACTGACAGCAGTTTGCCATCTTCCCTGAGTTGAACGTTAAATTGCTCATCAAGCAAAACTTCTCTGCAGCAATTCCCTGTAAAGAATGAAAAATAGCCGGTAGCAGAGCCAGCCAGTCCCTGGCGGTAAGTTTCCGAGAAAAGCCGGATTGCAGCGGAAAGTTCTTTGTGCGCGAGTTCCAGTGCGTCCGCTTCCGTTCGCAGCTGCCGGACTTCCTCCCGCAATTCCTGCAGCCTGAGCTCTCCGCCGGCAATATTTAACGGTGCCTGGCCCTGGAGCCTTGCCAGGCGCAGTTCCGCATCCCTGATGCCGTTATGCAAAGATACGTCCTCCTCCCTCAGGCGGTCTATGCGGCGTTCCAATTCGCGGTACAGGTTATCCAGCACCTGAGGGTTGTCGTTATCGCGCGCCGGCAAAGCGGGATATGACGCCAGCAATTCCTCCCACTGTCTGAGTATGCCGACTGCCTGATTGGCACTGTCAGCGGCTTTCCGGCGCAAATCTCCCGGAGATGAGACCTGATGGGCCGCAAGGAGGCCGGCCAGTTCCATTTCCTCCGCGGATTTCCGCCGGCTAAGCCGGCTGTATTCCTGCCAGCGCTGTAAAACAACATCTGGGGTTCCCCCCGGCAAAAGTGCAGATAAGCGCTCCTGCAGCGGCCGGAATTTTATCTCGGTCCGACGGAGTTTTTCAGCCAGCTCCCGGTGTTGTTTCCGCAAAGCCTCAAGTGTAGAGCCGTGGCGGAGCAGGCCTTCCTCCGCTTCCCGGGCAATGGTTTGCTGTGATTCCAGCCACAACGGGTCTGCCAGAGAGTCAAACGGAAGCAGCTGCTCACGCAAGGCGGCGATTTCCTGTCGCAGGAGGTCGCCACGCCGTGTTCCTTCCGCGTCAGGGCCGGTCAATGCCGCCATCTCCAGTTTCGCAATATCAACTTCCTCCAGCAGCGACTCAAAAGATCTGGCGCTGGCTTCGGTCTGCTCCCACCAGATGCTGTCCAGCGTCTCAACCCAAGACAGGACCGACCTGACAGTTCCGGTGGCGGCGCCCAGCAGTTCGCCGAGGATTATCAATTCAGGCCACGGCGCCCGCAAGACTGACGGCGGCGAGTCTAACAGCCTGTCTGCCGGCGTGCCGGGCGACTGGCGAGAAGCAAATTCATCCGTCCGCCTTTGCAGGTCAGCAGCTTCCCGTTCCAACTCGCGCCAGCGGTTAAATGCTGCGGGAACATCGGAATACATCTTTTCCGCCCCGGAGACCAGTTCCTTAAATTTCCGCCATTCCTCTTTTGCCGCATCCAGTTCGGCTTTAAGCGGCCGCAATTCATCTTCCCCGGGAAGAGCCGCCTGCATCGCCGCCAACTGCCTGCGTCTTTCCTGCCGCTCACGGAGCTTTTGACGCAGTTCTCCCAGCTGTGCTTCATTCCTGGTGGAAAAAGGGCCTAGCAGTGTATCGACTTGTCTCAGTCCGACATTTATCTCGCCAAGCCTGGCCTGCGGCCCGGACCGTTCTTTCCTGCGGGTCAGAAAACCTGTTAGCAGGACAGACGCCAGCCCTGTGGCAAGGCCGGCCAGCACAGCTAAAAGCGATCCCGCTCCGGCAAGGAAGGCGGCAGCGCCGCAAAACATGGCTGCTGCAACCGAACCTGCACGGCGCCGCCACTCCTGCGGCGTAATTCTAACGCTTAAATGCCGCAGACTTTCTTCCTGTTCCCTTTTAGCGGCAAGCAGATCCAATTTTCGTGCTACCATGGATTCCGCGTCGTCTCCAAGACGTTCCATTTCGCTGAATTCGCGGATCATTGTCTTGTGCGCCAGCTGTGCCTCTTCAACCTTGCGCAACGCTTCGGAACGTGCGGCGTTCAGCCGCTCCAGCTCCCTTTCCAGACGCATACTTCTCGTTTCGTAAGCAGCAAGAGCCGCAAGTTCCTCATCACCGGAACGGCGAAATAGTGCATATTCATCCCTGATTTGGACTTCCAGCCGCGCCATGACCTCCAGTTCGGCGGCAAATTGCCGCCACTGCGCCAGAATGACCTGAGACTGCTCACGCAGAGCCTGTATTGTCTGAACAGGAGATTTGCCAAGCCGTTGCAGGGGCGGCATGAGCAGAAGCTGCCCTTCCAGATCAGCAAGGCGTGTCGCAGCCAGCAACGTCCTGTTTTGGAGGTCCTGCAGTTCCTGCTCCTTATTGCGGAGCTCGCGACAAATGTGAGGCAGTCCGGGACGGCCGCGCACTGCGGCAAGCTCTCCTTGCAACAGCCGCTCCAGGTTCTCAGCGGCCTGCTCTTCCCCGGAAATCTGTCCGGCTGTTTCCTGCAGCGCCGCTGCCATCATATGCATTTCCTCGTCTAAGGCGGAGAAGACAGTTAAAGCCTCCCCAGTGTCTGACGGACTGCCCTCAAACTCGCCATATTCAGTGTCAAGCGTTCTGACGGTTTCTTGCACTGACCTCTCCAGCAAAGCGGCCTTTTCCACGGAGGCGGTTAAACTCGCCTGTGTTGACGCCGCCTGCTGATAACGGTCACGAAGGATACGCCACTCCTGCCAGGCCGAAATCAGCCGTTCCTTTTCCGCCAGTTCCCCGCCCTGTTCTTTGCTGCGCGCCTGCAAGCCGTCAAGATAGGTCGCTGTTTCCTGCACGTCAATTAACAATTGTGTGGCGGAAGCAAGTTCATGCTCGACTTTTAGAATTTCACTTTCCAGAAGCTCAAGAGTCCTGTCCTGATTCATGTCACGTTGTGTGATTCCCCGCCGGCCGGTAAGGCGGGTTAGCTTCTTCAGGTCATCACGCAGGCTGTCCAGCGCTGTTTTGTAATGAGCGCCGGCGCCTGACAGCAACTGCTGAATACCCGGGATAATTTTCTCGCCTTCCGGCAGCGGTTGTGTAACCTGAAAAGTGGCTGTGAACAACTCACGGCTGCCAACGCCCAGCAGTCGTAAAATTGCCTCTTCATAACTGACATTGCGTTTTTGTGCCCGCGGGTTATGTTCACCGCCGATTTCCTCCAGCCATGAGCCGCTGACCAGCCGCTGCAAAGAAACGCGGTGATTGTCAAAGTTGCGCTGCAGCCGAAAATAATCGCCTCCAGCCGCAAACTCCAGTTCTCCGGAAAACTGTGCCGGACCATGCCAGTTGCGAAAACGTTCCTGGCTGAACGACCTGGGGTCGGCGGCCGCAGGCAGGCCGTAAATTACAGCGGCAAGACCGGCCGCCAGCGTAGATTTGCCCTGTTCGTTCGCCGCAAGGAAGACGTTGACACCCGGCACAAATTCAACTGTTACCGTTTCCTGAAAACGGCCGAAGCCTCTAAGGGTTAGCTTAAGCCATTGCACTTTCATCCGCGGACACCTCCGCCGAGCGAGCCCACACCACGCAACAGCGCACGTCTGACGACTTCGCGCTGCTCTTCATCTGCGGCCTCATCCATTCGGGAGAGCAGATTTTTTACATAAAGCCCAAGGATTGTCGGCTCCCCGGCCAAGCGCCGCAGGTGCTCAAAATCAATGTACACACCTTCGCTGTCCAGTTGCAGAAAGTAAAAGGATGGTGAACACTGGGCATGTATTTTGTCAGCATCTACGATAAACGCGGCCTGACCTTTCAGAATTACCCGGAGCATCGACTTCCGTTCCGCCAGGTTCTGAATTGCCGCAACCAATTCAGCTTCATTTCTGCAGAAATTCAATTCAACTTCTTTTGTCAGACAGGGGCGGCAGTCTGCCGGATAAGAAACGGCAGCAGCGCTTTCGCCAAGGCTGATTACGGTAAAGCATCCGGTACCGGGGTCAGCGAAACTCTTGGCTTCGCTTGCCCCGGCGTACACGGTAAATGTATCTCCCAGAAAACGGGCGGAATGTGAATGCAGGTGTCCCAGCGCCAGACAGTCATACCCGGAACCGGCTACAGCTTCCCCGGAAACAGGCAGGCTGCGGTCTGCCGTACCACGGTCAACGGTTCCGTGCAGCACCCCTATATGATAGTCCCCCTGCCCGCGGGGAAATTCCGCGAGCGGAGGCGAGGTTTTGGTTAAGCCCGCCTGGTAAGCCAGGCTGTAAAACACATAAATCTTCCCTTCGCACTCCATCCGGGCCGCCTCCCCAAGCATTGGGCGCTGCACCAGAACTCCTGGCCAGCGGGCGGCTTCTGCGCGGTACACGGAGTCATGATAAGTAATTTCATCGTGATTGCCGGGTACTGTCAGAAGGAAAACGCCTCCCTGAACCAGGCGTTGCAGCTGCCTCAGGGCCGGCTCCAGTACCGCGCGCGACGGCCTGTGCGTTTCAAAAAGGTCGCCTGCAATCGTCACGGCACGAATTTCGTTTCTCTTATCAAGAGCAAAGTCGACAGCCCGTTCCAGCAGACTGTTACGCTCTCCGGCTCTTTGTGCCGCCAGTTCACCGGGAAACGCCGGTTCCCATCCCAGGTGCAGGTCGGCGATGTGCAGTAGGCGCACGTTTTCACTTCCCCGTTTTTTATCTGTTTTGTCGCTCACCCTGTTCCAGCAGCGCAGAAATCAGGGACAACGCCTCCGCCCGCCTGGTAATTTTACCCTCTACCTGTGCAGCGTAGGCAGCTTCCAATAAGCGACCGACCGGCCGGGCCGGCGGCAGGTTGAAAAACTCCATTACTTCCTCTGCAGATACCAGCGGCCTTGGCAGAGATTTAGCCGCCCCGGCAAAAAACAATTCCAGGACTCCGGTAAAGCAGGCGGCTGGAAAATGATTCTCCTGCCCGCAGGCAAGCTGATCGGCCCTGGCCAGCAGGGCCAACTCCGGGATACAGTCGCGGAATTGGCAGAAAAACCGCTGCAGGGCAGGCGTCCTCTCTTCATCAAAGCAAAGATAAAGCGGGCGGGAATGATTGCACACCAGCGTAGCCGTAAAGTCACGCTCCGCCCCAGTGAACCTCAGGATTCTGGACAAAGTGGCTATGTACGCCTCCCCCGCCACTTCATGGCTGAAAGAAGAGCGACTGCTGCTGCCGCCGATCATTCCCACATCGTGGAGTACACCGGCCAGTTTCAGATAAGCAAGACGCGGACGTTCCGCCTCTGTTTCCTGTTCAAGGTGGGCAAGCAGCTTTGCCGACAATTCCTGAGAAAACACGTTTTCGCCCGAAAGAAATGTTTCCAGCAGCTCACAGGTACGCAGGCCGTGCGTCATCAGATCCTCTCCGTCAACCACTGTTTCAGACATCACGGCAAAAGGCGGATAAAGGGCAGGCAGTACCTGTAAATCCGAGTGCAGCACTCGCAGGCTGTCAGCCGTGCGCTTCCCGGACAGCAGCTTAAAGAATTCCACCGACAGCTTATTGCCCAGCGCCTGCCGGATAAGACCGGCATTACGCCGTATCACCTGCTCTGTCCCGGGCGCAAACTTCAGCTCCAGCTTATGCAGGAAACGGACGGCACGCATCAGCCTGACCGGGTCGTCGCGCAGGCATTGCTCGGAAGTCAGCCTGAGGAATCCGCCGGCCAGGTCTTCCCTGCCGCCGCAGGGGTCAATGATTTTCACCGGCCAATCCTGCTCAGTCAGATAACTGTTCAGTTCAACCGCCATAGCGTTGACCGTAAAATCGCGCCGGCGTAAATCCTCAACCATGTTGTTTCCCCGCCGCAAGGAAAAATCAAGAACCAAAGGCAAGCCATCATCGGCATCCAGCCTGATTCTGGCATGCTGTGCGCCGGAGTCCAGCGGGTCATAGTTTCCGCGCAGCAAAAAAGCTGCCCGGCGTGTAAAAGAATCCGCGTCGTCGCTGACTACGAAATCAAGGTCGCGGCTTTGCCTGCCCCGCAACGCATCACGGACAAAGCCTCCGACAAGGAAAAGCTTTTTTCCTTCCCGTCCGGCGATTTCCGACAAAGAACGCAACGTCCCCCGCACAGGCAACACCTCTTTTGTTGTTCCCGGTTAGGCAAAAGCAAAGGCATTAATTATCGCATGGCAGTCACAGGAAGAAATGAGCAACCCCGGCAAGCGACTGCAGGAAACTGCAGCCAGCAAATTTTCCAGTTGAGGAGGCGTAAAGCCTCCTATGCCGGGCGCTAGCTGGTAGCTGCGCAACAGGTGAATCATATAGCCGTCAACGTGCAGGGCTGACAATTGCCTGAACAGCGGGAGCTTGTGCTCCTCTCCGGTCAGGTAACAATGACCGTCAGGACCCGGGCAATCCTCAGGGCAGAGATGAGCGGACAACGTGGCACAAACAGTGCCGTCCCGCAAGTACGAGCAACCGGGAAGACTGAGCCCTGGCGGGACAGAGACTGGCCGAATACCGTCGTTTTTCAGCCTGGTCAGCAACCAGGCAAACGCCACATGAAGCGGCAACGCCGGAACAATCCAGTCAAAGCCGAGGATGTCATTGCCTGCCAGATAGATGAGCCCATCGGAACAGACGGGCAAAACCCGGTCGTTACCGGCAAAGTCAAGAACACCCGGGTCATGGTCCACTACCACAATTTGCCGGGCTATCACTGAAAAATAGCTAACCGCCTTCTTGCCGAATTTACCGGCACCCAGCACGAGAACTTTTTCCATATTTCACTCCAGGCAAACCAGCATCAGGAATAATGCATATTTCGCTCCGCTACCTGATTTCCCCTGCAGCATGAGCAAAATCAGCCCGTTGACACTTTCCGTCCGGCTGCGCTATGATGTGTTCTAGCGAGGTGTCAGAGATGAAAATAGGCCTAATCGGCCCCCCGTTGTCCGGAAAATCCACACTTTACCAACTGTTGACCGGTGCGACACAGGTATCCGCCGCCAGGGGCGGCGTCCCACAGGCTGCAGCCCGGGTACCGGACAGGCGTCTGGAGCGCTTGTCCGAGATTTTCAGGCCGCGCAAATTAACTTATGCTCTGCTGGAGGTTGCAGATTTTCCGCCTCTCGGCCACCGCTGCGAAATCAGCGGTGAAGCCGCAGCCAGGCTGAAAACCTGTCATGCTCTGGCTGTAGTAGTCAGAGGCCATGACAGTCAAAGCGTGCCGTGGCCGCTGCAGCCGGTTCCGCCGGATCTGGCTTTTACTGATTTCTTAAGCGAGATGCTGTTAAATGACCTTTGTCAGGTGGAAACATTGCTGGAGCGCAGCAGTGACAAGAAAAGCGGCGACCAAACCGGCACGCTGCGGGCCTGCCAGGCTCTGCTGGAAGCGTCACGGCCGCTCCTTTCAGCGGAATGGACGGACGATGACTGGCGCATACTTCGCAACCTGGCTTTTCTGTCCATAAGGCCGATCCTGGTCGCTGTTAACATAAGTGAAAGGCAACTGCTGGACGGCGACTACGATAACCGCTCTGCGCTTGTCTCACTGTGTGCTGCCGCCGGTTATCCGATAATAGAGTTTTGCGGCACCGTTGAACAGGAAATAAGCCTCGTCAGCCCGGAAGAACAGCATGATTTTCTGGCCGCGTATGGGTTGAAAGAAACAGGAGTGGCCCGCCTGGCCGGCGGCGCCTATAAATTACTGGACGTTTGTTCGTTTTTTACAGTCGGAGAAGATGAAGTCCGGGCCTGGACCATAAAGTCCGGCACCGTCGCGCGCAAAGCGGCCGGCAAAATTCATTCGGATATGGAACGCGGCTTTATCCGGGCAGAGGTCATAGGCTATGAGGAATTTCTGGCCTTGGGCGGTTCGCTGAAAAGAGCCCGGGAACTCGGCAAACTCCGCCTGGAAGGAAAGGAATACCCGGTACAGGACGGCGATATCATTAACTTCCGGTTTAACATTTAGCTCCCGGCCCGTTTCCTAGTTAACCAGGTTTTCCGCGTATTGCAGAAGTGACTGCGCCATGGCGTCTATTTCCTGCATAGCTGACAACACGTTTTGAGCAGCACTCACCTGTCCGGCTGAAACTCCGGATATTCTTTCAATTTCAGTACGCAGGCTGCCGTTTGCCGTATTCAGTGCAGTCATGTTGCTCTCAATCTCTTTTAAAGCCTTCGCGCTGTTTTCCGCCAGTTTGCGGATTTCATCGGCGACAACCCCAAAGCCTTTGCCTTTCTCACCGACCCTGGCCGCTTCGATGGAGGCGTTCAGACCGAGCAGGTTTGTCTGCGAGGCAACTTTTTGCATCGTCTTAATCATACCGTTGGCTTCATAGACACTTTTATCAAGCTGTCCGCCCAGTTCAAACAGTTGTCTGCCTACGACCGCCAGCGTCTCGGCTTTGGCAGACAGGTTTCCGGTTGTGTCCGTCACCTCTCTTACAGCAGAAAACAGGCTGTCAGCCATCTCCATCAATGCTTCCTGCCGCTCCACGCTTTCATTAAAGGATACAGCGCCGACTATTTTACCCGTCCCGTCGCGCAGAGGCAGGCCGATGCCAATATAGGGGAATCCATATACCTCCTTGCCCACTCTGCGGACAACACGCTTCCCGTTCTTAATCGCAGTGCCTACAACCGACCCTTCCTTGACCGGATCACCAGGCTGTATGCGGTGGTCGATCGTTTTGCCGGGGAAATAGGCAAGCATCTTTTCAGTGTCACTGATAGCAATCGCCAAGTCTCCGAAAACCAGTTCCCTAATCAGTGGCGCGGTCTGCAAAAAACATTCCAGCAAATTGTCGCTTCTTTGTTTCATATCCGCCTCCGCATCTTTAATGGCTTAAATTATTCGCTATATTTCTGAATATTCCTGCAATTAACTCCCCTGTTACGCCAAATTATTTGCAGCCGTTGACCTTTCAGCAGGGGCAGTTTAATACGGCGCCTCAGTCGGCGGGACAACAGCGGGCAAGTCATTTAATCAGCTGCAGCCGGTCACCGGCTGATGTCAGGCTGTTTTCAACAGTACCGGCCGGCAACTCGACACAAAAGGCGGCAGCGCCGGCATATGCGCTGATCCTGCCCGGCTGCACCATCTCGCAGGTACTGATTACCTGCCACCTCTCATCGACCTGCAGAAGATCAATGGGAAAGCGCATAAAGAAAGTATGGATGGCGCGGCATGGGTAAAGCAGCAGGGCATCACAGCAGGCCGGGAAAGATTCCCGGAACATCAGCCCGAGCAACCGCGCGCTAAAGCTGCCGCCCATCACCGGCCGACTGGCGATTATGGTATTCTTTGTCATGTTTATAAGCACCGCTCATCTCACCAACCCGTCCATAATCTGCAGGACAGCCGGACCCAAAAGCACCAGGAAAATAGTGGGGAAGATAAAGACAACCAGTGGCAGCAACATCTTTACCGGAGCTTTCATAGCCTGTTCCTCCACTCGCTGACGCCTCTTGCGCCGCATTTCGCCGGACTGCTGCCTCAGCGTTTTTCCAAGAGAAAGCCCCATTTGTTCAGCCTGAATAACCGCGCTGACAAATGACCTGATATCTTCTGCTGCTGTGCGTTCTCCAAAGACTTTCAGAGCCTCCCGGCGCGACTTGCCCATCTTGATTTCCTGCAGCAGGCGGCGAAATTCCCCGGCAATTATTCCGCTGCTTTTCTCCACCACCTTGGCCAGCGCTCCGTCAAACCCCAGTCCCGCCTCTACGCTGACCGTCAGCAGGTCCAGCGTATCGGGAAAGCTCTTTTCAAATTGTTGTGTCCTGCCGACGACTCTCTGCCTCAGATAATAATCGGGCAGTTTCCATCCTATTATCGCGGAGCCCGGTAAAACTGGCAATAATGCCGTTGTTCTGAGCCCGCCGAATAACAGCCCGGGCAGGCCTGCTGCAAGCAACACCTTAATTCCCAGGAACTCGCCGGCCGAGAGTTCCCTGGACAGGCCGGCCTGTTCAATTTTAGGCGCCAGCCCTGCCAGAATTCCGGCAGGCAGCAAATGGCCGGCAAGACTACTGATCTTAAGCAACAAGGGACGGAGCAGGCGCTCGCCAAGAGGTCTTTTAAGGGCGGTTTTCCTTCCGTCAGCCGTCGCGCAGTCACCCGCGCATTTTAGCCGGTTTGCAAGGTTGATGCGCTCCGGACCCAGTCTGTCAAAGCTCAGCACAATACAAAACACCAGTGCGGAAACAAGAAAAGCGGGTACAACAGCCAAAGACCCGTGCCTCCTTAATACTCAATGTTAACTATCTTCTTTATCAGCAGCGCTCCAACCAATCCGGAAACAACTGCAGCTCCGACCATGACCAGGCCGAGTGGGTAACTGAGCAGAACCGACAGGTAGGACGGGTTGACTATCATCAGAAAGGCGGCCAGCACTAACGGGAGCAAAGCCACTATCGTCCCGGAAATTCTGCCCTGGGCGGTCATGGTTCTCACCTCGCCCTTAATCCGGATCCGCTCCCTGATAGTGTGAGTGATGTTGTCCAAAACTTCGGCCAGGTTTCCTCCCACCTGATGCTGGATATTTATGGCAGTGACAATCAGTTCCAGGTCGTCGCAGCATACCCGGCGGGTCATGTTCTTCAGGGCCTCTTCTGTCGGAATGCCATATTTCATCTCCTGCAGTGTCTGCTTCAGTTCGCTGGACAATGGCGCCGGGCTCTCGGATTGCAGGCAGTCTAGAGTCTGCAACAGGGAGAAGCCTGCTCTCAATGAAGACGACATGACGGGCAGCGCCTCTCCCAGCTGGTCGGAAAACTTCCTTATGCGCCGCAGCTTGGAATTTTTAATCAGCGCTACGGGGAGCACAGCCCCGCAAACCACCAGTGTCAGGGCAAGGACAAAGCTGTCAAATATATATAGGCCTGCCAGGGGGAGCAGGACTGTGGCAGCCATTTGCATCGCTATCAGTTCGCCGGGCCGCAGCAGAATATCGGCTTGGGCCAGCTCCTGCTCTGTCGCCTCCAGCATTTTTTTCAGCGCCGGGAGGCGCAGGCCTGCGGACAGACGGACAGCCGGGCGTACTCCTGCCGAGTCTGCAGCTCCATTTGCCGCGTCTGATCCGGCCGCAAGCAACCGGAGACGCTGCTTCATCTCATTCCTGTGACGTCCCGCGTGCGCAGTCAGAGCCTGTAAGAAAATAAAGACGCTGCCGGCAACTAACAGTGCAATCTGCAGCTCGCCCAATTACCTCGCTCCTGTCATTAAAAGCTGGCCGGAGAAAAGATGTCTGCCGGCAACTGAATCCCTTCAGACCTCAATTGATCTGAAAATCTAGGCCTGATTCCCGTTGAGCGGAACCGGCCCCGGCAGTGTCCGCTTTCATTTACTCCGGCCTGGTCATAGATAAAGATGTCCTGCAGAACGATAATGTCTCCCTCCATGCCCTGCACTTCAGTAACATGGGTAATTTTTCTTGACCCGTCCCTCAGACGGCTTTGCTGGACAATCAGGTCAATGGCTGAGGAAATCTGTTCCCGGATTGCCCTGACCGGTAGGTCCATGCCGGCCATCAGCACCATCGTCTCGAGGCGCGCCAGCATGTCGCGCGGAGAATTGGCGTGCCCGGTGGTAAGGGATCCGTCGTGACCGGTATTCATGGCCTGCAGCATGTCCAGCGCTTCTCCGCCCCGCACCTCGCCCACCACGATTCGCTCCGGACGCATGCGCAGTGAGTTTCTGACCAGGTCACGGATAGTAATGCCGCCTTTGCCCTCAATATTGGGCGGCCTGGTTTCCAGTGAAACCACATGGTCCTGATTGAGCTGGAGTTCGGCGGCGTCTTCAATGGTAACGATGCGCTCGTCGCTCGGGATGAAACCGGAGAGGACGTTCAGCGTGGTGGTTTTGCCGGAACCGGTTCCTCCGGAAACGATGATATTCAGGCGGCCTTTAACCGCCGCTTCCAGGAAGGCGGCCATTTCCCGGCTGAGTGTGCCAAAATCCAGCAGGTCAGCGCAGGTCAGCGGGTCTTTGGCAAATTTGCGGATAGTAACAGTGGGGCCGTTCAGCGCCAGAGGCGGTATCACAGCGTTCACCCTCGAACCATCCGGCAGGCGGGCGTCCACCATAGGCATACCCTCATCAATCCGCCGGCCCAGCGGGGCGACAATTTTCTCTATCAGGTGCAGGACATGGAAGTCGTCCCTGAAAGTTACTGCTGTCGGCTCCAGCTTGCCGGATCTTTCCACATAAACCTGTTTCGGGCCGTTGATCATAATTTCTGAAATACTGTCATCCTGCAGCAACGGCTGAATTGGGCCAAAACCTACCGCCTCCGCCACTATTTCCGCAATTACCCGCTTTTTTTCCGCATGCGGGATCAGCTGATTTTCCTGTTCAACAGCCGCAGCAACCAGGCTTTCCAGATGGGTTTCCAGATTCGTCTCCGGCTTGTCTTCAGGTTTTTGTTTTCCCAGGTTTTCCACCACTTGCTGGTGCACTTTTATCTTCAGCTGACTGTAAGGGTCGGTCCTGGAGGTAAATTCAACTTTTCTGGCTGTGCCGGCGGAGGTTTTCGCCCCGGGCAGCTCTTCCTGCCGGGCGCGCTCCAACCTTTTCAGTAAAGACACGATCTCTCCTCCTTACAGACTCAGGATACGGCTTAACAGTTTCCTGCCCTGCCTGTCGGCGCTCTCATAGTCTCTCCCGTTGGACAGCCGCTCTGCCAATCTCCTGAAGGAACGGGATATTTCGGCCTGAGAGCTGCCGATTACAAACGGCACCCCCTTGTTAACCGACAGCGGCACGGTGCGGTCGTCAGCAGGCAGCTGATGAAAAACAGTTATTCCCAGACTCTTTTCCAAATCCGGTATTTCCACGCCCTGACCCTGACCGGACCGGTTTAGCACAAAGCGAATTTTGCCCCTTAGGTCAAGCGGGTCAAAAATGGACAGTGTTGTTTTGGTGTTCTTAACCGAGGCAATGTCTCTTGTCAGCAACATTATAATTTCGTCTGCCAGTTCCAGTGCCTGCAGGTTAATTTCCTGCAAATTGGCTGCTGTATCAACGATTACATAGTCATACAGTTCCCGCAGCGCTTTCAGTAATCCGGCTACCTGCCCGGCATTGATATACTCAGCATCCTGAGGAGATAACGGCGCGGGCAGGACATCAATCCCGCTGAAATGCCTGAGCAGGCAATTCCCCGCTGTTTCAGTGTTCACCGTGCCGTTTTCCAGGAAAAAGTCATAAATTGTCTTGCCTTCAGTCAGGTTAAGCACCACGCCGACATCGCCAAACTGCAGGTCTAAATCTACCAGCGCCACTCTCTTGCCCTCCAGTTGAGCCAGGGCCACAGCTAGGTTCACGGCCACCGTCGTTTTTCCCGTGCCTCCCTTGCCGCAAAAAACTACGCTCAGTATGCCGCGGCTCTTCTCTTTTTTGGGCAGTGGCAGGGGTAAGACGTTGCGCTCTTCCGCCGCTGCCGGAGTCAGGCGTTGCTTCTGCCAGCGGTAAGCGCTGCGGATAGTTGCGGACATCTCTTCGCTGTTAAGCGGTTTTACCAGGTAGTCCCTGGCTCCGACAACCATGGCTTTTTTCAGGTACTCGGATTCACCCTGAATAGAAATAATTATCACTGCAACCCCCGGGTAAAGGCGTCCCACCTGCTCAGTGGCAGTAATGCCGTCCATACCGGGCATATTGATGTCCATCAGCACAACGTCCGGAGCAAGTCCGGCGATTTTTTGCATCGCTTCAGCGGCATCGCCGGCCTCCCCGACCACATCCACGTCTTCCTCGAAATAAAGCAGGCGGGCAATGTCTTTACGTGTCTGTTGAACATCATCAACGATCAGAACCTTAATTTTCTCCATGGTCATCTCCTCGCGCCGCTGTTGTCTGCTAGGGCAGGAATTCTCCCGGCAGGTGATGCCTTACCGTTGTTGAGCCTTTTTCGCCGACCGGCCTCAGCGTCAGTCGCAGGGCGCCTCTGTCACCGGCAAGTGTCAGCGCGGCAACTTTATTGACCGGCACTTCAAGCGTCACATTGTCTGCAGGCAGCTGCTCCTGCCCGGTCGTACCGGTTGCTGCCCCGACCGCCAGAACTCTCAGGTTTTCAGCCACAAGCGTTGTGGCGACCGTCCGCCTTTCAGCCTCCGCCACATCTATGGTAACGAGGAGGTCAACTCTGTCGCCGGGCAGGATAAACCCGCCCACCCCCGAGACGCCGTCTACCGCCAATGAAAGAGCACGATGCCCCGGAGTAATCAGATAAGACAGTCCGGCACTTACCTCCCCGGCCGCCACCAGCCTGGAGGCCAGCACCTGCTCGCCGGCCGCCAGGCGTTCACGGGCAAAGGCCCCGCTGACCTGCGCCCGCTCAGTGAGCGCTTCAGGGTGGATAAAGTTTTTAGGCAGGTTCCGCAGTTCAAACATACCTTCATCCAGCCTGGTGCGGGCAGGGATGTCTTTCCCGGCCACCAGCACCGGAGCAAGATTGGCTTCCATGCTGCTTTTCCGCTCCAGTTCGCTTAAATAGCGGAATACCGCCAGCCCTGCCACTACAGCCAAAAACACTGAGAGCAAGAGCATCCTTTTGCCTTTCATGACGTCCTCCTATTCCACCAGTTTGGCGGCTCTGACGCCAAACCCGCTTTCCAGGGTGCTTTCCTGCCCTCCATGATAAATTTCCACAAAGCGTCCGGTAACGTAACTCTCCCTGCCCTGCCCTGCCACGTCCTCCACGTAAAAGGCGGCAAAGCCGACGACCCGGATGGCTTTGACCTGACTGCCGCCGGCTGCCAGCGGTTCATAGACCGGCACCAGCAAAATCCGCGGGCAATCCCGGACCCTGTTCCCAGGTGAGCATTGCTGCGCCTGGGGCTGCGCCAGGCGAAAATCTATCGCCCTTTTGGTGGGGCCGGAAATATTGCCGGTCTGCGTCTCAACCACGTCTCCTACCCTCAGCAGCCCCGGGTAGCCGTGCGTGAGGTTTTCTTCATAAGTTTTTGCTCCCGCCTTACCAAGGGCCAGCGCTCCGAAATTTCCGACGCCAAGGCCGATGGAATCGTCCTGGTCGCCGGCGCCGACCTTAAGGATATATTCCAGGCCAAAAACAAACTCCTGCCTTCTGACAGCAAGTGGTGCCGCGCCATGCACGGCCGCCGGTGAGCCGCCGGCCACCCGCGCGGCAGCCGATAGCTCACCTCCTGTGTTTATCCCCAGAGCCGGCGCAAAAAAAGTTTCCATGGGCGAGATGACCCTGACGGTAAGTGCCCGGTTATCCTGCGCCGGAGTAACCACGATGTTTCCGGGACTGATGCCGTTTTTTGCCGCATTGTCCAACGCCGCCTGCCTGGCTTGCGCAGCTCCCAGGTGCAGAGCCTGCCCTCCCGCCAGGGCTGCCGCGTCAGCCGCCACAGCCAGACGCTGCTGCCTGACATAGGCCACCCCTATGTCGGCGACCAGCGCAGCCGCTCCGGCCAGGACGCTTACCGCCAGCGTCAGGAGAACTACGACCGAGCCTCTTTCATCTGTTCCAATTGACCTTAAATACCGGCGCTTGCCCATCATAGCACCTCACTCTACTCTCATGGTCAGGGAACTGCTCACAACAACCGGGTTCCCGCCGAAGACCTGACCGGCGAAAGGCATATACAGTCTCAAAGGATAACTGACGGTGACGGTAATATCCTGTCCGGTTCTGCGCAGCGACGGAGCAACTTCAACAGTCAGATTATTTCCGGCCAGCGGGACGGCCGCAGACCTTACCCGCTCAGTTATTTCACCGTCACTGGCGCCGACGGCGCCATACCTGGCCCCGTGCCGCGCGGCATGAGTCACGACCAGGTAAGCGTTACCCAGCCGCCCGCTCTCTACGATGCCAAAAAGAAGCAGAAGCAGGAGCGGCAGAATAAGCGCCAGTTCCAGAATAGCCTGGCCCCGGCAATCACGTCTTAGCCCGCGCAGTTTCATTACCGCCGCCTCCTTTTTAACAAAGCGGCCCCGCCCTAACAGGCAAGGCCAGAAGTGTTGCACAGGACAGCGTTGTCTAGAGAGCACCTGTTAAAGTATTGGTAACCGCTTGAAACACCGCGACAATCTGCTCGCGCAGCGCCGTCATAGCAACAATGGCACCGATAGCCACCAGCGCCAGAATCAGCGCATATTCCGTCATGCCCTGACCTGACTCGTCGCGTAGCAGTTTTTTCAGATAATTTATCACTTTATTCACCTCCGCCTGTTTTTGTTTATAATCTAACACGAAATTCACAGCGGGAACATCGGGCGCAGGTCCGGTATTTTCCAGGACTTTGGTCCTGTTTGCAGAAAGGCACATAAAAAAACCGCCCCGGGCGGTGGACTAAAGCTTTACAAGCCTGTTCTTCACGGCATAGAGCGCTGCCTGCGTACGGTCGGAAACGCCAATTTTACGGAAAATATTAGTAATATGAAACTTTACTGTCTTTTCGCTGATAAACAGTTCGTGTGCAATTTCCCTGTTGCTGCGTCCGCAAGCCAGCAGGGTTAATACTTCGGTTTCCCGCTGGGAGAGGCGCTCTGTCTCCTGGCTGCCCTGACGCTGAACCTCATCGAGCAGCTTGCGGGTAACCTTTGGGTGAAATACTGCTTCTCCCCGGAAGACGGCGCGGATTGTTTCCACCAGTGAGCCTGCGTCGATGTCTTTCAACAGGTAGGCGGAAACTCCGGCCCTGATCAGTTCGTGTACATATTCCTCTTCGTCGTGGATAGTCAGGGCAATGACTCTCGCCTCAGGGCAATTAGCTGTAATCAGTCGGGTAGCCTCAATGCCGTTCAACTGCGGCATATTAATATCCATAAGCACAATATCAGGACGCAACTGGACAGCCAGCCGGAGTGCCTCGCGTCCGTCGGCAGCGTCGGCCAGAACCTCGATATCCTGCTGCAGGGCCAATATTTTCTTCAGTCCGTCGCGGAGCAGGGAATGGTCGTCAGCAATCAGCAGGCGAATCTTATCCGTCATGGCTTTCACCTCTGAACAGGTATATAAACGTTAATTGCTGAACCTTTACCCGGTACTGAGGAAACCTTTAAAACCCCCTGCAACAACTCAACCCTTTCCCTCATGCCAAGCAGTCCGTAGCACTCCCTGCCGGCAGCGTGCAGGGCGGCATCCGTGTCGAAACCGCAGCCGTCGTCGGTGACGGAAAGGTTGATCTTATTCGGAAGAAGTTCCAGCTTAACGAGCGCGTGGCTAGCCCGCGCATGTTTGGAAATATTGTTCAAAGCCTCCTGGACCACCCGGAATACGGTAACCTCAAGGACTTCCGGGATCCGGCTCCCGTCGTTGTTAAGTACAACCAACTCTATCGCAGTATTGGTCCGCTTTTGCTGCTCGGCAATAAAACGCCGCAGTGTCGGCACCAGGCCCAAATCGTCAAGAACCATGGGGCGCAGGTCGAATATTATCTTTCTTACCTCCTGCAGGCTTTCCCTGACCGTTTCCTTCAGGTTGTGCAGTTCATCCTTTACCCGCTCCGGCGCCACATCCATCAATTTTTCACAAATTTCGGCGCAAAGAACCACATTTGCCATTGACTGCGCCGGCCCGTCATGGATTTCCCTGGCCACGCGCAGCCTCTCCTCTTCCTGTGCCTTAATAATACGCAGACTGAGCTGCTGGCGCAGCTGCATCTCCTCCAGTTTGACGGCTACACCCTGCAGGTTGCCGGCAAGCATAGTCAGAGCCATGCCAACCTGGGTGACTAATTTTTCAGCTTTTTCAACCGTCGCGCTCATCCGGCGCAACATAAGTTCCATTTCGTCGCGTTGCCGGCGCATCTGACTCTCGCGCTCACGCAACAGGCTCAGCCTGACCTGAATCTGCTGCGCGTCCTCGTAAGCCTTGCGGACATCTTTTTCAGTGTAGCGGTAGAAATTGCGGCTGACTTCCATGAGGCGTATCCTCGCCGCTTTCTCTTCCGCCTCTAATAAATCAACTTCCGTGATGACTGCCAGAACCTGTTCCTTCAGTTCAGCAGTTCTTCTTTGCAAGTCATTCCTTTGCAGACGGGCGCTATCAGCAATGTCGTGAATCTGTTCGCGACCCTGCTCCACCGCCTTTACCGTAACGCTGATTACTTCGTCCAGCCTTTTAAATTCCTGCATATTTTCACCGCCGGCCATTTTAGTCTGTATTCGCCTCCCGGCAAATCCTTCCTGCCTAATAATTTCGCCTTTTCAGTTTAACACTAATCACGGTATCGTAAAATCAGGCCGGGTACCTGACAGACAGCGCACAGAAGGTGGCATAAATGGATAATTTACATGATCTGTTCAGACCACGCGCAGTGGCAGTCGTTGGCGCGTCAAATACAATCGGCAAAATTGGGCGCTCTGTGGTAGATAACATCAGGCAAAGCGGCTTTGCCGGAAACGTTTTTCCGGTTAATCCGCGCGAACGCGAGATACTGGGTTATCATTGCCACAGGAAGGTCAGTGAAATCGGCCGCCCTGTGGATGTGGCGGTTATTACGGTGCCGGCCTCCCAGGTTCTGCAGGTTGCCAGGGACTGCGGGACGGCCGGTGTCAGATATTTGGTAGTAGTTACCGCCGGCTTCCGCGAAACAGGTACGGCAGGACTGCGGCTGGAAAAAGAGTTGCTGTCCGTTTGCCTTGAATACAAAATGCGGATGGTAGGGCCGAACGTGGTGGGAATTCTTGATATGCATGCGCCTTTAAACGCTTCTTTTGCTCCGGGATTTCCTCCCCGTGGGGGAGTGGCCTTTATCTCACAAAGCGGCGCCTTGTTACTGTCAATTATTGACTGGAGCCAGAGCAACGGCCTAGGCTTTTCCCGTTTTGTTTCTCTTGGCAACAAAGCAGACTTAAACGAGTCAGACTTTATCCGGACTGCGGCAGAAGACCCGGCAACAGGCATCATCCTCTGCTACCTGGAGGACATTGTTGACGGGAAACGTTTCCTGCAGGTAGCCCGAGAAGCGAGTCAGCGCAAACCGGTTATCGTCCTGAAAGCCGGGAACTCCAGGGACGGGGCGAGGGCGGCTTCCTCACACACCGGGGCGCTGGCCGGCAGCGGCCTGGCTTATGACGTTGCGCTCCGGCAGTGCGGCGTTGTACGGGCTGAAAACATGTCGGACCTGTTTGATCTGGCGGTTGCTTTTGCCGGGCAGCCCATTCCTTCCGGCAATCACCTGGCGATTATCACCAATGCCGGCGGTCCCGGCATCATAGCCACCGATTGCGTGGAAGCAAACGGGCTGAAAATGTCACGTTTCAGTGCAGGCACTGTTGCCGCCCTGCGGGGAACGTTGCCGACGGCCGCCAACGTCTATAACCCGGTCGACGTACTGGGAGACGCCGGGGCCGGCCGCTACCGGTCAGCCCTGCAATCAGTGCTGGAGGATAACGACACTGACTGTGTCCTTGTTCTCCTGGCCCCGGCAGCCGTGACGGAGGCGATGGAAACCTCGCGCGCGATTGCAAATATTCGCAAAACCCGGAACAAGCCGGTCTTTGCCGTTTATATGGGCGGGAAAGGGCTGGCGCAAGGCGCAGGAGTTCTGCGCGAGGCCGGGCTCCCGGTGTTTGCCTTTCCAGAACCGGCGGTAAAAGCGCTGGCCGGACTGGTCGCTTACAGCGCGGCACGCCGGAGACTGTCAAAGAATGAAGCCGCTATTTTACCCGGAAGTATTCCAAACCGGTCTGTAAAGTCGCTCTTTGCGCGGGTTCTGCAGGAGCGTCGTCTCGTTCTGCTGGGCTCCGAGGCCGCCGGCGTTGCAGAGGCCTATGGAATACCCGCTGTGCCGGTCCGCTTAGCAAAAACAGCCGCTGAAGCGGTAAAAACAGCCGGTTTGCTGGGGTACCCTGTCGCGCTGAAAGTCGCCTCCCCTAAGATTCAGCACAAAAGCGATGTGGGAGGTGTTCAACTGGGCCTTGAAAAAGATGAGCAGGTGTCGGCAGCGTTTCAGAAAATCATGGACAATGTCGGCCTGATGATGCCCGGCACTCCCATTTACGGCGTTGAAGTCCAAAAGATGATGCCGGCCGGTCACGAAGTAATCATCGGGATGGTTCGTGATGTGAAATTTGGTCCGCTGCTTGCCTTCGGACTCGGCGGCATCTATGTAAATCTGCTGAAGGATGCCTCGTTCAGGCTGGCGGAAGGATTGACGATTACACAAATCAGGGAGATGATCAGGGAAACAAAGGCCTATCAGTTGCTGAGCGGCTACCGGGGCGGCCGGCCCGGCGATATTTCCGCCCTGGAATCTTTCCTTACCAGGGTGGCGCAACTCTCTCTTGAATTTCCTGAAATTACGGAGCTGGACTTCAATCCGGTCCTGGCTTATCCCGAGGGCGCCGCAGCCCTGGACGTGAAGATAACAATTTCTGAAGACAGCCCGGATACCAACTGTCAGGGAGAAAGGTGTTGAGCATGAAAAGCATATTTTTCGGCGGTCTGGCCGGCAGCGGGAAAACAGCCGTTGCTCTTGGACTGGCGCTGAAGCTGCGGGAAAGCGGCCTGAAAATAACTTACTTTAAGCCGCTATGCACGGCGCGAACCGCCGGCAAAGAAACAGACGGCGATGTGCTGCTGTTTAGCAGCGTTTTCAGGTTGCCGCACGATGGATCGGTTTTGTCGCCGGTCAGAATTGGTTCTTTCTACCAGTCCGGCGGCGCAGCTCTTGACCCGGCGCCTCTGGCCGAGAGAATCCGCCACGCCTACACGCAGGTTTCCCAGGACACTGACGTCGTAATCATTGAGGGAAGCGCCTCTCCATATCATGCGGCCAGCCTGGGTTTTGACGCTGCAGGCCTGTGCAGGATGCTGGACAGTCCCCTTGTTTACCTGAACCGGCCTGAAGATGACTTCAGCCTTGATCAGATTATTTTATACAACAGGTTCCTGCGGCTGGCGGATGTTCGCGTATTAGGAATAATATTTAACAACGTGGAGCGCACATTGCTGGATAAAGTGCGTGGCGTCTACGCGCCTTTGCTGGAGGGACTGGGCTGCCGTATGTTGGGAATCATTCCGCAGCGGCCTGAAACCGCGGCCCCTACCGCAGCGGAGTTTTACGAGGCGCTGGGAGGCGAATTGCTGGCCGGTCAGGACTATCTACACCGCCTGGTTGAGGAAACAGTTGTCGGTTCAATGACTATTGAAAGCGCTCTCAAATACCTGCGACGCGCCCCGAACAAGGCGGTCATCACTGGTGGTGACCGTTCCGACATGGCGCTGACGGCACTGGAAAGCGGAACATCCGTCCTCATTCTCACCGGCGGCCTTTACCCGGACGTCGGCGTGCTGTCACGCGCCAACGAAAAAAAGATTCCGGTTGTCCTTGTTCCCTTTGACACTTTCACTACCATTGATAAACTTCATGACGTGACCCGCCGCCTGCGTCCGTCCGATGAGCAGAGCATCAGGCTGGCCCGGGAAAATGTTGAACAGTACTGCCAATGGCGGTCATTGCTTGACTATCTGTCTAACTGACCGGAAAAAACAGTTTCCTGGTCATTGCTACGCCAGCCAGGAGCGGATCAGCGCTATTTCCTCACCGTACTGCTTATAATCATCAACGGGCGTTTCAAGAATCATCGGCAAGTGGCGCAACTGCGGGTGGTTAATCAGATTTAGCAGTCCATCCCTGCCAAGATACCCGTTTCCGATTCTCTCGTGGCGATCCCGGCGGGAGCCGGGAGGAAATTTGGAGTCGTTAAGATGCATGGCCTTTACCCTGGAAAGGCCTACTGCCCGTTCCAGCCCGTCAATCAGGCGCTCTACTTCATCCAGACGCAAAAAATCATAGCCGGCCCCGGTCAGATGGCAGGAGTCAAGACAAACACCAAGCTTGTCCGGATTACCCAAAGATCTGAATATCTCGGCCAGGTCTTCCAGCGACCCGATTTCCGAGCCCTGTCCGGCCATTGTTTCCAGCAGCAGGCTGATTTGACCGTCCTGAGGAAGAAAACTCTCCTCCAGGCAGGCGATGATCCGTTTCAGTCCCGCATCCCTCCCCGCTCCGGCGTGTGAACCCGGGTGGGTTACCAGAAACTCGGCTCCAACCATCTCCATGCGCTCACAGTCGGCGGCCACAACCATCCCGGCGAAAGCATACGATCCTTCCGACGGGGCAGCCATGTTTACCGTGTACGGCAAGTGACCGACAATGGGCGCGATGTCAAACGACCGGCGTGCCTTCCGGGCTTCGCTGATTTCACCGGCCGGTATTTTCCGGGCGCTGCCGCCGCGCGGGTTACGCGTGAAAAACTGAAAAGTATTGGCGCCAAGTGAGTTTGCCAGCGCCGCGGCGCCGGCAAATCCGCCGGATACAGGCAAATGACAGCCAAGACGCAACATAATTCCTCCAGCCAATTCGAAATAACCTGCTGACAGCAGGCGGATTTTACTTTCAGCCGCCGCCGCCGCGAACCAGAAATGCGGCAAGCGTGACAGCCAGCAGCAGGTAAATGACAAGCGGCAATACTGTGTCCATCTTACTTTACTCCACCTTACACATTTAGATACAACTGCTTTTATACCGCCGGCTGCGCCTGAGCAGTTACGAGCAGTTACGAAAGATGAAAATAAACCGTGGGGCGCTTTACGTCCGGGTCCGGGACTGGTATAATTTAAGCAAAATATGTCAGGAGGGATTGCAGTGCTCGAATTACAGCCAAAAGAGCTGAAGGTGAAGGAAATGCCCGGTATTTCTGAAAGGCAGCTGACAGAGCACCACGGCGTACTTTATAAAGGCTATGTGCTTAAGTTAAACGAGATTCGCAAGCTGCAACAGACTGCAGACCCCGGTAAGGCTAATCAGACGTACAGCGACCTGCGCGCCCTAAAAATCGAGGAAACGTTTGCGCTGAACGGTATTAAGCTGCACGAAGCGTATTTTGACAACCTGGGAGGCAAAGGCGGCAAGGCTTATGGTCCCGCCCACTCCCTGCTCGAACGCGATTTTGGCTCCTTTGAAAAATGGGCAAGTGACTTTAAGGCCACCGGCCTTGCCGTTCGCGGCTGGGTAGTGCTGGCCTATGACCTTAATTACAGCACCCTGTACAATTTCGGCAGCGATTCCCACAACCTGGGGCCCATCTGGAACGCTGCGCCTGTCCTGGTCCTGGACACTTACGAGCACGCCTACATGATTGACTACGGTGTCAGGCGGGCTCCTTATATCGAGGCCTTTATGAACAATATCGAATGGGATGTCGTCAATGAACGCCTGCTCCGGCTCGTGAAATAAGGCCGGTTCTGCTACTCATCCAGCCTGGCCATTGCTTCGCCGCAGCAAACAAGTGTCCCCGCTCCGCTTTCAATAACTTTTACCTTATTACCGCAGATATAGCAGAGATACAGTTCTTCCACCCTGGTAGCCATCATGTTCACCTCCCGTTTTCTTGCCCTTTATTCAGTCGCCTCTTTTTGCGTCGGCTGTAAAAGAACCACAGCAGGGGACCGGAAATCAGCTTGGGCAGCACAAACAGCATTATTGCCAGTTGACGAGTCATGATAAGCACTCCTTTAAACCGAATTATAACTCAGTGCACGTCAAAAAAAAAGATACATCAAATATTTATTTGTCTGCAGGGGAAAACCATACCAGTAAAAAATACTAATAATATCTTTATTAGAAAAGGAGGCATTTCTGTGGAAAGATGGGTTTGCACCATCTGCGCTTATGTGTACGACCCGGCGGAGGGAGACCCCGACAACGGCATCAACGCCGGCACAGCTTTTGAAGATCTGCCGGAAGATTGGGTCTGCCCGGACTGCGGCGCGGACAAAGACATGTTCGAGTTAGAGTAGCTTTATGACTGCCGGCGGCTTTGCCACGATGGCCTAGCCGCTTTTTTTATTTCCTATCCGGCAGGTAGGCGGGAATAAAGAGGCTGACTGTTGTTCCCAGTCCCTCCCTGCTTTCCAGCCTCAGCCGGCCGCGATGCGCCTCTACTATATGTTTGACGATGGCCAGACCCAGGCCGGTTCCGCCAAGACTCCTGGAGCGTGCCCGGTCAACCCTGTAAAAACGCTCAAAAATCCGGGCTTGCGAGTCCTGAGGAATGCCAATCCCGTTATCCGCAACGTAAATTCGCACCGCGTCTTCCTCTCCGGCGGCGCCAAGCGTTATTTCGCCGTATGCCGGGGTATATTTAAGCGAATTATCCAGCAGGTTGAACAGCGCCTGGCGGAGCAACCCGCGGTCACCGGTAGCCGGAGGCAGTCCGGGACTTACCTCCAGTTTAAATTTATGAGTTTTTAACCGGTCGGACAGGCTCTCCAGCACTTCCGCAGCAAGTCCCGCAATATCCACCGGAACAAGCTCCATATCAGCCCTGCCGCTTTCAATCTGTGAGAGCATCAGCACGTCCTCTATCAGGTTGTTCAGGCGCTCCGACTCACGGTGAATCACATTCAGAAAACGTACGGCAGTTTCAGTGTCCCGGTACGCTCCGTCCAACAGGGTTTCCGCATATCCCCTGATTGCCGTCAGCGGAGTGCGCATCTCGTGGGAGACATTGGCGGCAAAATCGGCGCGGATTTCCTCCAGCCGCCTCAGCCTGGTGATGTCGCGAAAGACTACGAGTACGCCGGATCTGCCCAACTCACCGGGCTTTAGCGGGACGATGCTGGCGCTTAGCAGCTTCTCTTCCGGCAGGACAGTCTTCAGCTCGTGCTCCTGCACTTTCTTTTCCAGCCGAGCAATCTTAATCCTTTCGTGCAGCTCCGTGTTGCGGACCAGCTCAAGGTCGCTGCGGCCCAGCCAGTTATCCGTTCCCAAAGAAAGCATTTTTTGCGCCGCCGGATTGGTCAGCACAGTCCTGCCGTCTTCGTTGAATACAATCACGCCCTCGACCATTGTTGACAAAATCGTCTCCAGTCGGTCCCTGTTGGCGGAGACCTCCTTCATTTGCTCGCGCAGCGATGCGGCCATGCGGTTGACTGCCATGGCCACCTCTCCTATTTCATCACGTCTGTCAGGATACACATGTAGTTCCGCTTCTCCGGCTGAGACGCGCCCTGCTACATCAACAATCTGCCTGAGGCGCTCCGTGATGCCATCGGCTGTTTTGCGGGAAACAAGGAAAGCTGCTACGGGAGCGGCCAGTATGGCAGCAAGAATAACCCACACCTGTTCAGCTTTCAGCTCACGGAGAACCTCCGGAAGATAGGTGCGGGCAGCCAAATAATAAACTGCGCCAAGCAGCAGCAGGTTAAAGAGAAACAAGGCAAGACTGCTCAGTAAAAGAGTGCGCCGGATGCTTTTCACATCTTCTGCTCCCTGAATTTATAACCGACACCGCGCACGGTCTGCAAAAGAGCAGGATTATTGGGGTCGTCTTCAATTTTTTGACGCAGATAGCGGATATGGACATCAACAGTCCGCGTGTCTGCCGGGTAATCATAACCCCAAATCCGGTTCAGCAGTTCGTCACGGCGAAAAACTTTTCCCGGGTGCGAGGCAAGTAAAAAGAGAAGTTCAAACTCTTTTGGCGGGAGTTCCAGCAAAAGGTCGTTCTTCTTCACCTGGTACTTTTCAGCATCCAGGCAAAGTCCGCCCTGCCTGATAATTGTTTCCCCCGTCCCAGCCTTGTGCTGATCCTGCATCTGCCTGACCCGCAGATGAGCTTTAATACGGGCCAGCAACTCGCGGGGAGAAAACGGTTTGGTTACGTAGTCATTAGCGCCCAGCTCAAGGCCCAGAACCTTGTCCACTTCTTCCCCGCGGGCCGTCAGCATAATAATCGGCAACGTTCTGGTCTGTTGGTTGTCGCGCAGGCGGCGGCACACCTCCAGCCCGTCGACCCCCGGCAACATCCAGTCCAGGACAAGCAGGTCCGGTGGATTGGCAGCCACCTTTTCCAGAGCTTCCCAGCCGTCAGCCGCCTTTTCCGCCTGGAATCCTTCCTTTTGTAAATTGTAAGCGATTAGCTCAAGAATCGTTTCTTCATCGTCCACAACCAGGATTCGCGGCAATTTGTGGCACCTCGCTTTTACTGACCGATAAGGTTTATAGCACCGTGCCTCAGACGTTCAGGTCAATGCGCCGCCCGGTAACCAGGTAAATAACCCGTTCACTGATATTCGTGGCATGGTCGGCAATACGTTCCAGGGAACGGCTGACAAACAACAAATAAGTGGCCTGGGTAATAGTCCGGGGATTCTCCATCATCAGCACGAGCAGTTCCCGGAAAACCTGATTGTGCAGGCTGTCGACCTCATCATCAGCCTTGCCCACGCTCGCCGCCAGTTCCTGGTCCTCGGAAACATAGGCGTCCAGCGCGTTCTTGACCATCTTCTGCGCCAGCAGCGCCATGCGGGGCAGGTCAATCAGAGGCTTAATCAGAGGTTCCTTGCCAATCCGCTTGGTTACCTTGGCTATGTCAACCGAATAGTCCCCCATACGCTCCAAATCGGTAATAATTTTAAAGGCGGCACTGATTTTTCGCAGGTCTTCAGCCACCGGCTGCTGAGTGGCTATCAGCCGCAGGCAGGTTTCCTCGACCTGCATTTCCAGACGGTCAATGGCCTCCTCCACTTCAAAGACCTTATCAGCCAGGTCGAGGTCCTGCCTGGCCAGCGAATCGATCGAGCGGGCAATATTTTCTTCCACCAGCCCGCCCATTTTCAGTATCTCCTGCTGGAGCGCGTACAGGGCTTTTTGAAACTCGCTGCGCTGCACTAGTATTCGCCTCCCGATTCTATGATTTTTATCCGAACTTACCGGTAATATAATCCTCAGTCCGGCGATCCACGGGCCTGGTAAACAGAGATGCTGTGCTGCCGACCTCAACCACCTCTCCGTGGAGAAAAAAGGCGGTGGCATCTGATACGCGTGCCGCCTGCTGCATATTATGAGTAACAATAACTATAGTAAGTTTATTTTTCAGAGATCGGATTAAATCCTCAATCTTTTGAGTGGCAATCGGGTCTAACGCCGAAGTAGGCTCGTCCATCAGCAGGACGTCAGGCTCCACAGCCAGTACCCGCGCAATGCAGAGTCGTTGTTGCTGGCCGCCGGAAAGACGCAGAGCCGAGCGGTTCAGGTCATCCTTGACTTCCTCCCACAGGGCGGCCTCGCGCAGGCTCTTTTCCACTATCATATCCAGCTTCTTCCGCTCCCTGACCTTATGAATCCGCGGCCCGTAAGCCACATTCTCATAAATGGTCTTCGGGAAGGGATTCGGTTTTTGAAATACCATTCCCACTTTTTTGCGCAGTGAAACCACATCACAATTTTTGCTGTAGATTTCCCGGTTATCAATCATGATTTTGCCTTCGCAGCGCACGCTCTCAATCAGATCATTCAGCCGGTTTAAGGAACGCAAAAAAGTTGATTTGCCACACCCGGAAGGACCGATCAGAGCCGTAATTTCTCTTTCCATGACGTACATGCTGATATTCTTCAGAGCCTGAAAGTTTCCGTAGTGCAGGCTAAAGTTATCAACCAGGATTTTTTGCGTCTTTTGCATCGCTTCCTCCTTAATTAACCGTGCAATTTCCGGCGATAATGCGCGCGTAAAACGATGGCGGTAAAATTCATGAGTAAAACGATACTTATCAGGACAACAGCCGTCCCGTAAGCCAGCGGCCTCACTTTTTCCACGGCGTGATGCTGTGTCGCCATGATAAACAGATGATACGGCAGAGCCATAAACTGTGACTCCGGGGAGGCTGGAAGCCTGGGCAGAAAGAAGGCAACGCCGGTGAATAAAATAGGCGCCGTCTCTCCGGCCGCGCGTGAAAGGCTTAAGATCATGCCTGTTAAAATTCCCGGGAAAGCAGACGGCAAAACATTGGTACGGATCGAAGACCATTTGGTCGCGCCAAGAGCCAGCGCGCCCTCGCGGTAAGTGTCGGGCACAGACTTCAAAGCTTCCTCCGCCGTGGTAATGATGACCGGCAGTGTCAGCAAGCCGAGCGTCAGCCCGGCTGAAAGAATCGAAGTGCCAAACGAGAGCGCATGGACAAACAGCGCCACCCCAAACATGCCGTACACCATAGAGGGAACGCCGGCCAGATTGCGGATGGAAAGGCGGATGATGCGCGTCACAAAGTTTCTTCTGGCATATTCATTCAGGTAGATAGCGGCAAAGACACCTACCGGGACACCGGCCAGGGCAGTGATGAAAGTGACATAAACCGTGCCAAGAATAGCCGGCATGATACCGCCCGCCGTCATGCCCCTCTGCGGCAGGGCGGTAATAAACTCCAGACTGATTACGCCAACGCCTTTTCTCAGGATATCATAGAAAATATAGACCACTGCCATAAGCACCGTCAGCATGGCCAGGCGCAGCAGCATAAAAGGCAATGTCTCCGGAAGAAAAACTCGTTTTCCTCGTCCTCTCATCTTTTTGCCACCTCGCCCGCCCTGTGCAGGAACAGGTCAGCCAGCATGCTCAGGAAAAAGGTCATGGCAAACAGGACGAAACCTACGGCAAACAAGGCGAAATAATGAGTGGAATTAAACGCTACCTCACCCATTTCAATAGCCAGCGTAGCTGTCATCGTCCTGATCGAACTTAAGAATCCGGTTGGAAATAGCAGCGCGTTGCCGGTAGCCATGACGACCGTCATTGTCTCGCCGATAGCCCGGCCGATTCCAAGCATAACTGCCGCTGAAACACCGGAAAACGCAGCCGGCAGGATTACCCTGATAACAGTCTGCCAGCGGTTCGCACCCAGCGCGAGTGAGGCCTCCTTGTACTCGCGCGGCACAGCAGTCAGCGCATCCTCTGAAATGCTGATTATCGTCGGCAATGACATCAGCGCCAGCAGCAAGGCTCCGTTTAAGGCCGTCAATCCATGTGGAATGTTAAACGTCCTCGCAAGAAGGGGATTTAGGACCACTAAACCAAAGAACCCGATAACCACTGAAGGCACACCGGCCAGCAACTCCACCACCGGCTTCACCAGTTCGCGTTCCAGCGGGGAGGCTGCTTCCGCAAGATAAACAGCACAGGCGATACCCAGTGGAACGGCCAGTACGGCGGCACCGGCCGAGACCAGCAGTGTGCCGGCCACCAGTGTCAAAATACCAAATGAAGCAACCGCAAACCCGGAGGGGCTCCAGACAAGTCCCGTAAAAAACGGCAAAAGACCTACTTCTCGCCAGGCAGTCACGCTGTTGGTAAGAAGCAGGTAAAATATCCCCGCCAGGACAATAATCGCCAGACTCCCGTTGCAGAAAAAGAACAGGCGGATAAACAGTTCCCTTTTGTTTTCCATAACGCCCTCCTCCAGGCCGGGGGTCCGGGCCTTTAGCAGTGAGCGGGAGCAAGCCTTGCCCCCGCTCCGGAAAAAGCAGTTTACTGTTTGAGGTTCGCTTCGTTTTGCTGCATATATTCGGGAGTTACCGGCAAAAATCCTTCCCGCGCAACAATTTCCTGGCCTGCCGGGCTAAGTTCAAATTCAATAAACTGACGCAAAGCGCCATCAGGCACGCCGTTTAAAAACTGGTACAGGGGCCTGGTCAGCGGATAAAGTCCGGCGAGAACTTTCTCATTCTCGAGCGGGTTAACAAAAGAGTCGCCGCCTGCTTCAGCGAGGCTTACGGCACGAATACCGGCAGCATCTCTGACAAAGCCGATGGCCGCATAACCGACTCCGCTTTCATCAGCCCGGACCGCTTCCACGATTTGCGCGTTGCCGGGTAGATTTAGCTTGCCCTGAGAGTAGTCCCTGCCGAGCACCCTGTCGCGGAAGAAGACATAGGTGCCGGAATTGCTTTGCCTCCCGTAAAGGGTAATCAGCCTGTCCGGTCCCCCTACTTCCTGCCAGTTGTTAATTTCACCGGCAAAAATCTTTCCCACCTGTTCCAGAGTAAGGTTATCGACCGGATTATTGGCGTGAACAATTACGGCCAGCCCGTCCAGCGCAAAGACAATAGGCACCGGGGTAACGCCGCCGGCCTTGGCCTGCGCAATTTCCTCTTCTTTCAGCGGCCTCGAAGAGTTAGCGATATCCGTCTGGCCGTTCAAGAGCGCAGCGATGCCCGCCCCTGAACCGCCGCCTGTGACGGCGAATTCGGCAACATTATTAACCGCTGCGAACTCTTCCACCAGGGCCTGCACCACGTTTACTTCACTGTCGGAACCCTTGATCTGAAAGAAACCGCCATCCTGAGCCGGTGTTTGCGGCTGAGCGGGCTGCCTGCCGCAGCCGGCCGTCATCCCCGTTATCAGGGTCAAGACCACAAGAATTACTACTCCGCTTGCAATAATTCGTCTTCTCATGTTTTAGGCCTGTCCTCCTCTTTTTCTCATAACCTTTTTAATTCGCGGTGTAACAGATCATCTCTTGGCCTGAGCAGTTACAACCTTCTTAATTATATTAGATTAATGTTAACTGTAAAGGAACTTAATGTTAAGTTAATGTTAAATTTCGTTTTTACTGCATAAAACGAGGAATTTCTAAGGTAGTGTGGAAAGGTATAACAAAAACAGCCTGGAGGGAGATTATGCAAAACAAAGCAAGGCGTCTGGGCATCCTGACCGGTGGAGGCGACTGCCCCGGGTTAAACGCGGTCATCAGGGCCGTTGCCAAGACATCCTTTAACCGTTACGGCCTGGAAGTGGTCGGTATCACCAGCGGCTTTCGCGGCATGATAGAACAGGAATATTTTCTGCTTAACGACAAACATGTTTCCGGAATTTTGCACCGCGGCGGCACTATTCTCGGCACCACCAACCGGGACAACCCGTTTCGCTACCCGGTTGGCAGGGATAACGGCCGCGTTGTTTACGGCGACGTTTCCGCAAGGGCGATAGCCAACCTGGAAGAAATGGGTGTGGATGTCCTGGTGGTGGTAGGAGGCGACGGCAGCCTGAGTATTGCCGGAGAGCTGCACAAGAAAGGCGTGAACGTTGTCGGCATTCCCAAAACTATCGACAATGACCTGTCAGCGACCGACGTAACTTTTGGTTTTGACACCGCCCTGCATACTGCCACCGATGCCATCGACAAGCTCCACACCACCGCCGAATCGCACCACCGTGTCATGGTGCTTGAAGTTATGGGCCGGAATGCGGGCTGGATTGCCCTGCATTCCGGTATGGCCGGCGGCGCCGATGTAATTCTGATTCCGGAAATACCTTTCAGCTATGAATCTGTTTTACAGAAAATCAGGGAGCGGCAGAGCCGTGGCAAAAATTTTTCCATTGTTGTGGTGGCCGAAGGAGCCTCGCTCCCGGGCGGGCAGCATGTTTACCAGCAACAGGTGGCAGATAACCCGCTGCTCGACAAACTTGGCGGCGTGGCAGCCGTCATCGGCCGCGAAATAGAGCAACAGTCGGGGGTTGAAACCCGCGTTACCGTCCTGGGTCACCTGCAGCGCGGAGGGACTCCCACGCCTTTTGACCGGAACCTCGGGACACGTTTCGGCGTCAGGGCTGTTGAGTTGGCTTTGGCTGGAGAATTCGGTCAGATGGTCTGCCTGTGCGGCAACCGCATCCAATCGGTGCCGCTGTCCCGGGCCGTGGCCAGGCAAAAGCTTGTTGACCCGGCGGGCGAGCTGGTCAGGACCGCCAAAGCGGTCGGCATTTCTTTCGGAGATTAAGGAGGCATAATGTATAAGGCGTTAACCGTCGCCGGGTCTGATTCTGGAGGCGGCGCCGGCATTCAGACCGATCTGAAGACATTTGCCGCGCTTGGCGTGTACGGAGCAAGCGTCATTACAGCGCTGACAGCGCAGAACACGCGCGGGGTTCACGGCATTCACCATGTGCCGGCCGCTTTTATCGTCAGCCAGTTGGAAGCCGTCCTCAGCGACATCCCGGTCACGGCGGTAAAAACCGGTATGCTGGGTGAAGCGGAGGCTATCGCCGAAATAGCCCGGGTCTTAGCAAAATACCGCCGGAACCTACTGGTCGTTGACCCGGTTATGGTAGCGCAAAGCGGCGACACGTTGCTCGCGCCCGAGGCCGTAACTATCATGCGCGACAGACTGCTGCCCATGGCGTTGCTTGTCACACCCAACCTGCCCGAAGCCGGCGTCCTGCTGGGCAGGGATATCTCCGGCACAGAAGAGATGGCGGCGGCAGCCAGGGATATCCGCCTGCTGGGTCCCCGTCATGTGCTGATTAAAGGCGGACACCTGCCCGGAGATGAAATGGTGGATGTCTTTTACGACGGTAACGCCGTGCATTACCTTTCCGCCCCCAAAATCCACACCGTCCATACGCATGGCACCGGTTGCACCTATGCGGCGGCAATCACCGCTTTCCTGGCCCGCGGCTGCACGCCGCTGGAAGCGGTCAGGCAGGGCAAACAGTTTATCTCCGCAGCTATCAGATACGGCTTAAGTATCGGAGCAGGTTACGGGCCAACCAACCCGATGGGGAGCCTGTTGCGCGGATTGGCCGAAGCAAAGGTTCTTGAGTCCGTCTGCCGGGCTTTTATGCTTCTGCAAAGGATACCGGGGGCGGAGAAACTTCTCGCCCCCGGTCTGTCCAACCTCTATTATTGCCTGGAGCACGCCACTTCCGCCGATGACATCGCCTCTTTCCCCGCTCCCTTTGTCTTGCGGTGCAGGCAAATCATCGCTGCTGACGGGCCGCGGTTCGGCTTGCAGTCTTTTGGCACAGAACAGTTGTTGTCCGCACAACAGCAAGATGAATCAGTGCGCTCTTTGCTGTTGCTGCGTTTCACAGAAGAAATGCTGGACGCTGCGGAAGCTCTGGCTCTGCCGCCGGGGCACGCTGACAACCCCGGTGTGCCTGACTTCCCCCGCGTTGTCTTCAGCCGCGGAGAGCAAAACACTCCGGCTTTTTTGGGACTGCTCGGCAGCGACCCCTTCGCGTTGTCACGCGCTGTGGAACGCCTGGCAAACTGCTTCCGCTTTTGCTGAAATTCACTGCGCATAAACGCCGTTTTACGGCTTTTAGCAGCACAGTCACTATTTTAGGGAATCCGGCCTGCTACCCCTGTCCGGCTTTTCGTAAGGCACCGGTATATATTGGACTGACGGCCGGCTGCGCAACGGCTGTGGAAACTGGTCCATCAGCTCGTAAATTTCCTTGGGCAAAATGCCGCACGCTTCAAGACCCATTACGGACAGTTCCCGGCAGGTTATCGGATGGTCGTGGGTCCACTGTCCCTCGGTCAGCTGAACGGCTATTTCTAGCGCTCTTTCCTCTCCCAGTCTGTCGGCGAGGATTTCATTAACGGTGCTTTTTACCTGCCTGATTGCCTTTTCCGCGACATCGCCCAGAATCAGCGTCTCGTCGTCCAACTCATTAACATCCTTGGCCTTGATGGCCTTTAGGATGGAAACGGCGGGAAAACGGCCGATCTGCGGATCTACCGGACCAAGCACCGCGTTGCTGTCCATGACAATTTCATCGGCTGCCAGGGCAATAAGAGTGCCGCCTGACATCGCGTAATGAGGAACAAAAACGGTTACCTTGGCCTGGTGGTTCTTAATGGCGTGCGCAATCTGCTCTGACGCCAGCACCAGTCCGCCGGGAGTGTGCAGCAGCAGGTCGATGGGCATTTCCGGCGGTGTGAGCCTGATAGCGCGCAGTACCTGCTCGGAATCTTCAATGTTGATAAACTTGGTAAGCGGGATGCCAAGCAGCGAAAGCGACTCCTGACGGTGAATAATGGTAATGACACGGGTCCCCCGTTTCCGTTCCAGATCGCGGATGAGGCGAATCCGGACAGCCTCCAGACGCGCCTGCTTAAACATTGGACTTAGCGCGGAAAAAATAAAAAACAGCCATAAAATTTGGAAAAAATTAAATTCCACTGTTTACCCTCTCTTTCATTCCCAGCTGACTTCAAGTTCGTCGCCACTTTTGACGACAGTGGTAAATTGCGTGTCACGGCCGTTTATTCTCAGGACCAGGCGGTTAAGGCCCGCGAGAGGTCTGCTCTGCCATCCGATCAAGTTGAGCACGTCAGCAACCGTTATCTCATAGGCCTCCTCCCTGATTTCCACCAGGTCCCCGTCGCAAAGCAGCGAGTCAGCCGGCACATCGCGGCCGTTCCTGCTAAAAAAGATTTCCCTGACCGGAACAAGCAACGGAGCTCCGTTGACCAGCAGCTTAACTTGCTCCGGTCTGGCTTCTGTCAGGCTGCCGACCGTGGGATAAACCCCCGCAAAGCCGGTTTCGATTAAATCACCGTCGTAAACCGGCGTGTCGCGGACAGCCGCCCGCCCGTTTACCATGATTGCTTTCGGTCCGTAAGGCACTTCCCGTTCAGTCCCGTTTGCCCTGACCTTAATTGCTCCGCCGTCCAGTTCATGAGCAAGGTTTAGCTGCTCAAGCACCCGGGACAGCGGCATTGTTTTCAGAACACGCAGCTTGTCCCTGTCACGCAGCGCGGCGCCGGCCGGCAGCAGCTGCCCCCCTCGGTATACCGGCGGCGCCAGGCGGTGGCATGCGCCGTTTAATTGGACGGTGAACGGAGCCAGCCTGGAGATCAGGTCAGCAACGCCGGCCCAAGCGGCGGCTCCGGCTTTTCCGGGCTGCCAGTCAATCTCGTCTCCCTGGCTGACCCTGGTGTCAAGTGAGGCAGGCAAACCGTTAACGGTAATGCGGGCCGGCTCCCCCAACTCTCCCGGGAAAGTAAGCACTTGGCCGTTTACTTCCACGCTAAGCCCGGCTCCCGGTCTGCCGAGCAACCCGCGGGAGCCTGCTCCGGCTGCCAGTAAGGCGTCTGCCACGGTACCGCGGGTCAGCTCCATGACATCCGTATTCTGTCCGTTAACGATAACACGCCTGAAGTGCAACGCTTCCCGCTGCAGGGCGGTGTAAGCGATACCAAGAGGTGTCACCAGTTCCGGTCCCCGGTATTGCCTGGTCGTACCCGGAACCAGGCCTGTTATTTCTTTGCCTTTAACGGTCACCTTTGCCGGGTCAAGCCCCAGGTAGCCGGCAATGACAGCCGGCAGGCCCGGCAAAAGGCTGCCGCCGCCGACGCAAAAAACAGCCTGCGGGGCGGCGCCGTTATGCCTGAGGATAGCACCGGCAACTTTTTGCCCCAGGTCTTCCAGCGCCGGTGTCAGTGCCTCCCTGACTTCTGTAACCGAAAGCGTTATTTTCTCTCCCAGAATATTTCTCACCGAAAGCTTTTTGCTTTCTCCCAGCTTTCTTTTGAGTTCTTCGGCAGCCGGAAAATCAAGCAAAAAGCATTGACAAAGCGCTTCGGTTATTTCATCACCGGCCACCGGAACCATATCGTAAGCAAAAGCGGTCCCTTCGCGGGTAAGAGCAATGTCAGAGGTGCCGGCGCCCACGTCAACCAAGGCTAAATTCAGTTTTCGCAGTGAGTCAGGAACAATCACGCGCAGTGCGGCAATCGGCTCAAGAGTCAGGCTCTGCAGGCGGAGGCCGGCCGTATCAAGTACGCCGCGCAGGGAGTCAACTACTACTCTGGGCAGGAAGGTGGCAATCACCTCGCAACCTGCCAGTGAGCCGCGCTGGCCGTACAGGTTGCCGATAGGCGATTCATCCAGAAAATAGCCGGTAACACTGAAACCGACACAGTGAAACTGTTCGGTAAAGCGGCGGCTGCCGCCGTGAGAAGTAGACAGCTGTTGCTGCGCATCAAGAACAGCCGCGTACTCCAGTTGCAGGACATCCTGTTCCCCCAGCTTCTTTGCTGAGTCAAGATACTGATGGGCCTTGCCGCGCATTGTACAAAGCATACGGCCGGCAGCCGCCACTGCTGCCGACTCCAGCCGGCAGCCGGCAGCTTGCTCAAGCCTGGAGCGGACCTGACTTACAACCTCCGCCACCATGGGAATGTCATGGATTTGACCGTCCAGCATGGCCCGCGTCCGGTGCTCCTGTGTTTCTATAGCCATTATCTTCCTGTCTGCGGCGGAAACATCAATAATCAAACCGGTAACCTTGCGGGTACCAATGTCAAGTGCCAGCAATCTTGTTTCGCCCGCTGCCATCTTCACACCCCGCAACCAGTATTTTTCAGGGCCGCAACAATCCCGCTCAGCGCCTCGCCAGTGTTTTCACGCACCACGAATTGCGCCCTGCTGTCCAAAGGTGTCGGCTCCAGATTAATAATTACCAGCTTTTCAGCACATAGAGGCAGTTCGGCCACCGGATAGACTGTCAGGCTGGTGCCGGCGACCAGCATCAGATCACAGCCGGCGGACAGGTCGTCCAGAGCCAGGAAAAAGTCGTCAGCCATGGCATCACCGAAAAGGACCACGTTAGGACGCAAAGGCCTGCCGCAAACGCTACACAGCGGAGGCACAATCCCGCCGTCCAATTGCCTCAGTAATTCATTAAACGGGTAGAATGCGCGACATCTCGTGCAACGGCCGGAGCGGGTATGGCCGTGAACCTCATACAGCCGGCGCGACCCGGCCAAAAAATGAAGGTTATCAATATTTTGCGTAACCAAACCACGAATAACCCCCATCTCTTCCATCTGAGCCAGAGCCAGGTGCCCTCTGTTGGGTTGCGCGCCGGCCAAAGTCCGAAAGCGGTCAAATCCATACTGCCAGAACAGTTTTGGGCTGTCCCTCAACACCTCAGCCGTAGCGTACTTCATGGGATCCATTGTTTCCCAGAGTCCCGTCCCGGGAGAGCGAAAATCAGGAATCCCGCTTTCCGTGGAAACACCTGCTCCTGTCAGGACAAAACAACGGCGGCTCTGACGAATTAACTCAGCTATTTCATTCAGCACGGCAATCCCTCCCTCAAGCGCCTGCATCCCCGTGACATAGCCCGTCGCTTCCATAAATAATTCTACCGCAGGCAACTTTTTCCCCTCCTGAGTAAAAATTTTTTTCAAATGTATATTCCTCAGGCAATTTCAGATACTAGGAAGGAAAATTCGAGTCAAGGAGGGGAATTCATGCATCACCTGACCCAGCGTGAGTTGCTGTACCTGGAGGATTTCCTCAAAGCGGAGCAACTGGCTTACAAATCAATGAGCTATTTCGCGGACCAGTGCACCGACCCGTCAATTAAACGACTATGCCAGGACAGCGCTCAGTCTCACCGGCAAAACTACCAGACGATGGTCAAGCATCTGAACGCCGGAACACTGCAATAGCAAAGGAGGAAAATAGATTGGCTCAAAAATTAACCGATCAGGACATTGCCCAGTGCATCCTGCGGGATGAAAAGTTCATCTGCGGAATGATCCATACCTCAATCCTGGAAGCTTCCAGCGAAAATCTGCGCCGCGACTGGATGAGCTGCCAGCAGAACACTTACCGTATGCAGAAACAGGTATTCGATGCTATGAATCAGAAAGGCTGGTATTCGCCGGCCAAAGCTGATATGCAGCAAATCAGCCAGGCACAAAACCAGTTTTCTCCCAACCAGTTGCAGTAAAAAAGGGCGCCAGCCCTTTTTTACTTTTTGCAGCAGAATTGTTTTATGATTCTACTGCAAAAAGCAGTATAACGGCTTTTTCATGAAGCTTTTAGCATTAAAAGCTTCATGGTTTGCAGCATGATATGCTGCAAACGCAGTAAATCCGAATTCTGCAAAAGCATTCGAAGAATGCCTGCAAGTTCTGCATAGCAGAACCTGCAGTAAAAATCGCAAAGGCGACTTTTTGCAGCAGAATTGTTTTATCAGTAAAAAGCAAATACTAAGCGGGAGCTGACGCAATTTTAAAGAATAAGGGGGTGGATTAAGTTGTCCTTCTATCCCGAGCCATGGTTTCACTCAGATGATGCGGATCTGGAAGTCGCCCAGGAGCTTTGGCCCCTGGAAGCATCACCGCCGGCAACAGCGCCGGAGAAAAATCAAGGCTCCGTCTTCCGCCGTTACTGGGAGAAGCTTTTGGGACGCTGAGCGGTGGGCGGCGAGGCTGTAATTGCTGTTCATGACGGGATGCTGGCCGCAGCAGTCGGGGTTAAAACCGCTGAACCTCTTTACCGGCACAAGGATATACAGCGCATCAGGGCTGAAAGATACCGGGCGGAAAACGCTCCTTATCCATCCTGGTATCTTTTCGGTTCCGCGCAAAAAAGTGTTTCCGGCCTGTTCAGTCAATACTCGCAGCAAGGCTTTCAGGTTATGTTCTGCCGCGAGAGTTTCCTTCCGGCCCTGCGCCGGCAGGACATTTCCCTGCTTGACGTCCAGTTTTGCACACTCCGCCTGCCCGGCGATCCCGCTTCAGGTCAGGCTACGCGTCTTTCCGGCTTTCTGCCGGCGGAATTGTCCAGCAAGGCAGCCCAGGCAGACAAACTGTACCGTCAGAGCGGCTTTCGGTTCTTACCGGTCCAGCGCCACTACTGCAGTTCCAGTGACCCTGACTTGCCCCTGTCCGACAGTGACGTCTGGATTTTGAAGTACCCCTTCGGCGCCTCCGGGCGCAGTCCGCAGGGGCGCCCCTATACTGTCTGGCAAAAATCCGCGCTGACAGAAGAGCTTCCCTCATTACTGGCCGCGCTTCCCGCAGGCAGGCAGCTTATTGTCAGTGAATTTATCCATCACCGTGACCCTCACGCCGGTTTAGCCGACCACGTTGTTCACAAAATGCACTTTCTGGCTGAACGCAGCGGCTCAGGAATTACTGTCAGGCCCTACGGCCCGGTTTGCCAGCGGTTCCTGCACCGCTGCCGGCATTACCAGCTCAGCCTGCACGGGAAAATCCCGCTTGCCGACTATATAGGCAAGCCGATAATTACATCCGGGCTGGTTGATACGATTTCCTCATTCCCTGAGTTCTCAAGGCAGCTAGGTTTTCACGGCCAAGCCCGGCTTATCTTCTCGGTTGATTTCCTCGTCCCGGAGGATGGCATTCCTCGCTATCTGGAGAGCAACAAACTGGCGGCAACTTTCGCCGAACGTTTCGACTTAACGCTGCCGCCGCTGATTGACATATACCCGGAGTTACCATAAGGGCCGGCCTGTTTCCGACAGGCCGGCCCCCCCGCTTGTTCAGGAAGCATTGTCTTCCGCTTTTTTAGTCAGCTTACGTTCCTTTTCAAGTTCACGCAGTTCGATACGGCGGATTTTCCCGCTGATCGTCTTTGGCAAGGTTTCCACGAACTCGATTTCGCGCGGGTATTTGTATGGCGCAGTGATCTTCTTGACAAAGTCCTGCAGTTCCTTGACCAGCGCCGCAGAGCCCTGGTAGCCGGGCGCCAGGATAACAAACGCCTTCACAATCTCGCCGCGAACCTCATCCGGACTGGCTACCACGGCCGATTCCGCTACCGCCGGGTGTTCAATCAGCGCGCTCTCCACCTCAAAAGGACCAATCCGGTAGCCGGACGTCAGAATTACGTCGTCGGCCCGTCCGACAAACCAAATATAGTCATCCTTGTCCTTAATGCCGCGGTCTCCGGTGATGTACCAGTCACCGCGCACAGTGGCGGCAGTCCGCTCCGGCTCGTTAAAATACTCCTTGAAAAGGCCGACAGGCCGCTTGGGAGTCAGTTTTACGGCAATGTCGCCCTCCTGTCCGGGCGCCACTTCCCTGCCCTCATCGTCAATAATCCCGATATAGAAGGCCGGCGACATTTTGCCCATCGACCCGAAACGCACCTCGTTGCAGGGGAAATTGCCGACCAGCAGGACTGTTTCAGTCTGCCCGTAACCGTCGTAAATTGTCAGGCCCGTGGCATCCTTCCAGACGTTCATGACCTCCGGGTTAAGCGGTTCCCCAGCAGCCACGCAATGACGCAGGGTTTTAAAGTTATACTTCTTCAGGTCTTCGAGAACGAAGACACGAAAAGCGGTCGGCGGTCCGCACAAAGTGGTAATCGGGTATTTCTCCAGCATTTGCAGGGTCAGCTTGCCGTCAAATTTGCCGGTGCTGTAGTGCTGGAAAATTGCGGCGCCGCAGTTCCAGGGGCCAAAGAAGCTGCTCCAGGCGGCCTTTGCCCAGCCGGTGTCGGACAGGTTCCAGTGCAGGTCGTCAGGTGTCAGGTCCAGCCAGAACTTACCGGTAATCCTGTGGCCTATGCCGTAAGAAGCGTGCGTATGAACTGTCATTTTAGGCAATCCGGTAGTGCCGGAAGTAAAGTACAGCAGGGCATTGTCGTCAGCCCGCGTGTCAGCGGCCTTAAAACTGTCAGAAGCCTTGGTCAGTTCCTCGTCAAAAGAAAGCCAGCCTTCGCGCTTGCCCACCACAATTTTGGTGCGTAACGTCGGGCACTTGTCAGCGACAACGTCCACCTTGGCGGCGGTTTCCTCGTCAACGATGACGGCCACGGCGCCGGAGGCGTCAAAGCGGTATTCCAGGTCCTTGGGAGTCAGCTGCAAAGTGCCGGGAGCCACGATTATCCCCGCCCGCAGGCAAGCCAGCAAAGTAATCCACCAAGCCGGCAGGCGGCCCAGCACAAGAATAATTTTGTCGCCTGGCTTAACTCCCTGTCCGGCCAGGAAATTAGCCAGCTTGCACGACAGCTTGGTCAGCTCGGCAAAAGTAAATTTTTGTTCCCGTCCAAAGTCGTCTACCACCCATAGGGCCAGCTTGGCGGGGTCCCGGCCCCAGCGGTCAAACTCGTCTTTTGCCCAGTTAAAGTATTCAGGAACTTCCAGACTAAATGAACGGTAAGTTTCTTCATAGTTTTTCATGTTTCCCATTTTTTACCCTCCCAACGTTTATAATCGTGATTCACCCGGCGCTCTGCTTTTATGGCACACACCCTCCTTCATTTATTAGAAGTCGTGGAATTTTAAATTCCGCAAATATTCTATATACTTAGCCTTTATCATTTTTCGGGTCAGAAGTTTAAACTCCTGCTTAAATTTTAAAATATTTATTATACAATTTAAAAATTCTATTTTTTGATGCTGATACGCATCTCTGAGTGCAATTTTACATGTGCTGAAAACCAGCAAGTATGCTATAATGGAATAACAAACTTGCGGGCGGTGGTTATAAATTGCTCGAAATTAAAGGCGATTTGCTTGTCCGGTATGCTGCGTTATGGGACGGGCGGTCGGAGCAGCTTGCCGGTCCGGGAAGTTTAAGAATAAAGCAAGGCAAGATTTGCCCGCTTAAAGATGAGGGCGTGCCGGTCAGGGACCTTTCAGAATTGACAATTATGCCGGCGTTGGCTGACTGCCATTTACATCTTACTCTGCCGGAAGCCCAAAAAGAACAACTGGAAGCAAAGGCGGCCGGGCTGCTGGCTTGCGGTATCGCTACTGTTCGTGACGCCGGAGCCAAAGAGCAGACCGTGTTTACGCTCTCGCCGTTACGCGTTGTCTCTACCGGACAGGCGATCAGCAGAGTTGATTTTTATGGCTCTCACCTGAGCCTGCCGGTCCGTTCGGCGTCTGAGGCCGCGGATCTGGTCGACCTTCTGGCCTCCCGGGGCGTTGAGCAGGTAAAAGTGATCACCTCCGGCATTTTCAGCTTTTCAGAATACGGACTGGTAGGGCCCGCCCCTTTTAATACCGCCGAGCTGACCGGGATTGTCCGGCGGGCCGGTCATCACGGCCTGCCGGTGATGGCTCATGCCAGCGGAGATGAAGCGGTCCGGCGCTGCCTGGAGGCCGGCGTTCACTCCGTTGAGCACGGCTACTTTGTTAGCGGTGCCACACTACGGCTAATGGCCGAAAAAGAAATCTTCTGGGTACCTACACTGGCACCGGTAGCGGCCTGGCTGGAATCCGAAACTTTATCAGCCAGGCTTGACGCCCGGCAGCGCAGCGTTGTCAGGCGTTCCCTTGAGCAACAGATGAAGATGGTTGGTCTTGGCGCGGCGGAGGGCGTAAAAATTGCCGCCGGCACTGATGCCGGCGCTCCCGGGGTACAGCATGGGGTCTCGCTGTTACGGGAACTGGAGCTGTTGCGGGAATCAGGGCTGACCGCCGTAGACACGCTGCGTGCCGCCACCTCTGTAGCAGCTGCTGTCTGCGGCCTCTCAGCTGAACGCGGCGACCTTTCCCTGGGAAAAGACGCCTGCCTGATTGCGGTAAGAGGAAATCCGCTGTCTGACTTGTCGGTGCTGAAAGATATCCGGCAACTGATCGTACCGGCAGCTCGCTACTGCAACCGCCCTCAGCCCTGTTTATAAAATACGTCGCACTTATATTTCTCCTCGCTAAAGGAGTGGAATGCGATTCACTTGACACGGAAGAATTCAAAGTTACGTCACCCGTGGCCTAAAAGCCGTATTATCAGGAGGTTGAGAAATGAAAGGTTATCGGTGGGTTATTTTAGTGGTCTGTTTCTTAATGCTGCTGATTAACAGTGGCATCGTTTTGAGTTTTGGCTTGTTTTTGAAACCGCTGACATTACAGTTCGGCTTGAGCGTGACACATATTTCTGTTGTTTTGGCAGCATTTATGCTGTTCCAGGGACTCTTTTCACCATATATAGGTTCTATGATCGACCGTTTCGGACCAAGGAAAATAATTATTATCGGCATAATGGGCTTTGGGACTGTGCTCACTCTGACCTCACAAATGACCGCTTTCTGGCAGTTTGCCTTACTTTACGGACTGCTTGGATCAATAGCATATACAACAACCACCCTCTTAACGAATGCTGTCCTGATATCAGGTTGGTTTACAGAAAATAGGGGACTTGCACTTGGCATTTCCATGTCAGGCTTCCCCCTTGGGCCGTTGGCAATCACTCCGATAATGACACACTTACTTCTAAAATATGACTGGAGAACAGCGGTGCTTACAGCTGCAGGAGGAGTATTACTGTTCCTGTTTCCTTTGGTCGCTGTATTACTGCGGGACGGTCCCGGACACATTGAAATAAAAGAGTCGCTGCGAAAACAACCAAAACAACTTAACAAAAATGATAATGCAGCAGCCCTTTCCTTATTTTCCCTAATGAAAGACCCGCGCTACCGGAGACTGGCGGGCGCCTACTTTACCTGCGGTTTCAGTATGGCACTCATCATGGCTCATTTTCACAATTTTGGACAAAGCCTGGGTTTTGAGGTAACTACAACAGCGCAAGCTTACTCTATTATGGGTCTGCTGGCTTTTATGGGTACTATCGCCTCCGGGCGTCTGTCTGATATTTTGGAGCGAAAATATGTACTGGCTCTGATTTACTTTCTACGCGGCGTTTCCTTCCTTGTGATGGCTCTTGCCTCCAACCTGATTATGTTTTACCTGGGAGCCATTATTTTCGGGATTTTCTGGACAGCCACCGGTCCTCTTACTTCTGCCCTGAGCAGTGAATGCTGGGGCCTAAAAAACATGGGCAGGACATTTGGCGCGGTTTTTCTAAGTCATCAAATTGGCGCAAGTATCGGTCCTATCCTGGGTGGTCTCACTTTTGACCTTACCGGAAGTTATTTCCTGATCTATGTTTTGACAGCGATTATTCTTATAACTGGTTCTTTTGGCGTCAGAGGATTAAAGCCTACTGTATCGCCACCTCCCCTGAAAATGGCTTCCCCGATTACGTCAATGAAATAAGCAAAACCACCCACCAAGCCATAAGGTTTAAATTTCCTTTGCGAATTAGTAATACAATAGGCAGTTACTCCTTTATTTTCAGGGATAAAAAAAGATACGAAACCAAAGCGATTTCGCATCCTATTTAGGACTGAGTTCTTAACTTTGCACCTTAAAACGGAACCCGTTAGGTTTTGCCGGCGCCCTTTTGCTTACGCTCCCTTACTTTTGTTTTTTGCTTTGCAGAAATCTTCGTAGATGTACACCAGCTCCTTGTCAAACAGCGTTCTTTTCAGGTCAATGGCCGCCGCGCGAACCAGCGGGAGAATCTCTGAGGCCTCATCGCTGCTCAGCTCAATGCCGTATTCCAGGAACTTGATCTCAATGGCCCGGCCGCCGGAATGCTTGCCGATAATAATCTGACGCTGCAGGCCTATTTCTTCCGGTTGGATTACTTCGTAGGTAGACGGGTGCTTGAGTACGCCGTCGGCGTGGATGCCCGATTCATGCGCAAACATGTTGGTGCCGATAATGGGCTTGCATACCGGCAACACCCTTCCCGAGGCCAGTGCCACGTACTCTGAAAGCTCACGCAATTCGCGCGGGTTTATTTTTACATCAATATTATACAGATATTTCAGGGCCATGGCCACCTCGGCCAGCACCGCGTTGCCGGCCCGTTCGCCAAGACCGTTTACCGTAACGCCGACCATGGTCGCTCCCGCCTTTACACCGGCCAGCGAAGTCGCGGTAGCCATACCAAAATCATTATGAGTGTGCATTTCAATATCCATGCCGGTAGCGGCAATCAACTGCGTAATAACCTCGTAAGTTTTAAAGGGTTCCAGAACCCCTACCGTATCACAGAAGCGAAGCCGGTCGGCGCCGCATTCCCTGGCCCGCAGGGCAAACTTGCTCAGAAAATCCAGGTCACTGCGGGAAGCGTCCTCCGCATTGACAGAGACGTACTTACCATGCTTCTTGGCAAACTCGCATGCCTTTGACATATTGTCAAGAACCCATTCCCGCGAAGTTTGCAACTTGTAAGCGATATGGATATCCGAGGTGGAAATGGAAATAGCGAGAGCGTCCACACCGCAGTCAAGCGAATCTTTTATATCACCGATATTGGCGCGGTTCCAGGCCATGATGCTGGCGTCCAGTCCCAGTTCTGCAATTTCTTTGATAACTTCCTTCTCGGCCCCGCCCATTACCGGAATCCCCACTTCCAGCTGGTGCACTCCCAGAGAATCCAGCATCTGGGCAATGCGGAGCTTTTCCTTGTTGGAAAACACCACCCCGGCTGTCTGTTCGCCGTCTCTCAGGGTTGTGTCAACCAGCATAACGTCTTTTTTGGCTAAGCCTTCCAGAAACCGCTTCATTTGTTTCTCCTCCTCGTAAGTTTAAGCACCGGACAAAAGGTCGACGGGAACTGCACAGCAGCAAAAGTGCTGTTTTAGGAAAATTTTCACTAACCCCATTTTAATCTTTTGGGTACCGGTTGTCAACTGCCCTGCCTTACCTGCCCGTCACCAAAAATAATAAATTTACTTGTGGTCAGTTCTGTCAGGCCCATCGGACCGCGGGCGTGCAGCTTCTGGGTTGAAATGCCCATTTCCGCACCCAACCCAAACTCAAACCCGTCCGTGAAACGGGTAGAAGCGTTGACGTAGACAGCGGCGGCATCAACCGCGGCCAGAAACTGCCTGGCATTCCTGTATTGTGCGGTGACAATTGCCTCGGAGTGCCCGGAGCCGTACCTGTTAATATGGGTAATGGCTTCCTGCAACGAATCGACTACCTTTACCGCCAGGATCAGGTCCAGATATTCCGTATACCAGTCATCTTCACTTGCGGCAAGCACGCGCCGGTCATAGCTTTGCGTCCTTGGGCAGCCACGCACCTCCACCCCGGCGGCAAACATCTTTTCCAGTACAAGCGGCAGGAAGGACGCGGCAACGGCACTGTGCACGAGCAGTGTCTCCATGGCATTGCACACGCCAGGGCGCTGTGTCTTGGCATTGATGGCAATCGCCTCGGCCATTTCCAGGTCCGCGGACGCATCCACAAAAGTATGGCAATTGCCAATTCCTGTCTCAATAACCGGCACGCTGGCATTTTCCACCACCGACTGAATCAGTGAGGCACCGCCCCTTGGGATTAGGACGTCGAGGTATTTGTTCAGGCGCATCATTTCCAGCACCGCCGACCTGTCAGTATCCTCTACCAGGGTAACCGCACCGGCCGGCAGGCCGGCTGATTCCACAGCCGCGCGGAGCAGGCGAGCCAGTGCCTTATTAGAATCTATCGCTTCCGAGCTGCCTCTGAGGACAACCGAATTGCCCGCCTTCAGTGACAGCGCCGCTGCATCTACCGTAACATTGGGCCTGGCTTCGTAGATAATACCGATCACCCCTAACGGCACCCGTACACGTCCAACCTGCAGGCCGTTAGGTCTCAGCGTCATCCCTGTCACCTCGCCTATCGGATCCGGCAAGGCCGATAGCTGAAGCAACCCCTCCTCCATGCCGGCAATACGTGTCTCCGTCAGTTTAAGCCGGTCGTAGAAGGCCTTACTGTACCCGTCCTTGCCGGTCAGCCTAGCCAAGTCAAGGGCATTTGCCTCCAGCACCGCCTGCCGGTTCTCTCTGATTACCCTGGCCATGGCTAAGATAGCCGCGTCCTTCTGTTTTGTGGTTGCCGCGGCCATAACCACAGAGGCCTCCCTGGCCTCCGCCGCTTTCCTGACAACTTCGCTCATTGCTCCGCCTCCCAAAAACTCCTGATAAAATCAGCGACAGATCACCATATTGTTGCGGTGGATAGCCTCGCCCACCTGCTTTTGCAGGATTTTGGCCGCTCTTTCAGTGCGCAGCCCCTTTATTTTTCGCAGCTCGCCGGCACTGTAGCCGGCTAACCCCCTGGCAAGCTCAAAGCCGTGCTCGTCCTCCACCGCAATCATCTCCCCGGCCTCAAACTCTCCTGACACCTCTAAAATGCCGCTTGGCAGCAGGCTTTTCCCCTCATCAAGCAACGCCTTCCTGGCGCCGCTGTCCACCGTAACCCTGCCGTGAGCCGCCTGCCCGTACGCTATCCAACGCTTCCGGCAATCCAGGGACTTCTCGCGGGCGCAAAAATAAGTCCCTGTTTCCTCTCCCGTCAGCACCCTGTGCAGAATGTCCGGTTCCCGGCCGCCGGCAATAATAAGAGGAATCCCTGAATTCACCGCAATTTCAGCCGCCTGCAGCTTGGTGACCATACCACCGGTTGCCAGTGCTTCGGTACTTGCTCCGGCCCACTTTCTGATCTCCGGGGTAATCTCCTCAACAGTGCTGACTAACCTCGCCGTCTGGTCAAGCTTGGGATTGCCGGAATACAGTCCGCCGATGTCCGTCAGAATTACCAGGAGGTCCGCGTCAAGTGTGCTGGCCACCAACGCCGACAGCGTATCGTTGTCGCCGAACTCGATCTCCTCTACGGCCACTGTATCGTTTTCGTTTATTACCGGCACGGCGCCAAGCCTTAGCAGAGCCAGCAAGGCGTTACGTGAATTAAGGTACCTTTTCCTGTCCTGGAAATCATCCCTGGTCAGGAGCACCTGGGCTGCTACCTGGCCGTATTCCGCAAACAGCTTTTCATACATCTGGATTAACAGGCCCTGCCCGATAGCAGCCAGCGCCTGCTTCTCCGGGGTGCTCTGCGGTTTTCCCGGAAACCCCAGCTTGCCGATCCCGGCACCGACAGCTCCCGAAGAAACAAGAACAACATCCCTGCCCTGGTTCTTTAAATCGGCCAGCTCACGTACGACCTTTTCCATGGCCCTCAGGTTCAGCTTACCTGTTTCATGGGTCAGCAGCCGCGTTCCAACCTTGACCACAATCGTTTTAACCTCTGACAGGACTCTGCTCCCGCTTTCCATCATCAGCTTCCCAGTTCGGCGGAACGGATTGCCGCCGCCTTCACCGCCTGCATCACCGCGGCCCTGAAACCGCCGGCCTCAAGAGCAAACAAGCCGGCCGCCGTTGTGCCGCCCGGCGAGGTAACCATCTCACGCAGGATGGCAGGATGCTCACCTGTTGAAAGCGCCATCCTGGCGGCGCCAAAAACCGTCTGGATCGCCAGGTCCCTGGCCAGTTCGCGCGGCAACCCTGCCAAAACCCCGCCTTCCATCAATGCTTCAATCAGCGCGTAAATGTACGCGGGACCGCTGCCGCTTAAGCCCGTTACGGCATCAAGCAGCTTTTCGGGCACCAGCCTGACCATTCCCAGGCTCTCCAGCCAGGAGACAACCAGTTCCAGGTCCTGGTCACTGACATAGCGGCCCCTGCTGACCGCTACGGCACCTTCTCCCACCAGACATGAGATATTGGGCATGACACGGATAATTCCGGGCTGCGCGCCGATTGTGCCGGCAATACAGGGGATAGAAACACCGGCCGCAACAGAAATGAGCAGATGCTCCGCAGTAAGGGCAGAGTCGATGCTCTGCAACACCGCCGGCATATCCTGCGGTTTGACGGCCAGAAAAATAATGCGCGCCCTGGCGGCCACGTCACAGTTGTCGGGCACAGTCCCGATGCCATGCCTCTGTGCCGCCTCCCGCAGCCGGAGCTCAGACGCGTCAGCCGCCACTACATCTTCGGGTCGCACGCCTATGTCAGTAATTCCCTTCAGCAGGGCGCCTCCCATGGCTCCAAGACCAATAAATCCGATTCGGTCGCGCATAACTTTCATCTCCCGTGCATCACAGATTTATTAAGTAGCTACTCAAATAAAGTCAGAGATATATAACGGTCTGAGCATTTTCTATAATAATATAACAGGCGGCACCCCTTTTCAAGACCAGTCGTTGATTTATGCGATTACATCAGGCGGATAACCGTTTGACAAGCCGGACTACTTGCGCTAAAATAAAGACAGGTGCAGGGGAGTAGCTCAATCGGTAGAGTAGCGGTCTCCAAAACCGTTGGTTGCGGGTTCAAGTCCTGTCTCCCCTGCCAGATTATAAAAAGATTCCAGGGTTACTCCCTGGTTTTTTTGTTTTGTGTCATTTAGAGCGTTTTTGTCAGACAAACGCAATAAGCGCAATGCCCTACAAGTTCTGCTATGCAGAACTTGTAGTAAAAGTCGCAAAAGCGACTTTTTGCAGCAGAATAATTATTGCCGCCGTCCAAGGTAAGCGTTCTGCACACGGCAGTCGCCCATCAGTTCACCGGAAGTCCCGTCTATAACAAACCTGCCCCGCTCCAGTACGTAGCCGCGGTCGGCCATCTCTAAAGCGGCGCGGACGTTTTGTTCCACAACAATGATTGTCATGCCCTGCTCGCGCAAGCTGCGGACCAGGTGTGTGATTTCCCTGACAATCAGGGGAGCCAGTCCAAGTGACGGCTCATCCAGCAGGAGCAGCTTCGGCTTGGACATCATCGCCCGCCCGATGACGAGCATTTGCTGCATTCCGCCGGAAAGTGTACCGGCGGCTTGTTTCTCTCTTCCCTGCAGAATAGCAAACTTTTCCAGAATTCGTGCTATTTCAGCCGGCAAGAGATGCTTTTCAGCACGGTACCGGTGGTATGCGCCGAGCAACAGATTATCATAGACGGACAGGCCGGCAAATACCTGTCGCCGTTCAGGCACAAGGGCTATACCCTGCTTAACCAGAGTTTCGGCAGGCAGACCGGAAATATCGCGCCCGCAGAAGATGACCTGTCCGCGGGCGGGCCAGCTAATCCCGGCAAGAGTGCCGAGCAACGTACTTTTACCTGCGCCGTTTGCACCAATGACGGCGACAATCTCACCCTCACGCACAGAAAAACTGAGTCCGTGCAAGACCTCGATCGCCCCGTACGCAACCTGCAGCCCGTTGACCGTCAGCAAATCTTTTCCCCTCCCAGGTAGGCGGCTACTACCATCTCATCCTGCTGAACCTCAGCGGGCGTCCCCTCTGCGATCTTCCTGCCCAGATAAAGCACGATTACCCGGTCGGACAGTTCCATAACCGTATTCATGTCGTGCTCCACCAGGAGGATGGTTATTCCCGAGTCGCGAAGCCGACGGAGCAGGCCGGCTAACTGCAGTTTTTCCGCAGGGTTTAAGCCGGACGCCGGCTCATCAAGCAGCAGCAGGCCGGGCTCCATGGCCATTGCCCTGGCGATTTCCACCAGACGCTGCTCCCCGAACGAGAGCATGGTCACCGGCCGCTCCGCGCAAGCCTCCAGTCCCACCTGCTCAAGGCAGGAAAAAGCCTTTTCCCTTGTCAGCCGCTCCTCCCGCACCGCCTGCGGCAAGCGCAGCGCCGCGGCAAGAAAACCGCTGCTGGTACGCATATACCTTCCTGTCATAACGTTTTCCAGGACGGTCATCCGGCTGAACAGCTGCAGGTTCTGAAATGTGCGGGTCAGTCCGAGTCCTGCCGACTGAAAGACTTTTTTCCCCTGTATCTCGCGGCCGCGCAGCAGTACCTGGCCGGCAGTGGGAGCATAAACACCGCTGATTATATTGAACAGGGTCGTTTTACCGGCCCCGTTAGGCCCAATGACGGAGACAATCTCATTTTCCTGCACCATAAAGCTTACTTTGTCCACTGCCAGCACACCGCCGAATTCCCGGGCAACCTCCCTGACCTCCAGGATGCTCAACTTCTTGCCTCCTTCGTCTGCCCGGCCGCAGCAGCACGGCGCGCGACCAGCCTGGTGCGCAACTGCTGGGCGCCTCCAGCCAGACCATCGGGGAGGAATATAAAGACGGCTACGAGAATCAGGCCAAATACAGCGGTTTCCACAGCCGCCACGGCGTGCGCCGCCGGTAGGGCCAAAGGAACAACTGCCCGCAGCACTTCAATCAGCAGGGTAACCGTAGCTACGCCAAGCACCCCGCCGTAAATGCTGGCCATCCCTCCCAAAGCCGCCATAATAGCAAATTCAATGCTTACCTTGAACCCGAACGCAGCCGGGCTGAAGAAACGGACGAAATGCGCGTACAGGGTGCCGGCCAACGCTGCGTAGGCGGCGCTGAGCACAAATAACTGCAGCTTCAGGCGAAAGGTATCGACGCCGAGGCACTCGGCCGCTGTTTCGCTGTCATGGATGGCCCGCAGAGAGCGCCCTATCCGCGAATGCACTATGTTATGGGCTAGCCAGGCAACAAGGGCCACTGTCCCCCAGACCAGGTAATAATATTCTGCTGACCTCAGGCGCGCGCCCGCCACACTCAGGGCGGGAATACCGCTCAGCCCGGAAGGGCCGCCGGTAAGGAAACTCCATTGTTTCAGGAGAAAGTAAACTATCAGGCCGAAGCTGAGGGTGGCCAACGCCAAAAAGTGCCCTCGCAGCTTAAGCGCCGGCCAGCCGACGGCCGCTGCCACCACTGACGCCAGTATGATACCGGCCGGCAGTGCAAGCCAGGGAGAGACACCGTAACGTACGGTTAGAACCCCTGAGGTGTATGCGCCCAGGGCATAAAATGCCGCCTGACCCAGAGACGCCTGACCGGCGTAGCCCATCAGCAGGCAAAGGCCGATGACCACTATGGCGCGGATGCCGATAAAAATGCCGATAGTGCGGAAGTAAGTGGACTGCAGCAGGTAAGGGTAAAGCAATACAAGTAAGACAGTTAACAGTAGCGGCCACTTTCTCAAGCTGTTACACCCTTTCCCCGCGGACAGCGCTGATAAGGCCGTCAGGCCTGACAAACAGCACGATCAGCAACACGATAAAGGCAGCCACGTCCTTATAACCTGAACCGATGTAGCCGGCTCCCAGCGCTTCCAGCACGCCAAGCAACAGCCCGCCGGCGATGGCGCCGGGAGCACTGGCCAGGCCGCCGAGGGTGGCCGCAATAAACCCCTTCAGGGAAAGCATCAGACCCATGTCGTAAACAGCCAGTGTAATGGGGGCGATGATAATACCTGCCACCGCCCCCACCGCGGCACTCAGCACAAAAGCCAGCAAAGACATGAGTTGCGGACTGATGCCCATCAACTGTGCCGCCAGCCTGTTAATCATACAGGCTCTCAACGCCTTCCCGGCCATCGTCCGCTCAAGCAGTAAAAAGACGAGAAGCACGACAATGACCCCCACCACCAGCGCCGACAGGCTGGCCCACGTTACCGAGGCGCCTGCCAGCTGCAGCGGGCGGAGGTTCTGAAATACTGGCAATGTGTAGGGTTCGGTGCCAAAAAAAAGCAGCGCGACACCACGGATGACTATGGCTGCTCCCAAAGTAATAAAAATCAGTGTCAGCGGCGTAGCCTTGCGGGCTGAACTGATAGCCGCACGTTCCAGCAGTGCTGCCGCCAGCACCACGATGGACACTGCCAGGAAAGAGGCCGGTAGAAAATGAATTCCCAGTCGGACAAAAGTTGCCGCCAGCATGGCGCCCAGCATACAAAACTCGCCCTGGGTAAAATTAAGCACACCTGTCACATTGTAAACCAGGACAAATCCTACCGCGACCAGGGCATAAATACTGCCGAGCGTCAGTCCCACCAGCAAAAACTGGGTCAAAGAAGCCATTCCCTCCATGCAGCACCACCCAATTGCCGTGCCGGACGGGATGCGGCACAGCTAATTTTTATCAGTCAGCCAACAGTTTCCATTCGTTGTTTTCCACTCTGACCATGACTAGGTCTTCTTCATCGAGACCGACGTGGTCAGTCGGCGAAACGTTAAAAGTCCCGCCTATGCCGACATAATTCTGCACCTGCTCCAGGGAGTCCCGCAATAAAGCCCTGTCTTTGCTGACGTCTCCTGTCAGTGTAGTGTTCCTGAGAGCCTGCACAATCAGCATCAGGGCATCATAGCCATGGGCGCCAAAGGTGGAGCGTGTTCCATGCTTGCTTTCAAATACACTCAGGTATTCCAGCAGTTTCTGCTTTTGCGGGTGCGTGTCAGGAAGCTGTTCCGCCACAATCAGCGGACCGATGGCAAACATCACTCCGTCCGCAGTGCCTTCCGCCAGTTCCAGAAAGCGCCGGCTACCGACACCATGGCTGTGATACAAAGGCATCGTCAGACCGAGTTCCCGATAGTTGCGGGTAATAATGGAGGCGGCCGGCGGAATCCCCCAGGCAAACACCGCGTCCGGTTTAACGCCGTTGATACGGGTCAGTTGCACGCGCATATCGGCGTCATTGGCCTCAAACGTTTCCGCGAGCAGTACTTCTATGCCCATCTGAGGAGCCAGCATCTCCAACTGTTTTTTCCCGCTGTGTCCAAAGGCGTTGTTGACGCTGAGCCAGGCAATCCGCCTGATGCCGTTTTCCAGCATGTGCTCCAAAGCACGCCTGATAACATGTGAATCATTCGGCGCCACTTTAAATATCCAGCGCCGATCCGGCAGCGGTTCGACAATACTGACCGCGGCCGCGGCTGACACCAGCGGTACCTCCGCCTCCGTCGCCGCCGGGACCATGGCTAAGGTAGTGCCGCTTTGGCTGGCACCGGCCACCGCCAGCACCCTGTCCTCGTCAACCAGACGGTTAAAAGCCAGAACCGTCTTGTCCTCCACGCTTTCATTGTTAAGAAAGACCACTTCCAGCGGAATGCCGTTTATTCCGCCTTCAGCATTGACTTTTTCCACTACCATTCTGGCCGATTGCTCCGCCGGCACACCTAGCGGCGCGCCGGTGCCGGTTACGTCAAAGATAGCGCCGACCCTGATAACCTCGTATGGCTTCCCCGCGGCCGGAGGCGTCGCAGCCTTCCGCCCGCACCCGCTTGCCAGCAATACAGCCGACAGCAGCAAAACCGAAAGGATCCGTCTTCTTTTTTGCACATAAATTCCCCCTGTCTTTGTTTTAGGTGCCTGAACGCAAGCCCAGTGTTGCCTTGCCACACCTCCTTCAGGCAGGGGGAAACAAAAAAAACGCTCCGGTTTTCGCTGTCCTTCTCCCTACCGTTCTACTGTTCTACCTTTTCGACCTTTGATACGGCTACCGTTCTACAGAAACCCTTGCTGTGATATTAAACTTATCCGGCCGAATTGTCAAGGAAACAAAGCAGTGAAATCATGGCTGGCCGGCACTTTTGTCCCAGTCTTTGCAGATATCAACCCAACGCTGGTAGCAGGAATACTCAGCAAGTTCCGCGCAAGTCAGTTCAATGGCGGAGTTCCCGCTGCCACAGGCCGGAAAAACAGTGGCAAACCTTTGCAGAGAAATATCAAGGAAGACAGGAAGAGGCATTTGCAGGCCAAAAGGGCAGACTCCGCCCACAGCGTGTCCTGTCAGGGCAAGCGTTTCCTCGGGAGTCAGCATTTTTGCCTTAAAGCCAAATTCCGCTTTAAATTTACCATTGTCCGTTTTGGCATCTCCGGCAGCAACAATCAGCATTCCCCCGCCATCTCTGCCCTTGAATGAAAGAGTCTTCGCAATCCTGGCCGGTTCAACCCCGAGGGCCTGCGCCGCCAGTTCCACTGTAGCGCTGGATGTGGCAAACTCCCTGATATCCTGAGCTCTGCCCCATTTTTTCAGGTGTTCACGCGCTTGTTCAATGGCCATGAACCGGTCCTTTCGGCAATGTTCTCCCCGCCGGCCTGTTCAGGATCCGCTCAACAAAAGTCTTAACTATCAGCGGATCAAACTGTGTACCGGAGTTTCTTAGCAACGAGTCAACCGCATAAGCATCGGGAAAAGCCTTCCTGAACGGTCTGTCACAGGTCATGGCATCGTAGGCGTCGGCAACGGCCAGTATTCTGGCCGGCAGGGGTATCTCCTCCTCCCGGAGTCCCGCCGGATAACCGGTGCCGTCATAACGCTCATGGTGCGAAAGGACATGGGCCGCTGTTCCCGCTGTATCCTGGGAGGCCGCCAAAATCCTGTAGCCGGTTTCAGGATGGCGCCTGATCTCGCTCCACTCCATCTCAGTCAGAGCAGCCGGCTTCTCCAGAATATCTTTGCTGATGGCAATTTTCCCGATATCGTGAAGATATCCGCATTTTTCAATTTCTCCAACCTGAACTTCAGTCATCCCCATCGCTTTAGCTATGTTTTTCGCGATTTCCGCCACCCGCCTGGAATGTTCCGTCTCGCGCGGTATTCTGGCAAACAGGGTCGCAAGTGTTTTCTTTGTTATGTTAAAAATTATATCTTTGCTTTCCAGCAGCTTATTTTTGTACATCTCAGTTTCCGCGTCCCTTAAAACATCAGCGAGTCGAACCTCAGGCGTATCCTTTGTCCTGAAACCAAAGGATATGGATAGTTTCAGGGACTCTATCTCTGTCTCGCTGCAGATCTTCCGGATCCTGTCAATAAGTTCCTGAGCCCCTCCACCACTTGTCTTCGGCAAAATGATTACAAACTCGTCGCCGCCCCAACGGGCTACCAGGTCATCCGCGCGGCAGGCCTTTCTGATGGCGCCCGCAGTTTTCTGCAACATACTGTCGCCTGCCTGATGGCCGAAAACATCGTTAATAAGTTTCAGTCCGTTCACATCACCGATAATCAGCGTAATCGGCAAATTTCTTTCCACATCGAGTCTTCTTGACTCTTCTTCAAAGAAGCGGCGGTTATACAGTCCTGTCAGGCTGTCATGATAACTGAGATACTCAATTTCCGACAGCTTGCTTTTTTCATCTGTGACATCGCGAAAAACGAGCACAACCCCATACACCACTCCCGTCTCGTCTCTAATCGGTGCGGCGCTGTCGGCGATCGGAGTTTCGGTACCGTCCCGCGCGATTAACGCCGTGTGGTTTGCCAGGCCAACAATATGACCTGTACGCAGGACTTTTTCCACCGGGTCCTCACACTCGGTTTTGGTTATCTCGTTGATAATCCGGAAAACTTCTCTGTAATTTTTGCCAAGAACCTCCTGTTCTTTCCACCCGGTCAGCTGCTCAGCCACCGGGTTGAAACTGACAATCCGGCCCTGTTTATCGGTTGAGATAACAGCGTCACCGATGGAATGCAGGGTAACACGCAGCCTTTCCTTTTCAGCGAACAGGGCTCTTTCTGCCTCAACCTTTTCCGTGATGTCACTGGTGACTACTATATACTTCTTCTGGTTAAAGGAATCGGTCCTGTAGATGATGCTGCCCTGGAACCACCTGTCAACGCCCGGCAGCGGCGACTTGTGAACCCAGCTTTCAATCCGGCCGCTGGCTCTGGCTCTCAGGCAGACGGCTTCGACCTGAGCACCAAACTCAGCCCCGTAAACTTCACGCACCGTCCTGCCAATAACCTTTTCCTTCTGTTCCCGGGCGAATTGCTGATTCGACCTGTAGCTTATGTACCTGAATTCTTCATCATATTCAATAACAATATCATTGAAGAAAGTATTAACGACGATTTGCTCTTCCATCATCCGCATCTCGGCCGTAATATCAGTCAGATAAGTGACAAAATAACCTTTCAGCGGGGAGAAGGCATTAATCTTGCACCATTTGTTACGGTCCCCGAAGAACTGTTCGAACTCCTTGCTGCCGCCGTTTAGTGCCAGTTCCCCGTAATACAGAACCCAGTCAACCGTTCCGTGACGTATGTCCGGGAGAATTTCCGTAATCTTTTTACCTACCGCAACAGAAGCGCTTAATCCGGTCAGAGCCTCAAAAGCAGGGTTAACGTACAGTATTTCAAAATCTGCAGGTAAGCCTGCGTCGTCGCACAGTATTTTAAAAAAAGCACAGCCGACAGGAGACTGCTCCAAGACTGACCTATAGATTTGCTCAAGCATAAATACCACGCACCTTGCCGGTTAGTTTCAGTAGGCGGCGTTAGTCTTTCTCTTATGCAGCAGTTTAACAGCGCTGCTCGTGCCAAGACGTACAGCTCCGGCGTCAAGCAAGGCAAGCGCAAAAGCGGTGTCCCGGATCCCTCCGGAAGCCTTGATTCCCAGTTCAGGCACCGTTTCCTTCAGCAGCCTCACATCCTCTAAGGTGGCGCCGCCGGCAAATCCGGTAGAAGTTTTCACCATGTCTGCCCCGACGTCACGGGCAAGTCCGGCAGCCTGCCTCTTTTCCTCATTTGTCAGCAGCGCCGTCTCCAGAATAACCTTTAACAGCGCCCCCCTGGTGCAGTCACGTACCCGGAACAGCTCGTCCCGTACATACCGGGACAGACCTTCTTTCAGGGCTGCCAGATTAATAACCAGGTCGATTTCTTCGGCTCCGTTCCGTACGGCCTCCTCCGCTTCAAAAGCTTTTACGTTGCTCGTGGTAACGCCAAGCGGAAAGCCAACCACCGCAGCCACCTTCACAGCTGTTCCTTCCAGCTGTCCGGCTGCAAAACGTACATGCCAGGGGTTAAGGCAGACCGCGGCAAAACCGTATTCCACCGCTTCGCGGCAAAGGCTTTCGATATCCTTGCTGGTCGCCGTGGCGCTCAGATTGGTGTGATCGATAACCCGCGGGTCAAGCACGCGCGTTCCCGTCATTCATTCATCTCCTTCCCCTTTGATAACGGCTAGCGGCATGAGTCTGGCAATCTTCCTGGTCAGCCCGATCTCTGTCAGTGTTTCCACTACCTCATTGATATCTTTGTAAGCCGCAGGAGCTTCATCCAGCAGTTGCCCGCAGTCACGGGTATTTAACAGGACGCTGCCGACCGAAGATAAAAACTGGTCGCGGCTGATCGATTTGCGCGCCGCTGAGCGGGATAACTGGCGGCCGGCGCCATGGTTTACGGAACAAAATGTCTCAGCGACGGCATCCGTACCTGTCAGGACGTAAGAAGGAGAGTTCATGCTGCCGGGAACAATGGCCGGATGTCCTGTCGTACGATAGCACTCCGGGTTTTGCGCATGGCCCGGCGGCAGCGCCCTGGTGGCTCCCTTGCGGTGAATCAGCAGGGAGCGGCCGAAGTGTTCTTCAAACTTGGCGATGTTATGAGCGACGTCATAAACTACCGACAGGCCCAACTCGCGGTCGTCACGGTTAAAGACAGCGCGGAATGCCTCCCGCACATCATGTGTAATAAGCTGGCGGTTGGCAAAAGCAAAATTGACGGCGCAGGCCATTGCCGCCAGGTAGTCCTGCCCTTCCTGAGAGTTGACCGGCGTACAGGCCAGCCCTTTGGCCGGCAGCCTGATGCCGTACCGTGGGGCGGCAGCCGCCATAATTTCCGTATAATCGGTACATATCTGGTGCCCGAAGCCGCGGCTGCCGGTATGAATCAGCACGGTCAGCATACCTTGCTCCAGGCCGAAAGCTAAGGCAGTTTCACTGTCAAAAACGCGTTCCACCACACCCAGCTCCAGAAAATGGTTGCCTCCTCCCAAAGTGGAAAGCTGGTCGGCCCTTGAGATGGCCTTTTTGCTAACCGCAGCGGGGCGGGCACCTGGCAAGCTGCCGTACTCCTCAATACGTTCCAGGTCCTCCGGCCGACCATAGCCGCGGTTGACCAGCTCCCTGGCGCCCCCTAGCAAAATCTGCGTCATTCCTTCGCGGCAAAGTCGTCCGTGGCGGGATTTGCGCCCTATACCGGACGGGATGCGTGCTTCCATCTCTTCCAGCAGGCGCCGCAATACCGGCTTGCCGAGCGATTCCGCCGGCAGACGCGTGGCCAGCAGCCTGACCCCGCAGTTGATATCCATGCCCACCGCACCGGCGGACACCACGCCCTCACCGCCCGCCAGACAGGCCAGGACGCCGCCGATTGGCAAGCCAAACCCGGCATGAATGTCCGGCAGGCCGATGACCGGCCCGTACACGCCCGGTAGAGACGCCGCATCGCAGAGCTGCTGCAGTTCATTAGCGTCATCAGTGACAGCTGAACGCAAGGAGTCGCTTAAAAAGACGAGCGCCTCCGTTTTCATCCTGCCCTCGCGGGGAAGCAGATAGCGGTTCGGTCCATAGGGCGCCAGCCTCGGCATTAACCTCACCTCAGGGACTTAAGTTTCGTAAACGGAAAAGGTCATCTGTTCCCCTTTTTTCGTCAGGCCAAAAATCAGCTTATGTCCTTTCAGGCTGCGGTTTAAGAAATCAACGAGGCGGTAAAGCTCATCGTTGTTAGCAATCTTCAGCGTTGCCACCAGCTCCAGTTTGCCCTCGTTTTCCATGTTGGCACTCCTTGCCCCTAAAGTTCTATGTTCCATTTCTTCAGTTCGCTGATTAATCCATAATTGGTCAGATCGTAGTGAATCGGCGTCACGGAGATCTTTCGGCTCTTGATGGCGGAAACATCCGTGTCGTCACCGTCCACCGTATCAATCAGTTCGCCGGCCAGCCAGTAATATGTGCGCCCCCGCGGGTCCTTCCTGCTTTCAAAAGCATTTTTGTACTGGCGCACACCAAGACGGGTAATGGCCACGCCGCGCATATTTTCCGGGAGGCAACCGGGAACGTTTATATTCAGCAGCGTATCGCTGCTGATGCCCTTTTGCAGAAGCACCGCCGCCAGACGGCAAATAAATTCCGCGGCATAATCATAAAAAGGCTCGTTAGGCTCAGTCAGGCTGACGGCAATTGCCGGAACTCCCAGAATAACCCCTTCAATAGCTGCGGAAACTGTCCCGGAATAAAGGACGTCTGTTCCCAGATTAGCGCCGCGGTTAATCCCTGACACAACCATATCAGGTTTCCCCGGCAGCAAAGACTCCACCGCCAGTTTTACGCAGTCGGCCGGAGTGCCGTTGACGTACCAGGCCGGCACCTCCGGAGTAAGCGGCATCTTAACCGGCTCAGCACGCAACGGGCGGTGCATGGTAATGGCGTGCCCGGTGGCGCTCTGTTCATGGTCCGGAGCCACAATATAGGTCTCCATCACCGTATGAAAACAGCCGGCCAGTGCGCGCAGCCCCTCAGCAAAAATACCGTCGTCATTGGTCAGTAATACGCGCACTTTTATCCCTCCGGCTGCCTGTATGTTCATACTGATTATAGTTTATGAACTGCACGCTGTCAATTTTTGCGCCGGACCCTTGGCTGCCCGTCGAATTGAGGCAAACGAGCGTCCGCTTAAGTCTTTGTTCTTAAATACGCATAAACAAAGATGCGCTGTTAAACAATAAGGGAGACTGCAAGGAGGTGATAAAGTGAAGCAAAAACGCTGCTTGTACCTGGTCAGCCTGCTGGTAGTTGTCAGTCTTCTGGCCGCAGGCTGCCCTATACCGCTGCGCAGGCCGGCGCCTGAGCGCCAGCCGGAGCAGGCTCCGGGAATACCGGCGCCTGGTGCCATGGAAATGGCCAACCGCATAGCTGATATTGCCACCGGGGTGCAGGGAGTAGACGCGGCCGTAGTGGTCGCCATAGCCAACCTGGCTTTGGTCGGAATTACGCTGGACCGGGCTGAGGCACAAGCCCGCGGCGAAGTGGAAATCAAGCGGGAAGTGGCCCGCATCATTGAAGAAAGAGAACCGGGAATTGTCAACGCCTATGTTTCCGCAAACCCGGACATAGTGCAACAATTGCGGGACATCTCCAGCGGCATCCAGCGCGGCGAACCGATCAGCGAATTTTTTGAACAACTGGCGGAGATTCTTAGGCGGATGCGCGCGGAAACCGACCCCGAACCGGCTCCCGCTCCTCCGGTCCCACCGGCTGTTCCGCCGGCACCCGCCCCGCGCCCGCAGTAGATCCCTTCCGCTAATTGACCGCTTGCTCCCTGACCAGGTGCATCGCTCTTTCCTGCGCCTGGAACATTATCTTCTCTTCGTCAAGGGTGGTTAGCTCCCCGTTCTCCAGCAATATTTTGCCGTCCACCATCACCAGCGCAATGTCGTCAGGCTGCGCTGCGTAAACAAGATGGGCAACTAGGTCGTGCCGGGGGGTCAGGTGCGGCCTGTGCAGGTCAAACATAACCAAGTCCGCTTTCATCCCGGCGGCCACCATGCCCACATTCTCCAGAAACACCGCCCTGGCGCTCAGCCTGGTGGCCATCCTGAGAGCCTGCCGTGCCGTAATGGCGGTCGGGTCCATGCGACTGCCCTTATGCAGCAGCGCTGCCAGGCGCATCTCCTCAAGCATGTCCAGGTTGTTATTGCTTGCCGCCCCGTCGGTACCCAGACCCACAACCAGCCCGCGTTCCAGCATATCGGGAACCGGGGCGATACCGCTCCCCAGCTTCAGGTTGCTGCCAGGGTTATGTGCCACATGGACATCAAACTCGCGCAAAATATCAATATCCTCGCTAGTCAGGTGGACACAGTGAGCGGCAATGACGGGCCTTTCCAGAAGGCCCGTTTCATTTATCAGCGCAACCGGCGACACACCGTACTGCTCTTTTATACGCCGGACTTCTTCCTGCGTTTCAGCCAGGTGAATCTGCACCGGTACTTTCAGTTTTTCCTGCAACTCCATAACTTTTTGCAGGTAAGCCGGCGGGCACGTATACGGGGCATGAGGGCCAAGCATAGTGGTAATCCTGCCCTCGGCCCTGCCGTGCCAGCAGCTGACAAACTGTTCGCTCTCCTCAAGACCCTTGTCCGCCTGTTGCCCGACCCCGACCAGTCCCCGTGACAGGACACCGCGTATACCAGACTCCTCAACCGCTTCCGCCACCTGGGTCATAAAAAAATACATATCCGTAAAAGTGGTGGTGCCGGATCTGAGCATTTCCACGATGGCCAGAAGCGTCCCCCAGTACACGTCCTCTCGTTTCAGCCTGGCCTCCACCGGCCAGATGCGTTTCTCCAGCCAGTACATCAACGGCACATCGTCGGCAAAAGAGCGCAGCAGGGTCATGGCCGCATGACCGTGGGCGTTGACGAAGCCGGGAGTCAGCAGTTTACCCCTGCCGTCTATTACCCTGGCAAAAGAGGTCTGCCATTCGCGTTTAGGCCCGACGTAATTTATAGTCTGTCCCTCGACGACCACATCGGCTTCCTGAACTGCTTCGTCAGTTTCATTGACCGTCAGGACGGTTGCGCCGCGGATTAAAATGCTCATGTCTCAGTCTCCTCCTCACCGGCGTCTGAACGGCCGGTCCGGCTTTGCCCGTACGACTTAAGGTAATACTGCCGCATGTCGCGGATATCTTCCGGGGAAAGCGGCTGCACCGGAGCAAGCTGTCGCGCCAGCAACAGCACCTGAGCCGCTTTTTCCACCACCCGGCAGATTGTCAGAGCCTCTCCCAAATCTGCAGCTATGGCGACCAATCCGTGGTTGGCCAGCAGCACCGCACTGCGGTCAGCCAGCGCAGTAGCGGCATTTTGCGCCAGCAGGGCCGTGCCCGGAAGCGCATAATCCGCCACTTCCACAGCGCCGCCCGCCATCTGGGCCAGTTCTTCCACCACCGGCAAAACAGGCCGCCGGGCAACGGCAAAAGCCATGGCATAAACGCTGTGAGTGTGAACCACAGCGTCGCAATCCGGCCGGGCCAGGTACAGTGCCGCGTGCAGCCGCCATTCGGACGAGGGCTTTCGGTTGCCGGACAACACAGCTCCATAAAAGTCCATCAAAACCAGGTCGTCTGTTAACATGTTTTCGTATGGCAGACCGCTCGGTGTAATCCACATGCTTTCTTCCCCGGCTCTTACCGAAAGGTTACCCCATGTTCCAAGAACCAAAGCATCCCGGCACATTTCACGCGCCGTTCCGACCAGCAGTTCTCTTTTATCCGGCATGGTCGCGCTCCCCGAAAAACACTCGGATTTTCTCAGCATCAGGATTATGAATCACTCCGAACTCCGTAACAATGGCGGTCACCAGCGCAGCCGGCGTAACATCAAAGGACGGATTGTAACAGGCAACTCCCTCGGGTGCCACCCGGACACCGGCAAAGTGAGTCAATTCGGTCTCGCAGCGCTCTTCGATCGGGATCTGCGCACCGCTATGCAACGTCAGGTCAAAGGTGGAAAAGGGCGCCGCCACATAAAAAGGCAGACGGTGAGCGGCGGCCAGGACCGCCAGGGAATATGTTCCGATTTTATTGGCCACGTCACCGCTCGCGGCAATCCGGTCGGCTCCGACCCAAACCTGGTCAACCTTTCCCTGTTGCATCAAAAATCCGGCCATATTGTCGGCCAGCAAAGTCACCGGGATATGCTCGCGGACAAGCTCCCAGGCGGTAAGTCTTGCTCCCTGCAGATAGGGTCTTGTCTCACCCGCAAAAACATGTATCTGTTTGCCTGCCGCTGCCGCACTGCGCACCACCCCCAAAGCCGTCCCGTAACCGGCAGTAGCCAGCGCCCCTGCGTTGCAGTGGGTCAGGATACGCGTTCCGTCAGGTACCAGTTCCGCGCCAAACCGGCCGATACGGCGGTTGGTTTCAATATCCTCCGAGGCAAGGCGTTCCGCCTCCGCTGTCAGTTCATTGGCTGTCTCCCGTGGTAAGCGGCCCGCCGGCCTGGCGGCCGTCGCCAGCATCCTGTCCACCGCCCAGGCCAGGTTTACCGCTGTCGGCCGCGTGCCTTTCAGCCCCCTGGCCGCTTCCTCCAAGGCAGCGGTAAATCCAAGCAGGTCTTCATGCCCGTGTTCCAGCGCGGCCAGCGCCATCCCGAAAGCAGCCGCCGCGCCGATTGCCGGCGCTCCGCGGACGACCATCTGGCTGATACACTCCGCCACACAGCGCCAGTTGTCACATTCCACATATTCAACCCGCGCCGGCAACAGTCGCTGGTCAAGCAAGTAAAGCTTACTTTCGGCAAACCGTAACGGCTCCATAGTTTACCCTCAGAGCGGCACTGCGCTGCCGAGGCTTTGACAGGCACAGTTCCTGGGTCCCGACAGGGCAACCACTGCTTCTTTCAGCAAACGTCTGACTTTATCGCCATTTTCAGCCATCATATCCAATACTTCCCTGTGAGTCAAAACCGTCTCCGAGATTCCCGCGGCAAAGTTGGTAGACAACGCCACCGTACTGTAGCACAGCCCTGCCTCCCTGGCCAGCACCACCTCCGGAACATTGGTCATGCCCACCAGGTCACCGCCTAATTGCCTGAACATCCTGATTTCAGCGGGAGTTTCAAACCGGGGCCCTTCCGTGCAGACATAAACGGCCCCGCTCTGCAATTCCAGTCCGGCGTTCCCGGCCGCCGCCAGCAGTCGTTCATTAACCTCCGGGCAATACGGTGCGGTAAAATCCGTATGTACTACCCCGGACTCCCCGCCGTCAAAAAACGTTGCTTCCCTGGCTTTGGTGAAATCCAGGAACTGCTCCAGCAAAACCAGGGAACCGGGCGGCATTTTTTCGTTCATAGAACCGACGGCGGCGGTAGCCACCACTTTCTCCACCCCGAGTTTAAGGAGTGCCGCGATATTGGCCCGGTAATTGACCCTGTGGGGAGGCGTGCCATGCTTTGTCCCGTGGCGGGCCAAAAATACCACGTCCTGCCCCTGGTAGCTGCCCTGTGAAAGCAGCGCGGCACCGTAGCGCGTGTTCACTTCAAACGTCCGTAAATCCTCCAGCATCCGGGGGTCATACACACCCGTCCCGCCGATTATGGCAAGGTTAATCATCGGCTCACCCCTATTCCGTTTTCCAGGCGCTAAGGTAGCCTTGCTGAGACTGGCTCAGCGAATCAATCCGCACGTCCAGCGCCTGTAGCTTGCGCCTGGCCACCTTGTCATCGATTTCGGCCGGCAGCGGCAGTACGGAATTAGGAAGGCGCCCGTAATTGTCGTTCAGGTAGCATAAGGCCTCTACCTGCAAAGCGAAAGACATATCCATAATTTCGGCCGGATGCCCGTCAGCTGCGGCCAAGTTGACCAGCCGGCCCTCTGCCAGCAGGTAAATACTTTTGCCTCCGATGTTGAACGCCTCCACGTTCCGGCGGGCTATCCTCCTGGCCGACGCCAGCGCAGACAGTTCTTCTTTGTTGATTTCCACATCAAAATGCCCGGCATTGGCCAGGACGGCCCCATCCTTCATCCGCAGAAAATGCCCGCGTCCCAGCACGTCCCGGCAACCGGTCACAGTGACAAAAAAATCGCCAAGGCCGGCAGCTTCAAGCGACGGCAGGCATGTGTAGCCGTCCATCACCGCCTCCAGGGCGCGGATCGGGCTGACCTCACAGACAACAACCTGCGCGCCAAGCCCCCTGGCCCGCAAAGCCACTCCCTTGCCGCACCAGCCGTAGCCCATAACAACAACCGTTTTCCCGGCCACAACCAGATTCGTGGCCCGCATGATGCCGTCCCACACCGACTGGCCGGTACCATGGCGGTTATCAAACAGATATTTGCAATACGCATCATTGACCGCCATCACCGGTATCTGCAGACGCCCTTCATCTGCCATAGCCCGCAGCCGGTTCAGACCCGTGGTCGTCTCTTCGGCGCCGCCGCGCACATCTTTCAGCAGCTGCCGGTACTTTGCATGCAACAGCGCCGTCAGGTCGCCACCGTCGTCAATTATAAGCTGCGGTTCGCATTCCAGCGTCCGGCTCAGATGTTCGTCATATTCCTCCGGGGTTGCCCCGTACCAGGCATGGACAGTCAGCCCGTCCGCCGCCAGGGCGGCGGCCACATCATCCTGGGTTGACAACGGGTTGCTCCCTGTGATGGCCACCTCTGCGCCGCAGTCGCGGATAACCTGCGCCATGTAAGCCGTCTTGGCTTCCAGGTGCAAACAGATAGCAACCTTTAGCCCGGCAAAAGGCTTTGCACGTCCCAGTTCCTCAGCCAAAGAGGACAGCACCGGCATATGCTTTTTTACCCAGTCGATCTTCAGCCTGCCCTCGGGCGCCAGCCCGGCATCGCGAATAGTGTTCAAGCTATCCCTCCCTCTTACAGTTCGGGATTTACTTCGTTGCCATGCTTAATTTTCCTGCTTTGGCTGCTGTTTTCTTCAGCCGGGCCGTGCTCCCGTTGCTGATCCTCCAGGTAAAGCCTGTGAGCACGGTAATAGCACTCAAGCGCTTTCCTTGTCTCCCCCAGGTATTCGTAGAGCAGGCCCAGCTCCAGAAAAACGCAAAACTGCCCGGGGGCCAGGTAAGCGGCCTTGAGCAGGTTAACCAGCGCCTCTCCGTCATTGCCTGCTTTTTTTTGGACTTTGCCAAGATAAAAGTAAATCTCCCAGTCCCGCGGAAAGTTATCCTTTACTGCAAGAAAAGAAAGCAGGCTTTTCTCATACTCCTGCAGGTTATAGTAAGCCGCTCCAAGGTTGAAACGGGCTGCCACAAAATCGGGAGCCAATTCTACCGCCTGCTCAAACTCCTGCCGCGCCTGGTCGTATCGTTCGGCACCGGCGTAGAGATTTCCCAGGGCATTATGAATGATCGCGTGAGTCTGCCGGTCTTCCGTTAACGCCTGAACGAGGCGAAGTTCACGCATCGCTTCATCGGCCTGACCCTTTTCCGCATAAGCAACTCCCAGGCAAAGCCTGGCCAGGAGCAGGTCCGGCTCGACGGCCGCTACCTGCTTAAACTCGGCAATAGCCTCATCCATCATGGCCAGTTCAAGAAAACCGAGCCCCTTGCGGAATGAACTGACAGAGATGTTGTGTTCAGCCGGCAGCACAGGCGCCTGCCGGCCCGCCGGCTGCGAGGCGTCCGGCTTTATTTTCAGAAAGGCGTGCAACATTGTTTCCGGCAGCTCGTCAGGGAGAGAAAAGCTGAACTTCTCCTGCAAGTCATTGATAATTTCCTCGAAGCGCAGCCAATGTTCAACGTAATGGTCCATTTGCCTCCTCAGGATCAGTAATTTTTGCAGACACTTCTTACGGCTCTCCTGGCAACCTCCTGCCCTTTCCAATTCCTGCTCCGCATCCTGCAGGTCGGCAAAAATCCGCTTTAACTCCAGCTCTGCCACAGCCTTCCTGCCTCCTTCCCTTTTCTCCCCTTGGTTTGCGCATCTTCCTCCGAAAACATACTTCCCCGGAAAACAGTTTTTGTTTCAATCAGAGGGACGCCGTACTCAAGCACCTTAGGCAGAAAAATTTCCTGCCATCGTAAGGATATATATACCTTTATTGGATTATTTTGTATATCTTGACTTGTTGCTTAAAGTATGCTAAACTCTATGTTGCTTATAAAAATCGCCGGCGTAGCTCAATGGCAGAGCAGCTGATTTGTAATCAGCAGGTTGCGGGTTCGAATCCCATCGCCGGCTCCAACATGATTCCCTTGCAAATGTGGAGAGGTACCCAAGTGGCTAAAGGGGGCAGACTGTAAATCTGTTGGCTCAGCCTTCACTGGTTCAAATCCAGTCCTCTCCACCAAAATACTGGGGCGTCGCCAAGCCGGTAAGGCACGAGACTTTGGATCTCGCATGCGTTGGTTCGAGTCCAGCCGCCCCAGCCAAAGCAATCAACGACGCTTAAAGCGTCATTTCATAAGTGGTATTGGCTCAAGTGGCAGAGCACCTGACTTTTAATCAGGGTGTCGATGGTTCGAGTCAAACATGGCTCACCTTCACATTTTGCGAGAGTGGTGGAACGGCAGACACGCTAGACTCAGGATCTAGTGGGCATTACGCCTGTGGGAGTTCAAATCTCCCCTCTCGCACCAACAAAATCAAGGGTTTTTGGAACTGGAAACAGTTTCCAAAAACCTTTTATTTTTGTTCAGTGTGCGTATAGTGTGCGGACTTCTGATTCGGTCGTTTCTGTGTGCCGCCCGCTGAATAACATGTCCTCCAACTTTTCGGCGGCCTTCTCTTGCATGTCCGGCAGCACATGGCTGTAGGTGTCCAGCGTCAGGGTAACGGAAGCATGGCCTAACCGCTCGCTGACTACTTTTGGATTCTCACCGGCGGCAAGCAGCAGCGTGGCGCAGGTGTGCCGCAGGTCGTACAAGCGAATATCCGGCAGCCCTGCGGCCTTCAGTAGTGGTTTGAAATGCCCTGAAAGGATAGTTTGCTTGCAAGGCGGTTCCCCAGTATCGCCAGCAAAAACCAGTCCGTTATCGTTATACAGGGTGGCCCGTTTCTTCTCGGCATCCTGCGTTTCCCTGTGTTCCAATAGATCTTTAATGACACTCGCCGGTAACGGGATTGAGCGGCGGCTTTGCGCGGTCTTCGGCTCCTCCAAGCTCCAACCGCCCTTGCCCTTTGATAGCGCCCTTTGGACGTGAACGCGCCGCCGCTCAAAATCTATGTCGGCCCATTTTAAGCCGAACGCTTCTCCGGGTCGCATACCGGAAGCCAACATAAGAGAGAACAGCGCCTTCCACTTACTGAAAATTGTTGTCTCCATAAACCGCGCTGCCTGTGCCGGTGTAAGCACCTTCATTTCTTCTTTTTTGTGCTTCGGCAGGTCAACCAGTTCCACCGGGTTCCTATAAAGCAGCCCCCATTTAACGGCCTGGTTTAATGCGCTCCTTAGGACTGCATGAGTATAACGCACCGTCCGGGCGGAAAGGCCTTTGTCCAACATAGCGTTATAATGCGCCTGAATTTCCGCCGCGCCTATCTTTGATATTGCCAAGTCGCCCAAGCTGGGTTTAAGGTAGCAAGAAACATAGTCCTGATAACTCTTGAAGGTAGAAGCAGCCACCCTTTTTCTTGCCACTATATTTAGCCAGCGTTCCAGAAAGGCAGCCAATGTTTCTTTTGTCGGCTCAACAAAGGTTCCAGTATCACGCTCGCGCAGCGCTTTGGTCAGATAGGCCTGCGCGTCTTTTTTAGTGCCGTGGATAGTCTTATTATGGTATTTCCGCTTGCCACCATCCTCGCCCAGGTAAACCCGCACAAGCCAGGTATTCTCCCCGCGCTTAATAACCTGCCCGGCCACCTTCTCCGCCTCCTTCCTCAGTGTGCGCAGTGTGTGCGGACTTGCCCCTTGCGTGCCGCTCCAGCAGGTATTTTATAAGCTCGCTCTTGTTGTCCGCTTTGGCCAACAGTCTGGCCGCATCCTCGCTCAGTCCCGCTGTCTTAAATGATATAACCCCGGGTAGCCCATACATGGCAAACCCTCCTTCGTAATACTGAAATGCCGAAAAAAATTTAGCGTCTCACTTGAACAGCTCCCGCAATAGCCGCCCGGTGGCTTTCCCTGCTGCCCGCCGTGCGACGCGCTTTCCTACTTTCCCGCTTTTGACGGCCTGCACATCGCCAAGCGCCTTTGCCAGCCAGTACAGCAAACCGCGTGCTTTACTGATGCTCATCTGTTCTCCTCCTCCAGTTCTCTGTCCGCACATTCGAAATGATACCAGTTCCCGTTAACCGCCGTGCACCCCCAACGGTGAATGCCTGCTTGCCGGCAGGGCTCAAGTCCCCGCCACTGTCAGGGGAAGCGTCCTCAAACGGCAGCACAGCCTTGAACTCCTCTTCGGCAAAGCGGCCTGCATCCAGCATCTCGCGGACAAACAGCATCCGCTTCGACGCGGCAACTGTCGGTGGCTTTGCAATAACCCTCAATGGATCATATCTTCCAGCCACTAGATCAAATAACCTACTAATGCCAGCACTGCTGAGGCGATTAGGAGAATTACCCCGCCAGATTGATCGAAAATCATCGGTCGATCAACGAAATCCATACTTCTCCCGTAAATCCAGTACGCAAAAACGATGCCGGCCAGAATATAGAGTACCGTTGACACCATAGCAACCTCCTTTCAATAAGTAATGGTGTCAGATTGCCAGAAACATAGCAGCCAGCACTAACAGTGCAACAATCACAGGCAATAAACACCCACCAGTCTTAGGCTCCGTTCCCGTTTTCCTGCGGAGATTGTTAAGGAGCCGTTGAGCACTTGCATCATCCGGATCCATCTCCAGCATTTTGAGCAAATCTTGTTCGGCATGAACTGGATCGTTCATATACGCATAAGCATAGCTGCGCGCAAGGTAAGCAGTCGAGCAATCAGGGGCGGTTTCTACTGCTTGGTCGGCGTAATAAAGAGCCGTTTCGTAATCTCCGGATTTAAGATAACCTTTGGAACGCATCACAAATGCAAATGCTTCTTGATGCCGCCTTTGGCTTTCTTGAAACGATGGATCAGCATCTAGTTCAGTCATCTGTCTTTCTAAGTCTTTCCAATCATAATTTGGGTCCATCATTGTCCCCCCCCTATACATAAAAACTTCCAGGGCCGTCTCCGTGTTGTACCTCTTGCCATCAATCACCTTAGCCATTGTCCTTAGTTCATATCTAATCTCCTTTTTCTGGGTTTTACCCGGCCCGCAAGCCTGTGCCTGGCTGTTGTGGCTTTGCCACAAATTCTAGCGGTCAGTGACCGCAGTTGTCAGCTATTCGACATACTCAATATACCCCCGCTGGCCGCCCTGGCCCTTGAATGTGTACCCCGCCTCCCGCAGTTCACGCATATATAGCTTATGCGCTTACCGCACTTGTGGCAAGCAACGGGAATGAGCTTGTCTTTGCAAGACTTAGTCATTCTGCTTCCTCCTCTCCCGGATACGCGATCATCTCTTCCAGCACTTGCGACAGCGGCTTATCCGTTGTTGCGAAAAAAGACTTTAAGGCTATCGCGTCCCTGATACCCTGGAGATATATTTCTAGAAACGACGTGCATTCAAGAGCGGTAGCAGCATTGTCCACCGGAAGAAACGCTTTAGCGAAGTCTTTGCCAAGTCGCATTTTCAACCGCGATAAGGCAGCATCATAAACCCTCTTTTCCTCTTGGTATCTTTCAGTTTTGTAAACCGCCGCCTGCGCTGCGCTAATTCTTTCCTGTACAAAGTCCCTAAATTCGGTCATCATTGCGCGTCCCTCTCCTTTTTTGGGTTCTGCCGGGGAATACCGGCTCCCCGCAGGCCGTTTCCTGTCTAGGCGTCCTCTACCTTCACGCCGGGAAAAGCGACCTCAAACGCGACTTCCTGCTCAGGCAGCCGCTCATACATCCCGATTGCCTTGTCCTGCGTCAGCGGCCCCAGCGTGCCCCGCTCTCCCTGCCAGCAGATCTGGCGCACTTGATGAGTTAAGACGGCGACTTTTGAGCTTTTTGGACAGAGCCGTAGATGTTGAGATTGTGCATAACCGGTGGCCTCCTGTCTTTATCTCAAAACAACGGCCACATTTTCTGCAATCACCAAGCGGTAGCCAGTCGCGTCAACCGGCACTTCAAACACCAAGATGCCGTTTTCTGTTATGCCGGGAGCCAGCCTGCGAGCGAAGAGGGAGTTATCAGCAGGAATACTTGCACTGGCATTAACCGTGAACCTTCTACCCATCTGGTCAACCAGCCAAAGCCACTGGTCAAGGGAAACTGACCAGAAAACATCGAGATTGTCGCGTGTAATATTGGTTGTGTCTAAGTTGACAACGACGAATTTTGCTCCGCCTTTTGCCGTTACAGGAGTAGCCCACTTCGGGCTTATGGTTTGCTGCTCTACCGATCCGTTTACCCTGATGCGTATCGTATTCAGCAAAATATCTTCTCCGATACGTTTTTCCGTAAGCCTCTCTTGCTTGGGTTGTGCGGTAACATTTGCTTGGTCGCTAGTGACTATAACCGCATTGTTTTTCGCGTCCCAGGTCACACTTGCCCCAAGCGGCTCCGCAACAAATCTCGCTGGCACCATTACTCTGCCACGGATAATGGTGGGCGGAACGTCTGCTACTATTTCGGTGTTATTGACAATTAGCCGGATTCTAGCCGTGGCGAATCCCACAGTTGCAGACGTTAAAACAATCCCAACCAACACTCCTACCAGTAGCCCCACAGAAAACCTTTTCATTTTAATCACACTCCTCTTTTGGGATTTATTCATTGGAAACGTTTCTTTCTAGGTAGGCCTTCAGTTCGTCCTCACTAAAACGCCAGACGCGCCCCACTTTCACGCCGCGCAGTTCCCCACGTTCCAGTAGGTTGTAGACAGTCCGTACAGTGACTTTCAAGACATCAGCCGTTTCTTTCGCAGTCAATAGCGGCTCCATTTTAGCCCCCCGTTTCGGTTTTCTTCTTTAATCCTACCATGAAAGAAAATGAATTGCAATGCATTAACAGGAACTTTCACCCTTCGCAAACAGGAGCAGGCTTCCCTGTTCTGTTTGCGGGGTTATCTTAAGGTAGCAACTATGTTTCTCCCTGTTTCTCTCGGCTCCCCCACCGCGCCCCCCGGAAAGCCACCTGCTCGCCCCGTGGTGGGGTTTTTGTTGTCAGGCAAGGTTAGCCTTCTTTCCTGCCATTCCCGACTGCTGCCAGCGCCTGCTTGTGCAGGTAGAAGACCTGCCGGTGGGTGACACCCATTTCCTCAGCAATCGTTTCCCACCTTTTGAAGCACAGATAACGCAGCTCCAACACCGTCTGCCACTCAGGCCTGCCCACGCTCCGGATCAGCGCCGCGGTCTCCCGCTGGGTGGCCAGCAATGCCTCAACCTCGCCCTGGATTTCTGCCTCCAGGTCGGCAATCGTGGCGATAATTCCGCTCATTCGGTCACCAGCAGGTTGCCCGGAACGGATACTGCCAGGCACTGCCGCGCTAATCCGGGTGGACAGGTCACGCAGGTTCTCAAGCCGGGCAGCCTTGGCAGCGAGGCGCTGGTCAATGCGGTAAGCACGGCCCAACAGGTCTTGGGTGGCCTTACTCACCTGACTGCCGCCGCCTTCTGTAGCGCAGTTCCAGCAAGCAATAGCCGACAACGTCCCGGATAGTATCCTCTGCCGCCTCGCCTGCGTGGTCGCCGTGCGTGTCAACTTGCCGGATACGCAGCAGCTTGTCCCATAGCCGGACGTAAAAAGCCACCGGCCCGAACTCATCCCGCAGCCGGTCGAAGCTGCCGCCATAGTCGCGCTGCTTCCGTTCCAGGGTTTCAAGAATAGGCCCGACAATCGCGCTGAAGTCGCTCATGCAGCACTCCTCCGGAATTTTTAATTTCGCGAAAACTTGCACCCGCCTGTCAGTGCGCCGTCAAACCGCAGGGCCAAAAGTTCCAGGCCCCCTCACTCCTTTGTTTCGTCGTCCTTCCGTCGAAGTACATGCAGCGTCGCCAGTCCCGGCACTTCCTTCTCCACGGCTTTGCTCCTTACCCCAAGCCCTGCAAGCCGAGCCCTAGCCGACGGGCCAACGCCTAGCTGCTCGATTGTCTCCTGATACTCCCGCAGCGCGTCGTGATAGATTTTGACCGCAGGGGTTAGCCGTTGTTCGGTATAACCTGACTTGCTCGATACCGTGTAAGTCTGCCCGTGCTCTTCGATAGTCGTTGCCGCCTGTCGGGCAAGCTCCCAGAATCTGGCCGCCACCATAATCATCGGCCAGTCGGCATGGTCAAGCACCCCGGCATCCCACATGTCGGCAACCAGCGCCCGGAACATGCGTTTGCCGTCTTTACTCAGGTCGCGGGGACACTTCGGCTTCTTCCGCCCGCCGATGACAAGCGGGACTTTAGCCTTGTGCCGGGAGGGGTTAAGTGTTCCCTCGCGCACATGCTGCTCGATTGACTTCGGCGGTCTTCCCCGTTGTGGCATAATAGTGACCTCCCTTTTTTTGTTATACATAAGACAGGCTTTGCCACCGGCAGGTCAGCCCCTCGGCAGCGTCAGACATGTCACTTGCAAGGCGGGCCAGCGCCAGGCCACCGGCAGGCCAGCAGGAGCGGTTTCCCCCTTCGCCGGAATTTCGCATTTTTACGAAGAAGGGCCAGTAAGGGGGGTCGTTGGCTGCCTGGAATTGCAGATACCCCCCCTGGGTGTAGTGGCGGCCCCGGTCCATAAAACCCCGATACCTGCATAAAAGTAACACGTTTTGTACAGAAAAGGGATAAAAGTAACACGGTTTTGCTTTGTTATCCCCAAAGTAGATGTGCTAACGCCACTACCGCCGTTACCGCCTGCAGCCACAGCATAAGGTCCCACCACCAAGGCCAGTCGCGGGTCGTGCGGTCGTTGGTCTTGGTCAGCATGGTGTTCACCTCCTTCCGCCTCGGGTTACATTCTGAAGCGCTTCACCAGCAGTCGGGTCAAAGCATCCGCTGCCGTTACGCCAGTGCCATGCAGCCGCAGGGGATCGTCGCAACTGCTCCAGTGCGTGCCAATAAAGGTGGCTGTACATCCACCGCGCCGAATGTTCGCGTGGCACAAAATGCACCGGACAGCAATAACGCAGGCTCAAGGCTGCCAAGCTCGCCAACAGTGCCTTGGGTTCGTATTGGCTGCGGTAGTCACCCCGGACTATCTTGCCGTAGCCATCCGCGTCCTCAACCACCAGGCAGAAGAAGTCAAGATCCCGCCCACGGATAAGTTCGTTCTCAAAACGTGTCCGGTCTTTTACGGTCTCCACCAGTTCATCAACGACGGATTTCCGCTCCACGGCTGAGGCAAAGTATATGTCACGCGGCAGCCCAAGCTCAGGACAGGACGGCAGCATAATGGAATAGTCCCCGGTCTGCAGGCTCCGCTGCTTGTGCGGTATGCCGGACTTCTCCAGCAAGCCCAGGATATGCCCGTTCTCCTGCTCCCTGGTGTCATGCAGCACCGTCAGGGTAGCAGCCAGGGTTTTTATTTCTTTGTCGGTGAAGATGTAGCGCATGGGTCTGCACCTCCTTAGCGTTCGTTCGCGCCCTAAGCGTGCTATACCGCCTTTTGCCCCTCGGACTTCACAGACCGGGCCTGCTCTATCGCTAAGTTCAACTGCTTTGCTATAGCCAGGTTGCCGCCCTTGTCCGGGTGGTGTACCTTCGCCAGCGCCTTATAAGCAGCTTCAATTACCACCAGCGGCGCATCCGGCTGAACGTACAGCGTTTTTGCCCACGTGGGCGGCTCTGTCGCTCCCGGCCTCTGGAAACTCTCCGGCCCAGGGAAGAAAGCCCGGAATATTCGTGCCGCAGTGTGCGCATGGGACGGGTCAACGTGCCACTGCTTTTCCTGGTTGTCCCACCATCGGCTCCTTGGCGGTATCTCTCGTTTGATTGCTGCCACAAAGTCCTGCAGGAACGGTGTCTCAAGTATCGCCCCGCCCGCCGGTGTGAAGTGTATACTGGCACCCATTGCGCCCACCCCTCCCCCCTGACCTATGTCCGCGGCTGCGGGTGGCTCTTCCGGCAGGGTTGTCCACCAGCAGGCTGTTGCCAGAAGTCGCTACCCTTGCAAGCGTAACAGGTCGCTGGTTCCTGTGCGTCAGACGGCCGCTCGTCCGTGTCAAGCACCACCGATCCGGGAAACACCCGCAACGCCATTGCCACAGCGTCCGGCACCGTTCCCCGCCTCTCGGCAAGCCATTGCCTTTGTGCCGCCAGAATCTCACGCTTGACCGTTGCCAACGCCTTCAATTCCTCAGTGGAATATGACTGTGTGGCCATGCTCTGCAATTCCTGCAAAGAGAACACCAACGCATCTGCCGGCAACGTCAGCAGCCGGTCGTCCCAGTCGCGCAGGATATAGACAACCGCGCCCAGCTTCTCGCTGTGGAAACGGGCCACGCCGTAGTCGTCAAGCTGACGGCAAACGTCCTGGACAAAGGCCTGACGCTGAAGATATTGCAACGCTTCGGCCTTATGGTTCCGCAGTTCGTTCAGCAACGGCCTGACTATGGCCGCGTCCGGCTGTCCCTGGCCAATCCACTGCAGCCGCAAGGTGTCGTTGTCCAGGGTTACGCTGTAGCCGACTTCACGAAGTTTTGCCAACGCTTGCATTAAATGGCCACCTCCTGCAGGTTATCGTCCTCGCCGGGGTTCCGATCTGCGTTTTCACCCTCCGGCAGAGGTGACCTTAAAACACGGGAAACACCGGAAACGCTGGGGAGGTAAATGGAATCAAGGGGGTTTTGGCCGGTGTTTTGCCGGTGTTTTTGGTGTTTCTCCGGTGTTTTTGTGCCAACTTCATAAAAACACCGGCCATTGCTGCTGTCCGAATTGCCCTGTCCTGCTTGAGTTTTTGCGCCGTCCTCAGGTGTTTCCCGTGTTTCCGGTGTTTTTTCTTGACCTCCGCCGATATGCTGGAGTCTGTATGCTGCGTTATCGGTCCCGCTGTCTTTGCCGGAATACTTGATCTTGAATGTGCCAAAAATTCTATCGCGCTTGCTCTTTAGTGCATGGCCCAACCTCTGGACGGCCCCCGTTTTGCTGCGCCCCCCCCAAATGTCAAGCAACAGGCTTTGCTCCCTTACAATCTCAAACAGATCGCCAGCGGTAATGAGTCGTTCCCCGTATTGCCGCCACCAAAAACCAACAGCCGCCACCCATTCCCGTGTTTCGCTATCTGCCTGCCCCTGCATTTTCTCACGGTTTGATAGAAATCCACTAAATCCCGCGAAGCCTATCAAGCCGCCCATACCCTTTGCCCATGTCTCATATCGTCCCAGCGTCGCGCTCCCCTGAGGTCTGCCGGCCTTTAGCCAGGCGCGGATTATCGACACGCAGGCGGATACTATTTGGGTTCTGTTTTTATGCGCCCATTCGGGAAGAACATGCCTGAAGCCGTTCCTGTCCTCTGGCCGCTCGACGCCCGCATCTAGGCGAATCGGTATAATACGCCGGGCCATTTCGTCGGACATCTCGACGTTGTTACCCGTTGCAAGCCAGGTCGCCCGGTTCGGCAAGTAAAGCATTTCCGATCTGCCCAGTCGCCTGCCGTTCCATGTTTCAGCGGTCAGGGCAGCCTCTAAGTGAGGGGAGCGCGGCACTCGGACATTATCTAATTGGATATGACTGTGGCCCGCCAGAAGTAGTGCGGTAATGCGCTTCTCCACCTCATCCCCGTCTTTATTCAGAGACATCACCGCTGCCCCGCGCCCAGTGGATGTCGTAACCGCAACATCAGCCAGCAGCCCTTTGCCGGTTCCCCGCGCCGGAGCGTCAATCAGAAACATCGGAACAAGTCCATCGATTAGTTCACGAACGAACGGCTGAAGTATCAAGGCGATTGTGTGCGCTTTGGAGGATTCATCTGCGAACGGGAAGTCATAAAGTAGTTCATCCGGCAGTCGCCGTGCTTTATCCACCGGTATATTATCCAAAACACCGTTTAACCCGCGCAGCCGTAACAGCCAACCGGAGGCCTGGTCGTACCCCTCGCCTGCAAGCAGGGCGCCGCTTTCCAGAAAAATTGGAACATGACGCACCCCGCGCAGTTCCGGGAAAGGTATCTCCCCCGCCGGCAGACTCAACACATCCTTTGCGACATCTTCCGGCGGCCGGGCTGGTACTTCTTCACCATCCTTATTAAACTTGACGTAATCGGCAACCCTGTCCATACGCCCCCGCAATGCAGGAACAGTAAGCGGTTCGGCCATGTCGCAGGGTGTCAGCCTTACAATTTCGTTCCCTGTGCGGAACAAAACGGGAGGGGTATTCGCCGCGTTCAGGGCCTGCAGCGTGTCTGCTGTGATGTCGCGCAGAAATCGGTTCGTAATAAGGATTGTCTGCTGCTCAGGGTCTGTTGGCCGCTGCCCCTGCGCCCGCTCCTGCGCAGCAGCTAGGTCGTCGATCCGGCTCATTGCGACACCGCCTTTCTGCGCCGCAGCTCCCGGTCGGCTAAACTCTCCAGGATATTTTCGACCTCAGTCGGCGGCAAAGGTGGTTTGCAATGCTGTAAATTCCACGCCTGCACCAAGGACGCGGCCAAGTGGGGACTAACATGTCTCCGTAAAATGTGGCCGGCCACTTTTGCAATGCGGTCGTTACGTTCGCCTTCGTGGGCTGGTGTTGTGGCCAGTTTTTGCCACTCGGAGGCGGTCTTCCCCTGTCCCACGGCTACGGACGGCCTAAGTAAGTCCAGCACCCAGCCCGGCGGCTCGGCAAGCTCAACTTCGCCCGGTCGGCTCGAAAGCTCCCACATGTATTGCTGCCCGCTGGTGTGAAAAGACGGAGCTACAACGATATAACCGCCGGCTCCCCGCACGTCAAGGCCGGGAGCAAGCCGAACCTTATTCGTTATTGCAAACTCTGGCTGCCGGAACAAAATATGCCTGCCCCCGCCGCCGGTGATCGCCTCCACGGTCGCCAGCAGTTTGCCGTTTTCGCGTTCCAGGTCTGCCAGGCTCTCCTCACCCTGGGCGCCGTCGATGTCTAACACAAAAAAGCCGCTTGCCTGCCCGGTGACAACGGCAACATTCGCGAATGGCCAACGCCTGTACCATCCGGCAATCGTCGCAGGGTCTTTGCTTGCGTCCCGAACGCCGTTCCGCGTCAACGGGTGTTTTCCTGGGCTTGAACAGTCCGGCTTGCCGCATGTGCAACGCCCATCCTTAATGCTGTGAACAGGCAGCACCGCCCAACCGAAGCGTTCAGCGTATGCCAGCGCCGCGCGCCCCGTCTTGCTTATTTCCGCTTTTTGTTGTAAAATATGGTTAGTGGACATAACGCATATCCCCTTCCCGCCGCCCGGCCCAGCCAGCCGGGTTTTGTTTGCCCGTCTTATTTTGCTGCACGTCGCCATCCACCCGGTAACGGCCGTCCGCCGCCTTGGATGAATTTTTCCAGGGCCTCACTGTCAACGCGCACTTGCCTCCCCAGCCGGACAACCGGAAGCAAGTTTTCCCGGGCCATCGCGTACACTCGCTGTTCCTGCACGTCCAGGATTTGAGCAACATCCGATAACTTTAACAATCGTTTAGTCATTGGGTTTCACCTCCAGCCTCATCATACAGGCTCTTAAAAAAACAAAAAACGGAACATAGCGTTCCGCTTAATAATTCCCCCATAAGTAGGAGCTTTTCTTTTACTCTGGTCTTTTCCGCGGTCTGCCAACTCCGCTTGGTAGCCTCAATTTTATTCCGGCCAGGGCCGCCGCGCTCTTTATTCCGTTGCTAATTGCACGCACATCAACCCCGTATTTCTCAGCTATCTCTCTGTGTGAGTGCCCCCGCACTTGATACGACACAAGCCATTTAAAATGTGTCAGCTCATCGTCGCCGAATCTTTTTCGTTTTTCACTTGCCTGCCTGAATCTGGCCTGCTCGGCTACCTGCCCCAGCCTTTCAAGGTAGGCGCCCAGGTGTGCCTCAAACTCGGCCATAATCCTAGCCCTTGCTTTGTCCCTGCGCTCTATCGTGGGAGACCACCCCGCGCACTCAAATTTCAGCCGCCTGTCCTCGTGTGTCTCCGGCAGCATATATCCGCCACCCCGCCCGTAAACGCCCCACTCAATCGGTTCCTGCGTCAATGCAGGACACACCCGCCAGACGGCCAACGTATCAATCGCTTGCTCCAGCAGCCAGTCCTCGCGTAGGTTAAATTTTTCCGCCCATGCTTGCAGTTCGCGCCATAACTCATCCGGCAAAAAAAGTTTCGCATCCTCAAGGGAAACGTGACATAGCTTAGGATCAAGGGGTTTGAGGTTGTAAAGCGGCAGCACCTGATCACGTAGCCACTGCAGGACTTCCGGCGCAACCTCTTGAATGGCGATAAGGAACAGGTTCCGCGCATCGTTTTGCTCGAATCTATCGGTCGTATATTCTCCGTGCCCCAACCTCACAATACCCCACCCCCTATAACCTTGTGTGCGGATTTGTGTGCGAACTCCGCCAAAAACAACAAAACTCAGGCAATTTCCATGAATTAACTATAGCACAAAAACCCTTATTCTGCAAGGCTTAACGGCACTTGGCGCAACTAGGGAAAACTCAGTAAAACCAGCTTTTTCCACACTCAGGATCTAGTGGGCATTACGCCTGTGGGAGTTCAAATCTCCCCTCTCGCACCAACAAAATCAAGGCTTCCAGGGTTTTGTAAATTCTGGAGCAAGGCATAAAAACTTTTTGTGTTCGCCCTGCGCTTTTGCAGGGCATTTTCTTTTTATCAGCTCACCAATATTGGCGACAGCCTGATCATGATCAAAAGCATGTCTGCGATGATGGGGGGGAGGCCGTACTTATTGCTAGTTTAGCCTTCCAGACCGGCTAGATATTCTACCATGGCGGCGGTTACTGCAACAGGCTCCTCGACCGTCGAGGTGTGTCCCGCTCCAGGGACGATAACCAGCCGGGAGTTCGGGATGCGAACGTGCATCAGCTCTGCTTTTGCAGGGGTGGTGGCAACATCCTGATCGCCAACAATTATCAGAGTCGGTGTTCCAATCAGACCGAGCTGCTCTGTGACGCCGGCGCGGTTAATCACCCCGGCCACTGCTCGTGTAATCCCGATGCGATGGTTTGCCGCCATGCGCTCCTTCCACTCATGATTGAGGGCAGCACGCGTCGGGTCATTCAGGAACTTATGGCCAAACATGATTTCCATGACGCGGTCTGCAACCACTCTTAGTCCTATCCAGCGCGCAATGAGATTTAGTATGCGATAACGTCTTATGTTTTCCGCCGGTTCTGGTTCGGAAGAACTCCCAATGATAATCAGTGACCTGAGCAAGTCAGGGCGTCGAATAGCCATACGCAAGCCAACAAAACCGCCCATGGACAGGCCCACATAGTGACAGGGCGAGCAGCCAAGTACCTCAATAAGCTCAACTGCATCTGCATACAGGCTTTCAATATCATAGCCGGATTGGGTGACCTGGCTTTGTCCTTGTCCGCGAAAGTCAAAGGTAATGCAACGGTACTGATCCTTCAGTGCAGCAACCTGGTCGCAAAACATGTGCCCACTCCATAGCAGGCCGTGTGCGAAGACAATTGTCGCATGACCAGCGCCATGTTCCTCGTAGTAAAGGTCTGCTCCATTGATCTGTATGTGCGGCATTCAATCCTCCTATTCGCTTTTGGCACCGTCTCCGGAATGGAATAAAGAAGAAAAATGCAGTAGTAGCGGTTAAAGTTCAATATGGGCTGCAAATTTTCCTCTAAAGCCCTAAGCTATTCTTGGCATGCGTGCCCCAAGGTAGGCCACAGTGTGCAAACCTGATGTTTCTTTGGGTAGCACACGGAGTGATTACTGACGCAAAAGCCTCCCGGAAAGCCGGGAGGCTTGTTGTTATGCGATTCTGTCAAGGTCGAAACGGTCCGCGTTCATCACCTTATTCCATGCTGCTATAAAATCCTCAACGAACTTCTGTCGGGCATCGTCACTCGCATACACCTCTGCGATGGCCCGAAGCTCCGAGTTTGAGCCAAATACCAGGTCAACGCGGGTGGCTGTCCATTTGAGCTCACCGGTCTTGCGGTCTCTCCCCTCAAACACGTCAGCGTCCTCAGATGTCGCCTTCCATGCGGTGCCCATATCCAGCAGATTTACGAAGAAATCATTGGTCAGGCTTTCAGGGGTTTTTGTAAATACACCGTGCCGCGACTTTTGGTAATTGGCGTTTAGTGCCCGCATGCCGCCGATTAGTACCGTCATCTCAGGTGCTGTCAGTCCCAGCAACTGGGCCCGGTCAACAAGCAATTCCTCAGGAGTAACGGCATATTTGGCTTTGGCATAGTTGCGGAAGCCGTCTGCTTTCGGTTCCAGGACCGAGAATGAATTCACGTCTGTTTGTTCCTGGGAGGCATCTGTGCGGCCCGGCCTGAAAGGAACAGACACTTCAAAACCGGCATTCCCGGCTGCCTGCTCGACGGCTGCGCAGCCGGCCAGGACAATCAGATCGGCAAGGGAAACCTTCTTTCGTCCTGACTGTGCGCTGTTGAACGCTTCCCGGATTTTTTCAAGAGCCTGTAGCACTTTTCCCAGTTGTTCCGGCTGGTTGACTTCCCAATCCTTCTGAGGCACCAGGCGAAGGCGTGCACCATTGGCCCCGCCGCGCTTATCGGAACCGCGGAAAGTCGATGCCGCCGACCACGCCGTATAGACCAGCTCGGCAACAGGCAGGCCCGCGTCAAGAATTTTACCCTTGAGAGCCGTAATTTCGGCTTCATCGATTAACTCATGATCAACTGCGGGTAACGGGTCCTGCCAGATTAGTTCTTCCTCAGGCACCTCCGGGCCCAGGTAGCGTGAGCGAGGCCCCATGTCACGGTGGGTCAGCTTAAACCAGGCGCGGGCAAAGGCATCGGCAAGCGCCTGCGGATTCTCCTGGAACCGTTTGGCGATCGGCCTGTAGATGGGATCCATCCTCAGCGCAAGGTCGGCCGTAGTCATGATAGTTGAATATTTTTTTGCCGGATTGTGGCCGTCTGTCACAAGGTCTTCTTCCTCGGGGTCGGTGGGCACCCATTGCCAGGCGCCTGCAGGGCTCTTGACGAGATTCCAGTCATACTTAAACAAAATGTCGAGGTATTTGGTATCCCATTTTGTCGGGGTGGGGGTCCAGGCGCCTTCGATGCCGCTGGTGATCGTATCGATGCCTTTACCGCTGCCCATGCTGTTCTTCCAGCCAAGCCCCTGTTCCTCGATGCCTGCTGCCTCGGGCTCCGGACCTACATGAGCGGCAGGACCTGCGCCGTGACATTTACCGAAGGCATGGCCCCCGGCTATCAGGGCCACAGTCTCCTCGTCGTTCATGGCCATCCGGCCAAAAACCTCGCGCATGTCCTTGGCGGAAGCAAGGACATTGGGTATGCCGTTTGGCCCTTCCGGATTTACATATATCAGGCCCATCTGCACCGCAGCCAGAGGATTTTCCAGTTCCCTCTCACCGGAATAGCGCTTATCGCCAAGCCACTCGGTCTCGGAACCCCAGTAAACATCTTCTTCAGACTCCCAGACATCCTCGCGGCCACCGGCAAAACCGAAAGTTTTGAATCCCATCGACTCCAAAGCGCAGTTTCCTGCCAAAATCATCAGGTCGGCCCAGGAAATTTTTTTGCCGTATTTCTTCTTGATGGGCCAAAGCAAGCGGCGTGCCTTATCAAGGTTTGCGTTATCCGGCCAGCTGTTGAGGGGGGCAAAGCGTTGCGTACCCGACCCTGCACCGCCTCGGCCATCCCCCATGCGGTATGTGCCTGCGCTGTGCCAGGCCATGCGGATGAGAAGTCCCCCGTAGTGGCCGTAATCTGCAGGCCACCATTCCTGTGAGTCGGTCATCAAGTCGTATAAGTCTTTTTTTACTGCTTCAAGGTCCAGTTTCTTGAATTCCTCCGCGTAGTTGAATGCTTCGCCCATGGGGTTTCTCTCGGCCGGGTTCTGATGAAGCATCTTGAGGTTCAGCTGGTTCGGCCACCAGTCCCGGTTTGTCGATCCGCGACCTGTAGGATTCATAAACAACCCTCCTTAATAATAATTATTACTGTTGTATAAATCTATTCTTCATCAACTGAGAGTATCCTGCAAAAAATAAACAAAAACCACGGGAGTTTAATCTCTCGTGGTTTGTTGTTGCTCCAGATAAGCCCGAAGATAGGTCTGCAGTGCCTCCTGACCTGGTGGCGAAAGAAACAGGTTTCGTCGCCCGGCGCTGCCGCGGACCCCGTCAACTACCAGCAGGGAACCGTCCTTTAAGAACAACGCTTTGTAGACCTGCCTGTTAATGTCCTTAAAGCGGAGCTCAACGGCATCTGCCGTTTTACCCTGCCTGAAGATTAGTTCAATCTCCTCTTCCGGGGCAAGAGGGCGGACTTCGATCCGGGAGAGGATGTTCATCAGCCTGCGAATATCAGGCTTTTCCCTGATATATGCCGTCCGGTATCCCTGTGCCTGGAGCTGAACGGTGACGGGGTCGCCCAAGTGGGCGGCGGCGCCGTCGTTGCGTCTGGCACAGCCGGCAAACAGCAGGATGGCAAGAAGGCAAAGCAACAGTTTGCGCATTGTTGTCACATCCGGTTTTTTTTGGTACAGAAAAGCGCCCCGGAGGCGCTTTTCTGTTATTTACCGTAGACCCAGGAGTCGGTCGCTTTACTGTAGGCCACCAGTTCCTCCGGCCGGAAAAAAAGGTTTATTTCCCGCTCGGCGCTTTGCAGGGAGTCCGAGCCATGAATGACGTTATTGCCCATAAAGAGAGCCAAATCTCCGCGGATTGTGCCCGGGGCTGCTTCTGCCGGATTGGTTTTCCCCATCAAAGTGCGGATAACCGTGACAGCGTTCAAACCTTCCCAGACCATGGCCACCACCGGCCCGGAGGTAATAAAAGAGACGAGCTCGCCGTAAAACGGTTTGTCGCGGTGTTCGGCATAATGACTGGCGCCTAGCTCCGGAGTAATCTGCAACAGCTTCAGTCCTGTCAGTTTCAGTCCCTTTCTCTCCAGGCGGCTGATGATGTCACCCGCCAGGCCGCGCTGCACGCCGTCCGGTTTTACCATGACAAAGCTCTTTTCCATAAATTAGCGCTCCTTTGCTAGTAGGTAGTTAAGGGCTGGTCATCTTCAATGATTCTTTGCTCAGTCAGCTTTGCCTGACGGACATCTTTGGGGAGGGAGAACATCCCCTGGTGGGTTTCGCCGTCGTAAAACCTGAGGTCATTAACGCCTCGCTCCGTCAGACGCCTGTCCACTTCCGCTACAGACATGCTTAAAGGGTCATGTAATTGAGAAGCCAGGACAAACCCCCAGGCCCCGTCATAGGAAGGGATATAAGCTGAATAGGAACGAACCAGGGAAAAGGCGGTCTCCAGCGTGCGGCAAATGGCCGCGTGACAGTAGATCAGTCGCGGGTTAAACGAACCGGCCTGCAGCGCAATAATACCGCCCTCACGGAGCCTGGCGGCGACAGTCCGGTAAAACTGCCGGGTAAACAGGAGATAAGACGGCCCGGCCTCCAGCGGTTCGGTCAGATCCATAAAAATCAGGTCAAACATTTCAGATGTTTCCTCTAGATACCGGCGTGCATCCATATACAGGCACTTAACCTTGGGGCTGGTAAAGCTCTCCCGGTGCCAGGCTGGAAGGTATTGCAGGCAGAGCTCCACAATCTCCTTGTCAATGTCGACCATTACAACCTGTTCAACAGAAGGGTAACGCAATATTTCCCTGAGCATGGCGCCCTCCGCGCCCCCCACCACCAATACCCTGCGGGGTGCCGGATGCAGCGCCATGGCCGGGTGAACAAGCGCCTCGTGATAAATATATTCGTCGTGTTCTGCAGACTGGATTTTCCCGTCCAGGATAAGGCACCTGCCATAAACCGGGAGATCAGCGATTTCAACTTCCTGAAATTGGGTTTTGCCGCAGTAAACAAAGCGCTCCACGCCATGCATATGAGCTTGTGTCGGGTGGGTATACTCGACAAACCACTTCCAGACCGGTGACGTCAAGTGCTAACCCCCTTACACCTAGAAATTCGACACCTTGCGGGAAGCCTCAGAATTGATATTGCCGCGTATTATTTCCTGTGAAGACATGTCCTGTGCCGACAGGTGCTGCCGCAAATAGTTGCAGGAAACCCAAGGATCCACGGTTTCTCCGCATGTAAAAACGTCAACCGCGGCGTAACCAAGCTCCGGCCAGGTGTGGATAGCCAGGTGTGACTCTGAAATCACCACGACACCGCTGACACCCTGCGGACTGAATTTATGGAAAGCCACTTCCCGGATTTCAGCGCCCGCTTCCAAAGCGGCGTCAACCATCGTGCGCTCGATACGCTGTAAGTCATTTAAAACCTCGGGGGGGCAACCATGGAATTCAGCCAAAATGTGACGGCCCAATGCCTTCATTTCTGAAGCCTCCTTTATTCCTTTTTTGCCTGGACAAACATTGTCCGGACAGACATCAAATAAGATTGTAACAAATTTACGCGGAAAGTCAATGTTTTTTGGGAAATTATTTTTCTTTTCCGGCATAATCTTGGCTTTTCATCGTTTTAGACCTGCTGGTAGCAGTTTTGCTCTATATTTTATGGTCAGCCAATCTTTTTGTGTATCTTTTGCCTGCTGCGCCAATCATGCCAATTCGGCCGCTGCAGCCAAAATAAAAGGCCCTCTGTTTCCAGGGCCCTCTGCCGGCCAAATGTTCCGGGGGCTTGCAGGCGGAGTGGTTTTATGCCAAAATAGGCTTACAGAGCCATCTCTCGATCAATCATGGAGGTGCGGATATGCCGCGGGATAAGCTTGTTTCACCGCAGGAAGCTTTGTCGCTCGTTAAGGACAACATCACACTGGGCCTGGGAGGCGGGCCTCTGGCCATGAACCCGGTGGCGCTTGCCGCCGGGGTTATTGGAGCGCAGAAGCGCGGACTCCGCTTGGTAGTCGCGCCAATCGGAGGCTTTGCCGCCGACCTGCTGATTGCGGCAGGCGCGGCTGATACTGTTGAGTTTGCCCAGCTTGCCCTGGAGGAGTTCGGCATGTCTCCCGTCTTTCGCAGCCGTGCCCAGCAAGGCACCTTGCATACTCTGGATCATACCTGACCGGGACTGCTTGCAGCGCTCCAGGCTGGAGCGATGGGGGTGCCCTTTATGCCGGTGCGCGGGATAGCCGGCAGTGACTACCTGAAAGTCAGGACAGATTTTAAAATAATAAAGAATCCCTACGGAGATGACGATATACTTCTTGTTCCCGCCATCAGCCCCGACATTTCACTGATTCATGCTTTCCGGGCCGACCGCTTCGGTAATTGTGTGCTGAACAGCGCCCTGGATGATGCTTTGCTGGCGCGCGCCTCAGATAAGGTGATTATTTCCGCTGAAGAAATTGTGGAAACTTCGGAACTGAAATCATCGCAGCGCGGCAATTTCGTCAGCCGGGTCCATGTAAGCGCCGTTGTCCGCCTGCCGGGCGGCGCCGCTCCCACTTCCTGCGGGACGTATTACCGCGAGGATGAAGCTGCCTTGCTGAAGTACCTGGAGGCAGCGAAAGACCCGGAGCGCCTGGCCGCTTACCTGCGGGAATTCAGCCTGAGCCACTGCCAGGGAGGGATTTGAGTTGACTCATGCTTCATTGCCTTATACCACGGAGGAACTGATGGCCACCCTGATTGCCCGTGAAATCAGTAACGGGGAGACTGTGGCGGTCGGCACCTTTTCCCCTGTTCCGGCCAGCGGAGCGCTCCTGGCTAAAGCAAGCCACGCGCCGGACAGCGAGGTCTTTATCATGGGCAGCCGTGATTGGTGGCCATTTTCTGAAGGAAGTCTGGAATTCTTCAGCCTGGCCCAGCGCGGTCGCTTTGATTTCTTTTTTCTGAGCGGGGCACAGATTGACAGCCGGGGAAACATAAATTTGCACGCCATAGGGGATTATTCCCGTCCGAAGGTCCGTCTGCCGGGTGGCGCCGGCTCGGCGATGCTGTACTGTATGGTCAAAAAGGTAATCCTGTTTAAAGCCGACCATACGGTCAAATCTTTTGTGCAGACAGTGGACTTTATCAGCAGCGCCGCGTCATCTCCACCCGCTCATTACCGGCCCGGCGGCCTCCACCAGGTAATCACCCCGCTGGCTGTGCTGGTCAGAAGCGCCGCAACCGGCTCTTTGGAACTGCGCTCTGTTCACCCCGGCGCCTCGGCAGAGGACGTGCGCGCGAACACCGGTTTTAACCTGCCTGACTACAGCGGCGGGGTCACCGAAACCGCCCCGCCGGGACCGGAAGAACTGAAACTGTTGCGCGGCCCGGTACGTGAGAGCGTTGCCCGGATATATCCCCGTTTCGCCGGGCAGGCTTTTCGGAGTTAGGGCTTTGAGACGTTAGTCCGTCCGGTCGGAAGAGGCAAGCCATTTTGCAGCCGGTCGTTTCTCCAGGACATCCTCCACATAAGCGCGCAGCAGCTCAGCCACGCTCCAGGCCTGAAACGGACAGCCTCTCGGTGTATGCGGATGTTCTGCGTCAAATATTTCGGCTATTGAGACAAGCCCGAAGTCGTAAAGATGATGAAAAAAGGGTGCTAAGATCCGCGCCGCCTGCCGGCGGGACGGTGCTGAGTAATTACTGGTGCGGCGGATGGCCGTGATATAGGGTCCGACCAGCCAGCCCCAGGCTGTCCCCTGATGGTAGGCGCCGTCACGGCTGAGGCGGTCGCCTTCGTAAAGCGGGTGGTAATCGGTCTCATAAGGAGCCAGGGTGCGCAGCCCGAAGGGCGTGTATAAATAACGCCCGACCGCACTTAAAACAAGCTGTTCCTGGCGGGGCTGAAGCAGCCGGTAAGGGAGGGACAGCGCGAGAATTTGATTGGGCCGCAACCGCTCGTCACGCTCGCTGCGATAGACCAGGTCAGCCAGATAGTCGTGGCGCATACACCAAAAAGTCGTCGCGAACTTTTCGTGAACCCGCAGTGCCAGTTCTCCATACAGCTTTCTGCCTTCACTGTCGCCCAGAGCCCCAGCAAGAAGTGTCATAAAGTACAGTGCATTGTACCAGAGAGCATTTACCTCAACCGTCTTACCGTAACGCGGCGTAACTACCCAGTCTCCTATTTTGGCATCCATCCAGGTAAGCTGAACTCCTTTAGCCACAGCGGTTACTAATCCGTCTGCATCCATGACGATGCCGTAGTCAGTGCCAAGGCGGTAGTTGTGGATAATATTTTTCAGTACCCGGTAGATTTCATCGCCGACAAATTCCAGGTCACCGGTATAGTCAAGGTAGCTTTTCACAGCCTGAAAGTACCAGAGAGAGGCGTCAACGCTGTTATAGTGGGGTTCCCCCCTGTCGGGGATAAAATTGGGCAGAAGCCCGCGTTGCTCGTAGCGGCCGTACCTGGCCAGGAGCTGCCTGGCTTCCGCAAAGCGCCCGGGAATCAACAGCAGCCCCGGCAGGGAAATCATCGCGTCTCTGCCCCACTCTTCAAACCACGGATAACCGGCAATCAGCCCCGCCTCGCCGTTCCGCTCGATAATAAAGATGTCACCGGCCCGTGCCAGTTCCCGGCAGTGCGGCTTATTGCTTCTGACTCTCAGAGCTGATTCTCTCTGCCTCTCCTTTTCTGCCAGATAGAGCGCCTTATGGTCAGAGAGACGTGAACCATGCAAGGAAAGCGACACGGCAAATTCGCCGCCCGCGGGCATTTCCATCTCCCAAAAACCGGGAATAAAATGGTGCTCCACATACGGCTCCCCTCTTTCCTTTTCGCGGGGGTATGCCATGTTGTAGTACCAGGTACATAGCTCGTTAAAACGTCCGACGCTGCAATCAAGGGTTATGGCCTGGCCGCCCTGCGGTATAACGTCGATACCGGCAGGGCCGGCTTTTTTCTCATACGGCCATTGTGGAGCGTTGCTTAAGTCATGGTGGGAACGATTGTTGACCAGGGGATAAATGCGCAGCTTACACAGCCGGGAGCTTTCCAGAGTATAGCGAACAATGGTAGTTGCTTCACCGCGGACCATAAACAGCTCTTTTATGAGATAAACATCTTCCACGCGATAAACAAACGTTGGGATAGGATCCAGCACAAACTCAATCAGGTGAATATGGCCGCCCTGCCGCTGCCCGTCCGCCAGTTCCCCGGAAGCCAGGTAATAAGTGTGCCTGCCCAGGGTCAATTCTTCGTGCAACTTGGAAACAAACAGCCTTCTTTCGCCTCCCTCGGGAGGGCTGTCTATCAGCAGGCCGTGATACCGTCGCGTGTTGGCGCCGGAAACCGTACCGCCGGCATAGCCTCCACGGCCGTTGGCCAGCAGCCACTCCCTGGCATACGCTCTTTCCCAGATGCTTACGATATTAGGTCCGAAGCGCATTCTCTCTCCCCACCCTCAACTTTGCTCGGCTAGCCGGCACAGCATACCGGTAACCCCGGCCGCCATGCCGAGCTGAGCGGCGCGTAGCGCGCAGCCCGCTGCTGCGGGCGGAATGGCTTTTTGCGTTATGGCCTCCCTTAACGGCTGCAGGAACTGTTCGCCGGCAGCGGCAACGCCACCGCCAATAACTATAACCTCCGGGTTAAGCAGATTAACCAGGTTGACCAGGCCTATCCCCAGGTAATAAACGGCGTCAGTCAGTATTTCCGCAGCCAGGGCATCGCCCTGTCCGGCTGCGGCAAACACCTGCGGCGCTCCCAGCCTCCCGCCGTTTTCTTCCGCAAGCTTCGTAAGCAGTGTTGTCTTTCCCTCCCGCAAGGCTGCATTGGCAACCCTGGCAATAGCCGTCCCTGAAGCGACAGTTTCCAGGCAGCCGCGTCGTCCGCAGCCACACGGATGACCGTCCGGCTTTACCACCATATGGCCGACTTCACCGGCAAACCCGGCGGCTCCCCGGTAAATCCGTCCGTTCAGAATCAGGCCGGCGCCAATACCGGTGCTTACTGTCACAAAAACCAGTTCCCCGGCGCCAAAGCCCGCACCGCGGCGCGCCTCCCCAAGTGCCGCGGCATTGGCGTCGTTTTCCGCCAGCACCGGCAAGCCAAGCCTGGCGCACAGTTCATCCTCCAGCGGAACGTTATGCCAACCGCTCATGTTCGGGGAATGAACCAACAGTTTTTTCTGCCAGTCAAAGAAGCCAGCCGCACAGATGCCCACCGCCTGCAGATCGTCAAGTCTATAGTTGGTTTTTGCAAGCAGGCCGGACACGGCACTGACCAGTTGCTCCAGCACAGCCTGCGGGCCGTCCTGAGCCCTGGTGGCGGCCAGTTCCTCAGCCAAGATGGACCCGTCCCCGTTCCCCAGGACTGTGTAAATCTTGGTGCCGCCCAGGTCTATGGCCACATACAGCTTTTCCTTCACAACACCGCTCCCCTTACCAGTTGCAGGTGATTTCAGACAGTTCCCGGTACTTTTTGACATAGTCATGCACCACGTCAACAAAAGTGGCGTGCGACCAGGTCAGCGGCGTCACCGAAACGGGTTCGCCGGTGTAGGGGTGCAACTGTTCAGGCAATACTCCTGTATCAAGCGCAAGCTTTTCCGCCCACAGCAGAAGCTCCCTCGGTTTTTCCAGTTCCTCCGTGGCTTTGGCTTTCGCGATATACCATTTGGCCAGCCACAGCGTACAGATTATCCACGGATTGCCCGGCACACTGGTCAGGTCCTTGGACTTTTGCAGGTACCAGTCATCAGTATAACGGGCAATGCCGCCGACACTGGTTTTGACCCACAAGCCCTCCTCAATGGCCTGCATCGTCCTGACCATCCGCTCGTCATCAGCCGGCAGAACGTCAAAGGCAAAAAGAGCAAAGCAGGAACTTTCCAGCGTATAGTCCTTTTCATAAGTCCCGTCCGCTTTGGCCTTAAGTCCGCGGATAAAGCGGCCCAAGTTCTCGTCATACAGGTGGTCGAGTATCCCCTGCCGTATTTTTTGGGAAGTCTCCAGGTAAAGGGAAAACTTCTCGTCCTCGCCCAATATTTCCGCAAAACGCGCCGCGGCCTGCAAAGCGGCGGAAACAGTGGCAGCGGTATAGGTATAGATACCGCGCCTTTCCTCCCACAGGTCATAGCTGGGCAGGGGCAGACCAAGGCCGTTGTCGATATAACCGGCCAGAAAATCCGCAGCCGGCTTAATAAAACCGCGGTAGCAGAACTGAATAAAGTTCAGGTCACGGTGATGCTCGTAATATTCCCACAGAGCGCAGATGACAAGCGCAGTTTCGTCCTCCTGGATTGGTAGCTGCGGTCGCCCGTTTTCCACCCAAGCGTGCCAGGAAGATCCGACCGATCCGTCAGGGTTGTATTTATGGAGCAGGAAACCCCTGTCAGTCAGGGAATTCTCGCAAAAGTAGAAAAACTGTTTCACTATCTCCTCATAACCGGTCTTGATGGCAGCTATTGCTATCAGGGCGCCGTCCCGCGGCCACATATAGTTATAATGGTCGCGGTTATAATGCAGGATGTCGGAATCGCTGGCGGCGATAACGGCGCCGGTCTGACGGTCAATATGGGTACGGACGATCAGCAGACTCCGCTTGTACTGGTCAATTATACTTTGCGGCAGGTGGGCAAAATCAGTACCCTGCTTGTTGACCCAAGTCCGCCAGAAAGACTCCACCCGTTCAATAAGCCGGGCTGGCGTGCGGTCGACCACATAAGCGTCCAGCTTCTTCATCTCCGGGTAATTTTTCGCCACTACCAGCCAGTAGTAGAGAGTCCCTTCCCCGCGGGCGGCCAGATGCAGCCGAAAGGAGATAGTACTGTCCACCGACCCCTGCGCGATTGGGTTGTTGGCCAGCCTCCCGTCCTCCGCGTCACGCCAGGTTCCCTCCGCACCGCCGAAACGCTTTACCCCCGTTGTAAATTCAAAAATCCGCTCGCCGCCCGCCCGCCCGTTAGCGAGAAAATAGCGATTGCGTTTATAATGATAAACGGCTGACAGTTCCGGGTTGTAGACGGCGGTATCGCCCACTTCGCTCTCATCGATGGAAAAGTCGTGGGTGAAAAAGACCCGCACTTCCCTGTTATGGTGCGCCAGGTTCCTCACAATCATTTTTCGTAAAAATATGTTGTCCGTAAAATGAACTGCGTCGTTAATCAACAGTTCGAGCTGCATCCCGTGGTGGCGCAGCAGCACCTCACTGACCAGCGCGTCCGGCTTGTAGGCCAGCTTTTTCTCCCAGTGAGCGTCGTGACACCAGGAAAACTGGCCGTCCACCCAAACGCCGAAAGAACAGTAATGCCCACCGATGTGATTGAGCTGGCCGACATAAGGGAAATAGAGATCTCGCATATTCAGTGCCGCGTCAAAATTTATCAGCAGCTGCCCGTTACCAAGCACCAGCGGTCTAACCATCCGGTTGCCCCCCATACTGTAATTTGATTTGCCCTGCCTGCCGCCGGACATCCCGGTAGACCGCCGCGGTTTTAGCGGCCAATTTATCCCAGGAGTAAGCGTCAGCTGCTTTGCTGCGGGCGTTAGCCCCCAGCCTCAGCCGTACAGCGCTGTTTTCAAGCAGGTATAAAATAGCGGCTGAGAGGGCGGCGGAATCCCCGGGAGGCACTTTCCAGCCGTCCGTCCCGTGTGTCACCACCTCGCTCATCCCCCCCACCTCTGAGACAATTACCGGCGCCCCGGCGGACATCGCCTCCAGCACCGCGATGCCAAACGGCTCGTAGAGGCTGGGGAGAATAACCAGATCGGCTGTGGTCAGCAGGCGGTTGCGCTCCTCGTCCGTCAAAAAGCCGGGAAAGGCAAGACGCTCCCGGATGCCGTACCTGCCGGCCAACTGCTCCAGGTCGTGTAACAGCGGCCCTTTGCCGGCGATTACGGCCCGCACCTGCGGTGTTGCGGCAAAGACCGCAGCCAGTGCCTCCAGCAAAATTTCCACTCCTTTTTCTCTGACCAGGCGTCCCACGAAAAACAAAAGCTGCTCATCGTCCCCGGCATAGCGCCGTCTGTCCGGTCCGGAAAGTTTGCCGGAACTCACCTTGTCAGGCCGGACGCCGTTTTCAATAACTGTTATCTTTTCGGGACTGATATCGAACAGCCGCTCCACTTCCCCGGCCATAAACCGGCTGCAACAGATAATCCGGTCAGCCTCCCGGACCAGTCTTTGTTCATGAGAGTGAATCAGGTGCTGCAAAGGCGTATGCAACCCGCTGTTGCGGCCGTGCTCCGTTGCATGGACGGTGGCAACGAGCGGCAGCTGAAAAGCCTGGCGCAAGGCAAGCGCCGCCGGGGATACCAGCCAGTCATGAGCATGGATCACCGTATAACGGTTGTCAGGAATGACCTTTTGGGCCAAGTCAAAAAACAGCAGGTTGAGCTGGATTACCCAGCTGTAGAAATCGATATCCCGCCCGGCTTGCTGGTAGGGTGCCACACGGTAGACACAGACACGGTTGTTCATCTCAATGAAAGGGCTGCCCTCGCCGCGGCTGGTCAGCACGCTCACCGGCTGGTCGTCGGCGGTCAAAGCCTGGCTGAGGTCGTCAACATGACGGGACAGCCCCCCCATCACCTGCGGCGGGTATTCCCAGGAAAGCATCAGAACATGAGGCGTGGCTGCATTTATCGGCACAAGGCAGGCAGGTCCGGGAACAAAAGCCGCTTCAATCCCGGGAAACAGGCCGGCGTTACGGCTCTCCAGTGCAGATAGCAGCTCCCAGTCGGCTTTACCTTCTTCCAGCATTTGTTCCAGCCGCGAAAAATTGTCCAGATGCCTGAGCACGCGTTGTCTGGCGTATTCAGCCGTCGTTCCGGCATTAATCATGAAGGCCCAGTCGGAACTCTGGGCCAGCAGCAGTTCCGTGGCTCCCTGTCTGCGGATGCGATCCTCCGTCCCGTTTTTGGCGGCGGTGGTATCATTAGTCACGAGGAAGTTTTCCGCCCGGTGATAAGGCGGGTATAGCCAGTCATTGGACGGATTGAGCCAAACCCTGCTGTATCCGCCGTCCCCCCAGCTGGAATGATATAATTCCACCGTCTGGTCCGGGGCGTACTCATCCAGGTAACGGGAAGGCACAGTCAGGCCGAAGGCCTCCCTGTTAACCGCTGCCAGGCGGAATACTTCCTCCAAAAAAGCCGGTCCCTCAAACCACCAGTGGCCGAAAAGTTCGGCATCGTACATCGCCGTCACAACCGGCGGCCGCTCCTGAATGGCCGCGAGGTGTACCAACTGCTTGGTCCGGTTAAAATGAAAATTGGCGGCGTGCTCACGTGCTCTGCCGAGTGCCCGTTCCGGACTGTATATCTCCTTGTGCTGAACCTTGCCCGTCACCCGGTAATACTTCAGGCCCGTATTGACGCGCACCTCATAGGGTAAAAAACGCCGCAGGTAACTCTCGTCAAGGTCAAAGCCAATGTCACGGTAATATTCCCGGTAGTCCGGGTCTCCCGGATAACCGGATTCCATGCTCCAGACCTGCGCGGAAGTCTCCGGGTCACGGGCAAAAAATGCCACCCCCGCCGCCGACCTCACCGGTGCGTAAACATCGCATCTCGGCGCCGGGAAAGCGTTGCGCAGGCCGTGAGTATCCACAAAAGTAAACCGGAGTCCGGCTTCGGAGAGAACATCATCCAATCCCGGAAAATAGCCGCATTCCGGCAGCCAGACGCCGCGGGGATGGAAACCGAACCTGGCTGTAAAGGACTTCACCCCTGTCACCAGCTGCGCCCTGACCGCCTCTCGCGTTTTCATCAGCGGCAGATAGCCGTGAGTGGCGCAGGTCGTGATCAATTCCAGGTGCCCTTTTTCGTGCAGGCGGGCCAGGGCGCCCGGCAGGTCGCGCCGGTACTGTACACGGTAGGCGGCCTGCAGATTCCGGAAGCGTTCAAAATAAAAATACGCCAAGAGACTATACTGTTCATCATGCCTGGTTCGGTGACACTCGCTCTCAGCCAGTTGCAGCAGCCTGTCCAGATAATCATCATACCGTTTTGCCATCACCGGGTTGGTCAGCATTGCCAGCAGCGTAGGCGACAGAGAAAGAGTAAGGCAAAACGGCACATTTTCATCCGCCAGCCGGTCCAGTGAAAGCAGCAGCGGCAGGTAAGACTCCGTCAACGCCTCGTAAAACCAGCGTTCCTCAAGATGATGCCGCTCCTCCGCCTCGAAAACGTACGGCAGATGAGCATGGAGCACCAGACTCAGATATCCCCGGGTGGTCAATTCATGTACCCCCCCTTTCCTCTTCAGGTGAATAAGCAAACGGTAGCTTGGGAGGGACATCCTGCCACTGCGCAGGCACCGCCGGTCTTGCCTCCCAGCTGCCTGGCGTAACAGGCGGCGTCACGACCCTGTTTGAACGCAGCAGGGTAAATACTGTTCCCTTAGACTCAAGTGCCAGTTCAGCGTAATAAGTTTTCCAGGGCCTTTGCCGGGTGAAATAATATGAACCGTTAAGCGGTTCGGCATACAGCCGGACAAGAGCCGCTGTTTCCGTCTGCCCCGGTTCTTCGCGGTATAGCAGCAGGAGCATTTGCGCAAAAGTGCCCTGCAGCTCGTGCCTGGCCAGCTCCAGGTATTCCTTGGTGATCTCCCAGTACACAAACAGATCGCCCGGCGTTTGCACCATCAGTTGCAGGGCGCTCGGCGCCCTTTCGCGACCAGGCATCCCTATCCCCCCGGTTTGATCCGACTTGTTGCTCATTTCGCCAAACCGGGAGCAAAATCCTTCCTGTAAGAGCAGATAGCGCACCTTTCCTGTCAATATCAGACAAATAAATATGTAAGGGAGCACTTTTGGAAAGCTCTATCATAATTGTAGCTTCAGAAATAATAATTGACTTTTATCCTTGTTTTGCTATGATGGTAATAACTTATCCTGAAAAGCGATGACGGGGACAGTACAGTTTTTACCATGCACAGAGAGCCGCGCTTAAGCTGCAAAGCGGCCTTGGTGATAACCGGAACCTCACCCCGGAGTGCCGGCCGAAAGCGTAAACCGCAAGTAGCTCCGGCCGTTTCCCTCGTTACGGGTCTAAAGTGGGCTCAACAGCCAATTAGAGTGGTACCGCGGAACCTCTTTCGCCTCTAGGCAGGGAGGTTTATTTTTTTACTTAAGGAGGATTGTCATGCCGGAAAAAATATTTATTTTTGACTCCACTCTCCGCGATGGTGAGCAGACACCGGGAGCGCGCCTGAACAGCGGAGAGAAGCTGAAAATTGCTAAGCAGCTGGCCAGGCTGAACGTGGATGTGATCGAAGCCGGCTTTCCCGTTTCTTCGCCGGGAGAGTTCAGGGCGGTGCAGTCAATCGCCAGGGAAGTAAAAGGCCCGGTAATTGCTGCTCTGGCGCGCACCCTGCCGGAGGATATTGACGCCGTCTGGGAAGCAATTAAGGACGCCGAACGTCCCCGCATCCATACTTTCCTGGGCTCCTCCAGGATCCACATGGAGCACAAACTGCGCAAGGACCCGGAAACACTGCTTTCTATGGCCACAGATGCGGTAAAATACGCCAAACGTTACACCTCCGATGTCGAGTACTCGCTGGAGGACGCCACGCGCAGCGACCTGGACTATATGTGCCGCGTCATTGAAGCTGTGATTGACGCGGGCGCCACGGTCATCAATATTCCTGATACGGTCGGCTATGCCGTACCCGAACAGTTCGGACGGCTGATCCGCAATATCATGGAAAAAGTCCCCAACATTCACCGGGCCACTGTCAGCGTGCACTGTCACAACGACCTCGGCCTGGCGGTGGCCAACTCGCTGGCCGCCGTGGAGAACGGCGCCCGCCAGGTTGAATGCAACATCAACGGCATCGGTGAACGCGCCGGCAACGCCGCTCTGGAGGAAATAGCCGTCGCCCTGCTCATCCGCCAGGACTACTTCAATGCATACCGTACAGACATTAATTTGCGGGAGCTTTATAAAACGAGCCGGCTGGTTTCCAGCCTGACGGGTATTCCCATTCCGGTTAACAAAGCCGTCATCGGCATAAACGCCTTTGCCCACTCCTCCGGCATCCATCAGGACGGTGTCCTGAAGCATAAGTCCACTTACGAGATAATCAACGCTGAGCTGATCGGCGGCATAGCCGCCCAGATGGTGCTGACGGCCAGGTCCGGACGCCATGCCGTGCGCCATGAACTGCAGGAAATAGGTTTTAACCTGCCCGACGGTGAATTCGAAGAATTTTTCGCGAGCTTTGTGGAACTGGCCGACAAGAAAAAAGAGGTCTTCCGTGAAGACCTGGAGGCTCTGATGGCCGACCGTCTCGCTTATGCCGCACCGACTTACACATTGGAATACCTGCAAACGGTGAGCGGCACCGGCAGCATCCCCTCCGCCGTTGTGAAGCTTGGCAAAGAAGGTCAGACTTATGTGCAGTCGGACTTTGGCGCCGGGCCCATTGATGCAGCATATAATGCAATTGATAAGATTACCGGAGTTCAGCCGCGCCTGGAAAATTACAATCTGCGCGGGGTAACAGAGGGCCGCAAAGCACTTGGAGAAGTTTCCGTCAAACTGGAATTTCAGGGAAAATCCCTTATCGGGCGCGGCACTTCCACCGATATTATTGAAGCGTCAGTAAGGGCCTACCTGAACGGAATTAACAAAATCCTGCTTACGACGGCCAACGGCAACGGCGCCGCGCCGGACAAAGCAGCCGGACAGCCCTAAGATCCCGAACCTCTGTTTGCTTTTTTATTCAAGGCGTGATATAATGCCGGCAGGAGGTGTGGCGCAATGGATCAACTGACTGACCGGCAGCAACAGATTCTCGATTTTATCCGCCGGGAAGTGAAGAGCAAAAATTACCCCCCCTCGGTCAGGGAAATCGGCAGGGAGGTCGGGCTGGCGTCAAGTTCCACTGTCCATTCTCATCTTTCAGCCCTTGAGAAAAAGGGCTTTATCCGCCGCGACCCCACTAAGCCGCGGGCAATTGAGTTGCGTACCGGAGACGCGCCTCCCGCTCTTATTGCGGATGTGGTAAAAGTTCCGGTATTAGGACAGGTTGCAGCCGGCCAACCCCTTCTGGCGGAAGAAAACATTGAGGATTATTTCCCGTTGCCAAAGGACTATGTTCGCTCACACCCCGTTTTTATGCTGCGGGTCCGCGGCGACAGCATGAAAAACGCCGGAATTATGGACGGTGATTTGGTAATTGTCCGCCGGCAACCCTCGGTCGAAAACGGCGAGATCGTGGTGGCTTTGCTGGAAAACGAGGCGACGGTCAAGCGTTTTTTCCGGGAAAAGAAACATATCCGGCTGCAACCGGAAAATGAACTTTACGAGCCGCTTCTTTCGCGTAACGTGACAGTTATCGGCAAGGTCATCGGCGTTTTCCGCGTTGTGCATTAACCTTCCCAGGCTAGCAGATTCTGGGCAGCGGCAGGCCGGCGGGCATTTCCACGGCGCGCGTGCCGCCTAGACGTGTGCGCAGCCAAACGGAGCCGTTTCCCTTTTCCACCCGGCCGATAATTTCCGCATCCCTTCCCAGGGGATGGGCGCGCAACGCTGAACAGACGTTGTGCGCTACGTTCTCATCCACAACAATGACCATTTTCCCCTCGTTTGCCAAATACAGCGGGTCCAGACCCAGCAGTTCGCTGGCGGCCTTAACCTCTGGGCGGATGGGAAGCAGACTTTCCTCAACCACAATGTCTGCGGCGCCGCTTTCCGCCAGCTCGTTTAATACAGCGCCGACTCCCCCGCGGGTGGGATCGCGCATCCAGCTAATCGCCGGATAGTACGGGGAGACGGACTCCAGCAGCCTGTTTAGCGGCGCGCAGTCACTTTTAACCGGTGTCCTGAAGGAAATGCCATCGCGGCAGGAGAGAACGGCAATACCGTGGTCTCCTGCCGTTCCGCTTAAGATGACGGCAGCGCCCGGCGTGACCCTTTCCGCCCCCAGAACCAGCCTGGGGTCAGCCAGCCCGATGCCGGTCGTGTTGATATAAACTTTGTCCGCTTGGCCGCGTGGCACCACCTTGGTATCTCCGGCCACCACCTGTACCCCGCAGGCCTCGGCGGTGGCGCTCAGGCTGGCCACCACCGCCTCCAGCTCATCAAGCGCCAGACCTTCTTCCAGTATAAAAGAAGCGGTCAGGTACAGCGGCCTTGCCCCGGCAGCCGTCAGATCATTTACCGTGCCGCAGACAGCCAGTTTCCCGATATCCCCGCCCGGGAAAAAGACGGGTTGCACAACAAAGGAGTCGGTTGTGACGGCCAGCCTTCCCTCCACGGCCGGCAGCAGGGCGGCATCGCTCAGGCGGGCCAGCTCCTGGCTGTTGAAGTAACGCAGGAAAAGAGTTTTAAGCAGAGCGGCGGCATACAGGCCGCCGTCCCCGTGAGCCAGCAGCACGCGCTTCATGCCGGGACTGCTCCTTTCTTCCGCTCGTAGCGGTAATAAGCGGCACAGGCTCCTTCCGAGGAAACCATGCAGGGGCCAAGCGGATAGAGCGGCGTACAGCGCCCGGCAAAGAGGGCACATTCCGGCGGTATAATGGCGCCGCGCAGCACGTCGCCGCAGCGGCAGGGCTCCTCCTTGGCCTGCTGAGCCGGCTGTGGTTGCGGCAGGTCAAAATGCAGGGCGGCATCATGACGGGCAAATTGAGGGCGCAAGGTAAGGCCGCTGCCGGGAATGCTGCCGAGCCCGCGCCATTCGGCGTCTGCTGCAGCAAACACTTCCGATAACAGCTTTTGAGCCGTCACATTCCCCGCTTCCCGCACAACACGCGGATAAGCGTTGACCACGCCGGGCTCTCCCTTTTCGATCATAAGAATTACTGCGGCAAGGCCAAGCAGTATATCACTTTCCGTAAAACCTGTCACAGCCGCCGGCACACCATGGACGGAAGCCACAAAATCCTGTGCCTGCCTTCCGATTACGCTGCTGACATGCCCGGGCAGCAGCAGCCCGTCAAGGCCCGGCGCGTCACCGGTCAGCAGTGCCTGTAAAGCGGGAACGACTGTTTTCAGGCAACTGTAAAGGTAAAAATTTCCGAGAGACTCTCTCTCGGCCTGCTTTACAGCCAGTGCCAGGCCAGGAGCGGTAGTTTCAAAGCCGACGCCGAGAAAAACAACGGGACGGTCACGGTTCTCCGCGGCAATGCGCACAGCATCGAGCGGTGAATACACTACGCGTACGTCTGCCCCGGCGGCCTGAGCCTGCTCCAGGCTGGTACCGTTCCCCGGCACGCGTAACAGGTCGCCAAATGTCGCCACGATGGCACCGCTGCCGGCAAGAGCAATCATCCGGTCCAGGTCGCCCGAGGCGGTAACACAGACCGGGCAGCCGGGCCCGGAGAGCAAGCGCAAAGGTTCCAGCAGAGGGCGCAGGCCGTATCTGGAAACAGCAGTGGTGTGCGTCCCGCAAACCTCCATGATGACCAGCGGCCCGGACACCCGTTTCATTATCAGCGTCAGCAGCCTTTGAGCAAATGACAGTTCAGCCGCGGTCTGCATCAAGTTCCTCCAGCAAAGCCCGCGTTTCCAGCGCGGCTGATTCTTCAATAATTTGCAGCGCCAGCCCGGCATGGACCAAAACCCAGTCTCCCGGACCGGCCTGCGGAACCAGAGCCAGGTTAACCTCCCGGCTGTTGCCCGAGTATTCCACCGTGCCAACATCGCCATTCCTGGCCATGACCAGGCAGGGTAGGCCTATACACATTGTTTGTGCCTCCTCCACGCCGCCACCAGCGCCTGACCCAGGGCCAGGCCCCCGTCATTGGCCGGGACCTGCCGGTGGCGGTAAACTGTAAATCCCTGCTCCTCGAGACGGCGGCTTAAAGCAATAGACAGGAAGCCGTTTTGGAACGACCCGCCGCTTAAGACCACCTGTTCCAACCCTTCTTTGTCCCTGACGGCAACAACGGCCGCGGCAAAAGCCTCTGCCAGCGTTTGCTGGAAGTTGGCTGCAACACGGCCGCGCGGTACGCCATGTTTACGGTCACGGACCATGCCGCGCCACAATTCGCCTGTAAGAATCCTACTCCTATTTAAAACAAACGGGTACGCCTGCCCCCCGTGGCCGTGAGCCAGTTCCGCCAGTTCAGTTGCCGCCTGCCCTTCGTACGAATTTTCATAGGCAACTCCGAGCAGTGAGGCTGCCGCGTCGTACAGCCGCCCGCAGCTCGAGGTGAGCGGAGAGTTGAAACCGCTTTCCATCATGGCAAATACTGCTTCCAATTGCTCAGGACTTTGCGGTAATATCTCCTGAGCCAACCGCTTGCCTTCCTCACCCAGGTGGCGGCATAGATAAGCGGCCGCCATCCGCCACGGCTGGCGGACTGCCGCCTCTCCCCCCGGCAGGGGAACCTGCTCCAGGTGGAACTGCCGCCGGAACTGCAGGTAATCACCGAGCAGAACCTCTCCTCCCCAGACAGTACCATCGGGGCCGTAGCCGCTGCCGTCGCAGACTACGGCGATGACCGGACCATGCAGCATGTGCTCTCCCATACAGGAAGCCAGGTGGGCGTGATGGTGGAACACCGGAAACACCTCCTGTGACGGGAGCGCCGCGGCCAGCCTGACGGAATGATAGCCGGGATGTCTGTCGCAGGCAATAACGGCGGGTACTTTTTCCAACAGTTTCTGCATCGTTTCCAGAGCTTCCCGGTAGACGGAAATCGTTTCGCGGTAACCAAGGTCGCCGATGTGGGGACCGAAATATGCTTGACCGTTGTTCAGCAGGCAAAAAGTATTTTTTAAGTCTCCGCCGGCGCCGAGAATAACCGGGGACTCCGGCGGAGTCGGAACGCTGAGCGGGTCGGGCACATAGCCGCGCGAGCGGCGCAGCAGTTGCGGCTTCCCGCCGACAACCTGAGCCAGTGAGTCGTCACAGCGCCGGTGTATCTCGCGGTCATGCAGTAAGAACAAGTCGGCGAGAGCAGCCAGTTCCCGCAGCGCCTGCCCGTTGTCTTTCACCAGCGGCAGGCCGCTCTCATTTCCGCTGGTCATAACGAGCAACTCCCGCCGTTCGTCAAACAGCAAATGATGAAGCGGCGTGTACGGCAACATGACGCCCAGCGTCCCAAGGCCGGGCGCCAGTTCCTGCGGCAGAGGGCAGTCCGCTTGGCGGCGCAGCAGCACGATGGGAGCGGCAGGCGAGACCAGCAGTTCTTCCTCCGCAGGTTCGAGAGCGCAGAAGCGCCGGATAACCTCTAAGTCACGGCACATCACGGCGAAAGGACGGTCCGGGCGCCCCTTGCGTGCGCGCAAAGTTGCTACCGCGGCCCTGTTTTGCGCATCACACGACAGGTGAAACCCGCCCAGGCCTTTGACAGCCACAATTTTGCCGTTGGCGACGGCGTCAAGAAAATTTCCCCGCCAGTCCCCCGTTACCTCCCCGCCATCTTTTCCGGTCAACGTAACACGCGGCCCGCAAAGCGGGCAGGCATTGGGCTGAGCATGGAAGCGGCGGTTCAGCGGATCGTGGTATTCAGCAGTGCAGAGCGGGCACATTACAAATCCGGCCATGGTCGTTTTAACCCTGTCATACGGCACGCCGGTTACAATGGTAAAGCGCGGGCCGCAATCGGTGCAGTTGGTAAACGGGTAAGCAAATCGTCGGTTTTCCGCTTCAGTAATATCACTTTGACATTGATGGCAGACTGCCATATCAGGAGAGACATGCGCAGTCCTGCTTCCGAACCCGCCGCTTGCCAGGATGATAAAGCCGGACTGGCCGGAGGGCGGCAGTTCCTGTACAGCCAGTCCGCTGACCCGGGCCAGGCGCAGTGAACAGTGGCGCAGGCTGTCTAAAAATGAGGACAGCGCAGCCCTGTCACCCTCGATTTCGACAGTCACCCCCTCTAGGTCGTTTTGCACCCAACCCGACAGCCCACACCGCTGCGCCTCCCGGTAGACATAGGGGCGAAAGCCGACCCCCTGGACGGTTCCGCTGACCCGCACTCTCAGGCGCTGCTTCAGGTGCTGTTCAGCGTATGCCGCCGGATACACTTTCACTGCCCTCCTTTTTTCCGGACACAACCGCTCTTACCCACCTGAGCCAGGGAGCCAGGCTCTCGTTTTTGACGGCAGAAACCTGCAACACCGCCGCTGCGGGATTAAGCCGGCCGAGTGTGGTCAGCACGTCCGGCAGATTGTAGCTGACATACGGCAAAAGATCAGTCTTGTTTAAAATGACAGCGTCGGCTGTACGGAACGTTTGCGGGTATTTTTCCGGCTTGTCGTCTCCTTCGGTGATGCTCAGTACAACGGCCCTGGCGTCCTCTCCCAGGTCAAAGCCGGCGGGGCATACCAAGTTGCCCACGTTTTCGATAAAGAGCAGGTCGAGGTCCGGCAACTCATCCAGGACACCTCCGACCAGCCGCGCATCCAGGTGGCAGCCTCCTTCTGTATTAATCTGCACAACCGCGGCGCCACTTCCTGCCAGTCGTTCCGCGTCGCGCGAGGTAAACAGGTCCCCCTCAATCACGCCCACCCGGAAATCCCGGCAAAGCTGCGGCAGGCTGGCCTCCAGCAGGGTCGTTTTTCCGGCTCCCGGGCTGCCCAGAATGTTGATAACCGTCAGACCGGCCCCGGCAAAACCCTTGCGCAAGTCGGCGGCGGCCAGTTTATTTTTGTTGAGCAGATCCCGTGCCAGTGCCACTTTAACCTTTGCTTCCGCCATGCGGGCCTTCCCCCTCATATTCCCTGATTTCCAGCTCCGCGCCGCCTGTCAGTTCTGCCGGACTGCCGCAGGCTGTGCAGTTTGCCCATAATGTGTCGCGGCATTCGCGCAGGCCGCAGCGCTTGCAGTAAAACTCTGGTTCGCGCATCTCAATCAGCAGTTGCGCCTCAGCCATAACTGTACCTGCTTTAATCAGCTCAAAACTGCTTTCCAGCGCCTGTGGCAGGACGTTAGCGCCCCGGCCGACCACTAGCCTGATGGACGTCACCCTGCTCAGCCCGCGCGCCTTTGCGTCCCTGCCCACTTCCTCCACTAAGGCGCAGGCCAGTGACAGTTCGTGCATTCGCCGCACCTCTCATTTTTCAGGATGCCTGATGTCAGAGGCCGGATATCACAATCCGACCTCTGATTTCACGACTTCTATTGGTAAGGTAGTGGAGCAGAACTACCCGGCCAGCCGGCCGGTAATCAGGGCGGCCGCCCTGGCAGTCCCGGCCTGCGCCGCTGCCGACAGGGGCAGGCCGGGACTGAGCGCATCCGGATTAACCGTTATCCCGATAAAAGACAGTTGCTGCGGCATTTCTTCCCGCCTCAGCAGGTAGCCGAGCGCCAGGACTTCCGCCAAATCCAGGTCGTGCAGCGACACCGGGCGCAGCTTGTGGTCTTCGAGGGCTGAAAGGTCAAACTCCAGCACTTCCCCGGCAGGGCCGCCGTTTAAGACGGCATCCACCAGTACCGCGCTGTCGTATCCGGCCAGCAGGTCGAGCAGTCCGATGCCGGGCAGGCCGGCGTCTATTAAGCGGATGTTCTCCGGCAAGGTTTTTTCTTTCAGAATTTTCAGCACTGCCGGCCCGATGGCGTCATCGCCGCGCAAGCTGCTGCCGCAGCCGATGATAACCGTTTTTTTAGTCATTACCCGTTCATTCTCAGTTTCAGAAAATGTACCGAGCAGGAGAAACACGGGTCATAGTTGCGGATAAACATTTCACATTTCAGCGTCAGTTCTTCTTCCGGCAGGTTCAGGTGCTGCGGGATAAAAAGACGCAAGCCTTCCTCAATGTTGTTGACGTTGCGTGAGGTGGGGGCCACAATGTCGGCTTCCAGCACCACGCCCTGCTCGTTAAAGCAATAGCTGTGCGAGAGAATGCCGCGCGGCGCCTCGGTAACGGCAGCCCCGCAGCCGGCCCGCACAATGTAGCCGCCGTTTTCCCGCTTTGGCTCACCAAGTTCTTCAATCAACTGCAGCGACTCCTCCACGCTGTGCACCAGCTCCGCCGCCCGCGCCGCCGCGCTGTGGAAGGGGTTATTGGACGGGAAAGTTACCCCGGTCAGTTCCGCCGCTTCTTTGGCACGCGGCGAAAGCCTGGCAAAATTCAGGTTTACCCTGGCCAGTGGGCCAACCAGAAAAGACGAGCCGTTTTTCGTTGAGGAATGCAGGGCGTTGGAATGCCCGATATGCCGTTCCTGCAGGTAAGCGCGGTAATCGGCCGGGTCAATGTCCAGCCCTTTGCTGGAAACCAGCCGGCCGCCATTTATGGCGTACTCCTGTGGGTCAGAGAGCGCCACGCAGGTCAGGTCCCACTCCAGATCCGGTACGGAAAGCTGTCCTATCAGCCTTGCGGTCTCCATTGCCTCCGGCAGCGCTGCTTCCAGCCTTATTGCGATGGCTTGCAGGGCTGCGCCTGACGGCAGGTCTGAAAAGCCGCCTATCTGCGGCGTAACCGGGTGAACTTCCCTGCCCCCGATCAGAGCGGTCAGGTCGTTACCCAGCCTTTTCAGGCGCAGAGCCCGCTTCACCTCCTCCGGATATGCGGAAGCCATGCTGATGGCACTTTCAAACCCCAGGAAATCAGGGGCGGCCAGCATGTAGATATGCAGGGCGTGGCTCTGAATATACTGGCTGAGCGCATACAGCTTGCGAAGCTTGCGAGTTTGCTCGCTGATCCGTACGTCAAAAGCCCGTTCTATCGCCGCCAGAGCCGTCATCTGATAGGAAACGGGACATATGCCACAGATGCGGGCTGTGATTTCCGGCAGTTCAAAATACTTTCGTCCCACCAGAAAACTCTGAAAAAACCTTGGCGGCTCAAACACATTCAGTTGCAAGTCAGCGATTTTTCCGTCGCGGACAGTCACATCAAGAGCCGCTTCTCCTTCCAGCCTGCTCAGATAATCCACTTTTATGCGAGCGTTTTCCATCATGCCACCACCCCTTTCTGAAATTCGGCGTCAAGTCCGGCATACTTGCGAAAATGGCGGGTAACATCGGCCTGATGCAACCCAAGCCCCAGAAACATGTTTTTCAGCGATTCCACATTGCATTCGCCGGCCGGGCCATGGCAGCCGGTGCAAGGCGTGGATCTGCCGGGGCACAGGGCACCGCAGCCGGCCCTGATGACCGGGCCAAGACAAGCTTTGCCTTCGCTGACCACGAGGCAGACGTTTTCCGCCAGCTTGCACTCCACACAGACGCTGTGCGGCCGGATCCTTGGAGTTACGCCCAGCATCGCGCTTTTCACAAACTCCACCAGTTCGTTTTTGTTGATGGGGCAACCGCTTAAAGCGGCGTCAATCTTCACATATTCGCTGACCGGGAAAGATTTGACCGGTTGGGTATGCACCGGTTCGGGATAGACCCGGGCTTCCACTTCCCGCATCGGCAACCAATTGCTGATGGACTGCAGTCCGCCGTGGACGGCGCAGGCGCCGATGGCCACCAGCAGGTTGCAGTCCTGTCTGGCCTCCTTCAGGCGTCCCACATCATCGGCGTTAACAATCGAGCCTTCGACAAAGCCAATATCGTATGGTCCCGGCTGATTGCCGCTGCGGGCCATGACAAAATAGGCCAGGTCCACAAGTCCCAACAACTCCAGAAGCACCGGTTCCAGGTTCAAAAATTCGAGCTGGCAGCCCGAACACGAGGCAAACTTGTAAATGGCTACTTTCGGCTTTCCGCTCACCTTATTCCCTCCCCAGTACGCCGATTATTTCAGCCGGCTCGTTTTCCAAAGTGCTGTAGGCAAAGACCGGGCCGTCATGGCAGACAAACTTACTCCCTACCTGGCAGCGCCCGCATTTTTTGACACCGCAGTGCATCTTTCTTTCCAGGGAAACGTAAATCAGGCTGCTGTCAAAACCCCTGTTGAGCAGTCCCCTGACCACATGCTTCATCATTATTTCCGGGCCGCAGGTAAAAACCAGCGTATCTTCCGGCTTGCTCGCCATCTTGTCAAACAGTCCGGTCACCAGGCCCTGATGTCCCTGCCAGTTAGTGCCGTACGCGTCATCGACTGTGAGCAAAAGCGGGAAATGAGCCGCCCATTGGTCGTGAAAGCCGCGGAAAAGCATTTCCCCCGGGTTTTTGGCGCCGTACAGCACTTCCACGCCGCCATATAAACCGCGTTGCTGCAACAGGCGGTAAATAACCGGCCGGAGGGGCGCCAGGCCGATACCGCCGGCAACAAGCAGAATGTTTTTCCCCTCGGCCGCCGCCAGCGGCCAGCCGTTGCCGTAAGGGCCGCGCACGCCCAGCAGATCGCCGGGCTTCAGCCTGGCGAACATCCGCGTCAGGCTGCCGACATGCCGGATGGTGTGCGCAAACAGCTCCCCGTTGCCCGGATCCGAACTGATGGAAATTGGCGCCTCGCCCACACCAAAGACGCTAAGCATGTTGAATTGTCCCGGCTGAAAGAAATACGCCTTCCTCTTTGCCGCCTCCGTAAATTGCAGTGTAAAGGTTGTCGTGTCGGCATTTTCCGGGAATACCTCCCGCACAACAGCAGAGTCGGGAATCAATGTATTGGACATCTTACTCACCTCCCAGAGTAGCAGCCACATCTGTCAGGTCAATATTGACCATGCAGGAGTAAATACAGCGTCCGCAGCCGACACAGCCCATCTTGCCGAACTGGCGCTGCTGGTAAAGCAGCTTGTGGTATATCCGCCACTGCGCCCGCGCCTGCCTGTCTTTGCGGAAATTGTGACCGAGCGCGACCTGGGAAAACTCCATCAGCTTACAGGAGTCCCATTCTCTTTGCCGCACACCGCTGTCCAGGCCAAGGTCAAGCTTGTCGAAGACGTTATAGCAAAAGCAGGTCGGACAAACCATAGTACAGGTGCCGCAACCCAGACAGCGCCGGTGCAGATCCTCCCATACGGGATGGTTCGTGTTTTCCTCCAGCAACTCGGCTAGATTACGGGTTAAGATGTGTTTCGGCAGCTTGCGGCTGGTGGCCGCCAGCAACTCATCTTTGGCCAGGGCCATAGCCGGGGTTGCCTCATAAAACGGATAAAGCGCCAGCAACTCCCTGCCTTCCTCGCTGCCGGCTTCGGCCAGATAAACTCCGTCTAGCTCCGTCAGCAGCAGGTCATAGCCGCGCTGCAACCCGGGACCGGTTTGCAGGTAGTAGCAAAATCCGCTCCGGCACGGCTTGACACAGTTTTGGGCCACAACCAGCGTTTCATGCCTGCTCCGGCAATAAAACGGGTCGGGCAGATCCTTGCAGAAAACTTCGTCAAGCACGGCGAAGGAATTAACGTCGCAGGGACGCACCCCAAACAAAACCTTGGTCTGCGAAGCGCTGCCGCTGTCAACAAAACAGATGTTCTCTTCACCCAGAGTGGTACACCTGCCATCGTCAGCAACAGCCTCCTGCTTTACGAAAGAAAAAATTGTTTCAAGCGGCTGCTGGAGCACCTTTTTCGCCGGCAGAATAGTGGGCTGATAGCCTTCGGCCAACTGTGCCGCGTCCTCCAGCCTGGCAAAAACATATTCCCGCCCCTTAGACACCGGTGCAAAAACCGGGTATTTTTCCAGCAAAACCGAGACAAACTTGTTCAGTTCAGCGGCCGGCAACGATGCCGCTCCTGCGCTTTTGGCCAGCAGATGGCTTTCCTGCAACAATTTCATGCCTCCTCAAGAGTTAATCGTTTACAGCCGGTGCAGACGAAAAATACTCTCCTGTATTCACTCTCTCCTTTCCTGTCCTGCAAGGCCGGCGGTCCGGTCAAATCCGGAAACCGGCAATCATGGCTTTGCTGCTTTACCGTTCTATATGCAAATTGGAGGCCAATAAAGTTTGCAGCTTCTGCCGGAAGTTTTATGAAAAATTTTAGAGCTACTGTCCAACAGTGAAACAGCGACTCGGCTTAATTTAGTCACAAAATTATGAATATTCTAATAGTTTAGAGCGGCACTACTGTCCAATATTTATACATGTCTGTTGTAATAATTATACACTATTGCTGTCTGGTATTCAACAGCCTATATTTATTTATTTTATGATATAAACTTGACCTGTTAATTCCCAGCAACGCGGCCGCTCTGACACGGTTATTGCCGGTGGACTGTAATGCCCTGGCTATAGCCTCTTTCTCCACTTCAGCTATCAGTTCCTCCAAGTTTTCAGCTCCGGTGCCCTTGTTTTCGCGTTCGAAAAGAAATGCCGGCAGGTGTTCTCGTCTTATTTCGCTGTCCTCCACCAGATTTAACAATCTTTCCAGGACATTCTCCAATTCACGCACATTTCCGGGCCAGGAATACCGGCGCAGGACTTCCATCGCCTCCCCGCTGATTTTACGCGGTGTTAAGCCACAACGTTCGCTGACTTTGGCGACGGTAGCTTCCGCCAAAAGCGGGATATCGTCGGCTATCTCGCGCAAGGGAGGCAAAAAAGCAGTCAGGACATTAACCCTGTAATACAGGTCTTCGCGAAATCTGCCGTTGCTTATTTCCTCCCGCAGATTCTTGTTTGTCGCAGCAATAATCCTCACATTAACTAAAATGCTGCGTGTGCCGCCGACACGCTCAAAAGACTTTTCCTGTAAAACCCGTAGCAGTTTGGCCTGCATAACCAGCGGCATATCACCAATTTCGTCCAGAAAAATAGTGCCGTTATGCGCTTGCTCAAATTTGCCGATTTTGCCGTTTTTCAGCGCTCCGGTAAACGCACCGCTTTCGTAGCCAAAAAGCTCCGATTCAAGCAGCGTTTCCGGTATTGCGCTGCAGTTGACATGGACAAAGTTGCCCTCCCGGCATTTGCTGCTGTTATGGATGGCACGGGCTGCCAGCCCCTTCCCCGTTCCGCTCTCACCCATCAGGAGGACCGTAGAACTGCTTTGGGCGGCTTTGAAAACAAACCTTCTGATTTCCTCGACCTTTGGCGAACTGCCCGCGATAGTTTTTGCCACTCCATGAAATAACTCCAATTGCAAGATTTCTTTTTTGTAATTGTCAATTTCACGTTCCGATTTCTGCAGCAAATAGGGAAGGCACATGTCGACCTCCGCCAGCTCCAGGCACACAGCAACCGCCTTCTCGCGACAGGTGTCATATCCGCAGGCACCGCAGTTTAATTCATCTTCGACGGTCAATTTCCCCGTGGCTTCCAGCACCTTTTTAATCTGCTCTTCCTCGGGTAAAGGTCTTTTTTGATCATTGCCGGGCATGGCCAGGAATTTTCTGCTCATGCTGATTTGAGTCACGGCCGGCACGGCTTTATCTGCCGGTTGTCTTTGGAAAACAAAATTAGTCACCCTGACACAGCGTTGATAGAAGTTTTTATCCTCATGGAAGTCCGGACCATCAATACACCCACGGCAAAACAAGATATCAACGAACGCTGGCGGCAGACTGCCCTGTTCCAGGGCACGCAATGTCTCCAGCGCCTGGTGTCGTCCTTCAGTTACGATAAATCTTTTGTCCAGTATGTCACGGTTAATCTGCATCGCCTTAAGCAACCCGCCGGCCAGCGGAAAAGCGGCGCCCAGGCCTGCCACAGGGCCGTCAAAGCTCTGCTGCTTTGTCGTCTGCAGGGACACGTCGTTTGCAGACAACAGGGCCTTTAATTCCGAGAAAGTTAATACCGCGTCCACTTCTCCCTGTACTGCCGGATGTTCGACTTCCTGCTTTTTGGCCACGCACGGACCGATAAAAACAACGCTGATTTTCCGGCCGTAAAGCTGCCGCACCGCCCTGGCTGCGGCAATCATCGGCGACACTACCGGCGCGAGACTGCCTGCCAGGGCAGGAAAATGTTTTTCCACCAGACTAATGACAGCAGGGCACGGCGAAGTCAGAACCGGTTTCAGTATAGGCTGCGTCAGCATCCTGGCATATTCCTCGACTACCAGCTCCGCCCCGAACGCCACATCACAAACCAGGGAAAAGCCCAATCTTTTTAATGAGCCTATGACATGCAACGGCGAGACGTCAAAGGCCGCCACAAACGACGGCGCCAGGAGAGCAACGACTGATTTCTTCCTGGCCAGCAATTTCTGTACTGCGACCGTATCATCGCGCACCTGCTTGGCTTGCTGCGAGCAGACATTTCTGCACAAACCGCAGCAAATACAGGCATCTTCTGAAACGCTGGCCTGCCCCGCCTCCATTTTAATTGCTTTGACCGGGCAGTTTCGCACACAGGAATAGCACCGCCTGCACTTGTTGGTGACAGTGTTAATAACAGGCATAATAATAGACCTCTGAGCTTTGATGAAATTACTATAGCACAGCGGGCCTAGTTTTGCAAATATTCAGAACACTTGCCTCCATTAAAACCGGCCACGTCGGTAGCCGGCCTTATTAAGACTTCCCGGGGGTAACCCGGATGTTCAGCGTCTGCTTATCCCGGCAATTGGTCTTCGGCCATTCAGGGGTAACCACGCCGGCGGAAATAAGGAGTTTCAGGGCTTCTTCCACTGTCATGCTTAAATAAATCACTTCATCCCGCGGGATGAGCAGCAAAAAGCCGGTAGTAGGGTTAGGCGCGGTCGGGACAAAAACAGGCAATACTTCTTTTGCTGTTTTTTCCTGCACTTCCCCTAATGTTTTACCGGTAACGAAGCCGATGCCATAAATGCCTTTGCGCGGGTACTCGACCATCACCACCGACTCAAAGACGTTGCGGCTTTGCAGGGAAAAGGCGTCGATTATCTGGCGCGTCGCCGCGTAAATCGGCCTGACAAAAGGGATTTTCGTAAACATGCCTTCCACCATCCTGACCAGCCGGTGACCAAATACGTTGGTAGCCAGCAGCCCCACCCAAAAAATCAGCGCCATGGTAACGAGAAAACCCAGTCCCGGGATGGTCTGCCCGATGTAAAGGCGGAGCAGGTTGCCAAGGAGGGCGTCAATGGCGCGAAAAGTCAGGTTCAGAATATAGATGGTCACCAGTGCCGGCAACAAGACAATCAGTCCGGTTATAAATATTTTGCGTATCGTTTTCATCATTTGCTCCTTTACATCCGAAATTAAATGGACGCTCTACCTACTTTTCTGCATGTGGTTACGGAGCCTTTGCATAATAATCGCAGTGGGTGCAAAGCGGGCAACTCCGGCAGCGCGGGCGGCGCGCCAGGCAAATGTAGCGCCCGTGCAAAACCAGCCAGTGATGAGCGCTTGTCCACATTTCCCGCGGGATGACCCGCGTCAGTTGTCTCTCCGTTTCCTCCGGGGTTCTGCCTTGAGCCAGTCCCAGGCGGCCGGCCACGCGATAAACGTGGGTATCGACAGCCAGCGCCGGTACACCGAAGGCGGTACTTAAGACAACATTCGCCGTTTTGCGCCCCACACCAGGCAAGGATTGCAGTTCCGCACGGCTCTTTGGCACCCGGCCGCCATACTTTTCCACTAGCAGCCGGGCAGTGGCCAGCAGATACTTTGCTTTGTGGCGGTATAGCCCGAGCGATTTAATTTCTTCTGCCAGCTGCTCTTCCCTCAGAGCTGCCATTTCCGCCGGTCCGGGATAACCGGCAAACAGTGCTGCGGTGACTTTGTTAACCTGAATATCAGTAGACTGGGCGGACAGGACGGCCGCCACCAGCAGCTGCCACGGCGAGGAAAATCTCAGCTCCGTCTGCGGGTAGGGGTTTGCCTGCCGCAGGATTTCCAGCACTTTTGCCGCCCGTTCTCTGCGTTTCATTACAGCTGTCAGATCAGTTTATAACGGCGCAGCCGCAATGAATTCAGCAATACCGAAACAGAAGACATAGCCATGGCTAGTGCTGCGATTTCGGGGCGCAGCTGCCCGGAAGCGGCAATAGGTATAGCCAGCACATTGTAGCCGAAAGCCCAGCCAAGGTTCTGCTTAATAATCCTGAATGTGTTGCCTGCCAGACGGAAAAGGGTCACAATTGATGACAGATCCCCACGGATAAGCGTGACATCCGCTGCCTCAATGGCAATGTCGGTACCGGTACCAATGGCAATACCGACATTAGCCTGCGCCAGTGCGGGAGCATCATTGATGCCGTCGCCCACCATTGCCACCGTCAGTCCTTCAGCCTGGAGTTTGCGCACTTCAGCCTCCTTCTGATCCGGCAACACCTGCGCCAGGACGCGGCTGATACCCACCTGCCGCGCTATGGAAGCGGCCGTACGCGCATTGTCACCTGTCAGCATTACCGTCTGTCTGCCGGCACTGCTTAAGGATGCAATCGCGCGGGCGCTGTCTTCCTTAACTGTATCGGCAACAGCAATTATACCTGCCAACCGGCCGCCAACCGCCGCGAGTATCGCTGTTTTCCCCTCATTTTCCAGTGTGGTGAGCACTTCTTCCGCCACTGAAGTATCCAAAGAGAAATCTGCCATCAGTTTCCTGTTGCCAAGCAGCAGCTCACGTCCGCCAACCGTGGCGTGAATACCCCTGCCGGGAAGGGCGGTAAACTGCTCTGCTTTCAGGAGCGCCAAGCCTTTGTCAGTTGCAGCCCTGACTACGGCCTGGCCCAAAGGATGCTCAGAACCGGCCTCGCCGCCGGCGGCTATTTGCAATAGCTGTTCTTCGTTCAGTTCACTCAGCGGTATAAGGTTTGTCAGGGATGGCTTGCCCCTGGTAATCGTTCCGGTCTTGTCAAAAATAATAGTATCCACGTCAAGCAACGTCTGCAGACTTTCGGCATCCTTTACCAGGATGCCGTTTTCCGCGCCGAGTCCCGTGCCCACCATGATGGCTGTCGGTGTGGCCAGACCTAAGGCACACGGGCAGGCTATGACAAGAACGGCCACGGCGGAAAATATTGCCCGTTCAAACATAGCTTGCCCGCCGTAGAGCAGCCAGCCGCCAAATGTGGCAACGGCAATTAAAAGGACAACCGGCACAAAATAGCCTGTCACCCGGTCGGCCAGTTCCTGGATAGGCGCCTTGGAGCCCTGCGCCTGCTCCACCATCCGGATAATCTGGGAGAGAAAGGTGTCCTTTCCCACCCGGGTGGCACGGAAGGTGATTAAGCCGTGCAGGTTGATGGTGGCGCCAGTCACCCGGTCACCCACTGTTTTTTCCACCGGCATGCTCTCCCCGCTGACCATTGCCTCGTCAATGCTGGTGTATCCCTCGGTAATCTCGCCGTCTACCGGGATTTTTTCCCCGGGACGCACAACGATCAAGTCTCCGACCCGGACCTGTTCCACAGGAACCTCTTTTTCCCGACCGTCCTGTAAAACGGTTGCCGTTTTGGCGCCCAGCTGCAATAATTTCTTGATAGCACTGCTTGTCTTACTTTTAGCTATCGCCTCCAGATAACGGCCAAGCAGATGAAAGGACATAATCATCCCGGAAATGGCCATTAAAGAAACGGTGGCAGGCCGGAAAAAGGCCACCAGACCCCAGGCATAGGCAGACAGTGTGCCAAGAGAAATAAGTACGTCCATATTGGCAGTGCCGTGCCTGACCGAGCGCCAGGCGCCGCGGTGGGTGGGCAGCCCCGCCCAGAAAACAATCGGTGTGGCTGCCAGCAACATTACCCAGCTGTGAGCCGGGAGATGCAGGTTATGAGTATATTCCAGCAACATGGCCAGTTCCGTCAGAATCGTCACCGACATAGCGAAAATGACTACCCGTTTCCTGGCCGCCAGTTCCGCCCTTTCCCGCTTCTCCCGCTCATCTTCGGCAGGAGTATCGGCAGTTTCGGCTTCCCTGACGCTGTAGCCAAGATCGGTGATTACTTCCTTGAATTTCTCCGGACCGGTCAGTTCCGGATTGTAACTAACCGTCACTTTTTCGGCGGCAAAGTTGACAACAGCATCCTGGACGCCTGCCGTTTTCCGCAAGGCCTTTTCAATGCCTGCCGCACAAGCGGCACAGGTCATGCCGCCCACAGCAACAGTTTCCTTTAGTAAACCTGGTTCTGTCTTTGACAAAAGGCTCTCTCCCCTCAGGCATTAGTGTAACACTTACTGCAGGTCAGGGCAAGAGCAGCAAAAGGGGTAAATTAAGGGACACCATACTCAATTATTGCAGGCTATAAGCAAGAATGATAGCTTGACAGCCCATAATTCAGTATGGTGTCCCTTTAATTCACTAATTAAAATACGGGCAGGTAGTTGTCGAGTTCCCATTGGTGAACCTGGGTGCGGTAGCGTGTCCACTCGATAGTTTTGGCAGCCATAAAACGGTCATAAATGTGTTCCCCGAGCGCATTGCGGATTACCTGACTGCCCGCCAGCTCCTTCAGCGCTTCCCCCAGTGTCTGCGGGAGAGTCTCCACGCCAAGCTCGTGGCGTTCTTCCTGATTCATTTCATAAATATTTTGATTCACAGGCTCCGGAGGCAAAAGGCCCTTGCGAATACCGTCCAGCCCTGCGCACAATGTTACCGCCAAAGCCAGGTACGGATTGCAGGAGGGGTCCGGGCTGCGCAATTCAATCCTCGTCCCGATGCCGCGGCGAGCCGGGATGCGGACCAGCGGGCTGCGGTTGTGTTCGCTCCAGGCAATATAGACAGGTGCTTCAAAGCCCGGCACCAGTCTTTTGTAGGAGTTAACCAACGGGTTGGTAACGGCGGTAAACGCCTTGACATGGGCCAGCAGGCCGGCGATGTAGTGGCGGGCAACATCAGACAGCTGGGAGGGTTTGTCCTGGTCATAAAAAGCGTTCTGCCCGCCTTTAAACAACGACTGGTGGGTGTGCATCCCGGAGCCGGCAATACCAAAAATCGGTTTGGGCATAAACGTGGCGTGCAGCCCGTGCTGCAATGCAATGGTACGCACCACCAGCTTAAACGTAGCAATGTTATCAGCCGTTGTCAGCGCATCGGCATATTTAAAGGCAATCTCATGCTGGCCTGGTGCCACCTCGTGATGGGAAGCTTCTACTTCAAAGCCCATTTCCTGCAGTGTCAGCACCATATCGCGCCTGGCCGCTTCCCCCATGTCAACCGGCATCAGGTCAAAGTAGCCTCCGCTGTCATGGGTAATGGTCGTAGCTCTGCCTTCACTGTCTTTTAAAAACAGGAAAAACTCCGCCTCCGGGCCGGCATTCAAGGTATAGCCAAGCTCTGCCGCCTGCGCTATAGCACGACGCAACGTATTACGCGGACAACCGGCAAAAGGCGTTCCTCCCGGGTTGTAAATATCGCAAATCAGCCTTGCCGTAGCTCCTTCCTTGGTGTTCCAGGGGAAAATCGTAAAAGTATTGGGGTCGGGACGCAGGTACATATCGGATTCCTCGATGCGCACAAAGCCTTCAATCGAAGAACCGTCAAACATCATTTCCCCGTCCAGTGCCTTCTCCAGCTGCTGCACAGGAATAGCCACGTTCTTGGAAATACCCAGCACATCGGAAAATTGCAGGCGGATAAACTTGATATTCAGGTCCTTTACCAGGTGCAGGATGTCTTCTCTGTCGTAAGCCATATACGTCCCCTTTTCCTTTATTCGACCTTGACATCTGCATTATAGTTGTCCCGGGCAATCCCTGTCAAGGAATACGTTAGCACAGTCAGCGGTTTACAAGGAATACTATGTGTTCATCTAATGCAGCTTGGACAACTGTTTGTTCTCATCTTGCATCACGTAGTAAATCAGGCTCTGCAATTCGTTAGTAAGGTCGGCGTTATGCACATGAACCCCTTCCGGCACTTTTAGTTTTGTCGGCGCAAAGTTAAGAATGGCGGTAATGCCAATGCCGACCAGATCGTTTACGACCTGCTGGGCAAATTCGGCGGGCACGCTTACCATAGCCACCTTAACCTGCTGCTCCTTTATAACAGCCGGCATTTCCCCCACCGGCCTGATTTTCAGGCTGCCTATTTCATGACCTGCTTCCGCCGGATTGGCATCAAAGATGCCAACTATCTCCACATACGGGTTTTTTAGCATGTTATAGCGGGTCAGGGCTTTACCAAGCAGGCCGGCGCCAACCACGACAAGCTTGGTTTGCCTGTCAAGTCCGATTATACGGAGCAGCTTTCCCCTGAGATAATCAGTATTGTAACCGGTTCCACGGGTACCGAAAGCGCCGAAATGAGCAAGGTCTTTGCGGATTTGTTCCGCCGTAAAACCCGTTTCTTCGCTGAGGACACGTGAAGATACAATTTCCACATCCCGCCTGATCAGGTTGTCAAGAACACGCAAATAAACCGGCAGGCGTTTGATCACTGATTTAGAGGCTTTTTTGCTCATACTCGTTCCTCCCTTAATATATATTTTTTCTAATAGCTCCTCTTTTTACCGGCACCGGCAACCTTGTTAATATATTAACACAGTCGGACAAATAAAAACATCCTTTTTCTTACCCGGCCTTCGCTAATAACTCCTCTCCAGCATCAACAAAGCGACACCGGCCAACTTTTCCCGTCCCGGGTGTTCAGGCAGCAACTCCAAGGTTTTCAAAGCGTTAGTGACAAGCTTGCCTGCTTCCTCTCTGGCAAAGTCCAGTGAACGGCTGTCCCTCAGCGCGCCGGTCAGTTGCTCCAGTAGTTCTTCGTCAATCTGCCCGCTGCCTATTCTTGCCCGCAGGGTCTCCCTCCCCGGCGAAGTTCGCAGCAAGTGGATTAGAGGCAGCGTTATTATGCCTTGCCGCAAGTCAGCAGCGGCGGGTTTGCCCATCATATCCGTGCCGGTAAAGTCGAGGACATCATCGACAATCTGGAAAGCAAGGCCGGTAAGATACCCGAACGTTTCCAAAGCCTCAATTTCCTCATCTGTTGCTCCGGCCGCTATACCGCCGCTGACGGCGGAAACGGCAAAGAAGCGGGCTGTCTTTTTGCCGATTCGTTTATAGTAGGTTTCCTGGTTAAGATCAGGAACATAGCGGTTCATTTGCTGTTCAATTTCTGCTTCCGTCATTTCCGCTACCAGCCCTGCCATTTTGCGGACAATTTCCATGTTGCCGTACTCTGCCAGCAACGAAAAGGCCCTGGCAAAAAGGTAGTCTCCGGTCAACACAGAAACCTGGTCGCCGAAACTGGCGTTTAGGGTCGGCTGCCCACGCCGCAGCGGCGCCCTGTCAATTATGTCATCGTGAACCAGCGTTGCGGTGTGAACCATTTCAAGCGCCAGCGCCACAGGCAAAAAGTGTTCCAGGTCTTCGCGCCAGAGATTTGCTGACTGGAAAAACAGCGCCGGGCGGATTCTTTTGCCCTGCTTCCCGAGCAGGTGCCCGCTCAGGCTGCTAACACACCCTTCGCCTGCCTGTATTATATTGTTCAAGCCATACTCCAGCCTGGACAGGGAGCGCCTGACCGGCTCACAATACAAGTCGTCCTTACCCAGCATCGTACACCACCAAGTAGCAGCTCTTGCTTTCCCCGGTTTGACATGTTATCCTTCGTGTAGGAGTTGATGCCCTGTGGAAAGCGTTAAACTGCAGCAATTAAAAGAAGAAATTATAGCTCTTCTGGACGCTGGCGGGGCACCTTTGGCCGGAATTGCAGACCTGACCCTGGTCCCGGAGGCTTTAAAAATGTACGCCGATTCGCGGCTGACAGGGTTTGTCCGGGCCGTTTCTTATCTGGTGCCCTTTCCGCGTTCCGTTGTCGCGGAGCTGCAGGAAGGTCCCTCACTTACTTACCTGCACTATTACAGGGCCGTAAACACCCGCATCGACGATCTGGCGCTGCAGGTAACAACCCTGCTGGAGAGAAAAGGGTTTTCCGCCTTCCCGGTGCCTTCGTCACAGCGCACCGGCAAACATAAGCTTGAGAGCATCTTTCCCCACCGTCTGGCCGCCCGGCTGGCGGGCCTGGGCTGGATTGGCAAAAGCGGCTGCCTTGTCAACAGGACCTATGGTCCGCGCTTGCGTCTGGGAACTGTTTTAAGCAGCGCCCCTTTGCCAGCCGATAAGCCTGCGGAGATTCTCTGCCGTGAATGTACCGCCTGTACGCGTGCCTGCCCTTCCGGCGCCATCAAAGGAAAGCTGTTCCTGCCGGAAATGCCGCTCAGTGAACGCCTCGAACCGGAACTTTGCGACCGTTACCTTGACCGGGTACGGGATCGCTTCGGCAAACGGATCTGCGGCCTGTGCCTGGCTGCCTGCCCCTTTGGCAAGCCGGGCTCAGACCCGGAAGACGGCAATCAGTAGCGGCGGGCAGTTGACCTGGTTTAGAAGCCTGTATTCCAGAACGGTGTATTTTGCTTGCGGCAGCGCCGCAGTATAAGACTGCAAGGCCTCATATTCGGCCCTTCCGCCCGGATGCCCCGTATAGACCACTATAGATACCAGGCCGCCCTTTTTCAGGACTCCGAGTATGCCATGCAAAGCCGCTACAGTTGTTTCCGGGCGCGTTATCAGGCTTTTGTCTCCACCGGGAAGATAGCCGAGGTTGAACATGGCTACGTCCGGCGGGGCCTCCAGATAAAGTGAGACCTCACTGTGACTGGCCCGGACAAGACGGACGCGGCTGTCCAGCGTCGCTTCCTGCAGGCGCCGGAGTGTGTTTTCCAGCGCCTGTTCCTGTACGTCCATAGCCAGCACGCGTCCAGACGGCCCCGCCAGGCCCGCCAAAAAAACTGTGTCATATCCGTTGCCGCAGGTAGCGTCTACGGCATAGCCTCCCGGCGCCAACACCCGAGACACCAGTTCCCGGGCGTACTCCAATGGTTTTTGCACAGCAGTTCACCCGTTCCGGATATTTTGCCCTAATTTCCCGATAAAGCAGGGAGGTAAATACTGATGAAAAGAGTAATTCCCTACATATTGGTTTTGTTGCTGATCACAGCGGGCTGCGGCAATAACAGCGCGCCGGCGACGGAAAATCCCGCTGCCGGAGCAGCCGTCGCACCCACTGAACCCTGCCGCTTCTGCGGACAGGCCATTCCGGAAGGAACGGCTTATGAATCTCCGTTGCTGGTGGTGCTGGATAACGCCGCTCCGGCGCGGCCGCAATCCGGGCTGACGCAGGCCTGTCTCGTTTACGAGGTTCCTGTCGAGGGGGGTCTGACCCGCCTGCTGGCCGTCTTTGGACACAGATTTACCGGTGAAATCGGTCCCGTACGCAGTGTCCGGCCTTGTTTCGCCGTGCTGGCGCTGGAACATGGCGGCATCCTGGCCTACTGCGGAGCGTCGCCGCGGGGGGAAGCTGCTTTGCGCGAACTGCGGGTAGCAAATATCAATGAAATATCAAACAGCCAGGGCTTTTTTCGCCGCAGCGGACGCAAGGCGCCTTACAACCTGTATACCGACCCTGAACTGCTCCTGGCGGCTGCGGAAAGGCTGAGTGCCGCGCCCGCCGGAAAGCGTGAGCCGGTTTTTACCGTGGGACACAACGCGCCCATTGGGGGAGAAAGCGCTGTTCAGGTACAGATCAAGTATTCCGGTGATGCGGTTGCCGAATATATTTTTGACAGTCAAAGCGGTCTTTACCGGCGTTCTGTGAACGGCAAGCCGCACCTGGACGCCGGGGGCGGACAGCTGACCGCCGGGAATCTCGTGGTCCAGTTTGTCAACATCAGGCAGGAAGAGCCCGGGTCGGAGCGCCTGGACATTTCGCTGGCCGGTCACGGGGCAGGATACTATTTTGCCGGTGGACAGGCGTTTCCGCTTGCATGGAGCAAGGCTGACAATGCGGCCCCTACCAGGTACACTGTTAACGGTTCAGAGTTAATATTCTCCCCGGGGACTACCTGGATTCACCTTGTTCCCTCCCGCCGCCGGAACGGTGTTCTTTTTCACTGACGTACAACTTTCCCTGGCAGTCAAGGCTGGCATATAGAACATCCTGAGGTCCGGCAATGCCGTATTTCAGCAATTCTGTTTCCAGCCATGCCTCGTCCAGATTTAGTTGTGACAGGTTTTGCCGGTGGACAGCGCCGTCAAAAATCAATGGCGTGGGCAAGCCTTCGTACTGTACAGGGATAGACAGATCCGCCGGCGTTACCGGCCTCCTGTCGGCTTTGAGCATCACACTCAATTCTCCTGATGTTTCGAGCACAGCATACTGTACATCAGCTATGTTGGCGACGTCCTTTTCGCGCAACTGGCCAAGCAAATCGGAAACGTTGTAACGCTGCCTGCGCAGTTCCTTCTCCTTAATTTTGCCATTGGCGATAACAATACTGGGAAAGCCGTCCACGATGCCACGCAGCGTGTGACTCTTCAGGGTAAGCCAGGACAGGATAATTTCCAAAGCGACAAGGGTAAATATCGGAATAAGACCTATATAAAGCGGCAAATTTATCTGCTCCATCGACATGGCTGCCAGGTCGGCAATCATAATGGCTACCACCAGGTCAAAAGCAGACAGCTGCCCCACTTCACGCTTGCCCATGATGCGCGTGGCCGTTAAAACGGCCAGGTAAAGCAATATTGTGCGATAAAAAAGCTCAAGTTCCACGACTACCACACGTCCTGTCAAACAAGCTGGGTAGTCTTATCTTTGCCTTCAGTCCCGGTATTATGCCGTTTTCAGCACTCTAGATCAGGCGGCCTGTTTTTTTCTTCCTCTATCAGGATGTGCCGCAGCGTTTTTCCCCCGAAATTCTTGGGCAGTGAACGCCTGAATTCAAACATCCGGGGAATTTTATAAGCTGTCAGACGCTCGCGGCAATGCTCCAGCACTTCCTCTCCGCTGATTGTTGCTCCCTCTTTCAAGACCAGATAGGCTTTCAGCGTCTCGCCGCGCATGCTGTCGGGCAGGCCGACGACTGCCACATCGGCAACCTGCGGCAATTCCAGCAATACGGTTTCGACTTCCTGCGGGTAGATGTTGTAACCACCCGAAATAACGAGGTCTTTTTTCCGGTCTACAATATATGTATAGCCTTCACTGTCCAGGCGTGCTATATCCCCGGTGTGCAGCCAGCCGTCACGCAAAGTGGCAGCTGTTTCCTCCGGCCGGTTCCAGTAACCCTTCATGACCTGCGGCCCGCGGATAATCAGCTCCCCGGCCACACCCTCGGGCATTTCCCGGTTACCGTCCTGCAGATCCACTATTTTGCACTCCGTATCCGGCAGCGGGATACCTACGCTGCCGGTCTTTCTTTGGCCATAAAACGGATTGCAGTGTGTCACCGGCGAAGCCTCCGTCAGGCCATACCCTTCCACCAGGGACCCGCCGGTAAGCTGTTCAAACATTTCGGCCACTTCCTGCGGCAGGGCGGCAGCTCCGCTGATACAGGCGCGGACGGAGGAGAGGTCGAAAAAGCGTGCCTTGGGATGGGAGTTAATGGCCGCGTACATTGCCGGCGTACCCGGGAAGATGGAAACCCTGTAGCGCTCCATCGCGCGCAGCGCTTCCGTTACGTCAAAGCGCGGCTGCACCACCAGTGTGGCAGCCAGCCTGACTGCAAAATTCAGCACCACCGTCATACCGTAAACGTGAGCAAAAGGCAACGCAGCCAGAAACACTTCTTTACCCGCTGAGCTTCCGACAAACCACTCCTTCATTTGCAGAGTATTGGCCACAAGGTTGTAATGGGTCAGCATGGCCGCTTTGGGCGTGCCTGTTGTCCCACCCGTAAACTGCAGGACGGCAAGGTCCTGCTGCGGATCGATGCACACCTTTGGCAAAGTTACATGCTCCGTGGCCAGCAAATCCTGAAAGCTGACGATACCCGGCCCTGACGGAACGACAGGCAGGCGTCCCCGCCTGCGCAGCCCCTGACGGTATTTTAAGGCAGCCAGAGCCGGCATATACTCCTGCAGCCCGGTGACAATACAATGATCCAGACCTGCTTCCAGGCGCACTGCAGCTATTTTGTCAATCCGCGTATCCAGGCAGACAACTACCCGACAGTCCATGTCGCGCAGGTGCTGCGCCAGTTCACGTTCCACGCTGAGCGGGTTGACCGGCACCACAACCGCTCCCAGGCGGAGAATACCGTAATAGGAAATAACGGCCTGCGGACAATTGGGCAAAATCAGGGCTACCCGGTCACCCTGTTTTATGCCGAGCGAAACCAGTGCCGCGGCAAAGCGTTCCGCTTTCTCCGACAGAGCTTTGTAAGTTATCTTTCTGCCAAAGAAAATTAACGCCGTCTGTTCTGGGTAACCGGCCGCAGCCTGTTCAAGGAAACTGCCAAGCGGCTGAACCGGATAATCCAGGTGCGGCCTTACCCCTTCCGGAAAACTTTTTAACCACGGATATGACACTTCCGCCATGCTTCAACTTCCCCCGTTTTCCACGTCTGATTGCTCCGTCTCGTCCCTGCTACTCCTCCATGCCGAAAAGCCTGGCTATTTCGCTGTACTTCTCCGGATAAACCGGTTTGGCGCGCATCCCGATAAACGGCGTTGGAATACGGGCAATTCCGCCTTTATGAGTCGCCTCCACACCGGCCGCCACCTCTTCGAGCCTGCACGCCGGAGCGGCAAAGACCATTTCATCGTCCGCCGTATGAGCGAAGACCCGCTCACCGCCGCCTGGCAAAATCACCTTACATTCCTGCGTTTGATAAGGAACGACAATCTCACTGCCGCACGCCCCCCGGCCCGTGAAGCTGGAATCAATTTTTCCGCCATGCCGGTACAGCGCGCCCTGCACCAGCCGGATAACCTGTGCCGGACTGCCGTAGACCAGAACTACGTCAGCCGCAAAATCAGCCCGGCTTAAGGGAGCCATCACTATACCGTGGATTTCGTCCAGCGCCAGGCGTGGCGTAGTCTCTTCCGTCTTTCTCCCCGCCTCCGCCGTTTCAGCATAATACGGGTAGACAATTTCGCCCTTTTCAACCAGCTCCGGCGCCGCTTCATAACCAAAAATCATCATCGCTACCACGCAGGAATGGTCCTCCCGCGTAAAGCCGACTTTCCAGCCCACACGCCTGGCCATGGCCACTCCCTGGCAAAGAGCCCAGCCATAACCGGTCGCCTGCCGCGGGAACCTGGTTTTCTCAGGGAACGGCTCTCCTTCTTTCAGAAGTTTAACTGCAACCGGATAAGTCAAAGGTCGGATATATTCCTCCACCGTCTTCAGAAACTGCCCCTGAAAGCACACCCGCCATCACCCTCCACGCTGGATTATAATTTTCGCCGATTTCTGTCAGTATTTCTATTCGCTCTTGCCAGTCTTTTCCCCTGTTACCGCGGGAATTATCCTGCTTACCTTTTCTGGAAAATTAGAATATATTCGTGAACCCGGTTGACCCGAAACACATACGGAAACCCCAACGGCCGCAAACGGTTATATTCCTGTTTTCTGTTCCAGATGATTACATCGTCAAGCGTAAACCCCTCTTTTGTCAGCGCCGCGGCCAGATCCATATGCAACGGGAAAAAACAATCCCTCTTGCGCAGATCCATCACGACAATGCAACAGTAGCCTCGGGGACGGAGGCGCTCGCCCACGCTGCGAAAAACGCCGGTCAACGTGTCAAGAAATTCCCGATAATCGCTGATTAGTCCCAGGTCTTCTTCCAGATTCCCGTAGTGACGCGTTTCTTTTTTGTCAGCCGTTCTTTTCCGGTTCAGGATATTCCAGTAAGGCGGAGAGGTAAGGCAAAGTCCGACCGTCTCGTGAAGCAACTCACCCAGTCGCCGCGCATCAGCCGGCAGCAGCAGGTAATCCTCCGCCCCTTCCTCACGCAGGCGGCTTTCGGCAAGGCTCAGGTAATCATGAGAAATGTCCAGACCGATTACACGCCGGCCTAGCCGCTGCGCGGCGACAAGCGCGCTTCCGGTTCCGCAAAACGGGTCCAGCACCGTTTCTCCCGGTTTGCTGAAGATTTGGATAAGCCTTTCGGCTAACTGACACGGGAAAACGGCTGGATGGGCCAGTGCCGACTCTCTGCCCGTCTTGCGGATATCATCCCAGACGCTGATGGAATAGTTTAACCATGTTTTCCCGTCCAGCTCCGATTTCCGGCCCAAACGCTTCCCGCCCTTCTGTTCATTGCTCTCTTTCCATGATAAGTACCATGTCCGGCTTGTTATCTACTTCTTCCAGTATAACGCTGATGCTTTCCCGGCTGCTGGTCGGGACGTTCTTCCCGACATAGTCGGCCCGGATGGGCAATTCGCGGTGGCCGCGGTCCACAAGCACTGCGAGTTGTATGGACTGGGGGCGCCCGATGTCCATCAGCGCATCCATAGCCGCCCGGATAGTACGGCCGGTATACAGGACATCGTCCACCAGCACTACTTTGCTGCCGGTAACGGGAAAGCAGATCTGCGACCCGGAAGAAGCAGGCTGCTCTTTCAGAAAGGTCAGATCGTCCCTATACATGGTAATATCAACAAAACCGACTGGTGGTCTTACTCTCTCCACGGCGGCAATATTTTCCGCTATACGCTCGGCAAGAGGTACCCCGCGAGTGTGGATGCCAACTAAAGCCAGCTCTGTTACCCCCCTGTTCTTTTCCACGATTTCATGGGCGATTCTTGTCAGGGCCCGGCGCATCGTCTCTCCGTCCATGATCTGTTTCTTGACCCGCATGGTCATCTCCTCCCGTTTTCCCCCCGCGCAGTGCAGACAGCATTTTCCGAAACTCCTCCGGCGGCGCGGCAGAAAACTCAAGATAACGGCCGTCAGCCGGGTGAACAAAACCAAGACAGCGGGCATGCAACAATTGTCCCCGGCCTGTTATGGCGTAAACTGACTGACAGGCCGTCTGCCGGCTTTTCCTCGGACCATAAACCGGGTCATTAACGACGGGATGTCCTATAGAAGCCAAATGTACCCGAATCTGGTGGGTCCGTCCCGTTTCCAGGCGCAGGGCAAGCAGCGTGAAACAGGCAAACCGCTCTAACACGCGGTAGCGGGTAACGGCGCGGCGCCCCTTGTCAGCCGGCACCACGGCCATTTTTTTGCGCTCCTTCGGATGACGCGCGATTGCCGCCTCAATAACGCGTTCTTCCGCAGCAAGGTTGCCGTGAACAATAGCCAGATATTCGCGCACCACGCTGTGTCTTCTGAATTGTTCCGCCAGGGACAGGTGAGCCCGGTCACTCTTGGTGACAACCAGCACACCTGAGGTATCCTTGTCCAGGCGATGAACTATTCCCGGGCGGGCAACGCCCCCCACACCTGACAGTACCGGGCAATGGTGGAGCAAGGCATTAACAAGAGTACCGCTGCTGTGGCCGGCTGCAGGATGAACCACCAGGCCCTGCGGCTTGTTTAGCACCAGCAGGTCATCGTCTTCATACAGAATTTCCAGCGTGATTGCCTCAGGCAGCAGTTCCGGTGCCTTGAGTTCAGGGGTTTCCATTTCCAGACTCTCCCCGGCAAGGGGACGGTAATTCGCCTTGCGCCTGACCCCCGACACGGTAACCAGGCCTTCATCCAGCAACTTTTGCGCCCTGGCACGGCTAAGCCCTGCCAGGCGGGCCACAATTACGTCCAGCCGCTCACCTGCCAGGCCTTGTTCGATCAGCCAGCCGCTCACGCCCGTTTCTTCAGGCCCAGCGGCCAGATGCGAATGGCAACAAAGGCGCCGGCGGCCACCACCAGGCTTGACGCCTGTCCCAGTGTCAAGGCACCAAGGAAAACATCTGTCTCACGGTAAAATTCAATCAGAAAGCGGTAGATACTGTAGTAAACAACAAATTCCAGGAAAAGCTGGCCGTGAAAACGGACCCGCCTTCTGCGGTACAGTAAAAGCAGATAAATCAGGAATACGGCGGCAAAGGCGTACAGCTGAGTGGGGTGCCGGAGAGTCGGGTCCAGGTACGCCACAGGCAGTGCCCAGGGCACATCTGCCGGGCGCCCGAAGCAACAGCCGTTCAGCAGGCAGCCGATACGCACAACTGCATAACCCAAGGCAACAAAAGGTGCAATCAGATCAGCTATCCGGCCTTGCGGCAGCCTGTGCCGGTGTGTGTACCACAGGCCGGTCAGCACACCGGCCGCCAGGCCTCCGTGGAAGGAAAGGCCGCCGCTGCGCACCGCAAAGACAGCCAGCGGGTCGGCGACAAACACAGGCCACTTAATCAGGACATAAAGCAGCCTTGAACCGATAACAGCCGCCACCATAATCATCAGCGACATATCCAACATTTTCTCTTCCGGCAATCCTGCCCGGCGGGCGGCGCGCGCCAGTCCAAAGATACCTACGGCAAAAGCCAGTGCCAGCAAAACGCCATATGCATGAACGGAAATATCTCCGACACGGAAAAGTACGGGAAACATGCTAAACCCCTTTCTCCCTGGTTATCCCGGGCAGCTGCCAGAGCAAAAGAAAAACGCCGACAACGATGCTCGTGTCAGCCAAGTTAAAAACAGGCCAAAATCGAAAGTCAAGAAAATCGATGACATAACCCTGGCGCAGCCGGTCCAGCAGATTGCCGAGTGTCCCGCCCAGCTGCATAGCCAAAGCAACAGTCAGCCAGCTATTTACCGGCCGGATGCGGCGAAAAAAAACCAGAATCAGCGCTGTCACCGCCAGTGCCACCACGACAAAAAACCAGGTACGATACGCGAGGATGCCAAAAGCGCCTCCCGGGTTGTGCACATAGGTCAGGTAGAAAACATCCCTGATAACCGGAATACTTTGCCCCAGTGTCATCAGCCTGACGACCAGCAGTTTGGCCGCCTGGTCAGCCAACAAAACCAGGAGAGCAATCACATAGAAAACAGCCTCCGCCCCCTGTCCCGGATGGATGATTCACCCTTATTCTACCACAGCGGGGGGACAAGTGCAATTTCTAACGTTGACGTCAAAGCATTTCACTCTATCCTGTTCTGGACTATCCGTACGATTTCCGCTATAAAATCGCCGATTACCGGCACATTCAGCACAACTATCCGCTGCAGGACATAGATGGCAACGGCCGCCAGCAGCGTCGCCCCCAGCGCCGCCCCCAGGCCGCGGGCAATGCCGCCGAGGAAATTAAGCCAGAAGAAGCGGCGCGGATTGTTTAACAGCTCCATATATTCAGCCATGTTAAACTTATCAATTTCCTGCAGCAGGCGGCTGACCTGGCTGTGCAGACGGTCCAGAAGCTCCCTGTCAAAACGGGTCGGTTCCGCCAATGTTATTGCCTCCTATTGGACTATATTCCCCGAAAACTCAGCCACTACGCCCTGTATTCCATAAAATATGATTCTGCAACTCGCTTTTGCGACTCTGCTGCAAGTTTTGCTTTGCACACACAATCTTTGCTTGCCGCTGTTGCGCAAGCAGCTTATCGCGACTGGCTACTGACTGCTGCCAGGCAGCGCCGGCAAAGAGCGGGGTGCTCCGCGTCATCGCCCACTTCCGGGCGGATATTCCAGCAGCGCTCACATTTCTCTCCCTCTGCGGTGCGCACCAGCACACTCAATCCTTCTTCCGGAATAACCCCGGCGGCTGCCGCCTCCTCCGGACCGTGCAGGGAGCAGGCGGAAACGATAAACAGCTCAGGAAGGCGCTCCTTAAACGGCAACAGGGCAGCATAGGCCTCATCCCCTGCAAACAGTTGCAGCGCCGCTCCCAGGGAAGAGCCGATCATTTTTTGTCGGCGCGCCTCCTCCAGATGCCGGGTGACAATGTCACGCAGGGAAAGCAGCTTAGTCATGCGTGCCTCCAGCTCCAGGTCAAGCCAGGCCGTATTAACTTCCGGCCAGTCCGCCAACTGAACGCTTTCCGCAGTCACACCGGGGAGGTAATTCCATGTTTCCTCGGCGGTAAAAGTCAGCACCGGCGCAATTAGCCTTACCAGATTCTGTAAAATCTCATGCATGGCCGTCTGTGCCGAGCGGCGCGCGGCCGATTCCGCCGGCATGGTATAAAGCCTGTCTTTTAAGACGTCCAGGTAGAAGCTTGACATTTCCACCACGCAAAAATTATGAATAGCGTGAAATACCAGGTGATACTCGAATTCGTCATAGGCACGGCTGACCCGCCCGACCAGCACCTGCAGGCGGTGCAGAGCATAGCGGTCCAGCTCATCCATGTCCTGAAAAGCTACCGTATCTTTTCCCGGGTTAAAGTCATAACAGTTGCCGAGCAGATAGCGGATGGTATTGCGGATTTTGCGGTAAACCTCGGTCAGTTGAGCCAGGATCTCCCGGGAGACGCGCACATCGCTTTTAAAGTCGGCGGAGGAGACCCACAGGCGCAGGATATCAGCGCCGTACTGCCTGATAATTTGTTCCGGAGCAATAACATTGCCAAGCGACTTGGACATTTTTTTGCCCTCTCCGTCAACCACCCAGCCGTGGGTCAGGGTGGCCCGGTAAGGCGCCCGCCCGCGGGTGGCCACCGAGGTCAGCAGGGACGACTGGAACCAGCCGCGGTACTGGTCAGAACCCTCCAGGTAAAGGTCTGCCGGCGATACCAGGTCGGGGTGGGTCTCCAGCACGGCGGCGTGTGAGGAACCTGAGTCAAACCAGACGTCCATTATATCAGTTTCCTTGCGGAAAGCCGCCTGTCCGCAGGCCCGGCACTTCACCCCGGCCGGCAGGATCTCCGCCGCTTCCCGGGCAAACCAGGCGTCGGCCCCTTCCCTGGCAAACAGTTCAGCCACAGCCCTGACGGTCTCTTCGTTAATCAGTTCCCTGCCGCAGGCGGTGCAATAAAAGATAGGTATCGGCACCCCCCAGACACGCTGGCGGGAAATACACCAGTCGTGCCGTCCGGCAATCATATTGTAGATCCGTTCCTCGCCCCAGGAAGGAATCCAGCGCACTTCTTTGATAGCCTGCAGCGCCTTGCTGCGAAAACCTTCCACGGAAGCAAACCACTGCTCCGTGGCCCGGAAGATAACCGGCTCTTTGCAGCGCCAGCAGTGCGGGTAGGGATGTATCAGCCTGGCGGAGGAGAGCAGTGCTCCTGCTTCCTCCAGCGCCTGCAAGACCGCTTTATTTCCCTCGTCATAGCGCAACCCGGCAAACCGTCCGGCTTCCGCCGTGAACCGGCCGGTATGGTCAACCGGGGCAAACACGGGCAGCCCGTATTTCAGCGCCACCTCATAGTCTTCCTGACCGTGCCCGGGAGCGGTGTGGACGCAGCCTGTGCCGGCCTCCAGCGTAACATGGCCGCCAAGAACCACCACAGAGCGGCGGTCTTCATAGAGAGGGTGCCGGCAGACGATTCCCTCCAGGTCAGCACCGGTATATTTATCCACCACCCGGCAATCACCGAGTTTTAGCGTTTCCAGCACGCCGCCGAGCAGTTGCTCTGCCAGCAGCAGATCCCCCAGCGGCGTGGCAACACGCACATAAGTATATTCCGGGTGCAGGCAGAGAGCAAGATTGGCCGGGATAGTCCAGGGGGTGGTTGTCCAGATGACAAACCCGACCGAATCATGATCCGGCAGTTTGCCCTTGGCGTCGATCACCTGAAAGCAGACAAAGACAGAGGGAGATTTGCGGTCCTGATACTCTATTTCCGCCTCGGCCAGCGCCGTTTCACAATGCGTACACCAGTGCACAGGCTTAAGGCCTTTATAAATATAGCCCGCTTCCGCCATCTGGCCGAAAACCTCTATTTGACGGGCCTCAAACGACGGATTAAGCGTCAGGTAAGGGTTCTCCCAGTCGCCGCGCACACCCAGGCGCTTAAACTGTTCGCGCTGTACGCTTATGTAATGAAGGGCAAAGTCGCGGCAGTGCCGGCGGAACTCCAGCGCCGTAACCTCATTGCGCTTCACCTTTCCCGATTTTACCACCTGGTGCTCAATCGGCAGGCCGTGGGTATCCCAGCCTGGCACATATGGCGCGTTGTAACCGGCCATTGTCTTGTGTTTAACAACAATGTCTTTCAGCACTTTGTTCAGGGCCGTGCCCATGTGGATATCTCCGTTTGCGTAGGGAGGACCGTCATGCAGGATGAACTTTGGCCTGCCCCGCCGGCTGCCCTGCACCTTCCTGTATAGGTCCGTCTCCTCCCAGCGGGCTATAATCTCCGGCTCCCGCTCCGGCAGGCTGGCACGCATGGGGAAATCGGTTTTTGGCAAGTTCAGAGTTAACGAATATTCCTTACTTTTCACCTGATAAACCTCCGGCCTTTTAAAATAAAAATCCCGTCCGCCTGGGACGGGTATAACCCGCGGTACCACCTGGATTGCAACGCCTGCCCATAGCGGCAGATAATAATCGCCTGTTGCCACTCTTTGTCTCTAACGGCTCGCGCCGGCTGCAGCTACTGAAACTTCGCCTGCGACTCACGGGTGATATTCAGCGCCGCCGCGCACCGGGCTCCCACCGTCCCCGGCTCGCTTGTCCGCCAGACGCTCGCTTACTCGTCCCGCTCATGGTCTTTGTCAGTGTTTAATTGTAAACCAGTATAGCATATGAAAAAGGAAATAGCAAAAGGCAGGGCTCGTTTTGTCCGGCAACCGGTGGTCAGGCGCCCCGTTTCGTTTCCAGACTGTCACCGGGGGTCAGCCAGTCTTCCAGTTCCAGGGCGGAAAGCTGTGCTTCTACCAGGGAGCGGAAGCGCATCTTGTACACTTGGGCCTGCTTGTACACCTCATCATGTTCCGCCAGGATGCGGCTCGCTTTATAGCGCGCATCCTCCATAATCCGGGCAGCGTCCCGGTCAGCCTCGCGGCGGATCAGCTCCGCTTCCTTGGCGGCGTTCCGCTTAACTTCCTCCGCCGTCTCCTGGGCAACAATAATTGCATTATGCAGAGTCTCTTCCAGCTTATGGTAATGATTCAGTTTTTCCTTGACCAGTGACAGTTGCTCCCGGCAGGCCATGTTCTCTTTAATCAGGTTTTCCAATTCCTTTGCGACACGGTCCAGGAATTCATCCACCTCCGCCGGAGAAAACCCGCGGATGGAACGGTTAAATTCTTTATTCTGAATATCTATGGGCGTTAACGACATCTTGCCTACCCCCCGCTGGTTAATTTAGCATACGCTTTTAGCAGCAAAGTCATAAATTCGCCTGCTTTTCAAGCAACTCCTGCATCTTAGCAATGTTTTTTTAGGAGCAGACGGTGGCGGCCCGAGCGGCTCTCCCCCATGATGGCAGCAACTTCCAGCCGGCCCCGCCCGGCCAGTGACAGGCAATCTCCTTCCTTTACGGGAGCGTCCGGGTTCTTGACAGACTGCCAGTTAAGCTTTACCTGTCCGGCACGAACTGCCTGCACCAGTTTGCTTCTGGACAGGCCGAAGCCGGCACTTGCTACCGCGTCCAGGCGCAGGCTGGCCACCGTGGCCCGGATTTCCCGGAAATGGGTCGCAGCCGGGCCCAGCTCCTGCGGAGTAATCTCCCGCAGAGTTACAGGCGCGCGTCCGACCATGGTCAGGTTCGCCAGCAGATATGGCGACATTTCCGGGGAAATGATGAGTTGTGCTCCACCCTGGGGAGTCAGGAGAATATCACCTGTTTTTTCCCGCCTCAACCCCAGCGACAGTACAGCGCCAAGATAGTCCCTATGGCTGAGGCTCCCGGCATCGTTGCCCGGCGTAATCTCAACAAAGGCCAGCGGCACACGTGAAGTTCCCGCCTGCAGAGCTTTGGGATAAAGCAGCAGGCGGGCGCGTTCGGCTTCCGGGTAGCCGCCCCAGGCGGTAAACTTCAGTTCCTTAAAACAGTGCAGTACTTTTTCCGCTGCCCGCTGCTGGAATGGGTCAAGAAAATCGGTAACCTCCGGTTGCCCGGTGTCCGCTGTCCGGGTAGCCAGGTCAAACACAACAGCAGCCGTGATCCTTTCCAGCTCCTGAGTAAAACGCTCCAGAACCTTTTCCCTGTCCAAAGTCACTCTTCCCGCCTGCCGGCCGGACCCCTCTCAGCGGGATCAGGCTGCTGTGTGGCGTTAACCTCTACCTGAGCCGGCGCAAACACAAAAATCTGCTGACTTACCTTTTGCATGTTACCGTCCAGGGCAAAGGTGGCTCCGGACAAAAAATCGATAATCCTCCTGGACTCGCTGTGCTCTGTCCCCTCCAGGTTAACCAGCACCGGCTTTCGTGTCTTAATGTGATCAACTATCAGCTGCGCTTCGGCGAACTCTCTGGGTTTCGCGATAATGAGGCGCATGCTCCTGCCGTTGTTGCCCTTGCCGCCATGCAAGTTAATAACTGCTCCCTTACGGGTGGGAGTCCGGGCAAACTCCGCCTGCTCCAGAGCCTCCTCCTCTTCCGTTTCTTCAACCAGGCCAAAGAAAGACAACGTTTTATCCCACAGTTTAGCCATGCCTAGCCTCCTTCTGTTGTTCTTGCGCCGAAGACTGCGCTGCCAAGGCGTACCAAGGTAGCGCCTTCCTCCACGGCTACCTGATAATCATTGGACATACCCATAGAAAGTACCTCCATCCGCACACCCGGAACACGGCACGTCCTGAACAGGCGGCACATCTCCCGGAAAAGGGGGCGGAGCCTTTCCGGCTCGGTTTCATAAGGCGGGACTGTCATCAGCCCAACCACCTGCAGGCCGGGAAGGTCTGCAGCCGCGGCCAGAAAGTCCGTCAGCTCAGCCGGCGGCAAGCCGCCTTTTTGCCTTTCGCCGGCCACATTTACCTGTACCAGCACACTGGCCGTCACCCCTTTTTTTTCAGCCTGGCTCTGCAGGGCTACGGCCAGTTCCCAGCGGTCCAGCGAATGGATCAGGTTAAAGCGTCCAACCACGTCACGCACTTTGTTTGTCTGCAGCCGGCCGATAAAATGCCAGTCTGCCTGAGGGAAAAGCGCTGCTTTAGGCAAGGCCTCCTGCAGACGGTTTTCTCCAAAGGAATGGACACCCAGCGACATTGCCTCGCCGACCAGGGAGACCGGGACATTCTTGGTCACCGCTACCAGGCGGATTTCCTCCCGGCCCAGACGCCGGGCCGTCTCCTGCAGGCGGGCCCGGACAAAGGCCAGGTTTCGCTGCAGGTCGCTCACAACCTCTGCCCCTCCTTCACCAGCCAGGGGTTGGCAATTACTGTTATCCCCTCGTTCAAGCCTTCAACCACCGCCTTTCCTTTTCCCACCGCCCTGATCTCCACGCTTCTGAAACGCACGGTGGCTTCGACCAGCGTGTAAATCCCCGTCCCGCCTTCCCTTTGCACCAGGGCTGAGGCGGGTACGGTAACCCCCCTTGTCTCTTCAACGAGCAGCAAGGCTTCGGCAAAACGGCCGGGCAGCCCGGCACCGACGTCCGGCAAAAGCTCAGCCGCCAGAGTGACGTAACCGTTCGCGTCCGTGTTGTGCCAAGCCAGCCTGCCTGACATTTTCTGCCCGGAGTCAAAAGTAAAATGCAACAGGTGGCCGTTGTCAAGCCCAAGAGTCAGGAATTCGTCATGCGGCAAGGCAAACAGAAACGAGCAGCGGTAATTGTCCGCCATTTTAAAGAGCATGCTGCCCTGCTCCACCAACTCTCCATTCTCCGGCTGCCGCTTAGGCGGTGGCTGCCGCAAAAGCCCGGCAAGGTCAATTTCCGGCAACTTCCCCGGTTGCAGCACCCCTTCCAGCCCGTCCAGCCAAAGAGCAACCACCCCCGCTTCGGGAGCGGAGACCACCAACATCTGATTTCCGTAAGCCAGTTCCGCCACCGGGGTGCCGGCCGCCAGGCGCGTCCCCTCCCTTACCAGCCAGGTCAGTCTGCCCGTGACCGGCGCCGCCACTACCTGCTCATCACGCAAAAACATTCCGCTGACGGCAAGATTGTTTTGAATAACTCCTTTTTCCGCAAGGGTCACCTGCACGAAGCGTGAAGCGACATAATCATGGGCCAGGGAATAGAGCAAGTAAAGGGCAAAACACAGCGTTAGCGCGCCAAGAATGATGAAAACCGGCTTAAAACGCTTGCGCCTGTTTTTCTTTCCCGGCAATACGGCAAATTTTCTTCGCCTCCCGCTGTTCACGGCCCTGTCTCCGGCAAAGAGATAACTCCGGCCATCCGGCCGGTCCGGCCACCGGCGGCGCGGTAGGAAAAAAACTTGTCGCCGTGACAGCTGGTGCAATATTCGCTGACAAGCAGATTGTCCTCGGATATGCCGGCCTCCAGCAGTTGCAGCCGGTGAAACCCGGGCAGGTCAAAATAATATTCCTTCTTACACTTTTTCAGGACGAACCTGTGATATTTTGCCGGAACCAGCTCCGCTACCTCCCGGCCGACACGGTAGCAACACGGACCTACGGACGGGGATAAAGCAACGCGGATAGTCTCACGGCGGCAGCCGTTTCTGGCCAGCTTTTCAACCAACCCCGTGCCGGTGCCGGCCACCGCGCCGCGCCAGCCGGCATGCGCCAAACCGACGCATTTTTTGGCTGCGTGGTAAAAAAAGAGCAGCGTGCAGTCAGCGGCATGCGCCATCAGCACCACCCCGGGTTCTCCGGTAATCAGGCCGTCCGTCCCGGGTATGGCGTCCGCGTCGGAATCCCAGCCACGCCCGCATAGCTCCCGTGTCACCCACACAACGGAGGCGCCGTGCACCTGTTGCCCGACCGTCAGCTTACAGGGGGAAAAGTTTAGCGCTTCGGCCAACCTTTTCCTGTTCTCCCGGACAGCCGGGCGGTCATCCCCGACATGAAACCCGAGATTCAGAGAATCGTAAGGGGGAGCGCTCACACCGCCGCTACGCAAAGAAAAGCCGTGCGGCACTCCGTCCGCCAGCAAATGGCTGAATTTCAGGACTGATAGCCCCTGATACTCCCGGATTATTTCCTGACCCATTTTTATTCTCCCGTCATGCGGAAATGCAGGGGGGAAAGTCTGACTTCACCCGCGGAACGCGTCGCGGCAAGGTCGATAACGCGCTGGTTCCGTGACCCGCGAAATCCCAAGGAAAGGTCTCGCTCTTTTAGGACAAACGGCCCGTCAATCAAAACATCGCATTGCTGCAACAGTGCCGCCCAGGAAGACGATGACGCCGCTTCCCGCTCCAGCTCCTCATAAGTATAGCCGCTGAAGGTGACAATATCCAGGCCGTTGCTTTTCAGTGCAAAAGCGAGAGCGGCAAAAGCTTCCGCCTGGATAAACGGTTCCCCCCCTGAAAAAGTAACTCCCTGCAAACCGCGGACCGCAATAATTTTTTCGACAAGTTCTCCTGTTTCGCGCCACTCGCCCCCGTCCGGATCGAGCGCCTGAGGGTTGTGGCAACCGGAACATGTCCTGTTGCAGCCCTGGGCAAAGATAACCGCCCGCAGCCCCGGACCGTCAACCACGCTCTCCCATGTTATCCCGGCCAGCTTCACCCTCATGCTTTCACCACCTCCGGCCAACAGCCTATGTTACGCTCCCCGCCTGCGCAGCTGCCGCATACGGAGATCAGCAGTGCGGACGGCGGTCTTTAAGCTCCGCCTGTTTGGCGCTGTTAAAGCGTTCCTCCGTCGATAAGTATCCGGTAATGCGGCGGATGCGGCGGATATCACCGCTGCCGCAGCCGGGGCAGGTGCAGTTGAACACACCGCTTGAGCCGCAACTGCGGCATTCGTCAACAGGGTAGTTGATTCCACCGTAACCCATGTCGGAGGCTGCCATGTGGCGGATAATCGCCTCCACGGCCTCCCCGTTATGCAGCGGTGGCGATTCCAGTTCCACATAGGAAATATGCCCCGCCGTGCACAGTTTGTGGTATTCTCCCTCCACCGTCAGCTTGTCAAAGCTGGACATGCAGTAGTTAACCGGCACATGATAAGAGTTCGTGTAATATTCTTTGTCGGTGATTTTGGGGATAATACCGAAGATTTCACGGTCCATCCTGATGAAACGGCCCGACAGGCCTTCGGCCGGTGTGGCGACCAGGGTAAAATTAAGATCAAACTCTTCGGCAAACTGCGCGCACGCTTCCGCCATCCGCGAAACAATGGCCAGCCCCAGCGCCTGTGCCTCGTTATCCTCTCCATGATGTTTGCCAATCAGGGCCAGCAGCGTCTCAGCCAGGCCGATAAATCCGATTGCCAGCGTCCCGTGCCTGATAACTTCCTTGATCACATCATCGCCTGTTAAATTCTCTGAACCCATATACAGTTTCTGTCCCATCAGAAAAGGCAGGTCGCGGGCACGCAAGCTCCCCAGGATTTCAAAACGGTGCAGCAGCTGACGGGCGGCCAGGCGCAGGGTACGGTCCAACTCCGCAAAAAAGGAGTTAACATCGCGTGTGCCCAGTGCCACGCGCGGCAGGTTAATGGAAACCGGCGCAATATTCCCGCGTCCCGCGGAAACTTCCCTGCCGTGACGGTTGCCGATAGTCCGGGTACGGCAGCCCATATAAGCGACTTCGTCACCGTAAGGCTTGTTAAATGACGCGTCCATAAAGCTGAACGTCGGATTTAGGCGGCGGCCGGCCACCTTAAACGCCAGTTGTAACAGGTCGTAGTTCGGGTCGTTAACATTAAAGTTGACGCCCTCCCGGACACGGAAAACCAGGTTGGGGAAAATGGGGCTTTCCCCGTTGCCCAGGCCCCGCTCAAAAGCGCGCAAAATCGAGCGCGTCACCGCCCGCCCTTCCGTTGTGGTGTCCGTCCCCAGGTTAATGCTGGAAAAGGGCACTTGCGCCCCCGCGCGGGAGTTATGGACAAAGATGCCCTCCGCCGACAGGAAGTTTTCATTGTCAGCCACCGAAATGTCGTAGACAAACTCCTCATGCGGTGCTTCTTCCAGTTTCCTGACCTGCATCGGCCAAAGCCGGAGAGCTCGCTTGACCGCTTCCATAAGAGCACCCATTTTTTCGTTTTGCCGGAGAACCTTACGTGCCCAAGACATAACAAGGGCCGGGCTTTGACAATTGTCATCAATCCTGCTGCCGGCTTCATCACTGACTGTTTCCGGCAAAAAGAAGCGTGAGAGCATCTCCTTGTAAGGGTAAAAAACGGGCATGTATTTACTGAAACGGGGCAGCTGCCCTGCTTTAAGCTTTTTCTGCAAATGGTACCGCTCGGTGGTCTCGACCCGGGGCAGCAATTCCGCCAGCCGGTCAAACCAGAATTGCTCGCCGGCCATCTGCCTGATCGCTGCTTCTTCGCGGTCATCCAGTATCCGGCTGGCCAGGTCTTGAACGATGCCCTCCAGGTACTGTGGCTTAATCCTGTAATTATAGGAGTTCTTAGAGAATATACCGTATACATCCCTGATCATCCGGCGTAAAAAAGAGTAATCGTATGGTGTTTGCTCCCCTTCAATACCAGCTGCCGATGACAAACAGTCTTTTCCACCGCTCAGTGCCAGGTTGCCCAGATAATATCCGCCTGCGGAAACCATGTAGCGCTGCTTTGCCATCGCAAACTGACTCTGTGGCAAAGCATCCCGCAAAGACACCGGAATGCCCAGCTTCAGATACAGCAGTTGAATTCCGTCCCGTAACTCTCTGGAAACAGTGCCGGCAACAACCCGGTTCGCACCCACCGTCCCGTGTCCGGACAGATACCCGTCCAAAAATGCTTTGACGCATGCTTCGCCGGCGAAGAACAACTCACCAGGGACGCGCTTATTTGCCGCCCCTCGCCCGCATTTGTCCGCCAAAAATGCTGCAAAGCGTTGTCCGACATTACATGCCAGGTCACGGGCCTGTCCCCGGGTCTTACGAAGACGGACAGAGAACTCCGGGTGAACCTCTCTGAGAAGGTTTGCGGCCTCTGTTTCCAGTTCCCTGTTGAACAGGGCAAGGTAAAGAGTCGACCCGTCCACTGAGCCTTCGGCCACATATAAGCCCATAATCTTGGCCAGCGCCGGTGTAAGCGCCACTCTGCTCATAGCATATTTCGCTGATGCAGGATACTTTATCAGGTCAAAGACAATCTTTTCTTTCTGCAGGCACAATTCCCTGGGGACCAGCGCGCGGCGCAAGCCGCCCGGAACTGCAGTTTCAATCTCTCCGACGTCCCCGAGCGTCATGATGGAATGATTATCTGTCACGGTAACTTTCTGTCCGGATTTCAGCTTCACGTGGAATAACCTGTTTACGTTCTTATGCCTGATACTCGCCGTAATATCTTTTAATTCCGTGGCGCCTGTCCGGTAGTTCACACTAAGCGCCTGATAGCGGCCATCCTCGAACAATGTGTGGAATTCCTTCATGGACCGCGTATAAAGGTCACCGCTCTGTTTGTCCAAAACCCAGATTCGCTCGTCACCACTCAGGGAGTGCATAGTATTAAGGTTATAGATTAAGCCTTCCATGGCCTGGAATATTTCTTCCTCATCCGGTAGCGACGGCATCTGGCGGATAACTTGAGCCATGGAACGGTCAAAATGAGGAAAGCTTTGCCCGCCAAACATATCGTTCTGATTGCTCTGCAGAATAATTGCCGCCTGGGCTGCCGCCGAGGCCACCCGCTTGGGGGGACGGATAAAGCCATAGCCCGTGTTGAAGCCTTCCGTCAGCAGGCGGGTCAGATCAATCTGCAGGCAGTTCAGGGTCTTCCCGTAATAATCCAGGTCGTGAATATGCATCGCGCCGGAAGTATGCGCCTGGGAAAACTCCTCGGGCAATAAATTTGTTAAGTAATAGCGTTTGCTGGCAGCGCTGGCAATCTGCAGCATTTTGGCCGACGGCGAATTGGAAATATTGGCGTTTTCCCGGCTGGTCTCCACCAGGATTTCTTTGACTGTGTCCATCAGGTCCGATTTGCCTTCCCGGATGCGGGTGCGCTTCGCCCGGTACAATATGTAAGCCTTGGCTGTCCGGGCATGTCCGTTGTTAATCAATACTTTTTCCACTTCGTCCTGGGCATCTTCCACCGTGGGGATGACGCCGTTGTACCCGCGCGCCGTCAAAGCGGCTACCACCTGTTTAGCCAGATTTTCGGCAATTTTCCTGTTTTCTCCGCCGACAGACCTGACTGCCTTAAAAATAGCCTCGGTAATTTTTTCCGCGTCAAAGGGAACTATCCGGCCGTCACGCTTTTTAATCTCTGTAAACATTGCTCTTACCCCCTGTTGCCAAAAATGTTAAACCGGCTCTCTGCCGGGCATTTGCGCCAACGCCTTTCTGAAGTCGTCGATACATTCAAACTGGTGATAAACGGAAGCAAAACGGACATAGGCCACCTCATCAATTTCCCGCAATGAAGCAAGCACACGCCGCCCGATTTCATCAGAAGGCACTTCCTGACGGGAACTGCTCCGCAATTCACGTTCCAGCCCGTCCACCAGACGATCAAAGGTTTCCAGAGGTATCTTCCTTTTGCCGCCGGCATAAATCAGGCCGTTAATTATTTTGGCCCGGTCAAACAACTGCCTGCTGCCGTCACGCTTAACCACAATCAGCGGTGTCTCCTCCATCTTTTCGTAAGTGGTAAAGCGCCTTTCGCAGGCTTCACACTCCCTCCTCCTGCGGATACTGCCCCCCTCATCTGCCGAGCGGGAATCTATCACCCGGCTTTCCGGGCAACCGCAGAAAGGACACCTCACGGGAGCACCTCCTTTGCATACCATATCTAGTGACAACTTAATTATATACAACTAAATGTTGTATGTCAAAGGAATTTAACACGAATTTAACAATGAGGCTCCCGGGCAATATCCGTGCCGGCCTTGCGGTCAGGAGATTTCCACCAGAATGGTGTCTACGCCGATTTTTACGATATTTTCCCAGGAAATAACGTAATCCCTGCCTCCGCCAAACAAGCTGTACAGCTTCCCGCCGCCCGGAACAACAATAGCTGCTATCCTCCCGTGTTCAAGGTCAATATCAAGGTCACAGACAGTGCCCAGCTTTCTTCCGTCTGCTATGTTGATGACCTCCCTGTTCCGCAACTCGGAAATCTTTAGCATTTCAGAGCGCTCCTTAAAAGTATTATTACTTACTATTATATTAACGATGTTTCGTACAGGACCGCTCCCAAAACAAAAAAGAGCCGGTTGAATTCAGGCTCTTTACGCCCGCTATATGATACTAACAACTGCTTAGAAATCGTCAGATGCTAGGCGCGACGAGGACCGTAACGGAGGCGTACCGGGGCGTACGTCGGAGTGAGGACCGCAGGAGCTCAGGCGCAGATGGCGGTTTAAAAGCAGTTGTTTTTACGGGGACATGCCGGCTACCGGCGCCAGCCGCCTAAAGATAATCCGCCCGTCAACTTCCTGTATTTCCGTTACCCGCACCAGATTGCTCTGGTTGAACGCCCGGACTGTTTCACCCGGAGGCGAGTAAAAGAGAAAGATAAAGCTTAGGGCCAGGACCAAGCCTGCAGCCGTCTTTAAAAATTGCTTTCTGGTCACCTTTCCACCTTCTTTCTCACTGCACGTTCTTGCGCAATTGGCTCAGGGCCGCTTTTTCCAGCCGTGACACCTGCGCCTGGGAAATCCCGATCTCATCTGCCACTTCCATCTGTGTTTTGCCGCGGTAGAAGCGTAATGTAAGAATTATTTTTTCCCTGTCGTTAAGTTTTTGCAACGCTTCCTTAATCGCCAAAACTTCCAGCCACTTGTCATCCTGATTTTTATCGTCGGAAATCTGATCCATGACAAAAATCGGGTCTCCGCCATCGTGGTAAATCGGTTCAAACAGGGAGACAGGTTCCTGAATAGCATCCAGGGCGAAAACTATTTCCTCCCGTTTCAGGTTCAACTCTTCCGCTATTTCATTTATGCTTGGTTCCCGGCCGAAGCGGTTGGCAAGGGCGTCTCTGGACTGCAGCACTTTATAAGCGATGTCCCGCAAGGAACGGGAAACACGAATGGGGTTATTGTCGCGCAGATAGCGGCGGATTTCACCGATAATCATTGGTACGGCGTAAGTCGAAAACTTAACGTTCTGGGAGAGGTCGAAATTGTCTATAGCCTTGATTAAGCCGATGCAGCCTACCTGAAAGAGGTCGTCCACAAATTCGCCGCGGTTATTAAAGCGCTGAATAACGCTGAGTACCAGCCGCAGATTGCCGTTGACCAGCTTCTCTCTCGCGGAATAGTCTCCCGCCCGCAGGCGGGCAAACAGGCGACGCATTTCATCACTGCTCAGCACGGGTAATTTAGCGGTATTAACACCACATATTTCTACTTTGTGAATCACACCGTGTCCCCTTCCGCTCTTCGCTTCCCGGAAAAATTTTTCCTTTCTTTGTCTGCAGTATGTCCGGAACAACGATTTTTATACCGCTATATTTTTAGCCTAAATGCTAATTTATTCCATTTTTTTTATTTCTTTCTTAAGACGCCTGATAATTTTTTTCTCGAGCCGTGAAATGTAGGATTGTGAAATTCCCAGCATTGCGGCAACTTCTTTTTGCGTTTTTTCCTCGTCGCCCAGCAGTCCGAAACGCAGTTCCATTATCTTTCGCTCCCGCCGGTTCAGTTTTTCCATAGCCAGATACAGCAGTTTTTTTTCCACTTCCGCTTCAATATTTTTCAGCACAAGATCATTTTCCGTGCCAAGCACATCGGAAAGGAGAAGCTCATTGCCGTCCCAGTCAGTATTAAGCGGTTCGTCAAATGACACTTCCGCCCTTACCTTATTGTTGCGGCGCAAAAACATCAGGATTTCATTCTCTATGCACTTTGAGGCGTAAGTAGCCAGCTTGATATTTTTATGCGGGTCAAAGGTATTGACCGCTTTAATCAGGCCGATAGTACCGATAGAAACCAGGTCGTCCACATAAAGGCCGGTGTTTTCAAATTTCCTGGCAATATACACTACCAGACGCAGATTCCGTTCAATCAATACGGTCTTAACAGCCCAGTCGCCCTTTTTTAGTTTCTCCAGCAGGTACCATTCCTCATCCTGAGACAATGCCGGAGGCAATGTCTCAGAGCTGCCCACATAAAATATCTCCGGCAGGGAAGCCAGACCAAGCCGCAGCATCGCCCTGAGAAAAGCAAGACGAATTTCCAGTCTCCACCGCGCCAGTGCCTTCAAACTGTCACCTCCCACCAGTTTTTACCTTAGAGTCTCCGGGTGCAACAGTGCCGCCAGAGAGTCATCAGAAAAAAATTTGCGGCTTGTCAGAGCGACGGCCGCTCCCGCAAGAAGCCGCCTCTGCCCGCCATCCAAAAGGTAGACGGCATCAGGACGATAGGTAACCAACAGACCTCCGCCTTCCAGAGTGCGGTACGGAACGACCGCGAAACGGCTGCCGGCACGTCCATCCAGGGAGCTTAAGGTGCTGACCGGATCCCGCCCCGTTTCAAAAGCGTTGTACAGCGCATCCGGCAGCAGCTCCCTGGCCGCGGAATACGTGGCTATGCAGAGCGGCTTTCCTGAAAACGGGTCCCGCAAATTGTTGCCGGTATCAAGTATGGCAGGGATTTCCACATCCTTACCATGATCGCACAAAATGAGGCGGTAGCGCAGCCGGTTCCTGACCCGCCTGCCCTCCCAGAATATCCAGGCGCCAAATACAAGTAATGCTGTGAGCAAAGCACCGGAAAACAACTGCCCCGGGCCGGGTGGTGTCACATAAAAAACGCCGCCGCTGCTATAAGTGTTGGCTCCTCCGTAAAAATGCAAGGCAAAGACTGTCCCCGCCAGAAAAAAGGCAGTTAAAAAAAAGGCGCCGCAAAGGCGGGGGAGGTCAGTAAGCCGCACCGGACGGAAAACAACAATTAAAACGAGCAAAGAAACGGCAATCCTGACAGTCCAGGAGGTCAGCCAGACATGATCGGGCAGATAGACAACCAGGCTGTACATGGCCGCCAGGCAACCGCCGGCCAGCAACCTGCGTTTCTTCACACCTTTCCCCGCCAGGCGGGAGGTCAGAAACAGCAAAAAGGTGTTAAGCGCGATATTTAACGTCAGCAGGTCCTCAACATACAACCGTCTCACCTCGGCTAAGGAGGACAAACCGCTAATAGATATGCGGCGGTAAGCATTTCTATGCTTGATTATAGATGAACAGGGCACAATAATTTGTCGCAATCTGGGCCGGGTCAAAAAAAATAAGCCGTCTTATTTAACGGCTTCGTAAAACTGGCAGTTATGTCTGACAGGCGAGAAGTTACTCAGATCCGTCTGCGGCGCAGGAAAGCCGGTATATCCAAGTCACCGTCACCGGGAACAAGGTGGGTTCTTGTCAGCTCCTCCATTACCTGCCTGCGCTCGGAGACCCGGTGGTCAAATCCGGTAGCGATTACGGTGATACGCACTTCTTCCTGCATGGTTTCATCTATAACGGCGCCAAAAATAATATTGGCGTCCGGGTCAGCGGCTTCGGCAACAATGTCAGCCGCATCGTTCACTTCGAACAAGCCCAGATTGCTGCCGCCGGTGATGTTTAGCAGCACTCCCCGCGCTCCCTCGATGGAAGTCTCCAGCAAGGGGCTGGAAATAGCCGCTTTCGCCGCCTCCACCGTCCGGTTTTCACCGGTGGCAACACCGATGCCCATCAGCGCGGCTCCCGTTTCCTTCATAATCGTTTTGACATCGGCAAAATCAAGGTTGATCAGACCGGGGACCGCAATCAGGTCTGAGATGCCCTGCACGCCCTGGCGCAATACGTCGTCGGCTATCCGAAAAGCCTCGAGAATCGGCGTCCTTTTATCCACCACCTGCAACAGGCGGTCGTTGGGGATGACAATCAGGGTGTCCACTTTTTCACGGAGGGCGGCAATCCCCTTTTCTGCTACGCCCAACCGCCGCCGACCTTCAAAAGAAAACGGCTTGGTAACCACGCCCACCGTCAGGGCGCCCAAGTCACGGGCCACCCCGGCAATAATCGGCGCGGCACCAGTACCCGTGCCACCGCCCATACCGGCCGTAACAAAAACCATATCAGAACCTTTGAGAGACTGTTTGATCTCCTCTCTGCTTTCCTCGGCGGCCTGCTGACCAATATCGGGATTGGCACCCGCTCCCAGCCCTTTGGTCAGCTTTTCTCCGATTTGCAGTTTACAATCGGCATTGGTCATATACAATGCCTGTGCATCAGTGTTGACAGTAATAAATTCCACACCGCGCAAGCCTGCCGCTATCATCCGGTTAACAGCATTGCTGCCGCCGCCGCCGACCCCGATGACTTTAATCTGGGCAAACTGTTCTGTTTCCAGATCAAACTCAATCATTCCGGTCCCCCCTGCCACATTTTAGTCAAATGTTTCCATAAACCATGACCTGATACGGTGAATCAGCCCAGGCAGAGCCGGGCTCTTACGGCGCCGCTCCCGGACGCTCGCCAGGTGATTCCGCTGAACATAATGAATGATGCCCACGCCGGTAGAATAAATAGGGCTTTTTACTCCCACATAGCCCGGCTGCGCCATGCGTACCGGTGATCTGAAAATCTGCTCCGCCAAATCGACCGCGCCACGCAGCAACGAAACGCCGCCGGTCAAGACCACACCGGCCGGTAGCGGGTCACGGTAGCCCATTTTCTCCAGTTCCTGCGCGGCAAGATAAAGTATTTCCGTCAGTCGCGGCTCAATAATCTGGGCCAGCTCCTGAACAGGCACCTTGCGTGCTTCTTTGCCGGCAATCGGGGCTATTTCCACCATTGCGCCTCCCGCAGCCAGGGAGGGCAGAGCCACCCCATGTTCCAGTTTTAACTTTTCAGCCGTCTGCAGAGGCGTGCGCAGGCCCACGGCAATATCGTTCGTTATGTAGTCCCCGCCAACGGGAATTACTGCGATATTCTTAAGATATCCATTCTGAAAAACAGCTGCTTCCGTAGTCCCGCCGCCCAAGTCAAGCAGGACAACGCCCAATTCTTTTTCATCGTGAGTCAGAGTAACCTCTGAGTTCGCCAGCGAGTTTAGCACCATGCCGTCTATTTCCAGCCCCGCCCGGTTAACACAACGCACCAGGTTGCGGATCGAAGTCACCATGCCGGTAACAATCATCGCCTCGACCTCCAGCCTGACGCCCACCATGCCAACCGGGTCACGGATGCCGTCATAGCCGTCCACTATAAATTCCCTGGGGAGCACATCTATAATTTCCCTGTCGGGAGGCAGCGCGATAACCCTGGCCGCCTGCAGCACCCGGTCAACATCTTCTTCCGTAATTTCCTTGTCCGCGCCGGCCACAGCCACCACACCACGGTTGCTGACCAAGCCAACCTGAGAACCGACGATGCCCAAAAAAGCGGAAGATATCCCGGTCCCTACCATCCGCTCCGCTTCACGAAGGCTCTGCGTTATCGCTTCGACTGTTTTATCAAGGTCGACGATGACGCCCTTTTTCAGCCCCAAAGACTCGCTTTTCCCTACACCGATAATATTGATGGAACCGTCAACGTTTATTTCTCCCACTATAACGCGGACATGGGAAGTACCTATATCCATGCCGCAAATCAGGTTTCGTCTGGCCATCCGCACACCCCCTGCCCCTGTTGAATATACCTTGTTTATTCAACAGGATTTAACATATCCCTTTTTTAAAAATTATTTTTACTTCCCATTTTTTCCCCCGCCTCCAGAAAAAACTGGAGCCTCCCTAACCCTTAAATCAAGGTATCCGCCCTGTTTCTCTTCCGGCAGGCGGCGCGAAATCTGTTGCAATAGCCAGATTTTTTCAGCGTATTCCCCTCTGCCCAGCCAAACCACCAGGCCATCCATCATAATCAGAATCATGTTTTCCGGGTCAGCCAGATTAAGTTCGGAAGCATGCAACCCGTGTTCTTCCAGGGCAGCCATCACAGCCCTGACGGCTGCCAGCTGCCAGCCATCAAGCATAGTTTGTCCCACTGAAATCTCTACCGGACCTGTACCGGTTAACAGTGGCAGCGAATACACCTGCCGCTCCCTGGTTGATCCGAGCACCTGCCCGTCTTTCCCCACCTCCAGCAGATGTTCGCGGTACGGTACCAGAATCAGTGTTTCCTCCTCGCGGACAGATACGACAAGAGTCCGCGGCAGCCTGCGCTCCACGGTTGCCGATGAAACACGGGGGATGGAGGTTACCCGCTCTTCCAGCAGCGACGGTCTGATCCGCCAGATATTCTCCCCTTCGCTGACCTGGAGAGCTGTCCTTATTTCCGCCTCCGTGAGATAAACATGTCCTTCCGTCACAATCTTCTCCAGACTAAAAAAATCAGAACGGACAAAGGTCAGCAGCATCCACAGAAAAACAAAAAAAAGCAGCGTATTCTTCAGACGTCTCTGTACTTTTTTTTCTCTGCCTGCAACCGCCCGGCCAGCTTCGCCGACAACTGTACCCTGTCTCTGCAAACGCCTGTCCATTTTTTTACCTCCCCGGACAAAGCGACTGGCGCGGCAGTTTGTGCCGTGCGTCAGTCCGTACTGCTTACGCGCGTGATCCCGGCGCCAAGCTGTGCCAGGTCTCTCTCCAGTTTCTCATAGCCGCGGTCAAGATGCTGCAGGCCATCAACAACCGTTTCTCCATCCGCGGCCAGACCCGCCAGCACCAGCGCCGCCCCGGCTCGCAGGTCCGAAGCTGTAACAGCAGCTCCTGTTAAAACCGGCACTCCTTTTACAACCGCCGTACGCCCGTCAACGGTAATCTGGGCTCCCATGCGCCTTAACTCGCTGACATGATTAAAACGCGAGTCAAAAACATTTTCGATAATTACACTTGTGCCTTCCGCTCCGGCCAACAGCGCCATGACAGGAGCCTGCAGGTCAGTGGGAAAGCCCGGAAAGGGAAGCGTCCGCAAAGTGTCAACGGCTCGCAGCCTCTCCGTCGCCTTAATGCGCAAACGGCCGTTTTCCTCCCTAATTTGCGCCCCCGTCTCACGCAGCTTGGCCGTCACCGACTCCAGATGCTCCGGAACAATGCCTTCCAGTGAGATATTGCCCCCGGTGGCCGCAGCTGCCATCATCAGCGTACCGGCGACAATCCGGTCCGGGATGACGGCATATTCAACTGAGCACAACCTTTTTACGCCCTGGATGCGAATCTGGTCCGTGCCCGCGCCACGGATGCGCGCACCCATGGAGTTAAGCATATTTTGCAGATCGACTATTTCAGGTTCTTTGGCCGCGTTGCTAATCACTGTCACTCCGCTGGCATAAACCGCTGCCAGCAGGATGTTTTCCGTTGCGCCGACACTCGGGTAATCAAGGTGAATATCCGCCCCTGCCAGCCGGCGGCAGGTAGCGTAAATAAAGCCGTGCTGCTCGCGAATCCGGGCGCCTAGTGCGGCCAGCCCCTTCAGATGCAGGTCTATGGGGCGCGTGCCGATGGCGCAGCCGCCCGGGTGGGAAATGCGAACCTGGCCGAGCCTGGCAAGCAGCGCGCCCATTAAAAAAACAGTCGAACGCATTTCCAGCATCAGTTGCTCCGGGATGGCAAAATTGTACAGGTCACGGGTATTAATCGCCAATTGGGAACCTTCCCAACTGACCTTTGCCCCGAGACTGCGTAATATTTCCACCATCAGTACCACGTCGCGGATACGCGGCACGTTGCCTAGGACGCTCTCGTTACCGCTCTTATCAAGCAATACGGCAGCCAGAGCCGGCAAAATAGCATTTTTCGCTCCGCCGACCCGTACGGTACCTTCCAGGGGCCGTCCTCCCCTGATAAGCAGCTTCTCCATGCTCCTACCCTCCGTTATTCACCGAGCAGCCCGATTTCCAGTTCCAGGTCAACGCCGTACTTTTCCCGCACAGCGCCGCGGGCTCTCTCAATCAGGGCCAGTATATCAGCCGACGTGGCATTGCCACAGTTAACGATAAAGTTGGCATGCAGGGGTGAAATCATCGCTCCCCCTTCGCGCAGCCCCTTCAGCCCTGCTTCTTCCAGCAGGCGGCCCGCCGCCTGCCCGGGTGGATTCTTAAACACGCTGCCGGCGTTTGGCTGGCGGGGTTGACGTTCCCGCCGAAACCGGAAATTCCGCCGGCACCGCTCCTGAATTTCCTCCCGCCGGCCAATCGCCAGGCCGATTATTACCCGGCAGACAATGGCGCCGGGGGGGAGAATGCCTTGTCGGTAGACGAAGGAGAGTTGCCCGCCGGTAAGGGTTTGCAGTTGCAATTCCCGGTCCAGAACATGCGCTTCCAGCACTGTCCGCCCTGTTTCTCCGCCGTGTGCCCCGGCATTCATGACCAAGGCGCCGCCCAGCGTTCCCGGTATGCCAACGGCAAATTCCAGATTACTAAAACCCTTCCTGCAGGCGTCCATGGCAAGTGCTGAAAGTTGGACGCCCGCCCCGCAGACAACCGTCAGTCCCTGGTAATAAAAAGTGGTAAACTCGCCGGCCAGGCGGATGACCACGCCAGGAAAACCCTTATCCGAAACCAGCAGATTCGTTCCGCCGCCCAAAAGAAAGCTGGGAACCCTCTGCTCCCGGGAAAGCGATAGCACCGCCCGCAATTCCTCAACTGTCCGCGGCTCCGCAAACAGAGCGGCCGGGCCTCCTACCTTAAACGATGTATGGCGGGCAAGCGGTTCAGACGTCCGGACGGGGATGTTAAGTGTTACCAGTTGCCTGACGAGCTGTTCCATATGTACCTCCGCACCGTGCCCCGTCACCGCATTTCATCTTATGCAGTTTTCGGGAGAGTGTGTTTCTTTCCGGAAGAACCTTCAATCCGGCCGGGGTCACATCACTTCGTGCAAAACTGCGGCGCATGCCGCGGCCGCCTCCGGAAACCCCAGCGCCTTGCCGGAGGCCGACATCCTGCGCAGCGCGTCCCTGTCGCGCAGGAGTCCGGCAAGGCTGGCAGTCAGGCCGGCGCTGTCCAGTTCCGCTTCACGAACCAAAAGTGCAGCGCCGTGTTCCGCGAGAGAACGCGCATTGTGCTCCTGGTGGTTGTTCGTCACGTTTGGTGAGGGAACAAGCACAGCGGGCACGCCCAACACGGTAATTTCCGCGCATGTCGTCGCTCCCGCCCGGCTGACCGTCAGGGCGGCCCGGGCAAGAAGTTCCGGCAGCGCGGGGTGATACGGCAACAGGTGCAGGCGGTGCGGGAAACGGCTGTGCAGGGATTCAAGCTGCTGTGCAAGCGCGGAGAAGTAGCGGCGCCCGGTGATATAGACAATTTGCAAGTCGCAGGAGGTGAGCAGCGGCTCGATGCACCGGACAAAAACTTCGTTTAACCGTGCGGCGCCATGGGTTCCGCCAACCGCCAGCAGCATCGGGACTCCGGGCAGCAGGCCGGGAAGGGGCGAGCCGGGCGAGCCGGCTGCCAGCAGTGCTTCACTGGCACGCGGGTTACCCGTCAGGACTGTCGAGACGCGCCGCGGAAAATAGCGCTCGCTTCCCGGGAAACTCAGGCAGACACGGCGGACAAGCCTGGACAACAGCACGTTGGTCAGCCCGGGGACAGCGTTTTGCTCATGGATTACCGCAGGTTTGCCGGCCAAAACAGCGGACAGCACCACCGGGCCGGCCACATAGCCACCCATTCCCACTACCACGTCAGGTTGAAAACGCCTGATAACGCGTCCGGCCGACCACAACCCGGCTCCGGCCAGCAGCAAGGCTCGTCCTGCCTGCAGGGACACCCGCCGTTCCAAGCCGACAACCGGTATTTTTTCAAGATCAAACCCGCCGGCCGGGACCAGTTCATTTTCCAGGCCGCGCTCTGTGCCGACAAAAAGCGTATCCGCCCCTTCGCTCACGCAGAGGTGACGGGCCAGAGCCAAAGCCGGATAAATATGCCCGCCGGTACCTCCGGCCGCAAACAGAACCCGCACCTGCTCCCCTCCTCCTCAGAACGCCGTTCCCATCCCCGGCGCCGTCTTAACCTGTTTGTACCTGTTCAGTCCACGAGGTGATCTGTTACACCGCGAATTAACCTGTTTTTGTGTATCGGGAGACATTAAGCACAACGCCGAGAGCGCACATTGTCACAAAAAGTGATGAGCCTCCCGCGCTGACAAGCGGCAGGTTGGTCCCGGTCACCGGAATCGAACCGGTTACAACAGCAATGTTGATTAGGGTCTGCAAGCCGATCATACTGATAAATCCGGCTGCCAAAAGCGACCCGAACACGTCGCGCGCCTGCATCGCCACTCTGAACCCGCGCCACAGCAACAGAAAAAACAGGAAGAGGACGGCGGCGGCGCCAACAAACCCCAGTTCTTCTCCGATAATGGCAAAGATGAAGTCGTTTTGCGGTTCGGGAATATAGAATAACTTTTGCCTGCTGCGCCCAAGGCCTACGCCAAACAGACCGCCTGACCCCAGGGCATAAAAGGACTGGATAATCTGGAAGCCGGAACCGAGCGGGTCAGACCACGGGTCACGGAAAGAGAGGAGCCGCTCCAGGCGGTAAGGAGCACTGACCATCAGGTACCCGATCAGCGGAACTCCCGCCAGTGCCGCCACGGCCAGCTGACGCAGCGGCACTCCCGCCACAAAAATAATCAAGGCGGTAGTTCCGGCAATGGCAATGGCCGTCCCCAGATTAGGCTGCCGCAGGATGAGTGCAAAAAACACGCCCAATACGGCAAGTACCGGAAGAACTCCCTCCAGAAAATTTTGGATGCGGACTTCCCGGCGTGAAAAACAGGCTGCGGCAAAAAGGACCATCACCACCTTGGTCAGTTCTGCCGGCTGCAAGGTCAGGCCTCCGAGCCTGATCCAGCGCTGCGCCCCTCCTGCCTCAAAACCGATTCCCGGCACAAACACAGCCAGCAAGAGCAGCAGGTTGGCTAGAAGCAGCAGATTGGTCCAACGCCTCAGTTTCCAGTAATCGTAATGGGTGAAAAACAGCAACCCGATAAAGCCAAGCAAGGCCCACTGCGCCTGACGGCGCAACTGGAAATAGATATCACCATGTCTTTGCCCGTCGATGATGGCACTGGCGCTGAACACCATCACCAGTCCCACGAGCAGCAGCGCTATCGCAGCAAAGAGAATGACAAAGTCCGGTTCACGCTTTTTCAAGTGTCCGGCCATTTTCTCCACCCTCCAGTGTTTTGACTGCGTGGCGGAACTGTTCACCCCGCTCCTCATAGTCACTGAACATATCCCATGAAGCGCACGCCGGTGAAAGCAAGACAACGTCACCTGGTCTGGCCGCCTGGTAAGCTTTCTTTACCGCCTCCGGGAGCGATGAAGCAAAGTCGAAGCAATAAAACCCGGCTGACTGCAGTGCTTCCGCCAGGCGAGCCGAAACCTGCCCGATGATGATTGCAAAAGAAACGTACTTAGCGACCGCCTCCGCAAAATCCGCAAAAGAGCCCCCCTTATCGTACCCGCCGGCAATCAGCACCTTCGGCCGCGGCAAAGCCAGGAGGGCTTTTATGGACGCGTCGGGATTCGTCCCCTTCGAGTCGTTAACAAAGTCAACGCCATTAATGTTACCCACAAACTCAAGCCGGTGCGGAACACCGCGGAAGCTGCGGAGCGCGGTGCCGATTACAGCCGGTGAAGTGCCTCCGATCCAGGCGATCAGCGCGGCGGCAAGCGCATTTTCCAGATTGTGCGGACCGGGGATGGCAATCTCCCGGACAGCGCAAACCGTTGCCTCCCTCCGTTCATCCTTCAGCACTACCTGCCCTTCGCGGACAAAAGCGCCCCTCTCCACCTCCTGCAGACGGCTGAACAGAAAAGCGGCTACAGGCGAGCGAACCGACAGCGCCATTGTTTCCGGATCATCGGCATTCAGGACAACGGCGTCGCCGCCTTTCTGCCTGGCGAATATTTTGGCTTTGGCTTCACGGTAAGCCGCAAAGGTGCCGTGACGGTCAAGATGGTCCGGAGTAATATTAAGGATAGCCGAAACCCGGGGACGGAAATGAACAACCCCCTCCAGTTGAAAGCTGCTGAGCTCGGCTACTACCGCGTCACCGGCAGATACTTCAGAGACTATGGCAGACAAAGGGAGTCCAATGTTCCCGGCCACAAACGTCCTGCGGCCGGAAAGCCTGAAACATTCGCCTGTCAGCGCCGTGGTCGTTGTTTTGCCGTTTGTGCCTGTAATGGCAAAAATTGGCGCCTCAATGAACCAGGAAGCCAGTTCCACCTCACTGATTACCGGCACGCCAAGTTCGGCCGCGCGCCGCAAAGGGGGCAAATCCGAAGGGACGCCCGGATTTTTAACCACAAAAAAGGTGTCATGGGTCACTATTTCAGCGGGATGTGTTCCCAGAACGAATCTGATGCGCCTTTGAGCTTCCGGAAGCCGGAGTCCCGCTGTTACCCCGCTCTCGGATCTGTCATTGACTGTTACCTCCGCGCCGGCGCCCAGCAGCAGCAGGGCGGCCGCTGTACCGCTGCGCGCCAGGCCTATCACCACCGTCTTTTTCCCCGCCAGGTCAGTCGTTTTAAGCACAAACACCCCCCCTTACAAAACTCCCAGCTGAAGCAGCCCGACCACGGCAAACAAAAAGCCCACCGCCCAAAATCCTGTAACTACCTGCCACTCGCTTAAGTCTGCTAATTCAAAATGGTGGTGTAGCGGACTCATGCGGAAAATTCTTTTTCCTGTTGCCCGGAAGAAGGCTACCTGGATAATAACGGAAGCCGTCTCCAGGACAAACACTCCGCCGATGATAAGCAGGGTTAATTCTGTTTTGGTTAAAACGGCAAGCGCCGCCAGAGCCGCACCCAGCGAAAACGAACCGACGTCCCCCATAAAAACTCTGGCCGGATGCAGGTTAAAAATCAGAAAAGCGAAGGTGGCGCCGAGCAGGGCTGCGCTAAACTGGACCAGTTCAACAGCTCCCTGCGCCATGGCAATAAACAGGTAAGAAAGCAGGGCCAGGATGGCCGTCCCGGCAGCAAGGCCGTCAATCCCGTCAGTAAGATTTACGGCATTGGTAAACCCGAGCACAAAAAAAAGCAGGAAAGGCAGGTAAAACAAGCCGGTCTCCAGCTGGAGCGCGGTAAACGGGACTGCCAACGCCGTGCTTTCCCCCAGCCCTCGCCAGACAAGGAAAAAGACTGCCGCCAGCACCGCCTGCGCCAGCAACTTGCTGCGCGCTTTCAGACCCAGCGAGCGTTTGCGCACTACTTTCAGGAAGTCATCGGCAAAGCCGATCATACCGCTGCCGGCTGTCAGCATTAGCGCCAGGTAAAGTTCTGTCGTCCTTGGCGCCATCAGCAGCGTTACAGGCAACAACGCCAGCAGGAAAATTACTCCGCCCATAGTCGGAGTTCCTGCTTTCCCGCGGTGCCTGCGCGGCCCGTCCTCTCTTATTTGCTGTCCGAAACTGAGACGCCGGAGCAGGTTGATCAGCAGTGGAGAGAGGACCAGGCTGATGATAAAAGCGGCAAACGCAGTTAGCAAAACCATCACTATGACCGTTCTCCCTTTACCAATTCCTCAAGAACCTGCTCCATCCGCATACCACGGGAGCCTTTCAGGAGAATCCAGTCACCTTCCCCGGCCACCTGCCTGACCATAGAGGCCGCCTCCGGCGGTGTGCGGCAGAGATGGATCCCCTCTTTGGCAAACCCCGCCTCCCCTGCGCCCGCCGCAATCGCCTCCGCCCGCTCACCGACGATAATCAGCGCCTTCAGACCGGTTTGCGCCGCCGAGCGGCCGACAAGCCGGTGCCCCTCTTCCTCAAAGGCGCCAAGCTCCAGCATATCACCCAACACAGCGATTTTACCCGCCTCATCAGCCATTTCGGCAAATGTCCGCAAAGAGGCAATCATAGAGGTCGGACTGGCGTTATAAGCGTCATTCAGAACTTTCCACCCTTGAGGCAGTTCTGTCACTTCCAGGCGCATCCCGCTCGGTCGGACAGCAGACAGCCCGGAAACAATCCCGGCATCAGCGAGCCCAAGAACACGGGCTGCCGCTACTGCGGCCAATACGTTATAAACGTTATGCTTTCCCGGCAGCGGTGAAACAAATTGCAACGGCGCATATCCTTCCTGCTCCAGGCGGAGATGATAAACCGCTCCCTGTCGGGTGAGCGCCTCGCAACGGATGTCAGACGTCCGGGAAAAGCCAAAGGTAATGAGCCGGCAGTTCAGACGGCAAAAATATGGGACAAGCAGCGGCTCATCCCCGTTTAATATCGCCACACCGTTAGGCGGCAGGTATCTTAGCACCTCGGCCTTGGCGCAGGCGATGTTTTCCCTGCTGCCCATACTTGCCAGGTGCGCCTCTCCGATATTTGTGATTATAGCTATCTCAGGGCGGGAAAGCCTGGCCAGCAGGTCGATTTCACCAAAACCCCGCATCCCCATCTCCAGAATCGCCGCCCTGTGACCTTTTTCCAACCGGGAAAGCATCAGCGGCACGCCGAGGTGATTATTCAGGTTGCCTTCTGTATGCAACACCGGACCCCATACGGACAATGCCGCCGCCAGCAGGTCCTTTGTCGTGGTTTTTCCGTTCGAACCGGTAACAGCTATGATAGGCAGGCTGAATTTTTCCCGGTGGCCGGCGGCCACCTGTTGCATGGCAGTAAGAGTGTTGTCTACGGCGATGACCGCCATCCCCGGCGGCAGGGACACTTGCAGAGCAGCCGCCACAAAACAGCCTGCCGCTCCCCGGAGAGCGGCCTCCGCCAGATAATTATGGCCGTCGGTACGAGCGCCTGGCAGCGGCACAAAAAAATCCCCGTGGCAAACCTCCCGCGAGTCAATACAAAACCTGGCCGGCTTTATCTTCAGATCAACGGCCTGAAGGAGCCTGCCCCCGGATATCTCCAGTATCTCTCTAAGGGTTAGTTCCATAACTGTCAAGTCTCCTCCGGATAACCTCACGGGCAACAGCCCGGTCATCAAACGGTACGCTGAAGCCGTCAAAAATCTGGCTTGTCTCGTGGCCTTTCCCGGCAATCAGTACCACATCACCGCTCCCGGCCAGCCCGATAGCCCGGGTGATCGCTTCCTTCCTGTCGGGCAGCACCTCATAGTTGTTGCCGAGTTTGCTGCGTGCAATTCCCGGCAGGATTTCCGCAATAATCCGCAGCGGGTCCTCGCCGCGCGGATTGTCAGAGGTAACCGCACAATAGTCGCTCCAGTTACCGGCCACCTCGCCCATCAGCGGCCTTTTGCCGCGATCCCGCTCCCCGCCGCAGCCGAATACTGTAATCACCCGGGCGGTCGCAAATTCCCGGACAGCACGCAGCACGTTCTCCAGACCGTCCGGGGTGTGGGCATAATCGACAATAACCGTAAAATCCTGCCCGGCGCTAACAAGCTCAAAACGACCCGGAACCCCTGGCACTGCTTCCAGGGCTGTCCTGATTTCAGCAGGCGTAAGGCCGTGCAGCAGGCCGACACCGGAAGCAGCCAGCGCATTATAGACGGAAAACAGGCCGGTCATCCTGAGTCCGACCGGCAGCGTCCCCGCCGGTGTGCGGAGCTGGAAAGATACTCCGTCCCTGGTTACCCGCACCTCCCCGGCACGGACGTGGCAGTGTCCGGAGAGCCCGTAAAGCAACGGCTCCACGGGAGTCTGTTCCATAATTTGGCGCCACTTGGGGTCGTCACCGTTAAGCACCGCCCGGCGCAGCCTTTTTCCTTTGCGTGGCATGGAACCAAGGGAGGTAAACAGCCTTGTCTTGGCTGACAGGTAATTTTCAAAAGTACCGTGAAAGTCAAGATGATCTTCAGTAATATTGGTCAGCACCACGGTATCAAAGTCACAACCCACCGTCCGCTGCAGTGCCAGGGCGTGCGAAGAAACCTCCATGGCAACATGCGTCACGCCGGCATCGCGCATCCCGCGCAGCAGCTGCTGCAGGTCGCTGGCTTCCGGCGTAGTGGCAAGCGAAGCAAATTCTTCCTCACCTATCCGGTAACGGACAGTGCCGATCAGTCCGGTCACAGCCCCCGTAGCTTTAAACAGGGCATCTATCAGATGTGTGGTCGTAGTCTTTCCATTGGTGCCCGTCACCCCGACCAGCACCAACTCCCTGGACGGGTAATCATAGTACTCGGCTGCAAGCAACGCCAGCGCCAACCGGGTGTCAGGCACCCTGACCGTTGTTGCCCCGGCAATATTTTCGCTCCCGTCTGTAACAACGGCTACGGCCCCGGCTTCTACCGCAGCCCGGGCAAAGGTTGCTCCGTGGGCACGCGTTCCGGGCAGGCAAACGAAAACAGACCCTGGCCGCACGCGCCCCGTATGATAGGTAATACCGCTTATCCACCGGTCAAGCGGTCCCTCTGTTTCTTTGTGCAGTAGAACTTCGATCAGTTCCGCGAGCGTTTTCATCCCGTAAGTATGCCCCCGTTTACGCTTACTTATACAAAATCTTCAGCGCTCTGCTCCTGGGGAGACACGAAACTCTACGCTGACGATGCTGTCTCTTTCTACCAGTGTAAACGCTGCAGGCGACTGCCTGACAGCCAGCCCGGAGCCGCTGACATTCATCTTCAGGCCAAGCCAGCCCAGTATCTCTCCCGCCTCCCGCATAGTTTTACCTGTCAGGTCCGGCACAGTCACTTTCTCTCCCGGGGTTCCTTCTCCCAGGTAAACTAAAATCTGTGTATGGAGAGGCACTTTGGCGCCGGGCTTTGGCGTCTGGTTCCGGATTACGCCGCCGCTGCCGGCAAGCCGCACCAACAAGCCTGCAGGCTCCAGGCGCTCGTTAGCTTCTTCAAGAGTCAGGTTAAGCAGGTCAGGTACGACAACCAGGTTCGGCGTCTCGCCGGCCTCTGCCCTGTCCGGCGGGACACCCAGGTATTTCAGGACATCACTGATAATTTTTCGGAACATGGGCGCCGAAACCTGAGACCCCCACTGCGGTCCCCGCTGCGGGGCATCAACCGCGATATACAGGAGAAACTTCGGCTCCTCCAGCGGGGCAAAACCGACAAAAGAAAGGATGTACTCACCTTCCACGTAACGCCCTCCGGGACCGACTTTTTGGGCGGTTCCCGTTTTGCCGGCAATGCGATAGCCCTCCACGTAAGCATTTCTGCCGCTGCCCTCAGTGATAACCAGCTCCATGATCCGGGCCACTTCCCGGGCTGTCTGGGCTGAAACAACCCGCCGCACCATCTCCGGTTCACTCCTGGTCAGCACTTTTCCTTCTCTGGTCCGGATTTCCCTGACCAGGTATGGCTTCATCAGGTAGCCCCCGTTGGCAATGGCGGCAATCGCAGCCACCTGCTGGATAGGCGTTACCGAGACGCCCTGACCGAAGGTGGTTGTTGCCGCTTCTACCGGACCAAACCGCTGCGGGGCAAACAGGAGACCTCTCCCCTCACCGGGCGCATCAATGCCGGTCCGCTCACCAAAACCAAAACTGCGGACATATTGCAGCAGCCTATCCGCTCCAATACGTTGCCCCATCGTAACAAAACCGGGATTGCAGGAACCGAGCACCACTCCGGTGAAATCAATTGCGCCGTGTCCGCCCCTGTACCGCGTCCAGCAACCAATGCTCCGGCCGGCCACGGTAACTGAGCCTGAGCAGAAAAAAGACTCGCCGGCCCGAAATTTACCCTCCTCAATTGCCGCCGCCAACGTAACTAGCTTAAACGTGGAACCCGGCTCAAAAGTATTGCTGATGGGAGATATTTGCCAGGTTTCCTTCGGAAAATCCCCATAGCGGTTCGGGTCAAAATCAGGTCTGGCGGCCATGGCCAGCACTTCGCCGGTACGCGGATCCAGAGCAATAGCCACTGCGTTTTTCGGTTCCAGCTCCATCATTACCCGGTCCATTTCACGTTCCACGATAAACTGAACAGTCTGGTCTATAGTCAGGACTAAATCGTTGCCGTCCTCCGGAGGAATAAACCGCTGGATCCCCTGCGGAATTTGGCGGCCCCGACCGTCTGCCTGGAACTCAATCCGGCCGTCACGCCCCCGCAACTGCTTCTCGTAAGTAAGCTCAAGCCCGCTCCATCCCTGGTCAATGCCTACAAAGCCTAAAACTTGCGAAGCCAGGCGCCCATGGGGATAAAAACGCCTTGGCTCCTGGGAAAAGGTAATCCCATCCAGCTCCAGCCTGCGCACCGCCTGAGCCGTCTCTTCGTCAACCAGTCTTCTTAAATAAACTGAATAGTTACTCTTGTTTATCAGCCGGTATATTTCATCCTGTTCCATGCCCAGCACCGGTGCCAGCAGACCGGCTGCCTTTTCTTTGTCGGTAATTTGGGCCGGCAGGGCAACGACCGACTCGGCGCCGGCACTGCCGGCCATCAGGCGGCCCTCCCGGTCAAATATCGACCCCCGGGGCGCACGCGCGGGAACTCCGCGGTTCCACTGTTCCCAAGCCTTGGCCTGCAACTCCCCGGCCAGCACCAACTGAAGATAACCCAGCCGCAGGGACAGCAGGGAAAGAAAAAAAGCCAGCACCGCGAAAAGGAAAAGCAGCCGCTTCTTTACCGTAAGGTGTGTAACCTGTACCTTAGCCAAAAGCCCTCCCTCCCGCTCTTAATTCCCCGCCTCCGTTACGCGCTCTGCGGTCAGGATGACCAACTGCGCCTGAGCAGGATACTGGAGTCCAATCTCTTCGAGGGCTATTTTCTCCAGGCGTTCCGGTGAGCGGAGAGACGCTGCCTCTAATTTTAAATGCTGTCCTTCATCCTGTAAAGCACGTAATTCCAGGCTGCGCGTCTCCAGCCGGTAATTGAGTTGCACCACGGCAGCACTCAGGGCGACCAGGATAACGGCAAGGAATGCCGTCAGCACAGCCATGCCCAGCATCCGCAGCTTAACTGCGGCCACACGGGCGTTTCGTTGCTTTCCGGCAAAAGATTTTCTCCTGATGCGCTGTAAATCATAGTAAGAATCTGTGCGTATTGCTTTTGCGGCTGCTGACAACTTATTCACCTTCCCCTTCGTTTAGAACTTTGCAACTGCTCCGGCCAAGAGATGAGCAGTTACAGAACTTTTACAGCGGCACGCAGCCTGGCGCTGCGTGCGCGTGGATTGCGGGCCACCTCTTCCACCGCCGGCCGGAGAGCTTTTCCCGTCAGAACCTTTAGCATCGGCTGCCATCCGCAACTGCATTGCGGTAGCCCTGGCGGGCACTGGCAACAGCCTGCGGCACGCTGGATTTTCTTTTTCACCAGCCGGTCTTCCAGAGAATGAAAGGTAATAACTGCCAGACGGCCGCCAGGCTGCAGGACTTCCAGAGCATCATCCAGCACCTGTTCCAAGGCTGCCAGTTCATCGTTGACAGCGATCCGTAACGCCTGGAATGTACGCCTAGCCGGATGTTTGCCGTGCCTGCGGGCTTTGGCCGGAATAGCGGCCTTGATTGTCTCCGTCAGTTCCGCCGTTGTGCGGATAGGTCCGCTGTGTTGCCTGCGGCTCACAATGAAGTCGGCTATCCGCCTGGCCCACAGTTCCTCGCCGAAATCACGGATGATGCGTGCCAGTTCCTCTTTTGACGCCTCGTTAACCAGTTCGGCGGCCGTAATTCCCCCGCTGCGGTCCATACGCATATCGAGTGCGGAATCGGCATGATAGGAAAAACCGCGCTCTTCCTCATCAAGCTGGTAGCTGGAAACACCCACATCCAACAGGATACCGTCCACCTTCCGAAGGCCGAGCGAAGCAAGAATACTCTTCAGATAACGGAAGTTATCGTGAATAAATACAACCGACTCTCCAAAACGCTGCAGCCTCCTGCGTGCTGCCGCCACAGCCTCCCCGTCCCTGTCGATTGCCACCAACTTTCCGTGAGGGCTGATGCGGGAGGCGATTTCCATGCTATGGCCGCCGCCCCCCGCGGTACAGTCCACGAACGTCTCGCCGGGTTGCGGCTTCAGCATTTCAAGAACTTCATTGAGGAGAACCGGCTCGTGCGCGAACAACATCTGCCACCCCCCGGAGAACTGCTTACAGCTCAAGGTCCATAATCTTTTCGGCAATGACCGCCATATTTTGCCCCGTTTCCTGCCGGTACTTCTGCCAGGCTCCGGCACTCCAGACTTCTACCCTTGAAGAAACTCCGGCAATAACCACATCCCGGTCCAGACCTGCGTATTCACGCAATGACGCCGGTATCAGAGTCCGGCCCTGCCTGTCCAACTCGCACTCCGCAGCCCCGGAAAAGAAAAACCGCATAAAAGCCCTGGCATCGGCCTTGGTTGATGGCAGAGCCTTCAGTTTCTGCTGCATAGCCTCCCACTCAGGCAAGGGGTAGATAAACAAACACTCGTCCAAGCCACGGGTGGCAATAAACCGCTCACCTAACCCTTCCCGCAGCTTAACGGGAATAATCAGGCGCCCTTTTTCATCCAGGCTGTGCTGGTATTCTCCGATGAACAAGGGCTTCCCTCCCCTACACTCCACTTTACACCATTTTAAGCCACTTGCACTACTGATTCTGCGGCAAATTTAATATTCCTTCTTAGAAAATAAAAAAGACAGGATTTTTTTCCTGTCTTTTACCGGAGGCCGCTTAAATTGTCAAAGCTGCCGGCACTTTCTCTTTCTCAAAATGAGGAGTCAGAACCCGGCCACCACACCTGGGACAGAAGACCTGATACATCATTTCCACGGCTTGAGAGCATCTGGAACCCAGCAGACCCTGTAACCCACAATTAAGACACAGGAACTCAACACTGTCGCCCTCTCTCTCCATGAGCCGCCTCCTTGAGTTATTGATCAGACGATGTTAACTGAAAGTTAACATCCTGTTAATGATATATTCTTTTCCCCCCGACTTTTCCCTGCTGTGCAAAAAATAATATTTGAGCTATTTTACCTGTGTTGCCTTATATTATACACCTGTCCAAAAAATTTTTCCGGGAACGGATTATAGCCATGCCTCCACCATTTGGCGAAGCTCCTGCTCCCCCATCGCCCCGACTTGGATCCGGCGGATGACACCTTCCCTGTCAAGCAGGAATATTTTAGGGATAAAGCGCACTTCATAAAGTTGCCCAACCACTCCGTCATCCTTCAACACCGGAAAAGTATAACCGTTCTGACGGACAAACTCCCCGGCAAAAGCAGGCAGGTCGTTGACGTTAACTGCCAGGACGATAAACCCGCGTTCCCGCAGGTTTTCGTAGAGCCGCTGCATAACCGGCATTTTCTCCCTGCAGGGCGGGCAGGCAGCCGACCAGAAATTAAGCAGCACCACCCGGCCCCTCAGTTCCCTGAGCCTGACACTGCCGCCGCCTTCCAGAGAGGCAAGCGTAAAGTCCGGGGCTTTCTGCCCCACAGCTAAACCGCCTCCACGAAGTTGCGCCAGCAAGGGGACGGCCAGTGCCACAAGCAGTACGGCCAAAATAGCAGGCAGTAATTTTCCTATTTTTTCTTTCATTAGTTTCCTCCGTCGTGTCTTTCTTAAGGTGCCAATGCAGCCAAGCGCGTCAGTAAGCCAAAAAACACGGCTACCCCGACCGCAACCATAAACAAGCCAAAAATGCGCTGCAGATGGGGCAGCCACACGGCAAAGCGCCCGATCCAGCGGCCCGTCTGCTCTACCAGCAGTGCCGCCAGCAGATAAGGCAAAGCAAGCCCCAAGGCGAAGGCAACCAGCAACAGCGGGCTGCCGCCTGTTGCCGCCGTCAGCAGCAAGATGCTGCCCAGCACCGGCCCGATACATGGCGTCCAGCCGGCGGCAAACGCCATGCCCATCAACAAGGAAGTGCCCGGTCCCGCAGCTTTCGGCAGGTAACGGACGCGACGCTCTTTGCCCAGCAGTGCGGGCCTGAAAGCACCGGCAAGATATAGCCCGAAAAATATTATCACCGCGCCCGCCAGGCGCTGAAGTTCAAGACCCCAGGCGGCGAAAAAGGCGGCAAACCAACTGGCCAGCAATCCGAGCAGCAGAAAAACCAGGCTAAACCCCGCCACAAAGTTTATGCTGTTAAAGAGCGCCCTGTTTCTGACCGGGCAGCCGTCCTCACCAACGGCAGAGCCGCTCAGGAAGCCAAGGTACAACGGCAACAGCGGCAGCTGGCACGGCGAAAAAAAAGCCACTATCCCGGCGACAAACGCCACCAGGAACGTCAGGTTCCCCTGCTCCATTATACTCCCTCCGGGTATATAGGCCCGCTTCCATTATCCCTCAGACAAGTCTCTTTGTCAACAGCCACCCTCAGGAAGCGTGTCAGGTCAGGTAGCGCATAAAAAGCGTGGCAATGGAAAAATAAATCAGCAGCCCGGTAGCGTCTTTAATGGAAGTGACAAGCGGGCCTGAGCCGTAGGCCGGGTCTATGCCGGTACGGTTGAAAAACAGCGGAACCAGTGTCCCCACCACCGTGCCGACCGTTACCGTGGCAAACATGGCCGCGCCGACCACCAGACCCAGAACCGGCAACCCCTGCCACAGCGCCGCAGCTAGGCCGACCGTCAGGCCGCAGACAACGCCCATCGTCAGTCCCACGCGGGCCTCCCGGGAAAAGTAGTGCATCTGCTCTTCCTTCCTGATATCGCCGGTCGCGATGCCGCGCACAAATACAGTTGAAGCCTGGGTAGCCGAGTTGCCTCCCATATCCATGATGACCGGAATAAACATAGCCAGAACGACCACCGTCTGGATAGCCTCCGCGAAAGCGCCGACGATGCTGCCGGAAACCAGCCCGGCAAACAGCGTGATAATCAGCCACGGCAGCCGTTTGGCGATAATGCTGGTTACAGGGGCCTCCATCAGGTCCACATGCTCGATCTCCGTGGCCCCGATCCGGCGGTAAATATCCTCCGTGGCCTCCTGCTCGACAACATCGAGGATATCATCAACCGTAATGATGCCAAGCAGCCTTTGCCGGCTGTCGACAACCGGCACCGCCAGCAGATCGTACCGGGAAACAATCTTGGCCACTTCCTCCTGATCCATTTCCGCCGGGACGTTAATCACGTTCCGGCGCATGATTTCGGACAGCCTAGTGCCGTCCGCGGCGGAAATCAGCTCGCGCAGAGACAGTACTCCGCTTAGCCTCGTTTCCTCATCCACAACATAAACGTAATAAACTGTTTCCGCCTCAGTTGCTATTTCCCGCAGCCGGCGGATCGCCTCCTCCACCAGCATTGCCCCGGGGAAAGCGATAAACTCGGTGGTCATAATACCGCCGGCCGATTCCTCCGGATATTTCAGGAGGCCACGGATCTCCTCCGCGTCCTCCTCAATCATCGTCAGCAATTCCTTGGCATCATCCGCAGGCAACTCGCCAATCAGGTCGGCCGCGTCATCGGTGGCCATTTCCTTTAAAATGGCTGAAGCGCGCTGCTTCGTAAGCAACTGGAACAGAACAACCTGGTCAATTTCCTCCATCTCCTGGATGACCAGAGCCGCCTCTTCATCACTCAGTAAAGCAAATAATTCCTTTTTTTCCTCATCAGTCAGGTCGGCGACTATTTCGGCAAAATCGCTGGGATGCAAGGTGGCGAAAAATTCCTGCAGATTGGTGTCCCGTTCCTTAATCATCCGCAAAATCCGCTGCAACGTTTTTTGAATAGACAACTTAAGCACCTCCGCGACTCTTAGCTGATATATCTGCCGAGCAACCGCATGACTTCCTCGACGAAATCCTCTTTTTCGCCGTCCGCAACCGTGTTTTCCAGGCAACGGCGAAAATGAGTCTGGAAAACAAGTACTCCCGTTTTGCTGACAGCGGCTTTCACCGCGGCAATCTGCATTAAAACCTCTGCGCAGGGCTGCTCATCGTCAATCATCTTGCGTATACCCCTGACCTGTCCCTCAATCCTGCGCAAACGGTTGATAATATGTCGTCGTTCCGGCATTACCAGCACACCTGCCTTTGTTGGCTTCTCATCAGATTATATCTTCTATGTAAGCGTTTTACAACATTGAGAACAACAAAAAACCCCCGCTATGCCGTGGACCGTCAGTTTTGAACTGCTCTCCCCAGAAGTGGGTGCCCTCCTGGATGCTTTACAAGTCCTCCGCAGAGGCGTGTGCGCCGCAGCCAGAGACAGGCTCCCCTTAACAAAGTGTTAGCTCAAAACTTTACGGGTAGTTCACAAACATAGCAGGGTGTTTACGCGACTTCATTATAGCATAATTCTTCGACAATAACAAGTAGACCCACGCCACCGCCTGCGGCTGTCTGGCGCCGCGGAGGCAAACCATTGCGGTTCAGGTCCTCAGTAAACGGTTACGCTTTCCGAACCGTCCTAATCTGCAGTTCCTCCAACTGCCGCTCACTGACGGGGGCCGGTGCGCCGGTCAACAGGCAACTGCCGCTGGCCGTCTTGGGAAAAGCCAGGCAGTCACGGATGCTTTGCCGGCCTGCCATAAGCATGACTAGGCGGTCAAGCCCAAAAGCGATACCGCCGTGCGGCGGAGTGCCGTATTCAAAAGCTTCCAGAAGAAAACCGAACTGTTCCCTCGCCTCCTCCTCCGTAAACCCCAGCTGCTTAAACATTAACTCCTGGACTTCGCGGCGGTGGATACGGATGCTGCCGCCGCCAATCTCCACCCCGTTCAGCACCAGGTCGTAGGCCACGGCCCGCACCGCTCCCGGGTCCTCTGCCAGCTTTGCCAGGTCCTCGTCCCGCGGAGCGGTAAAGGGATGATGGCAGGCCACAAAACGCTGCCTCTCCCGATCATATTCCAGCAAGGGAAAATCGATTACCCAGACAAAGTGCCATTTCTTTCCCGCCGTCAGGCCAAGCCTTGCGGCCAGGTGCTGGCGCAGCGCGCCCAAAGCGACATGCGCCGTTTCAGGCTTATCAGCGACAAACAGCAATAAGTCACCCGGGCGGCCGCCAAGCCTGTCAACTATCTCCGCCAGCTGCGCTGCGGTAAAGAACTTGGCAATGGGGGAACGGACACCATCTTCGTCAATAATGAACCAGGCCAGGCCCCTGGCGCCGAACTGCGCCGCGTACGCCGTCAGGTCCTCAATGTCCTTCCTGCTGTAGTGGCCGCAGCCGGCGGCGTTGATGCCTTTTACTACCCCGCCCGCCGACAGGCTTGAGCGGAAAACGTTAAACCCGCTCTCCGCCACCGTCTCTGACAAATCTTTCAGCTCCATCCCGAAACGGGTATCGGGCTTATCACTGCCGAAGCGCTCCATGGCCTCCCGGTAGGACAGACGGGGAAACGGCACGGAGATTTCCTCCCCCAGCGTGCCGGCAAAAACAGCCGCTATCATCTTTTCCATGAGGCCCAAAATCATTTCACGGTCACAGAACGACAGCTCAATATCAATCTGGGTAAATTCAGGCTGACGGTCGGCCCTCAGATCCTCGTCCCGGAAGCAGCGGGCAATCTGAAAATAGCGCTCTGCCCCCGCCACCATCAGCAACTGTTTAAACAGCTGCGGCGACTGCGGCAGCGCGTAAAAAGCTCCCGGACTGACCCGGCTTGGCACCAGGTAATCACGGGCGCCTTCCGGCGTGCTGCGGGTCAGCATGGGCGTCTCCACTTCCAGGAATCCTTCGCTGTCCAAAAAATCGCGGGTCAGCTTACAGACGCGGTGCCGGAGCGTCAGGCCGGCCAACATTTCCGGCCGCCGCAAATCAAGATAGCGATATTTCAGGCGCACGTTTTCATCGACATCCACACCGTCCTCCAGATAAAAGGGCGGTGTCTTAGCTTTATTAAGTATCTCCAGTTTGTCCGCCAGCACCTCCACCTCACCGGTAGCCAGCTTCAGGTTGACCGTCTCCGCTGAACGGGCTACCACCCGCCCCTCGACGGTTAAAACATATTCGCCGCGTATCTGTTCAGCCATCGAAAAGATAGCTGAGTATCGCGAATTGACCACTATCTGCACAATGCCGCTGCGGTCGCGCAAGTCAATAAAAATCAGCCCGCCGTGGTCGCGGCGCCGCTGTACCCAGCCGTTTAGCGTGACGGTTTTGCCGATGTGGCCGCTGCTTAACTCACCACAATAAATATCTCTGAATTGTCCCATCGTTTCAACACTCCCTTAACAGTCTGGCCAGCCGCTCCGTCAGTTCCGCTCTCGGCACCGTCTCTTGCCTACCGCTCTGCATATCCCGCACTACAGCCTGGCCGCGGGACAACTCTTCGTCTCCCAGAATAACCAGCAGCTTTGCGCCTTTCCGGTCGGCTGCTTTTAGTTGCGCCCGCAGGCCCCGCCCCAGATAATCCTTATCGGCCGACAGGCCGCTTAAGCGCAGCTCCATCACTGTTTTCAACGCTTCACGTCCCGGCACGGACCCGGCCGTGGCCACGAATACCTCCGGTTTGCCGGCCGCGGGCGGGGCAATCCCTGCCGCCTCCATGGCCAGCAGCGTCCGCTCCATCCCTACGGCAAAGCCTATCCCCGGCAGATCCGGGCCGCCGATTTGTTTTAGCAGGTGGTCATAACGTCCCCCGCCGCAGATTGACTGTGAGCTTAAATCAGCAGAGACGATCTCAAAGGCTGTTCTGGTATAGTAATCCAACCCCCTGACCAGCCTGCTGTCAACCACATATTGCTCGCCAAGTGCCGTAAGCGCCTCCCGCACTTCCCGGAAATGCTCAGCGCAAGGCGGGCACAGGTTGTCAAGCATAACAGGCGCACCTTCTGTCAGCTCCCGGCACCTTTCCAGCTTGCAATCCATAATACGCAAGGGATTTTTGTCGTAACGCTCCACGCAGTCCGGGCAAAACTGCCCGAGGCTTGCCGCCAGATGCTCACGCAGGCAATTCCTTGCTGCCTCGCGGCAGGCCGGGCAGCCGACGCTGTTAATATGCAGGGAAAAACCGGTCAAACCCAACCGCCGGAGAAAGGTGAGCGCCAGAACCATCACCTCAGCATCAACAGTCGGGTCGCCTGAACCGAACACCTCTACGCCAAACTGGTGAAACTGCCGGTAGCGGCCGGCCTGCGGCCGGTCGTAGCGAAACATCGGCCCCAGATAATAAACTTTCAGCGGTTGTGCCTCCGCCGCCAGGCCGTGTTCCAGAAAAGCCCTGACTACCGGCGCCGTTCCTTCCGGACGAAGTGTTACCGACCTGCCGCCCCGGTCCTTAAACGTGTACATCTCCTTGGCCACAATGTCCGTTACTTCCCCCACACCGCGCAAAAATAATTCCGTATGTTCAAAAACCGGTGTGCGGATTTCCGCATACCCGAATAAACGGCAGACCTCCGCCGCCTGCTTTTCCAAGTATTTCCAACGCTCCGCCTCCGCCGGCAAAATATCCTTTGTTCCCCGGGGTGCCTTGGTCAGCACAGTCCCACCTCCTCCAAATTCGTATCTGCTCACCTATAGATACAACTGCTTTTAAACCGCCATCTGCGTCGTTGCTCCTGCGGGCCTCACTCCGACGTACGCTCCGGTACGCCTCCGTTCCGGTCCTCGTCGCGCCTAGCATCTGACGATTTCTAAGCAGTTAGCTTCATAATAATGGTCTGAGTGGTTACTAAAAGTCAAGAAAAACGCCTCCGCAGGAGGCTCAATTTGCCAATTTCATTCTAGCCAATCCGGCCGGGCTTGTCAACTTAAACCGGGAGCCCCCTGACGGGGGCTCCTGCTTACTTCTTCAGTTTCGCGATTAACTCCTCTACTTCTTCCTCACCTTCGGCGTAGAACTTCTCCTCGTCCGGCGCAAGCTCCTTTAACAGGCGCAAAAACTCACCGGCGTGGACAATCTCTTCATCAGCAATCTCCTTTAACACGGCAGCCGCCAAAGGATGATCAACAGACTCGGCCAGCTGCATGTACAACTGTACTGCTTCGTACTCCGCCGCTACCATAAAACGGATGGCCCTAACCAACTCCTCATGGGAAAGTTTCCTGTCCGCCTTTAACCCGGAAAACGGATTGCCAAACTCCGGCATATCTGCACCCCTCCTAATAAGCGTGATTTAGCGCTATTTTTCCACACGAGCGGCCGCTTATCCTGCCACTGCCGCCTCCTTCATTTTTTCAAGGAGCTTCCGTAGATCCATTTTATTCAGGTTGCCATGGTATTCGCCGTCAATCTCTACAAGCGGGCCCAGTGCGCATGCGCCAAGGCAGTTTACTGTTTCAAGTGTGTACTCGCCGTCTGCGGAAGTTTTTCCACGCTCCACACACAAGCAACGGGAAGCTTCTTCCACAATTTCCTCGCTGCCGCGGACATGGCAGGCAGTTCCGGTGCAGACTGTTACTTTGTGGCGGCCGCGCGGTTCCAGGGAAAAAACTTTATAAAATGTGACGATTCTATAAAGCTCTATCAGCGGCTTATTGAGCAGGACAGCCAGTTCGCGCAGAACAGCTTCCGGCAAATAGTTAAAATGACCTTGAATAGCGTAAAGCATCTTAATAAGACAACTATCATCATGTTCTTTCACAAAAGCCGACAAATCCATTTGTTTACCAGCGCTTTCCATCATATCACCTTTTTCACGTTTAGAGCCGGATGTCTAAAACGTCTTTTGCTTCTGCCCTGTCCAACTCCATTATATAGGGGATGCCGCTGATTTCGCTTGCTTCTCTGGTAATGGCGGCAATATCATTGCGCGTCAGGTAGCCAAGAGCAAACTTACGGCTTCCGCACATGAGCTGCCGCATTCCCTGAGCCAGGCGCTCATAGTAGGTAAAGAGGCCTAAAGCACCGGCAGGTATCTGCGCAAAGCGCTCCGCGCCAAAGTGTGCTTTTAATTCGGCGGCGGTGACAAACACTTCTTCCACGCTGTTGCCGAAGCGTTCGACATAAACAGGCAGTTTCTTTTCATTAATTTTATTTCCGATGGTTTTGCCGACCATAGCCGCAGCTATGGGAGCCCGTGCCATACCGATTGCTTTGACGAAAGGCGCGCCTAAAGATAGCCCTTTGATAATTTGATCCTCCATGGTAACGCCGCCGGCAAAAATGACATCAGGGACATACTCGCCCTTATCGGCTAAATATTTGCAGTATTCATAGGTAAGGGAATGGAGTTCAACAATCGGCACCCCCCATTCATTCATCATGCGCCACGGGCTCATACCTGTCCCGCCGCCGGCGCCGTCAACGGTCAGGTAATCAATTTTTGCCAGCGAGGCAAACCGGACAGCACGCGCCAAATCTACGGGACGATAAGCGCCGGTTTTCAAAGTCACATATTTGGCGCCTGCAGCGCGCAGTTCCTCCACCCGGGCCAAAAACGATTCCAATTCAACCATACCGACACGGGAATGGCGCTCAAATTCCTTAAAGGTTCCCTTTTTAAATGACTCAATCACCAGCGGATTTTCCGGATCGGGCAAGACAACATAACCACGTTTTTTCAGCAGTTGCGCCTTGGCCAGGTCGTTGATTTTCACTTCACCGCCGATGTCCTTAGCGCCCTGGCCCCATTTAAGCTCCACAATTTCGACGCCTAATTCCCTGATGGCGTATTCCTGCACGCCCAGACGGGTATCCTCAACATTGGCCTGGACAACTATGGCGCCGTAGCCGTCCTCCTGCCAATCCTGATACAAGGAAACACGCTTTTTTAAATCAACTGTATCTATTACCTGGCCATTTTTTATGATTGCCTGCGGATCCATACCGACCACGTTTTCACCGATGGTTAAGCCGCAGCCGGCGATGGCGGAACCGATGGCCAGGCCTTCCCAGTTTTGCTTGGCGACATTGGTGGACCCGATGCCGGGAATCATAAAGGGCAGGCGCAGCTTAATCCCTTTGTCGGCGCCTAGTCTTGTTTCCAGATTAACAGCGGGGAAGATGGCTTTGTCGCTGTCCGCCTCAATGCCCACAGCTCCGACGGCCGTCCCCATGATATTAAAATGGGAATAGTCGACTGGATAGTCTTTTTCGGAAGCTGTAGTAATGATGCCAAAGGGCTGCGGATAGATGGTTTCATGGCCGCGATAGGCCGATTTGCCGATTTCGCACATGCCTACGCAACCGTCTATACAGGTGACACACATGCCGCTAAAGGGGCTGACTGCTCCTTCCGTACGGTTTTTAGTTAAAGTCGCGGCCGAAACATTTGGTCTTGAAATCGTCATTCTTTTACCTCCTAGAAAAATATAGTATAATTCTTATTTTTGTTCACAGGCAACACACGGGTCCATATAACACATCACATCGTTGAACTTATCGTTGCATGGCGGAGCCAAATTAAGACAGGCACTGCAAAGCGTCGTTTCCGCCTGCGGGCCTTGGCAGCGCGACATGCAAACGGGGCAGATGTACATACAGCCGCCGCACAGGCGACATTCATCGCTTTTTTTAGCAAATGCGGTGGTAATTTTTCGTTGCACGCCGCGGCTGATAAAATCAATGGCTTTGCCCTGCATTTGCTCTGAGCACATGCGGACGCATAAACCGCACAGGATGCAAGTATCATTTCTGGGGCGCATCCGTACCTGAGTGACATGGTGTTTGGAGGCCAGGCACTGGATTGTTCTTGAACCGGGAACTGTTGCCACGTACATTTCCAGAAGAGTCTTTCTCACTTTCATGACCCTGTTCGAATGTGTCCGTACCACAAGCCCTTCCGTTGCCATAAAATCACAAGACGCCACCAGCTTTGCCTTAGAGGCAACTCCGACTTCTACCACACACAATCTGCACGCGCTGCCGGGACTTAACGCCTCATCATTACAGAGCGTAGGTATTTCAATACCGTACGTACGTGCAGCCTCCAGCAGTGTGGTTCCCTCTTCCACCGCAACCTCGAGACCATTAAGCGTAAACGTAACCATCATCTCACCCCTAACTCACAAGCACTGCCGAAAACTTGCAGCTTTCAAGACAAATTCCGCACTTTTGGCAAACACTGGTGTCAATTACATGCAACTGCCCTTTTTCCCCGCTAATGGCAGATACAGGGCAGCCTTTGGCGCATACTCCGCAACCTTTGCAGTACTCTGCTAGAATCAAATAGGAAAGCAGGTCTTTACAGACCCCCGCGAAACACTTTTTCTCCTCGATATGCGCTTTATACTCATGGGCAAAGTACCGGATGGTCGACAGGACCGGATTGGCAGCTGATTGGCCCAGACCGCACATGGAAGCGTCCGCCACCACTTCCGCCAGATCAAGCAACAGCTCCATACTTTGGGAATTACCTTGTCCGGTTGTTATATCGTCTACCACGTCCAGCATCCGCACTATCCCTTCACGGCAAGAGAAGCATTTGCCGCAGGACTCGTCCTTTAGAAACCGCAAAAAATACTTAGCTAGGTCCACGGCGCACGTTTTTTCGTCCAGTACAATCATCCCGCCGGAGCCCATCATGGAACCTGCTTCCTTTAATTCCTCAAAGTCTGTCGGCATATGGAGCTGCCCCGCGTCTAAACATCCGCCAGAGGGGCCGCCGGTTTGCACAGCTTTAAATGCCCGGCCACCCTGTATACCGCCGCCGATACCAAAGATAATGTCCTCAAGAGGTATGCCGATTGGAACTTCCACCAGGCCCGTATTATTAACTTTGCCAGTCAAGCAGAAGATTTTCGTCCCGCCGGATTTGCCGGAGCCCAAGGCCGCATACTTCTCTGCGCCTAGTTTAAATATCAGCGGCACATTTGCCAGCGTTTCCACATTATTAAGGATGGTAGGTTTTCCCAAGTAACCGCTTTCCACTAAATGAGGCGGTTTCTGTCGCGGTTCACCCACTTTAGCTTCCAGTGAAGCAATCAGGGCCGTTGATTCCCCGCAGATAAACACCCCGCCACCCATGAAAATGGAAATGCTGAACGAATAACCGCTCCCAAGGATATCCTGACCTAGGAGGCCCTGCTCCAGTGCCTGAACAATTGCTTTTTGCAGTCTTTTCATCGCCAGCGGATATTCCGCCCGGACATAGACCAGACCTTCCGTGGCCCCGGTGGCATAACCGGCTATAATCATGCCTTCTATGACAGCATGGGGGTCGCTTTCCAGGAGCGAGCGGTCCATGAATGCGCCGGGATCTCCCTCATCAGCGTTGCAGACAACATACTTCACTTCACTTTGCCGGTGCAAAGCTTCCTCCCATTTTATGCCGGTTGGAAAGCCTGCGCCGCCGCGGCCGCGCAGTTTAGCGGCTGTTACCTGCTGCACAACAGCAGCCGGTGTCATCTGCAATACTTTAGCCAGCGACAGGTAACCGCCGCTTGCCAGATAGTCGGTGATATCCTCCGGGTCTATCCTGCCGGCATTTTGCAGGACAAGCCGGGTTTGCTGTTTGTAAAACGGGATTTCGTCCTGCGTCGCGTAACGATCTCCTTCAGGTGAAGTGTAGAGCAGCCGCTCTACCAATTCACCCCGTTGCAGTGTCTCTTCAATAATTTGTTGAACATCGTCCGGCCTGACATGGATATAAAAAATTCCAGCCGGCTCAATGATAACAAGCGGCCCCTGCTGGCAAAAGCCGTGGCAGCCGCTGCAGATAACGCCGGTTTCATGTCTTTCGCTAAAAACTACGTCGACGCCGCTTTGACCAAGCAATTTTTGAAACTGCTCGAACACTTTCAGTGAACCGTTGATTACACAGCCGGTCCCCGCACAAACTATGACCCTCTTCTTCACCAGCGCTCGTTTATTAACATAATATTCTCTCAGCTGTTGAAGATGTTCTGCGTCTTTAATACGCGCCGCTTTTACCGTACTCATGCACTCACTCCTTTGTGCGATTTTTCTACAGTTAATTTAAAATACCTGTTTCATCACGTGAAAATATTCTATAAGAGCTGCATCACAAGCGGTATGCACAGCACAGACAAAAGAGTTGACAGAAAAACTATCTGAGAGGCCAGTGCGGCATTCCCTTCGTACTGTTCGGCCAGAATCGCTGAATTAGCCGCGGCCGGCATAGCAGAAATTACCGTTGGGATTCCGACCAGCAGCTCCGGCAGGCGAAAGCCCTGCAGCGCCAGCCAGACCAGGAATGGCAGCAGCAGCAGACGCATCAGGCTGACAACGTACACCCGCCAGTCGGTAAATACTCTTTTAACCGGCATGGTGGAAAGCAGCGACCCTACAAGCAGCATCGACAACGGCGTGGTCAGCAGGCCCACCTGATGTACCGCCAGGGAGAGCGGACGAGGCAGAGTCACGGAAAAGAGAAAGAAAAAGAAGCCGATAAAAACAGCAGCCACCGCAGGATTTACCAACAGTGTCCAATTTACTGGCGGAGCACCCTCTCTTTTTTTACTGATAATTAAGATTCCCAGCGTAAAAAGGAGAAAATTAAACGGTAAATTATATATTGCCGCGTAAAATACGCCCGCTTCACCAAACACGGCGTAAACTACCGGAAAGCCCATAAAACCGACGTTGGAAAAGATGAGGACAAAGCTGAACACACCCCGTTCATCAGGGGTTCCGGGCAAAAGCTTCGGAAAAAGCAAGGCAAAAAAAACAGTGCAGGCGTAGACCGCCAGCGAAATCAGAAGAATTACACCGCTCTCGCGGAACAGGGAGGCTGTAAACGGCTTCTGCATGGAGTCGATAATCAGGGCCGGTAAAGTTACCTTAAGCAGCAACCCGGACAAACCTTTCGTCAGCTGGCTGTCCAAGAGGCCCGTCTTTCTCGCGCCGTACCCTGTCAGCAAAATTAGAAACAAGGCCAGAATCTGTTCAAAAACGGCATAAAACTGCACTATCGGCTATGCCTCCCTTGGTAACTGCCGTTTATTTAGCATTAAGCCGGCAGCCGTACACACATCCCGTATACAGCCGCCTGGAAAAAAAGTAGGCCAATGTCACGAACAGCAGCAGGGAAACGCTGATAAACCACAAGCCCAGTTGCCAGAATGCCGCCAGAAGCAAAGACGCTCCCCAAACCAGTGCTGCCATACGCAAGGTAAAACCTGCCACACTGCAGCAAAGGCTTTCCTCCATAGTCAGGTCAGCCGGGGGAATTTGCGCGATTCCTGCCGCTATACGGCGGTACAACAGGCGGTACATCGCTAGGATCAGCAGCACCCCAACCGCTGCAAACAAAAAGGACAGCCATAATTCCTTATTAAGAAAAGCCATTATCAGCAAGCCCAGATATGCCAGGAGCAGGCAGGTAAAAATGCTGACCGGTTCATTCTCTTCTTTGTCCGATAAAATAACCGGTCTCATAACCCCGGAAACTGTTTTTGCGGCAAATTTCCAGGTCGCAGGAACAGCCCGGGAAACAGCCCGTTGAATCGTCGCGGAGTGACCCATAAACAGCGGTGCCAGCAACGTCATCAGCAAGACGTATAGACCGGTAAAATTGTATACAACCGGAGAGATAACCCCGGCCGTCAGGCCAAGCGTAGCATAAATCATGGCATACTCCCCCCGGGCAATCATTCCCGTGCCTATGGCTGCCGCCTTACGTGGAGACAACCCGCTGATAAACGCCGCTGCTGAAGTCACCACGACTTCCGCCAGAATGGACAGTGGGGCAAACAGCGCCACATACCAGGCTACCTGCGGGAATACCCAGGGGTTTAAATGCGTGCCAAAGGAAAGAAAAAAGACAACCAGAAAGGCATCTCTGAAAGGCCCCAGCGCTTGGTGCAACCTTTCTGCCAGTTCCTGCTGGTCAACTATCATCCCCAGGACAAAGGCTCCTGCCGCGGGAACAATCCCGAGTTGCAGGCTCCCCGCGGAAACCAGCAGCAGCAGTCCCAAAAAAGCGGCAGTAAACAGTTCCTCGCTGTCAATCTGTATCAGATGACCGGAAACTTTGTTTAACAGCCGGGAACCCACAGTAAGAAAAAGTCCGTAAAATAACACCGCTTTAATTACGGCAAGCAACACGGTATCAGGTGCCACTGCCTGCGTGGCAACTATGCCGGCCAAAACGCCCAGATAAATAACAGCGATAAAGTCTTCAAACACCATAATCCCCATCAGTATTTCCGCCTCACGGGAGGCGGTGCGCTTCATTTCAAACAGGAGCTTGGCCACCACGCCGGAGGAACTCATGGCCATAATACCAGCCAGAAACAAGCGGTCAGTTAAAGTCCACCCTGCCAGAAAGCCCGCTAAAAAGCCAACCGCGAGGTTGGCCAAAAGCTCTGTTGAGCCGATAAACAACACTGAACGCCTGACTTTTTGCAGGCGTTTAACTGAAAATTCCACCCCTAAAAAAAACATCAGCAATACAATGCCAACCTCACCCAGCATTGTAATCAGGTCCGGATGACGCAGCAGGTTAAAGACGTACGGTCCCAGCAGCATACCAAGCAATACATAACCGACAATCACAGACTGTCCCAGCCGGCGCGACAACACGGCACCCACAAAACCAGCCGACAGGACTAAGCCCAGATCAAGGAGCAACGCATTACCCATTGCTACTCTTCTTTCGTCACAGGTTTATAATAAGCCCCGCCGAGAACGGCACCAAGCTGTCTGGCCTCTTCATCCTGCAGGACCACGCTGGCCAGCGGTTCATCGTCCCGGTCAAGGATGTAAAGCTCCCGTTTGCCCTCATGATGAACAATAACGGCCAGCCGCTGTTTACTATAAGTGTTCAGCACAAACTTTTTACCCACCCCCGGCAGGTCACACTCCCGCAAACCGGACATCCAAGCCACCCTCTCTTTCCCTCAATCAGAGTCCTGCTGCCTTCCCGCAAAAACATCCCTCACTATGGCCGTGATAAATTGTTCAAAATCGTCCAGCCGGTACAGAATTATTTCTTCCAGGCGTTCTGCACTAACCTCAAGGTAACCATGAACCAACCTGTTACGGAATCCTATCATTGCAATAAAGCGAGGCAAATCTTCGCCCGTCACTACACCTTTGGTCTCTAAAACCCGAAGAGCATCCCGGGCGTCGCTGGGCGGGTAGCCGTATTTTTTGGCTGACAAATGATAGGCGATATCAATCACTGCTTCAATGGCAGTCTGCAGCGTATATTTGGCGCCTTTTAGAACCCATGGTTCCCGCAGTAGCCGCCGGTCTGAACCAACCGCCAACCTTTGCAGGTCGTTTACCTGTTCCCGGATAAAAGCAATTTTCTGCCTTATTCTCTCCTCGTCCAGCGGCGACAATATTTACACCCCCACAATAATTTTCAGCGCATCACGGTAACGAGGGTAGTTTTCTCCGTACTGTCGGCTGATACTTTCCATGAAGTCTGCGACTATCCGGGGCACTGCGGAAAAAATCAACTTTCCCTCTTTTAACACCTTAAAAGCAAAGATAGCGTTACTTAAATTCAGTGGAACGATGTCAAACTTATGTCGCCCTATCCCGGACAGGTTACTAAGTACCCGCTCGACTGTTTGTTCATAATAAACGTCAGGTTGCCCGGTAAGCGGCTGAATAATGAGGCCCAGATCAATATCACTGTCAGGCCGGCACATTCCCAATGCAGAACCGAACAAATACGCCCCCGCAATCTCTTTTTCCGCCGACAAAACAGGCTTAACCCGCGACAGGACGGCTTCTTCCGGAACAATAACCATGCTGCAAGCCGACTTATTACAACCTCTCTTCATTGGCACCACCCAAGCCCAATACTTCAGGATAATTTTAACACAGGCCGCGATTTTAGGCAAACAATAACCCAGCTCCCGAATTGTGCGGCCGGAGAACTTGGGGCAATCCGGGTAGCGCTTTTTGTCACTACTTCTTGCTATGGGTAAAACCGCCCGCACATCGGGCCTATTTCTTGCGACTTGTTGCTACTATCAAGCCCATAGCGGACTTTCACCGCCAAGCTACACCCATGCCAGGCGCACCAAAATTACAGGCAGGGACCAAATATCGTCCCTGCCTATAATTTTAAGAGAACTACTTACTCTTCTATTAGCAGCTGACGGCCTTCACGCTTATCCACAAATTTCTCGCGAAATTCCCGTTAATTTTTCCCTGCCGCATTTTAGTCGCAAGTGAGTTGTGTATAGTTTTCCGGGCGCAGTTCGGTAATGGCCGGGTTATCACCGCAAACGGCGCAAGCCGCACGGCGGGAAATCCTGACCTCAGAAAATTCCATGGCAGCCGCGTCAAATACAAGCAGACGACCAAGCAACGGCTCACCGGCGCCAAGCAGCCACTTGAGAGCCTCAGCCGCCTGAATCAGGCCGATTATGCCAGGCGCCACATTAAACACTCCCGCCTCCTGGCAGGTTGGCACAACCCCGGGAAGGGGAGCTGCCGGGAACACGCACCGGTAGCAGGGCGCCTGCGGCGGGTAAAAAACGGAGGCGTGTCCGTCAAAGCGCAGGACACTGCCGTAAAAATACGGCTTACGCCACAGCACTGCCGCGTCGCTGACGAGATAGCGCGTAGCAAAGTTGTCACAACCGTCAACGACCAGGTTATATTCCGGCAGGATTTGCCCGATTGACTCAGCATCCGCGGCATACGGATAAGGGATTACAGTCACGCCCGGGTTCAGCAGCTCTATTCTATTTTTGGCCGATTCCACCTTGAGCAGTCCGACATCTGCGGTGGTGTGGATGAGCTGGCGCTGCAGGTTGGAAAGGTCAACCCGGTCAGGGTCCATAATGCCGAGCGTCCCCACCCCGGCAGCCGCCAGGTATTGCGCCACAGCCGAGCCCAGTCCACCGGCTCCGACCAGCAGCACTTTGGCGGCCAGCAGCTTTTCCTGGCCGCGGCCGCCGATTTCCGGCAACAGTATATGCCGGCTGTACCGGAAAATTTGCTCGTCAGTCAGCATTGCTCTCACCACCGCATTTTTCCACGTACATTAAGACGATGCCCTCCTCCTGCTTTAGGGAAAGGATTTTGTGCCCGCCGCCGGCCAGGCTGCGCGGCACGTTTTTGGCCGCCTCACCGGCAGCAAGGCGAACCTCCAGAATGTCTCCGTCCGCCAATTCGTCAAGAGCCAGTAAAGCCCTGACCAAAGTAATGGGGCAGGCATCGGCGGTTATATCAAGCTTCTTCTTCGGCTGCACGGACCTCACTCCTTGCGCCGGTAAGCGGCGCCATACTTCGTTCTCGGTCGACTCATCTCCTCGACGTACACCACGGTACGCCTGCGTCGCCTCGCTTCCTCGCGCCTCGTCTGACTTGCTTCTTGACGCAAGGAACCTTGCGCCGGTAAGCAACGCCATTTAATTTTATCATTAAACAAAAATAATTGCAGTGACTTTTTGTCGATTCACCCAGCGCTTCGTAATGCACGCCGGCAGCACCCGTTGGGAATAATTTCCCATAGCCAGGCCTGACGAATTATGCTAAAATCAAGGTGTGTTGCTGCCAATATTCACTAATTTTCGACCAAAGAGGTGACTTGCTTGCGGAAACGTCTGCCTGTTCTCCTTTTCCTCCTCCTTTTTACGGCCGTTTTAGGCGCGGGGCTTGCAGCTTCTGCCGCTCCCCGGCGCACCGCCACGGTAAATGTCGACATTCTGAACGTCCGTTCCGGCCCCGGCTTGCAGCACAGCCGCATCAATCAGGTTACACGCACTCAGACGCTTGAAGTTCTGGCAGAGCGGACCGGCTGGCTGCAGGTACGCTTAAGCAATGGCCAAAGCGGCTGGATAGCAACTCAGCATGTGACGGTCAGAGAAAATCCTGCCGCCGCCAGGCCGCACGGCACGTCCGCCATTGTCAATGCCGGTGTGCTTAACGTCCGCTCGGGGCCAGGCACTACTTTCGACATCCTGACAAGGGCGCTGCGCGGTGCCCTGCTCCCGTTGCTCTCCCGTCAGGGCGACTGGCTGCAGGTGCGGCTGCCCGACGGACGAAACGGTTGGGTGGCCACACAGCACACCACCATCCGGCAGGCTGCGCAGCAGGCGCCCGCAACACCGGCGCCTGCTGTCCAGGAACCGGCCGCGGTACCGGTTACCCAACTGCCTGCCGCGGGCCTTCCGGCCTCTTCTGACACAGCCGGAGCCGTTACGGTCAGTGTGCCTGTCTTAAACGTACGCGGCGGACCAAATGCGTCTTTCCCGCGAACAGGTACCGTTTCCCGCGGGACACGCCTCTCCGTCCTTGGCCGTCAGGGTGACTGGCTGCAGGTGCGCCTGCCTGACGGGCAAAGCGGCTGGGTATTTGCTACATACACCGGAGCAGGCACAGCCCAGCCAACCCCCGCAGCTTCGCCGGCGGGACAAGCCCCACAGCAGCCGGCGCCTTCCGGCTCAGGCCTTCCCGTCCCCACAGAACGGCTGGTTTCTGTGGCAGTGGACAGCTCAACAGTCTGGTCCGGCCCCGGCTTTGACACGAGGCAAATTTCCACGCTCCCGCAGGGGACAAGCCTGACGGTGGTCAGCGAACAGTCTGACTGGTTGCAGGTGCGCTTACCCGGCGGTGATTTGGGCTGGATTGCTTCCTGGCTCGTTACTGCCGCTGCGCCTCAACCGCAGACCGCTCTTCCTCAACCGGAGCTTACTCCGCAGCAGCCGGCTTCGCAACAGCCGACGGTGAACTCGCCGCTGGCCGGCCGAATTATCGTGATTGACCCGGGGCACGGTATCAACCCCGCGCATGGCAACTCCTCCGGTGCGGTAGGCGTTACCGGCCTGGTGGAAGATGAGGTGGTCCTTGATGTTTCCCTGCAGGCGGCGGAATTGCTGCGTCAGGCGGGGGCTACGGTAGTGCTGACACGTGACTTAACCACTGTTGCTCTCAGGCAACGGGTGACAATTGCCGAACAGGCGCGGGCACACGTTTTTGTCAGCGTCCATGCCAACGCGCACCTTAACAGAGCCGTTTCCGGCACAGAAACGTTTTACTTCCAGGGCAAGCCGAACGATGCTGAAAACTACTGGCTGGCCGCCCACCTGCAAAACGAGCTGGTGCGAGCGCTGGGCTTGCCTGATCTCGGCGTTAAGCACGGCAACTTCCACGTCATCCGGGAAACAACCATGCCGTCCGCTTTGGTGGAGCTCGGCTTCCTTTCCAACCAGGGCGATGAGGCTCTGATGCGGACGGCACAGTTCAGGGCTGATGCCGCCCGCGCCATCTTCCTCGGGCTGGAGCGTTTCTTCCAGCTGTAAACCGTCCGTCACTCGCAAGGGCGCGCCGCCGGCGCGCCCTTTTTGTTGTAAGTTATTTAATATCTGTTTTTTAAGCGACGTTTCAGATGTACAAGATAATACCCGGTAGCCACCGCCGCCGCCCCGCCAAGCACGAAAATAAAGACCACGATGGCCAGAGAGGCTTCAAAGCTCCAGAACAGGAAAACAATGGCCACAGGCGCGGCGTTTTGCACCGCAAAAACGGCCGCCAGGGTCAGTATCAGCAGGAACAAGATAAGCACCGTCAATTTGTATTCAGCTCCTCTCCCTAAAATCCGGTTTAAACGGGCGTATTAAATTTGTCTTTACACCCGGAAGAAATAAAATTATAATTGATGTATACGCAACGTCGCAAGACTTTGCGTATACGGGCGACAGGACGTCGCCCCGGCGATCGTGAGATCGTCGAGAAGTCAACGGAAAACCATGCTTTTCCGTTGACCGGAACGTCGAAAATGCAGGACGGATTTTCGACGTCATGTATAATAAAACACTTGTTGCTAGGGGTGCCGGCAGGCTGAGAAAGGGGTTCCCTTTACCCTTGGAACCTGATGTGGGTAATTCCACCGTAGGGAAGCAACTGAGATGCAACTGTTTATGTTGCAATTTAGCTGACCTGCAGGTCGGCTTTTAATTTTGGAGGCAAAGTTGAAAATAGTACTGAACGGTAAAGAAACCTGTTGCCGGGAAGAAACAGAACTGCTTGCTTTTGTCCTTGCCTGCGGTTTTAACCCGGAACGAGTGGTTGTCCAGCACAACGGGCGTATTCTGACCAGGGAAGAGTGGGCAGGCGTAACCGTGCGGGAAAATGACCGGATTGATGTGCTGCAGTTTGTGGGAGGTGGCTGATGATGGATGACCTTGTTATCGGCGGACAGCCGATATCCAACCGTCTTTTCCTTGGTACGGGCAAATTTTCTTCCTATGACTTAATCCCCGGCGTTATCAGCAACTCAGGCGCACAGGTTGTAACCGTAGCACTGCGCCGGGTTGACCCGGGCATGGCCTCGGAGAACATGCTTAATTTTATTCCGGAAAATTGTATCGTCATGCCCAACACTTCCGGAGCCCGCACCGCAGCGGAAGCGGTACAGATTGCCCGGCTGGCACGGGCCATGGGTTGCGGGAACTGGATCAAAATTGAAGTAATCAGCGACAATAAATATCTCCTGCCTGACAACGAGGAGACAATTCTGGCCACACGGACGCTGGCCGCCGAGGGTTTTATCGTTCTCCCTTACATGAATCCTGACCTGACCGCAGCCAGGAAAATGCTGGATTGCGGCGCCGCCGCCGTCATGCCGCTCGGTTCCCCCATAGGAACAAACCGCGGCCTGAAAACCAGGGAGCTGGTACAGATTATGATTGATGAACTTGCCGCGCCGGTTATTGTCGATGCCGGACTTGGCAAACCATCTGATGCGGCGGAAGCGATGGAGATGGGGGCGGCTGCTGTGCTGGTCAATACCGCCATTGCCACGGCTGAAGACCCGGTAAAGATGGCTGAGGCTTTCTCGCTGGCCGTCAGGGCCGGCCGGATGGCTCACCTTGCCGGCCCCGGGGCTCAGTCGGCCCTGGCCAGCGCCTCTTCGCCGCTCACCGGTTTCCTGTTTTAACTTGTGATACATTGTTGCCCTGTGGAGGTAGACTGATGGGTTTTTATACCCTCCTTGAGCAAAGCAAAACAACAGACCTGAACCAATTTCTGGGCTCAGTGACAGAGCGGGACGTTGCCTGTTCCATAGGCAAAAGCAGGTTGTCAGCCCGTGACTTTTTAACTTTGCTGGCACCGGCCGCAGAGGGATTCCTGGAACAGATGGCCGGCAGGGCGCGAGCCCTTACCCTGCAACACTTCGGCCGGGTAGTCTTTTTGTACGCCCCCCTCTATGTCGCCGACTATTGTGAAAACAGCTGCCTTTACTGCAGTTTCAGCGCCACCCACGGTTACCTGCGCCGCAGGCTGACTCTGCCTGAAGTGGCGGAACAGGCGCAGGTGCTGGCCGGGATGGGGTTAAAAGCCGTCTTGCTCCTGACCGGTGAATCGCGCAGGCACACCCCCGTCTCCTATTTGCGGGATTGCGTCCGGCTGTTGCAAAAATATTTTTCATCTGTTTCACTCGAAGTTTATCCGCTGCAGGAAGATGAGTACAGGGGCCTTGTCGCTTGCGGACTGGACGGCGTCACAGTTTACCAGGAAGTGTACAACGAAACTGTTTATAATAGCGTTCACCCGCAGGGTCCGAAGGCAGACTTTCACTATCGCCTGGAAACGGCGGAGCGGGCCTGTCGCGCCGGGGTAAGAACGGTCAATATCGGAGCATTGCTCGGACTTGATGACTGGCGACGGGAGGCGTTTAGCACCGGGCTGCACGCACAATATCTGCAAGACAGCTTCCCGGCGGTGGAGCTGGGTGTGTCTGTGCCAAGGATCCAGCCGCACCTTGGCAGTTACACTCCTCCCGCTCCGCTCACAGACAGGGAACTGGTACAGGTCATCCTGGCGCTGCGTCTGTTTCTGCCGCGCGCCGGAATCACTCTTTCCACCAGGGAACGGCCGGCTTTGCGGGACGCATTGGTGGGTTTAGGCATAACCCGCATGTCCGCCTGCTCCAGTACAATGGTAGGCGGCTACACCGCCAACGGCAGCCGGGTGGCACAGTTCGACATTTCCGACGGCCGCAGCGTGGAAGAAATCAGGCAAATGCTAAAAATATCAGGCTATCAGCCGGTGGCGCAGGACTGGCATACGTTGCCGCAAGGACAGGAGGATATCCATGACAGGCAGTAAGTCTTTCCCCTCGACGGACCTGTACGGCGTCACCGCGGCTGAACTCTCTCTGGGCCGCAGCAACGTGGAAGTGGTGGGGGAGATGATTAAAGCCGGCATCGAAGTTATTCAGTACCGGGAAAAAGAGCGCAGTATGCGTGAAAAGTACCTGGAGTGCCTGGAAATCAGAAGGCTGACCAGGGAAGCCGGGGTAACGCTGATTATAAACGACCATCTTGACTTGGCCCTTGCTGTGGAGGCAGACGGACTGCACCTGGGACAGGACGACCTGCCGCTGCCGGCAGCCAGAAAACTGGCCGGCCGGCGCCTGCTGCTCGGCATCTCGACCCATTCCCCAGACCAGGCCCGGGCTGCGGCAGACGCGGGAGCCGACTACCTCGGCGTGGGTCCGATATTTGCCACTCGAACCAAAAAAGACGTCTGTGCCCCGGTCGGCCTTGAGTACCTGGATTACGTGGCACACAATATAACTTTACCCTTTGTGGCTATCGGCGGCATCAAGGAGCATAATATAGCTCTTGTGCGAGCCGGGGGCGCCAGGTGCTGCGCCCTGGTCAGCGAAATCGTCGGGGCGCCGGATATCATCGCCAAAGTGCGTGCTTTGCGGGAGAAGAACCTGCAGGATCAGCCGCCGAGGCGATAAGCATGAAAAACGTCCCGTACGGCGTTGACGTGCTTGAGAATATTTTCCAGATGTTCCTTGTCCCGCACCATAACCGTCATCTGGATCACTGACATTTTATCTTTGGTGCTTTTGCCGTTGACGGCCGTAATATTGACTTTGCATTCGGAAACAGCATTAACCACGTCCATGAGAATGTGCGGCCTGTCCATCCCTGAGACCTCGATTTCCACCGGGTAGGCGCCGTCGCTTTCTTCCCAGGCCGCTTCCAGAATGCGCTGGGACTGCCCCCTGCTTTGCACGTTGGTGCAGTCCAGGCGATGGATGGAGATACCGCGCCCGCGCGTCACCACACCCAGAATTTTATCCCCCGGAACCGGGGTGCAACATTTGGCGAAGCGCGCCAACAGGTTATCCATCCCCGCAATTATTACACCCTTGCCCGCTTTCCCCGGCTTTTGCGGTTTAAACTCAAGCTGTTTTTCCGGCTCAGGACCGCCATGCTTTTTCCGATACTCCTCCTTAAGACGCATCACAACCTGCTGCGGCGTGACGCCACCCAGACCCACTGTGATATAAACGTCTTCCTCGGAGAAGATATTAAACTTTTTCCCGGCTTCCTGGACCAGGGAAGGCTTCAGGTAGGCTTGCGGGTCCAGTTCCTGCTTGCGCAGTTCTTTTTCCAGCAGCTCTTTCCCTTTGCCCAGATTCTCATCCCTCCGCAGCCGCTTGAACCAGTTGCGGATTTTGGCTTTGGCGCCGGAACTTTTAACTATTGTCAGCCAGTCACGGCTGGGCGTGCCCTGCTTGGAAGTCATGATCTCTACTATATCCCCGGTCTGCAGCTCGTAGTCCAGCGGAACCAGGCGTCCGTTGATACGGGCGCCGATGCAGCGGTGACCAATATCGGTATGAATCTTATAGGCAAAATCCAGGGGAATTGAGCCGGCCGGAAGGTCTACCACGTCCCCCTTTGGCGTGAAGACAAATACTTCATCGGCGAAAAGGTCCAGTTTGACATTTTCCATGAATTCACTGGCATCCTTGGCTTCCTGCTGCATTTCCAGGATCTGGCGCAGCCAGGTCAGCTTGTCTTCAAAGCTGATGTTTTGCCTGCTGTCTTTTTCTTTATAGCGCCAGTGGGCGGCGATACCATATTCGGCAATGCGGTGCATTTCCCAGGTGCGGATCTGCACCTCCAGCAGCTCGTTTTTCCCTACCATTACCGTGGTATGCAGAGACTGGTACATATTGGACTTAGGCACGGCGATAAAGTCCTTAAAACGCCCCGGGATTGGCTTCCAGAGCGTATGCACAATGCCCAGCGCCCCGTAACAGTCTTTCAGGGAATCGGCGATGATACGAATTGCCGTCAGGTCATAGATTTCGTGGAGTTCCTTGTCCTGAGCCTGCATCTTCTGGTCAATGCTGTATAAATGCTTAGGTCTTCCGGAAATTTGGGCTGTGATTCCGACCTCCTCCAGCTTTGGCTGCAGGGTATCGACTATCTGCTGGATAAAGGACTCCCGCTCCCGGCGTTTTTTAGCCAGTTTATCCACCAGTTGGTAATACCGGTCACGCTCCAGATAACGGAAAGCCTGGTCTTCCAACTCCCACTTAATCTTGTAAATACCAAGCCGGTGCGCGAGCGGCGCGTAGATTTCCAGCGTCTCGCGGGAAATCTGCTGTTGCCTGATGGAAGTCAGGAATTTTAGCGTGCGCATATTGTGGGTCCTGTCAGCCAGCTTAATCAGCAGGACACGAATGTCTTTCGCCATGGCCAGAAACATCTTGCGCAGGTTTTCCGCCTGGTGCTCCTCTCTGGACTTATACTCCAGCTTGGACAGTTTGGTGACGCCATCCACCAGCATCGCAATTTCCGGGCCAAACTCGCGCCTGATATCTTCCTGGGTTGCCGCGGTATCCTCAACCACGTCATGCAGCAGACCGGCCGCAATCGTGTCCGTATCCATCTCCAGTTCCGCCAGTATCCGACCCACTCCCAACGGATGGGTAATATACAGCTCGCCGGAAAAACGCTTTTGGTCATGGTGCGCATCACGCGCAAACCGGTAAGCCTTATCCAGTAATTCCCAGTCTGGCTCCGTCGGATAATAAGCTTTAACTTGCGCCTTCAAATCTTCGAGCTTCATCATACTCTCCCTCCGGCAGGAGGTAATCTGCCGGTTCTTTCAGATAGGCGGCCAGTTCCCGCACATCGGCCTGTCGCCAAAAATGCTGGTATTGCCGAAATCCGCTCACCGCCTGCCTGCCGGACATAAATGTTTCCGACCGGCAGAGCAGGCGTTCAAAATTGTCGGCATCGACTTCACCGGTCCCGATTTCATCCAGCACCAGCAAAGCACGGTCCAACAGGCGGCTGTTCAGGCTCCGGCAATGCCGGCTCCGCTCATCAGGCGGCACGGAGGCCAGCTGGTAAAGTACGCCGGCGCAGGGCTGGCAGGATGCAAATAATTTCTCATTTAAAGCCAGGTCGTCGCGCCCGTACAGTAGGTAAACGCGCGGGGCACCGCGAAAGCGCAAACCGCCCAGAAACGCTTCCACGGCCAGGCGGTCGTACGGCAGGTGGTAAAAAACAGCCGCGTCACACACCAGTTCCGTACACGGTTCCCCGCGCCGGACCACGCTGACCGTCCCCGGTGCGGCCGCAGCCTGCAGGTGTCTCTGTGCCGCCAGCGTGTTAACCCAGACGGCCAGTTTTTCACCTGTGGCCGGCTGCCGGAACAGACGCTCCTTTTCCGGCAGATTGCGCCGGTCAATAATCAGGTATTCCCGGCTATGGGCAGCAGAGCCCGCTGCGCCCGCATTCTGCGCCTTGCGCAGGCCTGAGACATGCATGGCCAGGCTGGACTGGCCCTGCCAACTGTCCTCGCGTACCCTGACAACCAAATCGGCAGTATCTCCGCGCGTCGGCAGGTGCTTTTTGCCTGCTGCGCCAAAACAAACTGCGCGGGCCTGTCTGCCGCCTTCGTGAACGGACAGTACGAGGTGCTTCCCGCCGCTGCCGACGAAATTAGCTGCTGCTATATTCATCCCGGACAGCAGGAAAAGAGGCTCCGGATTACCTTCGCCAAACGGCTGCAGGCGCTGCAGTTCCCTGGCCAGCGCCAGGGAAAGGTCATCTAATTCCACTTCCGCTATCACAGGCTGTTCCAGCAGGGCCGGCTCACAGAAGCGGGCTGTGCTGCGGCAAAACTCATCCCGGAACGACTGCAGCTTAGATGTCTCCACGGTAAGGCCCGCCGCCTCCGGGTGCCCCCCGAAGCGCAGCAGCAAACCGGCACAATCGGACAGCCTGTCCACCAGGCTGTAGCCTGGCACACTGCGTGCCGAGCCGTGCGCCGCATCACCTGCCACGGCCAGAAGCACCACAGGCCGCTGGTACTGCTCGGCAAGCCTGCCGGCCACAATCCCGACCACACCGGGATGCCAGTCCTTGTGCCACAGGACAAGGGCAGGAAGATCCGCCTGCTGTTCCGCCATTTCCTGCGCCGTGGCCTGGATTTCAGACTCCAGCTTTTGACGGCGCCGGTTGCAGCTGTCAAGCTCAGCGGCCAGTGCCTCCGCCTCCTCCTCATTGGCCAGCAGCAGCCGGACGGCGGGATCCGCATCGCCAAGCCGTCCGGGGGCATTAAGCCTGGGCGCCAGAGCGTAGGCGACCTGCACCGCTCCGTTACTGCTGCCGTTCAGCCGGGCGCGCCGCATCAGGGCGGCCAGACCCGGTGACGGATTCCGGTGCAATCCGGCCAGGCCGTGGTAAACCAAAAGCCTGTTTTCACCCCGTAACGGAGCAACATCAGCTATAGTGCCAAGCGCCACAAGAGTCAGATACCGGAAAGTTTCTTCTTCCCGGACACCGCAGCGTTTGTGCAAAGCTCTGACCATGGTCCAGGCGACACCGACCCCGGTCAGATTTTTTTCCGGATAGGTACAGCCGGGCAATTTCGGGTTAAGTACGGCAAAGGCAGTACGTTCGCCGTCAAGCGGCTGGTGGTGGTCGGTCACAATCAGGTCCAGAGCAAGTTCCCGGGCCAGCGACATCTCGGCAAAAGAATTAATGCCGCAGTCAACTGTAACCGCAACTTTGCCGCCGCGCTCCGCCCACGCTGCGAGCGGCGCGCTATGTAATCCGTATCCTTCCTCCAGCCTTCCCGGGATATAGTATTCGACAGGCAGGCCAAGCTGCCTGAAACAGTCGGTCAGCATGGCCACAGCGGTTACACCGTCCACATCATAGTCCCCGCAGACCAGCAGCGGTTCCCGGCGGCCGACTGCCAACAACAGCCTCTCCACCGCCCGATCCAGGCCCGACATCAGCTGCGGTTCAGCCAGCTCCCGCAAATCGCAGTTTAAAAAACTGCCCGCACTTTGCGGGCAGGTAAGTCCGAGACGAACCAATGAGGCGGCTGTCAGCCGGTGAAGACCAAGCTCCTGTTGCAGCAGACGTACCGCCTCAGGGTCCAGAGGCGGTACGTACCACGGCCAGGGAGCGATGCGTTTGTCGCTCATGCCGTCCTGGCTCTTGTTTTGCGTCCTGTTTCGGCCTCTTTCCAGGCGAGCCACAGCGGGCCGGCCACAAAAACGGAAGAATAGGTCCCAAGGAGAACGCCGACGACCATGGCGGCCATGAACGGCCGCAGTGTCACCCCGCCAAAGACATACAAGGTCACCAGGACCAGCAGGGTAGTCAGCGAGGAATTGACGCAGCGCATCAGCGATTGCCTGATACTGGTCTCCACCAGCGCCGACAGACTCTCTTTGCGGCGGCTCTTCAGGTTTTCACGAATCCGGTCAAAAATAATAATAGTGGCGTTTACGGAATACCCGAGTGTGGTCAAAACAGCGGCCACGAACGGGCTGTTTACTTCCAGGCGGAACAGGTAAAAGAAAGTGACAATAGCCAGCGCATCATGAAGCAACGCAACGATGGAGGCCACGGCAAAGCGGAACTCAAAACGCACGGTAAGATAAATTACCATCAACAGGCTGGCCAGCAGCAGCGCCCAGAGAGCCTGTCGCTGCAATTCGCCGCCGACCACCGGCCCCACGTTTTCCACCCGCAGCAAAGCTTCTTCCGCCAAGGCAAAGCGCTCGCGAAAGGAGGCGAAAACTTCAGCCTGACGTTCCGGGTTCAGCGAAGGAGTTCTGATTAACAGCTCCTGCTTTTCGCCGCCGGCGGCCCCGACTTCTCCGACCTTTTGCAGCGAGCTTCCCTCCAGACCAAAAGGCGCCAGCGCCTGCCGGGCTTCCTCGAGGGTAAAGTCACGGCCCATGTTAAGGTGCAGCAAAGTGCCGCCGGTAAAATCAATACCGAGATTTAACCCCCCCGCAACCAAGGCAAACAGCCCCACCAGCATGATGAGCGCGGAAATCGCAAAAGCATATTTCCTGGCGGCCACAAAACCGAACTTCATTTCCCTTTCCCCCCTTCAGCGGCGGCCGGAAGACCGGCGCGTACGCTCCGGCGCAGCAGGAAACGCGTGACAATGACGGCGGTAAACATGCTGGCCAGGACACCGATGCTTAAAGTAGTGGCAAACCCGCGTATCGGCCCGGTGCCAAGGCCAAAAAGCACGGCGGCCGCAAACAGCGTTGTTACGTTGGAGTCAAGGATAGCACGGAAAGCGCGTTCAAAACCGGCCTCGACAGCGTTGCGGACCGCCCGCCCCTGGCGCAGTTCCTCTTTGATGCGCTCAAAGATTACCACGTTGGCATCCACTGCCATGCCTACGGATAGAATAATGCCGGCAATACCCGGCAGGGTCAGGACGGCATTCAGCGCCGCCAGCGCCGCCACCACAATAGTCACATATAGAAGGAGCGCCACATTGGCCACAAAGCCAAAATAGCGGTAATAGCCCAGCATAAAGAGCAGCACCAGCCCCAGCCCGGCTACGCCGGCACGCAAGGAACGCGAGAGCGAGTCGGCGCCCAGCATCGGCCCGACGGCGCGGGTCTCCAGTTCGGTCAGAGCAACCGGCAGCGCCCCGGAACGCAGCATCAGGGCGATATTGCGTGTTTCTTCCGTAGTCATATTTCCCTGGATAATGGCACGCCCCTCGGTGATAACCGACTGGACAACAGGTGCCGAGACCAGCTCATCGTCAAGGTGGATGGAGATAACCTGGCCGATAAACCTCTCTGTAGCATCGGCAAACTTAGCCGTTCCCTCAGGAGTAAACTCCAGGCCTACCGCCGGCTGGTTCCGTTCGTCAAAGGTAGAGTAGGCGTCCCTTAAGTCACCGCCGGTCAGCAATTCCTGCCCGTCCGGGCCGACAAACCTGAGCATCGCCGTGCGCCCGATAACCTCGCGCGCCGCCTGCTGATCGCCAATCCCCGCCAATTCAATGCGGATACGGTCAGCTCCCTCACGCTGGATAACCGGCTCTGTCAGCCCCAGAGCGTCAATACGGTTGCGGATGACGGTTATTGCCCGGTCAAGGGCATCCCCGCCTCCGGCCCCTGCAGTGTCTTCCGCTTTCAGCATCACATACACGCCCCCGCGCAGGTCCAGGCCAAGGTTAATGTATCTGACGGCCTGCCAAAACACCGCAGCGGCAGCTCCAAGCAGCAGAAAGAACAGAAAAAACAGTTGAAAACGGTTAGTGGTTCTCATGCCGCAATCCTCCTTCTGCGTATCCTCCGAAAAACGCCTCCCCCGATCTGACGGGAAGGCTGTCCGCGTTAATTATAAACCTGTCGCCGAAGGTTGTCAATTTGTGTTTTCTGTCAAAAGGGAAATCTCGCTGCTATACATTAAAGCAGAACTGAAAATAAGCGTTCAATCACTGATCCGGACCCGGTCTGTCAAGCCCAGATCTTCGAGTATTTGCTTCACTTCGGCCGCAAAACTTCGGGAGACTACACTCTCCACAGTTACGGAAAACTCGACGTCGATTCTTAGATTGGTACCGCTTCGCAACTTAGGCAGGAGTTTTGTTCCAAGACGGTTCCAGACTT
>JBGFRB010000006.1:0-60303 GCA_041695355.1 Bacillota bacterium
TGTCAACGGCCAGTGAAAATGTCACCCTAAAAACGATTAAATTGGACTGAGAAAATGTCACCCTTTTTAGTTTTGTTAAGCATTTTTTCTTCTTCTACAACGTTCTCTGGCGTACAGTTCTGCTTCCGTTGTAATTGGCTTAGGAATCCGCATGTTTTTCCATGGGTGGTTGTCGGCTGGTTTAGTTTTAGATTTCGGTTTCTCGCAGGTTCTGGCCGGTGAAACAGGAACTGCTTTAGTGCATGCTTGCACTGAGAGCCGATTGCCCTCATACTGAGCGCTCAGGGAGCCATCCAGATGGGTTAGCACCTGGACTGTGCTTCCTGGGCGCAGCAGGGCTATGGAGCCGTCTTTTTTGAGTAACTGGTAGGTTTGTCCCAGGTAGGAAACTGTAGACCCGTTTGAGGATTTGCGCTTGTTCTTGATGCAGATGATTGCGTCTGGGTCTGCAGGGGCTGGCAAGTAGTCCAGTTGCGGATCGGCCGGTTGGACTGCGAATCGTTTATTAAATTTCTCGATAAAGCCTTGGAGAAAGTCATTGGCCTCCTCCAAGGAGCAGACATTGGCCACCCGCATCTCGATAATCAAGCGGTGCTGCAGGGTCCCCCAAAGACGTTCCACCCGGCCTTTGCCCTGTGGCGAATATGCGGGGATTTGGGAAGCGCCAAGCTCGTCAATGATGCGGCCAAACTGGGTTGCAGCCGCTTTCTTGCCGGCCAGTTCCTCCTCGATGGAAAGCTTATCTTTGTTTGGCGAGAAGAAGATGGAGTGACGGTCGCTGTAGAATTGCCTTGGGATTCCGCTGTTTTGAGCTGTTTGCCTCAAAACGTGTATATAGCCTGACAGACATTCTTCCGGTTCAAACCGTAGCCCTAAAACCTTGCTGGTAGCATCGTCGATAATACCGTGCAGACTCATTTCTGCTCCCCGGTCCTCAAGCCAAAGAAAAGGACTGGCGTCAATCTGCGCGAGCATGCCTTCCCGAGGCATTCTCTCCCGCCTGCGCCGTCGCCGTGGAGTTTTACAGGAGTGGACATTGGCAATACCGTCTTGGGCTAAGATACGTCGTATGGACCGGGGGGAAATAAGGATTTTCCGGTGCTCCTCCAGCAGTTCAGCCATGTGGCTGCAGCTGGCTCCCTTGAATTCCGTCAGGGCCAGCTTAACAACCTCCTGGCGAGTTTCCTCGCTAATGGCATGCTTCGGTCTGCTGCCCCTGTTCTTGTGCATCAGGTAAGCCAGTCCTTCATTTTTGACTCCCTTCTTGATTCGTTTAACTTGGCGCTCAGAAAGGCACAGTAGCGTTGCCGCCTGGGAAACTGTAATAGTCCCCTGTACTAATTGCTCTGTAACGTTCACCCTTTTTGCTTCCTTCGGTTTCAAGAAAATATCTCCTCTCATAGTGACATTTTCTCAGACCGCTTACAGGGTGACAATATCACAGTCCGTTCACACAAATTTTCCCGAAGGCCTTGCATTGTCGCTTTTCTTCTGCTATAATTAAATTCAACTTTACTCAATATCCGGTGTGCAAAACTAAACTATGTCAATAAAGCGATGATGGGGAAGAAGCCTGGAACAGCCGACAGAGAAGGGGCTATAAGTTGAGAAGCCCCCCGGCAGAGTGAAAGGTGAGCCGCCCCGGAGTTGCCCGCTGAATTCAGTAAGCGGTGCCGGTGCTGCCGTTAACCAGAAAGCGTAAGCTTGAGCGACCGGGCGTGCCCGGTAAGCAGAGTGGTACCGCGGGTTTTCTTCCGCCTCTGTCCTGACAGGGGCGGAAGTTTTATTTAAGGCCGTTATCTTATATTTATCCCGGAGGTGTAACAGGTGGTATTTGACGGATTATATGCCGAACGCGCCAAACTAATGAAAACATCAGAGATCAGGGAGTTTTTCAAGCTGACTGAACAACCTGACATGATGTCGTTTGCCGGCGGGTTTCCCAGCGCCGACTTCTTCCCGATGGGGAAAGTTGCTGATGTGCTCCAGGGACTGATTGAGCAGGAAGGGAAATATGCGCTGCAGTATGGGCCAACCGAAGGCAACCTGGAACTGCGGACTTACCTGGCGGAAAAAATGACCCGGGAAGGCATCTCCGCTTCTCCGGACAATATTTTAATCACCAACGGCTCACAGCAGGGTATGGACCTGCTGAGCAGGGTGTTTCTGAATCCGGGGGATGTGGTTGTTGTGGAGGAGCCGGGTTATGTAGGCGGGCTTGGCGCAATCCGCAACTATGAAGGCGACCGGTTGTCCATTCCCATGGACGAGAACGGCCTGCGCACTGACCTGCTGGCAGTAACTTTGCGCAAGCTGTCCAGGGAGGGACGTTTACCGAAGTTTGCCTATCTGGTGCCAAATTTTCAGAATCCTACCGGTATCTGTCTTTCATCCGGACGCCGGCGGGAGATGCTGGAGCTTGCCGGGGAATACGGTTTTGCTATAATCGAAGATAACCCTTACGGTGAGATACGCTATGAGGGCGAGCCGCTGCAAAGCATCAAGTCAATGGATACTGAAGGTCGCGTGATTTATCTGGGTTCTTTCTCCAAAACATTTATCCCCGGGATACGTGTAGGCTGGCTGGTGGCGGATGAGCCTCTTATTCAAAAGCTGGCCTGCGCCAAACAGTCTACCGACTTGTGTTCCAATTCCCTGGGGCAGCGGATGGCCTGCCGTTTTGCGGCGAGCGGTTATATTGACGGGCATGTTTCTTCGCTTGTTTCCCTTTACAAGGAAAAGCGTGACCTGATGCTTGCCTGCATGGAAAAGCATTTCCCAGCCGGTGTTTCCTGGACGCAACCCCAGGGCGGGTTCTTTATCTGGGTAACGTTGCCGGAGGGGATGAATGCGCGGGCAATCTTGCTGAAAGCGATTGAGCGCCGGGTCGCGTTCGTTGACGGAGCGGGCTTTTATGTCAACGGAAATGGAAGGAATACAGCGCGCTTTGCTTTTTCGGAGGCTTCGCCCGACAAGATAAGACGCGGCATCGCCATTCTTGGCGAGCTGTTGCACGAGGAGTCGGCGGGATTACACAAAGCGATGTCCGCATGAGCCTAATCCGGAAACAGGCGGCGCTTTTTTAAGTAGCGCAGGAGAGGCAGGCCGAGGCCGTAGACGGCAACGGTCTGACCGGCGCCGATGCTCAGTACCAGGAGCCAGTAGGGCACCTGTAAAATGGGATGCAGGTAAATGCTGATTAAAAACGCGTTAAAAAGTACCGGAGGCAACAAGGCAATTGCCTCCGGGCGGTTTCTCAGCCGGTAGGTGGCGAGGGCGGCGAGCAAGGTAACCGTGCTGCCTCCCAGGATGTCCGGCAGGCCAAGGCCCCCGTAAATATTGGCAATCATGCAGCCGATAAACAGCGCCGGTATGGCCGCCGGGGTTAGTACCGGCAAAACGGTAAGCGCTTCGGCAACCCTGACTTGGACAAATCCGTACGAAAATGGAGCCAGCACCACGGTGAGGGCGATGTAAAGAGCAGCTATGACCGCTGCCTGCGCCAGATAGAGTGTAGAACGTGTTTTCAAAAGTATCCCCCTTTAGCATTGGTTACTGCTGTAGCAGCACTTTCAGTCTACCAGAAAAAAAACCGGAAATGAAGGGGCAGCAGCGGGGAATTTTCTTGACATTGCTGCCTTGGCGGTGTACGATAAAGCCAAAATTATAGTCTTTCCTCTTCCTGCCTGGCAGGAAGAGATTTTCGTTTATAACAGGAGTTTAGTCCGGAGGAGGGATTAGTAGAATGCAGATTAGGAGTTACGCGGAAATCAACGAGAAAATCAGCAAAGGGCAGGTTGTGGTGGTCACGGCGGAAGAAGTGATTGGCCTGGTGGAAGAACATGGTGTGGAGGAAACGGCCCGGCGTGTTGACGTTGTCACCACAGGGACTTTTGGGCCGATGTGTTCTTCCGGCGCTTTTTTAAACCTGGGGCACCCTGCGCCGCGCATGAAAATGGCTAAGGTTTATTTGAACGGTATTAACGCCTACGCCGGGCTGGCCGCAGTTGATGTTTTTCTCGGTGCCACTGAAATTCCGGCCACGGACCCGGCAAACCAGAACTTTCCGGGAGCCTTCAATTACGGGGGCGCCCATGTGATAGAAGACCTGGTAGCCGGCAGGGAAGTTCTTCTGGAAGCAACAGCTTACGCTACGGACTGTTACCCGCGTCAGAAGCTGGAAACATGGATTAAGCTGGACGATGTCAATGAAGCGTACCTGTACAACCCGCGAAACTGCTACCAGAACTATAACGTGGCTGTCAACCTTTCCGACCGGACCATTTACACTTATATGGGCATCTTAAAGCCTAATCTTGGCAACGCCAACTACTGCAGCGCCGGTCAACTCTCGCCGCTGTTAAAAGACCCCTTTTACAGGGTCACCGGTATCGGCACGCGTCTGTTTCTCGGGGGAGGTACCGGCTACGTGGCCTGGTACGGCACACAACATAACCCGGTTGCAGCGAGGGGCGAAAACGGTGTGCCGCGCATGGGCGCCGGCACTCTGGCGCTCATCGGCGATTTAAAACAGATGAAAGCCAAGTGGTTGCGCGGTGTCAGCTATCTTGGCTACGGTGTCTCGTTGCAGGTTGGTGTGGGCCTCCCGATTCCCGTTTTGGACGTGGAAACGTTACGCTACGCGGCGGTGCGCGATAAGGAGATTTTTGCGCAGGTTGTGGACTACAGCGAGGCGTACCCGCAAGGGTCGGGCGGTAGCTTGGGAGAGGTGAGTTACGCCGACCTGAAGTCCGGGAAGATTTTGGTTCAGGGCCGGGAAGTGCCAACTGCTCCGTTATCCAGCTACCCGAAAGCGAAAGAGATTGCCGAAACTTTAAAGTCATGGATCCTGAGGGGAGAGTTTACCCTGACCGAACCGGTGGCCAAGCTTCCTTCAGCTGAATCCGGGCTTAAACCAAAACCGCTTAAAGTCCAGAAATAGGGAGGGTGGCCAATGGTTAAAAGAAAAGTTGTTTTGCGCTTTCCGGCATCAGTGGTGGAATATCCGTTTATTTATACGTTGGCTAAGGAGTATAACGTGGTGGCCAATATCTTAAAAGCCAACATTAACCCGCGCAAAGAAGGGCGGATGGTGGTGGAACTTTCCGCCGACAATAAAGATTATAATGCCGCCATGGACTTTCTGCAGTCACGCGGGGTTATCGTCCTGCCCCTGGAGCAGCAGGTTAACTGGCTGGAGGAGCGCTGTACACAGTGCGGCGCCTGTACCGTTATCTGCCCCACAGAGGCACTGTGGATGAAGCGTCCGGAAATGACGGTTTCTTTTAACGGTGAGAAATGTATAGTCTGCGAGCATTGCCTGAAGGCTTGTCCGGCCCGTGCTGTGGAGGCTCTCTACCTCTCAGGTGAATGAGATGGACGGAAGCAGGCGCAGTTACCGCGAAAAGATGCAGCCGGCAGGGTTTGTCGCTTTCGCCTGCAAATATAAGGAGAGCGACCTGCATTTTGCAGTGCCTGAAGGCGACTATGCGCCAGAGTTGGCAGTTTTTGCGGAGAAGCGGCTCATTTTTTATCGTACCCAACTGGAAGATTACCTGCAACTGGATCCTTTTTTCCGCTTTACTCTTGAGCCCCACCTTGTCCGGCCTGACGCTCCGCCGGTAGCCCTGTTAATGGCCCGTGCCGCCAACACTGCGGGCGTGGGTCCGATGGCGGCGGTAGCCGGAGCATTTGCCGAACTGGTCGGCCTTGATCTGCTCAAACGGGTTAAACAGGTCATTGTGGAAAACGGCGGCGATATATTTCTGCAGGTGGCAAAACCGGTCAGAGTCGCAGTACTCGCCGGGGATTCTCCGTTAAAGGTGGCGCTGGAGTTGCCTGCCCGTGACGGACCTTATGGTGTATGCACTTCCTCCGGGACCGTCGGCCCTTCGTTAAGTCTCGGCAAGGCGGACGCCGCGGTGATTATTTCCGCCTCAGCCCTGCTGGCGGACGCAGTAGCGACGGCTGCCGGCAACAGGGTGCAGGAAGCAGCAGATTTGCCGGCGGCACTGGCCTTTGCCAGAAAGATCCGTGGTGTTGAAGGCGTTCTGCTGATTAAGGGAGATAAAATGGCCGCCTGGGGTAATATTAAGCTTGTGCCTTGATTTATCCTCCGGGATAGGCTATAATGGCTTTGCGCCGGCATAGCTCAAACGGCAGAGCAGCTGAATCGTAATCAGCGGGTTGGGGGTTCAAGTCCTCTTGCCGGCTCCATTTGATATATATATTAAATTTATATAAATATAGCCAAAACTGCCAGGTGCCCGTGAGGGAGAATAGGGAACCGGGTAAAAGCCCGGGCGGACCCGCCACTGTTAGGGGGAGCCTGATACAACGGCCACCGGTCAAACGGGAAGGCGTGTCGGGTGATGAAGCCAAGCCAGGAGACCTGCCTGTCAGTACTCTGGTGAGTGAAGGAAAAGCTCACGGTGTTAAAACCGTGGGCTTTTTGTTTAGGGGGGTGTTTTATTTGGGGTTTCTGCTGGCTTTGCAGTTTTTGACCAGGATACCGGTTACTGTGCGCGGTGCGGTGACAGAAGCGAGCCTAGCGCGTTCCATGGCGTATTTCCCGCTGGTGGGCCTGCTGTTGGGAGCCGCCGCAGCGACGGTGTACACCCTGGCATCTCTTGTCTTGCCTGCCGCGGTGAGCAACCTGGTTGTGATAGCCTTTCTGGTGTTGGTGACCGGCAACATGCACGGTGACGGGCTGATGGATGCGGCCGACGGCCTGTTCAGCGGACGGCAGCGGGATGGAATGCTGGAAATTATGAAGGACAGCAGAGTGGGATCCCATGGCGTAATGGCCGGGGCGCTCGCTGTATTATTCAGGCTGGTGCTGCTTGGACAGCTTCCGGCGGGGCCGGAAAAAGCAGCGGCCCTGATTATTGCGCCGGTACTGGGGCGCTGGGCGCAGGTTTACGGCGCGGCAATGTTCCCTTATGCCCGCACCGGCGGGGGTACAGGGATATTCACCGGCAGGGTGGGCAGGCGGGAACTAGCTTGGGCCTCACTTACGGCACTGGCGGCAACTATCCTGCTGTCCGGGATTGCCGGCGACTTGGCGGACTTTGTATTTTCAGAAGGAGTATTGGCCGGGACGGTAAAAGGGATGGTCCTGGCGGCGGCTGCCCTGTCCGGCACTGCCGCCCTTAGCCGGTATATATCAGGCCGGCTGAACGGGATGACCGGAGACACGTACGGCGCCGTTAGCGAGTGTGTTGAGGTATTGGCCTTGACTGTATCAGTTATCATGTTGAAATATTAGGAGGGGAAAACATGCAGACACTGCAGGACGTAACAGGCGGAATCCGGCCGGTAAGCGGGGAATGGCGGCGAAAGGCCCGGGACTACATGGCTAATCTAGCTACTCCGCCCGGTGCTCTGGGCGACCTTTTGCTGCTGGCGGAGCAGCTGGCCGCAATCAAGCAGACCTTGAAGCCATCTGTGGGCAACAAAGTTGTAGTCACCATGGCCGGCGACCACGGGGTGGTAGCGGAAGGAGTGAGTGCTTTTCCGCAGGAGGTAACCCCACAGATGGTAGCCAACTTTGCGGCAGGAGGCGCAGGTATCAATGTCCTGGCCGGGGTGGCCGGTGCCCGCGTAATGGTGGTGGATATGGGTGTTGCCGCTGATTTGGGTGATTTGGCCGAACAGGGCAAAATTCTTTCTTACAGAGTGGCTGCCGGCACCAAAAACATGGCGGCAGGACCGGCAATGACCAGGGAACAGGCGATACAGTCCCTGGAAGCGGGCATCGATATCGCTGGTAAACTGGTGCAGGAAGGGGTTGAACTGCTGGGAACCGGTGACATGGGGATCGGCAATACTACCCCAAGCAGCGCTATCCTTGCTACTTTCTCAGGACTGCCGGTACAGCAGGTTACCGGCCGGGGGACTGGTATTGGCGACGAGGCCCTGGAGAACAAGGTGCGGGTAATCCAAAAAGCCCTGGCCAAAAATAAGCCCGACCCGACTGATCCAGTCGATGTCTTGGCTAAAGTGGGCGGCTTTGAAATAGGCGGTATCGCCGGTCTTATGCTGGGTGCCGCTTACCACAGGGTGCCGGTGGTGGTGGACGGGTTTATCTCCTCCGCCGGAGCTATGCTGGCTCAAAAGCTGGCGCCGGCTGCGGCCGGGTACATGATAGCCGCCCATCAGTCCGTGGAATACGGGCACAGGTACATGTTGCGGGAGCTGGGCTTAAAGCCCATCCTGAACCTAAACCTGCGCCTCGGCGAAGGAACAGGGGCGGCCGTAGCCATGAGCGTCGTGGAAGCGGCGGCTCAGGTAATCTGTAAAGTGCTGACTTTTGAAGGAGCCGGAGTGTCCAGGAACGATTCAGAGCTATGTTATTAGTCCGGCCGGCTCGTGCTAAGAACAGATAGATGCTGCGCGACATTTTTCATTGACAGGTGTCAGGCCGCATGATAAAATAGCCAAAAGTAAGCACCTTTAATTTAGTCCCGAGAGGCTAAAAAGGAGGCTTGGCTGATGTCCTACGCAAGTTTACCGGGCTGACAAAGCGGCAAAGGCTGCTTGGTCAGCTTTTTTATGTGCCCGCGAATCCAGTGGAAAGGGAGATTGACTTAGATGAGCAGGGCAGTGCTGGTCCTGTCCGACGGGACGGTTTTTGAAGGGACGAATTTCGGCGCGGCGGGAGAAACTATCGGTGAAGTGGTTTTTAACACCTCGATGTGCGGTTACCAGGAGATTTTGACGGACCCTTCCTATAAGGGGCAGCTTGTGGCCATGACCTACACTCAGATCGGCAACTACGGTGTTAACGGCGAGGATGTGGAGTCTGCCGGCGGTGTCAAGGCAGAAGGCCTGATAGTAAAGGAATATCTGGACTATCCCAGCAACTGGCGTGCCGGTTCGGGCGGCGTGGGCTGTCTGTCGCTGGGCGGCTATCTGCAGGAGCAAGGCATTGTCGGGATAGAAAAGATAGATACCCGGGCTCTGACCGTACATTTGCGCAATAACGGTTCACAGCTGGGGATAATTTCTACGGTTGACTTCAATGTGCAAAGCCTCCTTTCGAAATTGAAGACACATCCGGGCATGGCGGCGGTTGACCTGGTTAAGAAGGTAACGACGGCTGACCCGTACCGGTGGCAACAGGGCTGCCAGCCGTGGTGCAGCCCGACGGATCAGGTTGAAACTCAGCTTAAGGTTGTGGTTTATGATCTGGGGGTCAAATACAGCATTCTGCGCAATCTGGTGACGGCCGGCTTTGCAGTGAAGGTGGTGCCGGCACAAACGCCGGCGGAGGCAGTGCTGGAAATGGCCTGTGACGGCGTGGTATTTAGCAACGGGCCCGGCGACCCGACCACAGTGACTTATGCCGTTGACAATGTGAGAAAGTTGCTGGGGGAAAAGCCGCTGTTCGGCATTTGCCTTGGCCACCAGGTAATGGGTCTGGCCATGGGCGGCCGGACATACAAGTTAAAATTCGGCCATCACGGAGGAAACCATCCGGTGCTGGACCTGGAAACAGGCCGGGTGGAAATTACGGCGCAAAACCACAATTACTGCGTAGATATTGACAGCCTGAGGGGTCAGGTGCGTTTGACACACAAAAACCTGTACGACGGGACGGAAGAGGGGATGTGCCATATGGAGCTGCCGGCCCTTTCCGTGCAGCATCATCCGGAAGCAGGTCCGGGACCAAGCGACGCGACGCATATTTTCAACAGGTTCAGAAAGCTGCTCGGAGGTGAAGCGTAATGCCAAAAAGGACAGATTTGCAAAAAGTGCTTGTTATCGGTTCAGGGCCGATAATAATCGGCCAGGCGTGCGAATTTGACTATTCCGGCACCCAGGCCTGCAAAGCGTTGCGCGAGGAGGGCTACATGGTTGTCCTGGTCAACTCCAACCCGGCGACAATCATGACTGACCCGGAAACGGCCGATGCTGTCTATATTGAACCGCTGAATGCGGAGATTCTGGAGAGAATTATTGAGCGGGAAAGGCCTGACGCGTTGCTGCCGAACATCGGCGGGCAGACGGGGCTGAACCTGGCGGTGGAATTGGCTGAAAAAGGGATATTGGCCAGGCTTGGCGTAGAGCTGATCGGCGCCCGCCTGGAAACGATCAAGATGGCGGAAGACCGGAATCTGTTTAAAGAGGCGATGGGCAGAATTGGTCTGGAGGTGCCCAAAAGCATTGCGGTCAACTCATTGGCCGAGGGGCTGGAGACTGTCAAAGACATCGGTTTTCCGGCGATACTGCGGCCGGCCTTCACCCTGGGAGGCACGGGCAGCGGGATTGCTTACAACATTGATGAATTTAAAACCATCCTGGAAAACGGCCTGGAGCTGAGCATGACCCACCAGGTGCTGGTGGAGGAGTCTGTTCTGGGCTGGAAGGAATATGAACTTGAACTGATGCGCGATAAGAAAGACAACGTGGTGGTCATTTGCTCCATTGAGAATTTTGACGCCATGGGGATTCACACCGGCGACAGCATCACCGTAGCGCCGGCGCAAACGCTGACGGATAAGGAATACCAGCGCCTGAGAGACGCGGGGATTGCCATCATGCGGGAAATAGGTGTGGAAACCGGCGGGGCCAACGTCCAGTTTGCTGTAAATCCGGTAAACGGTCGCATGGTGGTTATCGAAATGAACCCCAGAGTTTCCAGGAGTTCAGCACTCGCTTCCAAAGCGACCGGTTTCCCCATAGCGAAAATTGCAGCCAAACTATCTGTCGGTCTGACTTTGGATGAAATAGCAAACGACATTACCAGGGAAACGCCAGCCTGTTTTGAACCGGCTATTGATTATGTGGTGGTAAAATTCCCGCGCTTTGCCTTTGAAAAATTTCCTGAAGCTGATCCGACTTTAATGACGCAGATGAAGTCGGTGGGCGAAGTAATGTCTATTGGCCGTACTTTTAAAGAAGCACTCAGCAAGGCGATAAGAAGTCTGGAAAAAGATAAGCATGGCCTGGAGCGCCCGGACGTGGACCTGGCTGATTTGCGTAAACAGCTGCTGATTCCCGGCAGCGAAAGGTTCTGGTACATTGCCGAAGCGTTCGGGCGGGGCCTTTCCGTCGAGGATGTCGGCGGGCTGTGCAGCGTGGACCCATGGTTTCTGCACAACATCAGGCAAATGGTTGCTCTGGAAGGCGAGATTGAGAACTATGGCATAAAGGCGGGCGGGCAACCTGCGGCACTGCCGGCGGAACTGTTGCGCACAGCCAAGGAATACGGGTTTTCCGACCGGAGACTGGGAGAACTCCTGGGCACAACGGAAGGAGCGGTCCGTAACCGGCGCAAAGAGTCCGGTATCCTGCCGGTCTATAAGATGGTCGATACCTGCGCGGGGGAATTTAAGGCATACACACCATATTTTTATTCCACTTACGAGAGACCGTTTTACCGTGCAGGGGAGCAGTCTGCTGTGGCACAGTGCGAGGCAACCGATTCCGGGAGGCCCAAAATCATCATCCTGGGCTCCGGGCCAAACAGAATCGGTCAGGGGATTGAGTTTGACTATTGCTGTGTACACGCTGTTTTTGCCTGCCAGGAACAGGGTTACGAGGCTATTATGATTAACTGCAACCCCGAAACTGTAAGTACGGATTATGATACGGCTGACAGACTTTACTTCGAGCCCCTTACCGCGGAAGACGTGCTGAATATCGTCGAGCTGGAAAAACCGGATGGTGTAATTTTACAGTTCGGCGGACAGACACCGCTGAAACTGGCCGTTCCCCTGTGGCAGGCCGGGGTCAGGATTCTTGGAACCTCCCCTGATGCTATTGACCGCTCGGAAGACAGGAAACGCTTTAAGGAGATGCTGCACAAGCTGAATTTGCGCCAGCCGGAAAGCGTAACGGCAACATCGGTGGAAGAAGCCTTGTCAGCTGTAAGAAGCGTCGGCTATCCGGTCATTGTCCGGCCGTCTTACGTTCTTGGCGGCAGGGCGATGGAAATTGTTTATGATGATGCGGCTCTGCGGGACTACATGCGGCGTGCGCTGCAGGTGTCTCCCGAACATCCGGTTCTGATTGACGAATACCTGGAGGATGCCGTCGAGGTTGATGTAGATGCGGTCTCAGACGGCAACGATACGGTAATTGCCGGTATTATGGAGCATATCGAGGAGGCCGGTATTCATTCCGGCGATTCGGCCTGCTCCCTGCCGCCCCGCTCTTTGAGCAGCGCCGTACTGGAGGAAATTAAGGCTCAGACAAAAGCGCTGGCGGCTGAACTTGGTGTTCAGGGACTGATGAACGTACAGTATGCCGTCAAAAACGATACCGTCTACATTCTGGAGGTAAACCCGCGGGCTTCCCGGACCATCCCCTTTGTCAGCAAGGTTACCGGAATACCTTTTGCCAAGCTGGCAACCAAGGCGCTGTTGGGACACAAATTGTCCGCTCTGGGGCTGACAGGCGAAGTGACAATGCCGCATGTGGCCGTTAAAGAGGCCGTATTCCCCTTTAACAAGTTTCCGGGCGTTGATGTGATACTGGGCCCGGAGATGAAATCGACAGGGGAAGTAATGGGGATAGACGAAGATTTCGGCCTGGCGTACGCCAAGTCGCAGGCTGCAAGCCACAACAGGATACCGGTTTCCGGCACAGTATTTATCAGCGTTAAGGATAAAGACAAAGTACAGGCAGCCGATATCGCCGCCAGGCTGCTGCGCCTGGGCTTTAAAATCATGGCCACCCAAGGGACTGCCCGATTTTTGCAGGAGCGGGGCCTGCAGGCGGAAGCGGTAAACAAAGTTGCTGAAGGCAGGCCGCACGTTGTGGATGCGATTAAGAACAGGGAAGTGGATTTTGTGATCAATACCGTTACGGGGGCGCAGGCTCAGCGGGACTCTTTTTCCATCCGGAGAACGGCGCTTCAGTACCGCGTATCCTTCACCACAACCATGGCCGGAGCGGAGGCAGTGGTGACGGCTATAGAAATGCTCAGCCGGAAACAAGTCTGCATCAAACCCATCCGGGAGTACCACCGTCAGGTGGTCAGCGGTATCTGAATTCAAAAGAGCTGCAGTAAAATTAAATTTTAGAATTATTTAAATATTTTCTGAAACTTATTGAAAATTCCTATAGACAAGGGTTGCCGGACATGTTAAAATTGTAACAAGACGACAGACAACAATATTTGCCCAAGGCAGGTAAAATAATATTCCCGTAACATAACGGGTTGCTTAAGAGGCAAAGATGTGAAACCGGTCACAAAGTTGGCGTAGAATAAAGAAATTAAATTTTGCAAAAATAAAGGTCAAGCATGACAAAAAGGAGGGGCAGCACGATGAGACAGTTAAACAGCTTGTTTGAGGTTCGCGATGAACTGTTGCGGGAATTTATCCTGGCTTCGGGAGCGTACAAAGCGGAAATCTTAAGCAGAATTATCGATCTAGACGAAGAAATCGAAGAACTGACCAATTAAATAGATGGTTATGCCGGCAAAAAGCCGGCTTTTTTTATTCTCTGACAAAAATCCCAAAATTCCTGGATGCTTCTCCTTTCTGTGACGCCTGTCATTGCCGCTTCGCCGGGCATGGTTTATAATGTAAGCATTGACGGCAGAGGGGTGAGGCTGATGGAGATTACAATTGCTGCGTTAGCTAAGGCGTTCCGGGAAGCAGGTTACATTACCGATGAAGAAGTGGTTATTACCGTATACCTGGCGTTGCGCCTGGAAAAGCCGTTATTGCTGGAGGGGGCGCCCGGGGTCGGAAAGACGGAACTGGCCAAGGTACTGGCCGCTGTTTTCAATACAGAGCTGATACGCTTGCAATGCTATGAGGGGCTTGATGAAAACAAAGCGCTGTACGAGTGGAATTACCAGCGGCAGCTTTTAAAAATTCAGATTGCCAAAGAAACGGCCTGTCTTGAAGATATGGAACAGGATTTGTTTTCCCGCCAGTACCTGCTGGAACGTCCCCTGCTGAAAGCAATCCAGGCTGACAGGAAAGTAGTCCTGCTGATTGACGAGGTAGACAAGACGGACGAGGAGTTCGAAGCTTTTCTGTTTGAAGTGTTGTCTGATTTTCAGGTTTCCGTGCCGGAACTGGGGACGCTCTCCGCGCGCCATATTCCGATAGTTGTCCTGACCAGCAACAATGAGCGGGAATTATCGGATGGTTTAAAGCGGCGCTGTGTTTACCTTTACCTGGACTATCCGACTGTTGAGCGGGAAATCGCCATAATTCGTTCGCGGCTTCCCGAAGCGGGTGAAAGGCTGGCTGCGGAAGTGGCCCGGGCCGTAGCGCTGGTTCGCAGCGAGCAGGAAATAAAGAAGAAGCCGTCCATTGCCGAAACACTGGACTGGACACGTTCCCTGCTGGCCCTGGACAAGGATCGCCTGAGCAAGTCGGCTGTTGACCAGACTTTGACCTTGTTGCTGAAGAACAAGGCCGACCTTGACGTTTTTCAGAAAAAAATCGGGGCGGCGCGCCTGGAAGAATATGTGCCGGCGGAGAAAGCGCATGGTACCTGAGTACCTGGAAAACAGCATTGTACGCTTTATTCACCTGTTGCGGCGACTGGGGGTGCGCATCGGCAGCGGGGAGGTACTTGATGCGTTAGCTGCGCTGACGCTGTTGGACCTTTCCGAGCGGGAAACGGTGCGGGTTGCGCTGAAAGCCACTTTAGTCAAGCGTCCGGGGGAGAGGGCGGTCTTTGATAAGGCTTTCGATGTTTTTTTTGCTCCGCCGGAAGAGCGGGAGAGACAGCAGGAGACATATGAGCAGAAGAAAGACGCTGACCGTGAGATACTGGCGCAGGCCGGACGGGAACTAAGCTTTCAGGGGACGCCGCTGGCTCTTTCCGACAGCGAAAAGAGAATATTTGCCGGCCTGCCGGAAAAAGACCGTCAGAATTTGCTGGAGTTTATTAAGAAAACTGAGGAAGGCAAGAAAGTAGAGCAGAATTTCAGGCCGGTACTGGAGAAAGTTATTAAAGGTTCGCTTGTCTACCGGCGTCAGGGGCAAGGCCTGCTGACTCCAAGTGAAGAGCCTGCGCGGGACGGACAGGAAATGGAGGCGTTGGTTGAGGCGGTAGGAGCAGGTACGGTCGACGGTTCTCCCGGGCTTATGCAGGAAGATATGCGGGCCATATCAGAGAGGGATCTGCCGCAGGCCAGGGAGCTGATCCGTAAACTGGCCCGCCAGCTGGCAGACAGGATTACCCGCCGGTATCGCCGCAGCAAGAAGCGGCAGCGGCTGGACTTGCGCCGGACGATACGATATAATATGCGTCATGGAGGCACGTTGTTTCTCCTGCGTTACCGCAGCCGCCGCAAGCAAAAGCCGCAACTGTTGCTTTTCTGTGATGTATCCGGTTCGATGGCCCGTTATGTGGGATTTGTATTACAGTTCATTTACGGTTTGCACAGTGTGGTCGGCGGTATAGAAAGCTTCGTTTTCTCGGAAAAACTGGCTCGCGTAACGCCTTATTTCCGTTCAGGGGAAGATTTCAGCACGGTGATGCCGGAAATGATTAACCGTTCCGGAGAATGGGGAAGAGGCACCAATCTTGCCGTGGCTCTTCGCGGCCTGATCCAGGATTATGCCCATGTGCTGAGCGGCGATACACATATGATTATTGTCAGCGACACCAAAACACTGGCTTTGTTCGAGGCGGCCAGGGAACTGGCTCAGTTGAAAAGAAAGGTCAAAGAAGTGGTTTGGCTCAATACGCTCCCCCGGCAGGAGTGGGAGCGCGCCCAATCTGTTGATATCTTCCGTAAAATCGTCCGGATGTACTCCTGCAATACCATTTCAGACCTGGAAAAAGTGATGCGCGGGAAAATATTTTCTTAAAACCTCGGAAAGGATGATTTTCAGATGAAACAAATCGCCATTGCCGGCAAGGGTGGAGTAGGCAAGACAACTTTTACGGCTCTGTTATTGCGCTACCTGCGGAAAAACAGGCCGGGAAAGGCGCTGCTGGCGGTGGATGCCGACCCTAACGCCAACCTGAATGAGGCATTGGGGCTGAAGGTAGAAAAGACAATTTCCAGCATTCTGGAAGGCACCAAGGATCCTAAAGCCGTCCCGTCGGGGATGACGAAGGAAATGTATATGGAATACAAGCTGCAGGATGCCCTGGTGGAAACAAAAGAACTGGATCTGCTGGTAATGGGTAACCCGCAGAAGGCCGGATGTTACTGCTATCCAAACGACTTGCTCCGCAAGCACCTGGAAAAACTGCGCAACAGTTACGATTATGTGGCGGTCGACAACGAAGCCGGCCTGGAACACTTAAGCCGTCGCATTATTTCCCAGGTTGATACGCTCATAGTCGTCAGCGATTCCGCGGTACGCAGCATCCGCTCAGCGGCCAGGGTGTATGAAATCGTTAAAGCGGTCAACCTGGACGTTAAAACCGCTTACCTTGTGGTGAGCAAAGTGACAAATGATGAGGTTGCTGCATTAAGGGAAGAAATTGCTAACACCGGCCTGGAACTGCTGGGCACCATACCGCTTGACCCTCTGGTAGCCGAATATGACTTGCAGGCCAGACCCCTGGCAGACCTGCCGGATAACGCCGCGGCGGTAATTGCTGTCGGGCAAATTGCAGACAAACTGAAACTGTAAGTTAAGGCACGGGTTCCCGATGATTTTTAGGAGGGCACTTTTTTGAGCAGCTTAAAAGGGTACCGTGACCGCCGGCATGCAGGAGAAGTGCTGGCGGAGTTGCTGCTGCCTTACCGGGGAAAGGAAACGCTGGTGCTGGCCGTACCCAGGGGCGGCGTGCCGGTAGCGCTTCCCGTGGTGGAAGCGCTGGGATGTGCCCTGGATTTGATTATCCCCCGTAAAATAGGGGCTCCCGGCCAGCCGGAGCTGGCGATTGGCGCTGTCTGCGAAGACGGGGAAGTGCTCTTAAACCGCCGGCTGGTACAGAGCCTGGGAGTAGGCGAAGAATATATCAGGGACGCTGCTGCCGCAGAAGTGGCTGAAATCAGAAGACGGCTGGAGAGCTACCGGGGCCGGCGGCCGGCGGCAGTGCTGCAATCCCGCGCCGCAATTGTTATCGACGACGGTGTAGCCACCGGATTTACGCTTCAAGCCGCCCTCAAATCAGTTGCCAGGCAGAGACCGCGCGAATTAATCCTGGCGGTGCCGGTGGGGCCGCCGGATTCTCTGGCCATGCTGGCCCGCGACGCGGACCAGGTAATCTGTCCGTTACAGCCGGAGCCGTTTTGGTCGGTCGGTCAGTTTTACAGGCGTTTTGAGCAGCTTGATGACACGGAAGTGCTGAATATGCTGCAACAAGCCTGGCAAGATGGAAGATAAAGCGGTGGAGGAGCTGCCAAATGAAGATAACTTTTTGCGGCGGTGCCCGGACTGTGACCGGTTCCTCTTTTCTGCTGGAGACAGCCGGGAAAAAGATTCTTCTGGATTGCGGCATGTTCCAGGGCGATAAACGGCTGCGCGAGAGAAACCTGGGTAATTACCCGTATAATCCGGCGGAAATAGACTGGATTGTCCTGACGCATGCCCACATTGACCATTGCGGACTGTTGCCGAGGCTGATAAAAGATGGCTTCAGCGGCCGCGTACTTGCCACCAAAGCGACGGTCGACCTCGCCGGCATTATGCTTCCGGACAGCGCATATGTCCAGGTCATGGAAGCTGAATGGCTTAACCGGAAAAACGAACGTGCCGGACGCCCGCCTGTTGAGCCCCTTTACACGGTGGAGGAGGCTTATGCTTCGCTGGACTGCTTCCAGGGCGCAGACTATCACGTAACTGTACCCCTGACTCCTGAAATCGCGGTTAAGCTGTACGACGCAGGACATATCCTGGGCTCGGCGATTGTGGAAATTCAGTTTACAGGCAATGGTACCCGGGAAAAGCTGGTCTTTTCCGGGGACCTCGGCAAATCACACCAACCGATTATCCGCAATCCCGATGTTCTGGAAGCGGCGGACTACCTGGTTCTGGAGGGGACTTACGGCGCGCGGGAGCACGAGCAGGAAAGTGAAAAGCTGGAAACACTGAGCCGGGTTATTACAGAAACTTTCAGGGCCGGGGGCAATGTCATTGTTCCCTCCTTTGCCGTGGGAAGAACCCAAGAGCTGCTTTATTCCTTAAACCAGCTAATGACCGAGCAACGTATCCCGCGCCTGCCCATCTATATTGACAGCCCTTTAGCAATCTCCGCCACGGAAGTTTTTGCCCGCCATCCGGAGTGTTTTGACGTGCAGATGCGCCTGCTGCTGCGCAACGGTAAAAACCCGTTTAACTTTCCGGAAGTCACTTTTACCAGGAAGACAGAGGAGTCCCAGGCGCTTAACCGTCTGCCGGGAGGCGCACTGATCATTTCCGCCAGCGGAATGTGCGAGGCGGGACGCATCAAGCACCACCTTAAACATAACCTTTGGCGGCGAGAGTCAACAGTGTTGTTTGTCGGTTACCAGGCTGAAGGAACACTGGGACGGCGCATTAAAGACGGCGCCCAAAAAGTCCGGATTTTTGGCGAGGAAATTGCTGTCCGCGCCCGAATTGCCGCTATAGAGGGCTTTTCCGCCCATGCCGACCGCTCGGAACTGTTATCCTGGGCCGGCAAATTTCTGCAAAAGCCAAAACAGATAATTCTTGTTCACGGAGAAGATGAAGCGTTGACTTCATTATCCTCCGATATTGAGCGGGAATTGAAAATACCTGCCTATATTCCCAAGTACCTGGAATCTCTGGAGCTAGAATTTTAACGGGAGGGAGTATGTTGACGCACAGCTTTGAGATAGAGAGTATCCTGCCGCACCGCTACCCCTTTTTGCTGGTGGACCGCCTGCTGGAGGTTATCCCGGGGCAGCGTGCCACCGGAATCAAAAACGTAACGATCAATGAACCGTTTTTTCAGGGACACTTCCCCGGGTATCCGGTGATGCCTGGGGTGCTGGTGGTCGAAGCGATTGCGCAAGTGGGCGCCGCGGCGGTCATGTCTCTGCCGGAAAACAAAGATAAGCTGGCCCTGTTTGCCGGAATCGACAACTTGCGTTTCAGGCAGCAGGTGCTGCCCGGCGATACGCTGTTGCTGGAGATGGAAGTGATAAAAATGCGCGGCCCGTTGGGGAAGGGGCGAGGCACGGCCAGTGTCGGCGGCAAAATTGTGGCCGAAGGAGAGTTTATGTTTGCGCTGACCGATAACACCCGAAAAAAATAGAATTGACAAGCCGGGGAGTCTTCGCTATTATTTAGCTGTAAGCACAACCGCATACTCTTATCCAGAGAGGTGGAGGGACTGGCCCGATGAAACCCGGCAACCGGATTTTAGGTCACGGTGCCAATTCCAGCTGGGGGCTGCTCCGGGAGATAAGAGAGGTTACTCCAAAAAAGAACCTCTTAAAATCCAAAAGAGGTTTTTTTATTTTGTGTACAGCTTGTGATTTTGCAGCAAACTAAGCTCTGACAGGAGGCGGCAAAATGGGCAAAAACTTTCTTTTTACTTCAGAGTCGGTCACCGAAGGGCATCCGGACAAGGTATCGGATCAAATTTCTGACTCCATTCTGGATGCCATTCTCGCCAAAGACCCGCAGGCGCGGGTGGCTGCCGAAACTTCCGTTACCACGGGACTGGTGCTGGTAGCCGGCGAAATCACTACGGCGTGTTACGTGGATATTCCGCGAATTGTCCGCGATACGGTTAAAGGGATCGGTTATACCAGGGCCAAATACGGCTTTGACGGCGACACATGCGCTGTTCTGACCTCCATTGATGAGCAGTCGCCGGACATCGCTCTCGGCGTGAACCGTTGCCTGGAAGCAAAATCGGGGGAATTGCGGGAAGAAGACCTGGAGGCGATTGGCGCCGGCGACCAGGGCATGATGTTCGGCTATGCCTGCAACGAAACGCCGGAACTGATGCCGCTGCCGATAGCTATGGCTCACAAGCTGGCCAGGCGTCTGGCTGAGGTCCGTAAAAACAAGATGCTGCCTTACCTGCGCCCCGACGGCAAGACACAGGTTACCGTCAAGTATGTGGATGGCAGGCCGCAGTCAATCACTACTATTGTCGTTTCGGCCCAGCACCGGGAGGACGTGGAACTGGAGAAAATAAAGAAAGACATTCTGGAAGCAGTTATTTATCCGGTAATCCCTCCTGTTTACCTCGATAACGGCACGCGCTTTTTTATCAACCCCACCGGGCGCTTTGTCGTCGGCGGACCGCAAGGTGACGCCGGCCTGACGGGGCGGAAAATTATTGTTGATACTTACGGCGGCTACGCGCGCCACGGCGGCGGCGCATTCTCCGGCAAGGACCCGACCAAGGTTGACCGCTCGGCGGCCTATGCCGCCCGCTATGTGGCCAAAAACATCGTTGCTGCCGGTCTGGCTGACAAGTGCGAGGTGCAGTTGGCCTACGCCATCGGTGTAGCCAACCCTCTTTCTCTGATGGCCGAAACTTTTGGTACCGGACGGGTGGACGAGGAAAAAATCGTGGCTTTAATCCGCGCTCATTTTGACCTGCGACCCGCCGCCATTATACGTGACCTAAACTTGCGCCGTCCTATTTACAGGCAGGTGGCTGCCTACGGCCATTTCGGCCGCGACGACCTGGACCTGCCGTGGGAGCAGATAGACAAGGCGGAGCTATTACGCGCTGATGCGGGGTTGCGTCGGCTGGTACTGCAGCGCTAAACGTACGAGTTAACGGGAAATAGTATGTTCTTACCGTCAGGTTTGCGCCTGGCGGTTATTTTTCGCCGTCGGACTGCCTGAAGTCGGTGTTTGTGGCCCCGGCTTTTCCCGGCCTATAATCTAACTGCCGCAGAAGCGGCGGAAGGGAGGGGAATAAAATGGCTGTAATTTTGGCCAAAGGGTTTACCCGTTGCCAGGCCAGGTTGCAAAGCGGCACGGACCCCCAGGGCAATCCGGTTTATGTTAACCGCATGTTCGGGCGGATTCGCCCGGAAACAAGCCACCAGGATGTGTATGATGTTGTCCAGAACCTGCTGTCGCTGCAGTCGCTGCCGGTCGGAGCCCTGCGCCGCCTGGACGAAGGGGAACTGATTCGCCAGTAACTCAGGCCGGCAGAAGAGGGGAGGTGAGCATATGGAACAGACTTTACAGCTGGTCTTTCGCAATGAGGCGGGTGCAACGTTTAATCTGTCCCTGGCCAGTCCGCGCACTAATCTGACAGCGGCGGCGGTAGCCGCAGCCATGGACCTGGCGATTGCCAGGAATATTTTTCAGAGCAACGGCGGAGCACTGACGGGGAAGGTTCGTGCCAGCATCATCGCCAGGGAAGTAACGGAAATCGCTTCTTTCCAGTAGCAGTCACGACGGGGAGGCCAGCCTCCCCGTACATAGCGGCAGGATTAGGCCGGGCGGCGTGGAATAATCATGACGGAGGGGAATTTATGCCCAGGCTGGAAGGTATTGTAGAGAGAATCACCTACTACAACGAAGGTACTTTATTCCTGGTTGCCCGGCTGCGCTGTGACGATGAGGCTCTGAACACCGTTATCGGCAACCTGCCGCGGGTTGGCGTCGGTGAGCGTTTATGCCTGGAAGGGGACTGGACCGAACACCCGGAATACGGCCGCCAGTTTAAAGTTACGGCTTACGAACTCATGGCGCCGCAAAGTGTCAAGGGAGTGCTGCGCTACCTGTCTTCCGGGCAAATTGGCGGGATTGGTCCTGTTACCGCGGAAAAGATAGTTAAAGCGTTCGGCGCGCAGGCGCTCACAGTCCTGGAAAGTGAGCCGGGGCGCCTGCTCGAAATAGAAGGTATCGGCGAGAAGCGGGCGGCTAAAATTGCCGCCTCAGTACGTGAGCGGCGCGAAATCATGCGTATCATGTCTTTCCTGCAGGAGTACGGTGTCAGTCCCGGCTACGCCGCCCGCATTTACCGCAAATACGGGGAGGAGACCAGCAGTGTTGTCCGTAATAATCCGTACCGGCTGGCGGAAGACGTCTTTGGCATCGGCTTTCGCACCTCCGATAAAATCGCTCTGGAAATGGGGCTGGCTCCGGACTCGCCCCACCGTATCCGGGCGGCAATACTGTACTGTTTAAAGCAGGCACAGGAGGCGGGACATACTTTTCTGCCGCTGACGGAACTGGCGGTCGCCGTGACCGGGGCGCTGGTCCTGGAAGACGGCGACATAAACCCGCCCGGCGGGTGTGCTGCCGTAATGGAAAAACAGTTGGACCGCCTGGCGGCGGAGAACAGGATTGTGCTGGAGCTGCATGACGGAAGCACAGCCGTGTATCTCGCGCCGCAGTATTATGCCGAACGTTATGTAGCGGAAAAACTGCTAAAGCTTGCCGCGCAGAGTTTCCCGGAAAGCTTGCAGCAGGCGGCGCTTACAGATGCCGGGGTAAAGCTGTCGGATGGACAGCGGCAGGCGGTACGGTCGGCGCTGGACAGCGGCGTGCTGGTAATCACCGGCGGCCCGGGTACCGGTAAAACAACGACCATCAGGACGCTGCTTAAAACTTTTGCGGAACTGGGGCTGGAAGTGCTGCTGGCCGCTCCTACGGGTCGTGCCGCCAAAAGAATACATGAGGCAACCGGGCGGGAAGCCAAAACTATCCACCGCCTGCTGGAGTACACGCGAGGGGAAGACGGAGAAATGCGTTTCCAGCGGGATGAGGCACGGCCGCTGCGCGCGCACGCTCTGATTGTCGATGAGGTTTCCATGGTGGACATCAATCTTTTTTACGCTCTTTTGAAAAGCATTCCGGGCGGCTGCCGGCTCGTTCTTGTCGGTGATGCCGACCAGTTGCCTTCCGTCGGTCCGGGCAACGTCCTGCGCGAATTAATCGCCTCTGCCGTCCTGCCGGTGGTGAGGCTCTCGTTAGCTTTCCGCTTCAGTGACAGGAGCGCGATTGTCACAAGCGCCCACCTGGTTAACAGCGGGAAGCTGCCGCCGCTCTCGTCAGGCGACGGGGAGTTTCGCTTTATCCACTCAGACGAACCGGAAAAAACGGTAGAGCAAATCCTTTCTCTTTGCAGTCAGCGCCTGCCAAGGGAAAGGGGAAAAAGCCCTCAGGGCGATATCCAGGTCTTAAGCCCCATGCGCCGTACCGTCCTCGGTGTGGAGAACCTTAACCGGCACCTGCAGCAGCGGCTAAACCCGCCTGCGCCTCATAAACCTGAAGTGAAGGCAGGAGGCGCCTGTTTTCGCCTCGGCGACAAGGTCATGCAAATCCGTAATAACTATCAAAAAGAAGTTTTTAACGGCGATATCGGGATTATTACCCACATCAACAGGGAAGACGGCGAAGTGACGGTACGTTATCCGGATATCAACGGGCCGCGGGATGTGACGTACGAGCTGCCTGAATTGGAGGAGCTTGTGCCGGCTTTTGCCGTCTCGGTTCACAAAAGCCAGGGCAGCGAGTACCCGGTCGTGATCCTGCCGGTGGTTACCCAGCATTATCTCCTGCTGCAGAGAAACCTGCTGTACACCGCCATTACCAGAGCCAAAGAGCTGGTGGTGCTGATTGGGACCAGGAAAGCACTGGCCATTGCCGTGCGCAACAACAAGATGGAAACGCGCCATACGAGGCTGGCGGCCAGGCTGAACGGTCAGCTTTGATACGGGGTGAGAGCTTTGCGTCTGCTGCTTTCTTTGTTGGAGCTGCTCTTTCCTTCCCGCTGCCTGCTCTGCCGCGGCCGCCCGGAAGGTGAAGGCGGGTTTTGCGCGGCCTGCCTGGCGGCTTTGCCTGACCCGGCCGTCTGCTGTCGGGCGTGCGGCTACCTGCTGCCGGAGAGGGGCGCCTGTCCCGCCTGCCGCGGCTACCGCCTGGCTTTTTCCGGCGCCTGCGCTGCCGGTCCGTACCGTGGAAAAATGAAAAGAGTTATTCACCGCTATAAATATGACGGGCAGCCGCAACTGGCAGCGCCGCTCGGCCGGTTGCTGGCCCGTCAGGTCCGTCGTTGCCCCTGGCCGGCCTTTTCCGCCGTCGTTCCCGTCCCGCTGCACCGGCGGCGGCTGGCGGAGCGCGGCTACGACCAGTCGCTATTGCTGGCAAAAGCGACGGCCGGTGAACTTGAGGTTCCGTTCCTGGCCGCGCTGGAAAGGACGCGCGATACCACCAGCCAGACGCGCCTTGGCGCAGCCGAGCGCTGGAGCAATGTCCGTGAGGCGTTTGCCGTTTTGCCGGGCGTGCTGTTGCGCGGTAATATTCTCCTAGTCGACGATTTGCTGACAACCGGCGCCACTGCTCACTACGCGGCGGAAGTGCTGCTGGCCGCCGGCGCCGGCGCCGTTTATCTGGTAGTCGTGGCCCGCTGAAATTGTCTGGCAGTGGTTGACTTTGCCGCCGGGATATGTTACATTGTCGTTGCGCCTGTACAGGCTGGCAAGTTTTTATTTTTTTAGGAGGAATGAAGAAAGTGCTTGGTAAGGTCAAGTGGTTTAATCAGGAAAAGGGTTACGGGTTTATTGAACGGGAAGACGGCGGCGACGTGTTCGTCCACTATTCCGCCATTCAGGAGAAAGGCTTTAAATCACTCTCCGAAGGCGAACAGGTCCAGTTTGATATTGTGGAAGGTACCCGTGGCGCCCAGGCGGCTAACGTGGTTAAAGTAGGTTAGCCGGACTGAGGCGACCTGACATAAGCCGGAAAAGTCCCCCACCAGCTGCGGCGGGGGACTTTTGTATGGGCGCGGTTCTAAAGGCAGGCCTGATTTAACTGTGCGGCAGGATTTTCCCGCGCTTAAGTGAATACTAATAAAAAGCGGAAGGGAGCAAAAGCAGATGAAAATGACGGTTCGGGGAAAAAACAATTTTGATGTTACGGAAGCATTAAAGGATTACGTACAGAAAAGACTTGGCAAGATTGATAAATACTTTGACGTCAGCACGGAAGCGCTGGTAGTACTCGGCACGCTTCGCGGCCTGCATACGGTGGAAGTGACGGTCGATATTAACGGGATGATTTTGCGGGCCGAGGAAACGACGGGAGATATGTACGCCTCTATTGACTTGGTCGTTGACAAACTGGAACGCCAGATTGCTAAATATAAGACGAAAATTAACCGCAAGCCGCGCCAGGGCGGCGGGCTGAAAGCGCTGGCGGAGCTGCCGCCGGTGACGGAGGAGACGGAGATGCGCGTCGTTAAAACAAAGCGCTTTCCGGTCAAGCCCATGCCGCTGGAGGAGGCCATTTTGCAGATGAACCTGCTCGGGCACGACTTTTATGTTTTTGCCAACGCCGACAGCGATGAGGTAAACGTCATCTACCGCCGCCGGGACGGGAACTACGGGCTGATTGAACCGACCGTAAAGTTGTAAAGGACGTGTTCCGCTTGGCGGAGGCAGTTACCGCGGTAATCTTTGAAGGAAATGACGCCCAAAGCAAAGCCGAGGAAATGTTTAACCTTGTCCGGCACGCGGCGCTGGCTGACACGCTGGACAAACTCCTGTCCCTGCCGGAAGTGGGCCGCGTTTTCCTGGTCACCAACCGGCCGGAACTGGCCCGGCTCAGCTCGGACGCGCGTTTCCGTGTTTTGTTAAATGCGCTTTCACCAGCCGGCTTCCATTTCGGCCGCCGGCTGCAGGCGCTGGTAGCGGAGCAGCGCAGCGGGCCGCTGCTTTGTCTTGGCGGCGCCGCGCTGCCGCTTATCAGCCGGGAGGAACTGGACCTCACCTGCCGCCTGGTCCTGGAAAAGCCGGGGCGTTTCGTGACCAACAACGTCCAGTCGGCCGACATCATAGCTTTTAATCCCGCCGCTGTGCTGCAAAACTTTCCCCCGCCCGCCAGCGACAACGCGCTTGCTTTGCTGCTGCGCTATGATGCCCGTTTTGAACAGGTGCTGCTGCCGGCAACAACAGGGACGCAGTTTGACCTCGACACGCCGTCCGACCTGCTCGTGTTGTCCGCTTCCCCATTTGGCGGCCCGCATTTGCGCCGCTGCCTGAATGCTCTTCCGCTTGACCTGACCGCAATCAGGCAACTGAAAGAGGTGCTGCGGGGAGAGTGGCAGGAACTGGCGCTGCTTGGCCGGGTCGGCGCGCCGGCCATTGCCCGGCTGAACAGCCACTTTAGAGTGCGGTTGCGTGTCTTCTCCGAGGAACGCGGCATGAAGGCGCTCGGCCGCGAGGAACGGGGCGAGGTGGTCTCACTGCTCGGGATTTGGCTGGCCGAGGCCGGGCCGGAGCGGTTTTTCCGGGCGCTGGCTGAAGTTGCTCACGCCGCCCTGCTGGACACGCGGGTACTGTTTGCGGCCCTGCAAAAAAACCTGTCCGTTGCCGACCGCTTTTATTCCGACCTTGGACAGGACGAATGCATCAGCGACGCTTGGGCCAGGGAATTTACCCGTGCCGCCGGAACCTGCGGTATTCCGGTCCTGCTTGGCGGGCAAACGCTGGTCGGCGGCGCTTTGTTTCTTTTGACTGAAGAACTTGGTTGTTTGCTTTAACAGCCGGTTTTTTTTATTTTCTGGAAGGAGTTTGCCTAAACAGGTCGAAATAGCGCATGTAGGACTTGACAATTTATCCTGTCAAACGCTTTTCGGGGGAGCAGTTGGCAATACAGAGAAGAGCAGGGGGTTTAAGATTTGGCCGATGCTCCAAAAGAAATCCGCATGTCCGACCTGGAAAAGCTAATTAAACAAATCCGTGACGTTGTATCCGTCAATATTGTTGCCGGCGAAAACCGGGAGATTGAAGAAATCCATGTGTTGGCGGACGAGGTGCGCAACGCTAAGCAAATAGTGCGTGATATCGAAACGCTGCTGCGGGTGGAATGCGGCTTGGACCTTGACCATAAAAAAGTCTCGATTGTCCAGTTAAACAGGGAGCAGCAACTGTTTCAGGCGCGGCGGCTGAAATGCTCCGCCCTGCAGTTTCACCTGCAGGACGCCAAAATGGAGGCGACAGTGGAGATCGCCTCCCCGAAAAGAAGCTGCCAGGGTAAAAGCAGCGGCGTCAGTTCCCGCGCCAACCGGCTGCGCCTGGTGGCCGAAGCGACTATTCAGGCATTGCAGCCCTTCATGGAACCGGGCTGCAGCGTGATTTTGGAGGACGTAAACCAGTTTGCTAGCGGCGGCCGCCAGATTGTGGCCGTGACCGTGACCTATGTGCGCGGCGCGGCCGAGGAAGCTCTGGTCGGCAGCGCCCTGGTCCGTCAGGAGGAAAAGGAAACGGTGGTCCGCGCCACGCTGGCCGCCCTCAACCGGCGGTTGCGCGTCAGCGACTGACCGCGTGATATTATGGCCGCGCCTTGGCGGCTAAAGCTGTTTGATATTTTTTAATAACAGGACCGACAAAATCACCCCGAGCGGAGCGGCGAGCCCGCCGCCAAAGAAGCGGAACGCGGCGAAGCACACCGCAAAGGGGGCTATTTCTGTGACGAGGAAAATTCTCAGTGCTTTAGCGGCACTCTGCACGCTGGTGCTGGCCGGCGGCGCCCGGTTTTCTATCTAACAAAAGTCGGTCCTGAAAAAGCGGAGGGCAAGATGTCTTTTCAAAAAGGGTCGCTTGCTTTTAAATTATATTTTTTCTTTATTGTATCAGCCGGTGCGCTATTTTTGCTGTTCAACCTGCCGCCAGCAGGTGCACTGGGCTGGCCGTTGGTCTTTTTTGTCCTGTTGCAGGCTGGCGCTGAGCGCCTAAAAGTGCCATTGCCGCGCGGTCAAGGAGCTGTATCCGTCGGCTTTGCCCTGGACCTAGCCATGATTATTATTTTCGGCCCGGCGGCAGCGGCCTGGGCGAGTTTTGTTTCGGTAGTGCTTGGATTTTTCTTTCAACGGCGCTGGACACTTTGGTACCGTGCCTTGTTTAACGCGTTGCAATTTGGGCTGGTGGTCGGGTTGTCCGGCTACGCCTATCTTGTACTCGGCGGCCGCAACGGGTCCATCCGGCTGCCGGGCGATCTGGCGCCGCTGTTTGGCAGCGCGGCCGCCTACCTGCTGTTAAACGTGCTGCTTGTCACCATTGCCTTGGCCTTGCTGCAAAATATTACATTTCGAGGCAGTTTTTTAACCAATATGCTGTGGGCGTTGCCCAATTACCTGGCGCTGGCGCCGCTTGCTCTGCTGCTGGCCGTCCTGTACCTGAACATCGGCATCGGCGGGGTGCTGCTGCTGGCTGTGCCGCTCCTGCTGGCGCGCCACACTTTTTTATTGTACATCAGGATGCGCGAGCAGCACCTGGGCACCATCAGGGCGCTGGTCCGGGCCATGGAGGCCAAGGACAGCTACACGCGCGGCCATTCCGAGCGCGTGGCGGAGTACAGCGTGCTGATCGGCCAGGAGCTGCGGCTGCGGGAGGATATGCTGGAAAAGCTGGAGGCGGTGGCGCTGTTGCACGATATCGGCAAAATCGGCATCCCGGAGCCGATCTTAAATAAGCCGGGCCGTTTTACGCCGGACGAGTTTGACGTGATGCGCAGCCACCCGGCCACCGGCGCCGAAATTGTCAAGAATATCCAGTTTGTCAGCGCCTACGCCGATGTAGTCCGCTATCACCACGAGCGGCTGGACGGCAGCGGCTACCCGAACGGCTGTGCGGGGGATGAGATTAGCCTGGCCACCCGCATCGTGGCGGTGGCCGACGCTTTTGACGCCATGACCTCCGGGCGACCGTACCAGCCGCCGAAGCCTGTCCGGAAGGCGGTTCAGGAGTTGGAACTCTGCTGCGGCACGCAGTTTTGTCATGAAGTTACGGCGGCCCTGGCGCGCGTGCTACGGCGCAGGGGGGAACTTACATGACCGTCTTTACCGAGGTTGCGGCGGCCGTACTGGTGGCGCTTGTGCGCGGCGGTAAGCCGGCGCGCCTGGCCTCTCTGGAACTGCGGGGCTTTAGTCTGGTCTTATTAACTGTCGTTTTGCGCCTCCTGGCAGACTGGCTGGCTACCTACCGGCTGCCGGCGGCGGTCTGGCTGCAGCCGGCGGCTTACTTGGCGCTCGGCTGGTTTTTTGTTTTAAATCTCAAGTCTGCCGGCTTTCCGCTTATTGGCCTGGGCAGCGCGCTGAACCTGCTGGTGATGGTCTTTAACGGAGGGTCGATGCCGGTTTCGCCGGACGCTCTGGCCGCTATAGGCGCCGGCACAGTACCGCAGGGTACGCACGCTTTATTGACGGAAGGCACGCGCTTGGCTTTTCTGGCCGATGTTATCCCGGTGCCCTGGCATTTTCCCGGGCCGGTGGTGGTCAGTGCCGGCGATCTGCTGATAACGCTCGGCATCTTTCTGTTTATCCAGCGCCAGATGCTTGCCCCGGCGACCGAAAATTCGAGGATTCGAGGGACACCATACTGAATTAAGGCTGATCTGTTGCCGGGAAAAAATAGAATTTAGGCAGGAGTATGCCGATTAGTGTCGAATATTTCTGCCGTCAAGTTTTGCGCCTTGAAACGGGGGTGGCGGCGGCGGGCAATGTTTTGGAAATCCGCTCCTTGCGGACGCATTTTCTTACCAGAGACGGCGTTGTGCCGGCGGTGGACGGTGTGAGCCTGTCGGTCAGGGCCGGAGAGACGCTCGCCCTGGTCGGGGAGTCAGGCTGCGGTAAAAGTATTACCGCCTTGTCGGTGTTGCGCCTGCTGCCTGCGGCGGGCAGGGTGCTGGCGGGGAGCCGGGTGTTGTTTGCCGGTCGCGACCTGCTGGCGCTCTCTGAGCGGGAGATGCGGGCGGTACGGGGCAATGAGCTGGCCATGATTTTTCAGGAGCCGCTTACCTCCTTAAACCCGGTGTTTACGATCGGGCGCCAGATCGGCGAAAGCCTGCGCCTGCACAGGGGACTGGAGAAAAGGGCGGCGCGGGAAAATAGCGTGGAGTTGTTGCGCCGGGTCGGGATGGCGCGGCCGGACCGGATAGTGGACGAGTACCCGCACGCCTTAAGCGGTGGGATGCGGCAGCGGGCCATGATTGCCATGGCGCTGGCCTGCGGACCGCAGCTGCTGATTGCCGACGAGCCGACGACGGCCCTTGATGTGACGGTGCAGGCGCAAATCCTGGAGCTGCTCAGGGAATTGCGGGACGGTTCCGGGATGGCCGTGCTGCTGATTACCCATAATCTCGGGGTTGTGGCGGAAATGGCCGAGCAGGTGGCCGTGATGTACGCCGGCCAGGTGGTGGAACAAGGGGACGTAAACGCGGTCTTTGACAGTCCTAGTCATCCGTATACCGCCGGCTTGCTCCGTTCACTGCCAAGGCTTGACGGTCGCGTCCGGCGTTTGCCGGCCATTCCGGGGGTTGTCCCGCATCCTGCCTGCCTGCCGGCAGGCTGTTTGTTTGAGCCGCGCTGTGCCAGAGCCGTTGAGCGCTGCCGGGCAGAGCGGCCGGCGCTTGCACCGGGGCCCGACGGCCGCCTGGTCAGCTGCTGGAACCGGGAGGAATTCGAGGGACACCATACTTAATTATCACTCTGAAAATAGGACTGCAGTTCCCTCTCTCCTGGGAGAGGGTTAGGGTGAGGGGACGGAAAGCTTGGCGGAAAATTTGCTGGAAGTACGGGGATTAAAGAAATATTTTCCCGTTGCGGGGGAGATGCCGGGCCGGACACTCGGACAGGTAAGGGCGGTCGACGGGCTTGACTTTTCTGTGCAGCCCGGGGAAACGCTTGGACTGGTGGGCGAATCTGGCTGCGGCAAAACCACTGCCGGCCGCTTGCTGTTGCGTCTGTTGCCGGCCACGGCCGGGGAGGTGATTTACAGGGGGCAAAACATCTTTCACCTGAGGGGCAGCTCGTTGCAGCGCCTGCGCCGGGAACTGCAGATTATTTTCCAGGATCCGTACGGATCTTTGAATCCGCGGTTGACGGTGGCGGAAATTATCGGCGAACAACTGGCCATTCACGGGCTGGCGCGACAACCACAGGAACGATATGCGGCGGTGCGGGAACTGCTGGAAGTTGTCGGCCTGGCTGACCACCATTTGTGGCGCTATCCGCATGAGTTCAGCGGCGGGCAGCGCCAGCGGATCGGCATAGCCCGGGCGCTGGCGCTCAAACCCCGGCTGGTGGTGGCCGACGAGCCGGTTTCGGCGCTTGATGTTTCCATCCAGGCGCAAATCGTCAATTTGCTGCTTGACCTGCAGGAAAGGTACAGTCTGGCCTATATTTTTATTTCCCATGACCTGAGTGTCGTCAGGTATGTAAGTCATCGTGTGGCGGTGATGTACCTCGGTAAGATTGTGGAACTGGCGCCGGCAGACGCGCTTTACGGGGAACCTGCCCACCCGTACACGCAGGCGTTGTTGTCCGCGGTGCCGGAGCCGAATCCCGCTGTCCGCAAGCGGCGGATAGTGCTCGCGGGCGATCCGCCGAGTCCCGCCAACCCGCCGCGCGGCTGCCGTTTCCACCCGCGTTGTTTTGCATGTGTACCGCGCTGCCGGGAGGAAGAGCCTGTTTTGCGTGACTTGGGCGGCGGCCGGCGGGTGGCATGCCATATTGTTGGAGGTCAGCGGTCGGATGTCGGAGGTCAGAACGAGGGCTTGGGAGTGGGGGCGCCGGATTACAGCCCATTCGAGAAGCCTAATAACTGACTCCACATTCTGGCTCACCGACTTCTGACATCTGACTTCCGGGTTGATGGAGGCCGGAAAAAGCAGTCGGACTCCGGCTCACCGCTTTATTAGAACTGACTGCCGGAAAGAGGACGGGCAAAAAATTTTAAAGGGGGAGAAAGATGAGAACAATAGAAAGAAAATATCATGTTTTGACGGTGCTGATGCTTTTTGTGACAATGCTTGTGCTGCCGGGCTGCGGGCGGCAGGCGGCGGTGCAGCCGGTAACGGTAACAGTGGCGCAGAATGCCGACGCCGTGTCGCTTGACCCGCATAAGACAAATGATCTGCCTTCTTCGAGAATCATGAAGCAGTTATATGATACGCTGCTCTTTCAGGACGAAAACATGACTATTCAGCCGGGACTTGCTGTTGAATGGAGCCAGGTTGACGAACTGACCTGGGAATTTACCCTGCGCCGGGGAGCTAAGTTCCATAACGGCGAGGAACTGACGGCAAACGATGTAAAGTTTACTTACGGACGGCTGCTTAACCCGGAGACCAAGTCCCCGGCCGCCTTTATTCTGGAACCTATAGCAAGCGTGGAAGCGGTTGACAACTATACTGTCAGGATAACCACGAAACAGCCTTTTGCCCCGCTTCTCTCACACCTGGCCCATTCGGCAACCTCGATCCTGAATGAAAAAGCGGTCACGGCTGCCGGGGAAGACTACGGTGTCAGGCCGGTGGGTACCGGGCCGTTTGTGTTCAGCGCCTGGACACCCGGTTCCACGGTGGAGCTGGCTGCCAATAAGGCATACTGGGGCGGAGCGCCCAAGATTGACAAGCTGGTTTTCAGGAATATCCCGGAAGGGGCCACCCGTGCCGTGGAGCTGGAAACGGGTGCTGTGGACATTGCTTACGATATCGAGTCGCACGATGTGGATCGGCTGGCCGGGAACGCCAAACTGCAGCTGGTGCGCAAACCGACCCTGGCCACCAATTATATCGGGTTTAACCTGAAAAAAGCGCCGTTCGACAGGACGGAGGTCCGTCAGGCAATCAACTATGCCGTTAACGTTGAGGAAATTATCGACTATGTTTTGCTGAACATCGGCACCAGGGCGGTAGGGCCGATCGGCCCCAATGTCTTCGGTGCCCACCCGGCGCTGGACGGCTACGAGTATAACCCGGAGAGGGCCAGGGAGTTGCTGGCCGCCGCCGGGCTGCAGGACGGCTTTAAAACAACGATTTGGACCAATGACAACCCGGTGCGTGTCAGGATTGCCGAGATTGTCCAGGCACAACTTAAAGAAATCGGCATTGAGGCGACCGTTGAGGTGGTGGAGTGGGGTGCGTACCTGGAACGTACGGCGGCGGGGGAACACGAGATGTTCATCCTGGGCTGGGTCAGTGTGACCGGGGATGCCGATTACGGGCTTTACTCCCTGTTCCACAGCAGCCAGTTCGGCAGCGCCGGCAACCGCACCTTTTTCAGCAACAGCCGGGTGGATGAACTGCTTGACTTGGGCCGGACCAGTGCCGATGAGCAGGAGCGCCTGGCCGCGTATCACGAGGCACAGGAAATTGTCACCCGGGATGCGCCGTGGCTGTTTTTAAATGTGCGTGAGGAAGTGGTAGGCATGGGCGCCGGTATTACCGGTTTTGTCTTCCATCCCGCCGGACATCATGCGCTGCGAACTTTGGAGAAGAAATAACATTACCGGGCGGTACGCCTGATTTAACGGCATTGTAGGGGCAGGGCACGCCCTGCCCGGGTTGTCCCACAGGAGGTGAGAGCGGGGCGTGTGGCGCTATGTGTTGCGCAGAATATTGCAGGTTTTCCCGGTAATGCTCGGGGTGTCGCTGATTGTCTTTTTGTTGATGCATTTTACGCCGGGCGACCCCGCGCTCCTGCTGCTGGGAGAGCGGGCGACAGAGGAGCAGTTGTTAACCCTCAGGCAGGAAATGGGCCTGCTTGATCCCTTGCCTGTGCAGTACGCCCGCTTTTTGGGAGATGCGCTGCAGGGAGACCTGGGGCGTTCTTACCGCTCCGGCCGTCCTGTAGTAACAGAGGTGCTTAGCCGCCTGCCCGCCACCGCCGAACTGGCGGTGGCGGCGGTGGTAATTGCGGTTCTCATCGGCGTGCCCGTTGGTGTCCTTTCGGCTGTCAGGCAGTATTCACTGCTGGATAACGCCGGGATGCTGCTGGCAATGCTTGGCGCTTCGCTGCCGACTTTTTGGCTGGGCCTGATGCTGATGCTGCTTTTTGCCGTCAGCCTGGGCTGGCTGCCTCCTTCAGGTCGTGACGGCATCGCTTCCCTGATTTTGCCCGCTGTTACCCTGGGGGCGAATGCGGCGGCTTTAATTACGCGGATGACACGCTCCAGTATGCTGGATGTTATCAGCCAGGATTATGTGCGGACGGCACGTGCCAAAGGGCTGCCGGAAAGTGCGGTTATCTACAGCCATGCCCTGCGCAACGCCCTGTTGCCGGTTGTTACCGTCATCGGCCTGCAGTTCGGGACGTTGCTCGGCGGCGCAGTTATTACTGAAACCGTGTTTGCCTGGCCGGGTGTGGGCCGGCTGGCGGTGGAGGCAATCAGGGCCAAGGATTATCCGGTCGTCCAGGGGGCCGTACTGATGCTGGCGCTTGCCTTTGCCCTCGTTAATTTGCTTGTGGACTTGCTCTATGCTTTCCTTAACCCAAGGATACGTGCCCAGTACAAATAAATTCAGTTGGCGTTACATGGTGGCCTGAGCCGTTATTAAAAACAGGAGAATTGATTTGAAAACACAGCCTGTTCCGGATTATTGCCCAACTGAAGCCGTTACCGGTGCTGAAAAACAGAGGCGGGTCAGCGACTTCTGGTTTACCCTGAGGCGTAACCGCCTGGCGCTGTTTGGCGCCGCGGTACTCGTTTTTCTTGCCGTGGTCGCAGTTTTTGCTCCCTGGCTGGCCCCGTACTCGCCCATAGCGCAAAATCTCCCCAACAGCCTGCAGCCTCCGGGAGCTGCTCACCTGCTGGGGGCCGATGAATTCGGCCGTGATATTTTAAGCCGAATTATCTATGGGACGCGTGTTTCTCTGCTGGTAGGCTTTTTTTCGGTGGCCATCGCCCTGGCTGCCGGCGGATTCCTTGGCCTGCTGGCCGGGTATTATGGCGGCCGGCCTGACAACGTAATCATGAGGGTGATGGACGTGATGCTGGCGCTGCCTACCATCTTGCTGGCTATCGTGATTGTTACTTCGCTCGGGCCGGGCCTGACCAATGTCATGGTGGCCGTAGGTGTGAGCCTGGTTCCCAACTTTGCCCGCGTGGCCAGAGCAGCTGTGCTTGGTGTGCGGGAACTGGAATTTGTCGAGGCGGCCAGGGCGAGCGGAGCCGGGACCTTACGCATTATTTTCCGGCATATTCTGCCCAATTCGCTGGCGCCCATTATTGTTCAGGCCACACTGTCGGTAGCCGGGGCGATTCTTTCGGCGGCGGCCTTGAGTTTTATCGGGCTTGGGGCGCAACCGCCAACGCCTGAATGGGGCAGCATGCTTTCCAGCGGACGCGCATTCCTGCGCAACGCTCCCCATGTGACGACCTTTCCGGGCCTGGCCATTTTGCTGACGGTGCTGGCCCTGAATCTTTTCGGCGACGGCTTGCGGGACGCCCTGGACCCGCGCCTGCGCCGCAGGTGACCGCAAGGCCCGGAATCCCGGGCCTTGTTTTCTTTAGTTGATTCCCGCTCCTGTTAAAGGTATAATGAACAACGTAAGGGAGAGAGTACAGGAGCGGCGGCGGGCGATCTCTGCCGGGATTACCTGAAAAATTGTCTGGAGGACCAATAATGCGCGGGCTGATTGCCAGAATTATCGGTGATGTGAACCAGCGGGAACTGAAAAAAATCATGCCGCTGGTGACGGAAATAAACGCGCTGGAGGAGCGTGTGCAAAGCCTCTCCGACGGAGAGTTGCGGGCTAAAACTGATGAATTCCGGAAATCTCTGGAACGTGTGTTGGCTGAGCCGCGCGGGCGGGTGGCAGATATGCGCAGGGAAATGGACACAGAGGCTGACGCGGAGTATTGCCGGGAGCTGGCGCGTGACTTACGGGAGGCGGAGAAAGGGCTTGTAGACGCCGAGCGTGCCGCGTTAAGCGAGCTGTTGCCGGAGGCTTTCGCCGTGGTGCGTGAGGCGGCGCGGCGGACGCTGGGCATGCGTCATTTTGACGTGCAGTTGGTCGGGGGCATGGTGTTGCACCAGGGGCGTATCGCCGAGATGAAGACCGGTGAGGGTAAAACGCTGGCGGCTACGCTGCCGGCTTATTTGAACGCGCTGCTTGGGCGGGGGGTACATATTGTCACCGTCAACGACTACCTGGCACAGCGTGACAGCGAGTGGATGGGACCTATTTATCAGTTTTTGGGGATGTCGGTGGGCCTGATTGTGCACGGCCTTGATCCCGCGCAGCGGCGGGCGGCGTATGCGGCCGACATCACCTACGGGACAAATAACGAGTTTGGTTTTGATTATCTGCGGGACAATATGGTGCTATACAGGGAACAATTGTCACAGCGGGAACTGTACTACGCCATCGTGGACGAAGTGGACAGTATTCTGATTGATGAGGCCAGGACGCCGCTGATTATTTCCGGTCAGATGAAGGAAGACAAGCAGGATGACGGTTATCTCAGGTTTGACCAGGCGGCCAGGACTCTGAAAAGAGAGCGCCATTTCAAGGTGGATGAAAAAGCCAGGATAGTGGAGCTGACGGAAGACGGTCAGCGGGAAGTGGAGCGACTGCTCGGAGAAAAAAAACTGTACGGAGAAGAAAGCATTGCCGAGAGCGACGTTCAGGACCTGCTTGGCGGCAGGAGCCTGGAAATGGCGCAAATCAAAAGAAAAAAAGTGGAGAATGCTCTCCGTGCTCACTCTCTGATGCAGCGGGATCGGGACTATGTGGTCAAAGACGGTGAAGTGATTATCGTCGACGAGTTTACCGGCCGCCTGATGTATGGCCGGCGCTACAGCGACGGGCTGCACCAGGCCATTGAAGCCAAGGAACGGGTTAAGGTGGCCAAGGAGAGCATGACCCTGGCCTCTGTTACCTTCCAGAATTATTTTCGCATGTATAAAAAGCTGGCCGGGATGACCGGCACGGCGGCCACGGAGGAAGAAGAGTTCCAGAAGATTTACGGGATGGACGTAGTTGTCATCCCTACGCATAAGCCGATGATCCGCCGCGACCTGCCGGATGCGGTTTACAAGACCGAGCGCGGAAAGTTCCGGGCGGTGGTGGAGGACATTGCCCGGCGTAACGCCGCGGGGCAGCCGTTGCTGGTCGGCACCATTTCCATTGAAAAGTCGGAGGAGCTAAGCCGCCTGCTGCAAAAGCGCGGTATCCGCCACCAAGTGCTAAACGCCAAGCACCATGAAAAAGAGGCGGCAATTATTGCCCAGGCGGGGCGCCTGGGCGCGGTGACCATTGCTACCAACATGGCCGGCCGCGGTACCGATATACTGCTGGGCGGCAATCACGTTGTCCTGGCGGAAGATGAGTTCCGCGCCAGGTACGGCCAGACGCCTGAAGATTATGGGGCGAGGCACGATGTGACGGAAAAAGACAGGGAAGAAGCCAAGCTCTTTTACCGGGAAGCACTGAAAAAATACCAGGAAATTACAACGGCGGAAAAGGGAAAAGTGGTCAGCCTTGGTGGCCTTCATATTCTCGGCACGGAGCGCCACGAGGCCCGGCGCATCGACAACCAGCTGCGCGGCCGCTCAGGACGCCAGGGCGACCCCGGTTCTTCCCAGTTTTATCTTGCCATGGAAGATGACTTAATGCGCCTGTTCGGTGGTGATAATATCAGGGGCCTTATGGAGCGGATAGGTCTTGAGGAGGATATGTCTATCGACCACCCGCTGGTCGGCAGAGCCATTGAAACGGCGCAGAAAAAGGTGGAAGCGCGCAACTTTGACGTGCGTAAGCATGTTTTGGAGTACGACGATGTAATTAACGAACAACGCGAGGTAATTTACCGGCAGCGTCGCCGTGTTCTGGACGGTGAGAACCTGCGGGAGCAGGTGCTGGACTGGATCGGGGAGCTGGTCGGGGAAAGCGTTGCGCAGTTTGCCGGCGAGAAAGTCTATGACGATGAGTGGGACCTGCCGGGCCTCTTGCACTACGGAGAAAGTACGTTTCTGCCGCAAAAGCGTCTAAAGACAGGGGATTTGCAGGGCAAAAGCAGGGAGGAACTGCGGCAGGTGCTGCTGGAGGCCGCCCTTGATTTTTACAGCGAGAGGGAGAAGCAGCTGGGGCAGGAACTGATGCGTGAGGTGGAACGCGTGATCCTGCTAGGCGTGGTTGACAGTAAGTGGATGCACCATATTGACGCCATGGATGACCTGCGGCAGGGAGTGGGTTTGCGCGCCTACGGGCAGCGCGACCCGCTGGTGGAATACAAGTACGAAGCATACGAGATGTTCCAGGAAATGGTACGTTCTATCAAGGCGGATGTGGTGCGCGATCTGCTTTACCGGCGTATTATGGTGGAGCCGCGGCGCCAGACGGTGGCGGTTGTCGATGAGACTCCGCCTAGCGGTGGAACAGCGGTACACGGGCCGGCACGGTCGGTCAAAGTCGGCCGTAACGACCCCTGTCCCTGCGGCAGCGGCCGGAAGCACAAGAAATGTTGCGGAAAGTAGGTGAAGGCATTGTCAGTGGAAATTAAGCAGGCCAGTGCCGGCTTACGACGGCGCCTGCATGAATTGGGTGTTTCCCTTTGACTTGGCCGGCAAAACGGCCCGTATAACAGAATTTGAGAATTTAGCGGCCGACGCGAAGTTCTGGTCCGAACCGGAAAAAGCGCAGCAGGTCATGTTCGAACTGAAAACTCTGCGCGAGGAGACGGCCCCCCTGCAGAAGCTTAAGGCAGCGTTGGAAGACCTGGACGTCGCGATTACGCTGGCCGAGGAGGAAGATGATCGTCTTCTCCGGCAGGAGGCGATTGATTCCGCGGCGCAACTTGTTCAGGAGCTTGACAGGCTGGAACTGGGGCTGCTTTTCCGCGGACGCTACGACGACCACGCGGCGATTATCGCCATCCATCCCGGAGCCGGCGGGACCGAGTCCCAGGACTGGGCTGCCATGCTACTGCGGATGTATACGCGCTGGGCGGAAAAGAATAATTACCAGACAGAGATTCTTGACCTGCTGCCGGGCGACGAGGCCGGGATTAAAAGCGCCACCTTGCTGATTAAAGGGAAAAACGCATACGGCTACCTGAAGGCAGAGCGCGGCGTGCACCGCCTAGTACGGATTTCGCCTTTCGATGCCGCCAAAAGACGCCATACCTCCTTTGCTTCGCTCGATGTGTTGCCGGAGGTGGGGGATGAAGACAAGGAGATTGTTATTCCGGCGGAAGATCTTAAGATTGACACCTTTCGCTCCAGCGGCGCCGGCGGACAACACGTCAACACCACTGATTCAGCGGTGCGCATTACCCACCTGCCTACCGGGACAGTTGTCCAGTGCCAAAATGAACGGTCACAGCATGCCAACCGTGACCGGGCCATGAAGATCCTGCGCGCCCGCCTGGCAGACCTGTACCAGCGTCGCCAAGCCGAAGAACTGGCCGGTCTGCGGGGCGAACAAAGGGAAATCGCCTGGGGCAGCCAGATCCGTTCTTATGTTTTTCAGCCGTACACTTTGGTAAAGGACCACCGGACAAACGTGGAAGCAGGTAATATCGAGGCTGTAATGGACGGCGAAATCGGTGTGTTTATGGAGTCCTACCTGCGGCAGACGGCCGGCCGCCAGGCGGCACAGGAGTGAAAGGCAAGTGAAGAAAAAAGCCGTCTTTATTGAGTATCTTGGCGTCTTGCTGGGGACAGCCGTAGTGGCTGCCTCTTTTAACATGTTCCTGCTGCCCAATAAAATAGCGGCCGGCGGCATCAGCGGGCTGGGGGTAATTCTCTATTTCCTGCTGCGGGTGCCCGCCGGCCTGACCATCTTTCTGCTTAATCTGCCGCTCTTTATTCTGGCGGCACGCATGTTTGGCGCACCGTTTATATTCCGCGGGCTGTTCGGGGCGGTTTCGCTGGCTGTCCTGGTGGAAGTCCTGGCCGTCTTGCCGGTGGTGACCAACGACCTGCTGCTGGCCTCGTTGTACGGCGGCATCCTGATGGGCATCGGCATTGCCCTGGTTTTCCGCGCCCGCGGCTCAACCGGCGGTACCGTGCTGGCGGCTCAACTTTTGAACAGAATTTTCGGTTCCACCGTGGGACAGAGCCTGTTAAGCGCCGACTTTCTTGTTGTAGCTCTGGCGGCTCTCGTTTTTAATCTTGAACTGGCAATGTACTCGCTGATTTCCCTGTTTGTCAGCAGCCGGGTTATTGACCTGGTCCAGGAGGGTGTCAGTACCAGCAAAGCTACGCTGATCATCTCCGACCACTGCGAGCGGATTGTCAGCAGAATTTTGGGGGAGCTGAACCGCGGCGCCACAGTGTTTACGGGAAAAGGCGCTTATACGGGGCTGCCGCGGGAAATGGTGCTGACTGTTGTCAGCCAGTCTGAGGTGCCGCGCCTGAAGGCCATTGTCCATGAAACAGACAGCCGCGCCTTTGTGATAGTCGGCAACGCCCACGAAGTGTTGGGCGAAGGCTTTAAACTGGCGGAACACCGTAAGTTGTAGGGGCACGGCATGCCGTGCCCCTGCCGCAGCGGGAATTCGTCTTTACCCAATTATCGCAGTTATGGTATGATATTCTAGCGGTGAAAATTATACAGGAGGACGTCCTGTTATAGATGTAACCATAGAATAATGAGCCAGAAATGGAAGTTACCGTTCAGGCAGGGTAAACGGTAAAATAAAGAAAACGTATTGGGAAGTGTCGGTATGAGGGACAAATACAATCATAATGCAACCGTAAATCTGCTGCATACGTATTTCAGCGCCAGGGATGATGTGCTGCTTGTCTTGTTGTTCGGTTCTTTCGGCACTGATCAGGAACATCCGCTAAGCGATATAGATATAGCTGTGTTATTGAAGGACGATATTTCTTTAATGGAAGAGTTAAAAATGGCGGCTGACCTGTCTTTATTGCTGGACAGGGATGATGTGGATGTGGTTATTTTGCGCAATGCTTCTGTAAATATTGCGCATCGGGCTCTCTCAACAGGACGTGTTGTCTTTGAACGGGACCGATTGCTGACAGCGGACTTTGTTGAGGCAACCATCAACCATTACCGTGATTTTGGTTACCGTCTGAGACAAATTGATGCAGACTTTGCTGAAAAATTACGGGAGGATTATCTCTAATGGTTAACCATGAAAAAATCCGCAATAAACTGAGAGCAGTCAAAATATGCCTGGAAAAGCTGGAAGAATTGAAAAAGATCAGCGAAAATGAATTTCTTGCTGATTATAAGCTAACGGATACAGCCAGACATAATTTACAGATTGCAGTGGAAGCAATGCTCGATATAGCGAATCATATTATTGCGCGTCACTCTTTTGAAATTCCGAAAAGGAATGCCGACTCTTTCATCATTCTCTGCAAACACGGTATTTTAAACAAAGAAATGCAGGCAACATATGTGGCTATGGCCCGATTTCGGAACCGTATTGTCCATATGTACGATGATGTGGACAACCGCGAGGTTTACAGGATACTACAGGAACACCTGAACGACTATTATAGTTTTGTACGGGATATTGTCCGCTATATGGAACTGTAGGGGCACGGCATGGCGTACCCCTACTTCAGCGGAATTCGTCCTGGGCGCGGGCGGCATCTGCCGGGTTGAAGGGACGTAGCGCCAGTGGCTCGCCCTGCAGGGCGGGCAGCTGAGATTCAAAGGTCGGGCGCGGCACGCTGTAAAAGATGCCGAGCGGAATGCGGTCGCCCCATTGGCGGGAGAGTGTCATGGCGGCCGCCCAGTCGCCTGTGTCGTGTCCTTCCGGATGGTAAACGCGCTCTTTGTACCAGGCGTAGGTATTTAATTTGTTAAATGTGACACAAGGCTGCAGGATGTCGACTAGGGCGTAGCCCGGGAAGACGATGGCAGCCTTCATAGTTTCTTTCAGGTGTTCTTTTTCTCCGGAGAAACACCTCGCGACAAAGCCGGCACCCATGACCAGGGCCAAGGCAAGCGGGTTCAGGGGAGGTGAAATAACCCCCTCCGTCTGGACAGCTGTCTTCATGCCCAGTTCGCTGGTCGGGCTGGCCTGCCCTTTGGTCAGGCCGTAAACCTGGTTGTTGTGGACGAAATGGGCCAGATGCGGATTACGGCGGATAGTGTGGATAAAATGATTGCCACCTTCACCGTAAGTATCACCGTCTCCGGATTCCACAATTACGGTCAGAGAAGTGTTGGCGACGCGGGCGCCGACAGCCGGCGGCAAAGCACGGCCGTGCAGGCCGTTAAAACCGTTGACGCGCAGGTAGTGCGGCATTTTGGCGGCCTGGCCGATCCCGGAACACATCAGGATCTGGTGCGGCGGCAGGCAGAGCTCGGAGAGCGCTGCAGCCAGCGCCTGTCGGATGGCAAAGTTGCCGCAGCCGGGACACCAGGCTGTTTCTCCTGTCAGGTAGTCGGCTGCTTTACACATTTTTCAGCACCTCCCGGACAACTTCTCCCGATTCGAAAGGACGCCCGTCAAATTTAAGGATTTTGTGGTCTGCCGCAAGACCTGTTTCGCGGCGCAGCAGCCCGGCAAACTGGCCGGTAGCATTGTTTTCGGCGCAAAAACTGATTTTGGCCCGGGGCAGCAGTTTGCTCACCCGAGAGGCGGGCAGCGGCCAGAGGTCGCGGAAGTGGAGCAGCGCAGTCTTCGGGTTCCGGGCGGAGAGCGTATCGACAGCTTCACGCAGGATACCGTAAGTGGAGCCCCAGCCAAGCAGCAGGATTTCCGGTTCCTGGTGGCCGTAAAGTTCCGGCTCGTCCATCTCTGCGGCCAGCGCTTCCAGGCGGCGCAGGCGTTTGCTTACCATCAAGCTCCGGGTAGCGGCATCTTCAATGATATGGCCTTCCTCATCGTGCTCGTCACTGTCGGCCAGGACTGTTTCATCAGGGAACTGGCCGGGGAGAGCGCGCGGGGAGAGGCCGTTGTCTGTCAGGCGATATCTCCCGTAAGGGCGGACCAATTCCTCAGAACCGGCGAGATAGCGCTCATAACTGAGCCGGGTAAAGTCAAAAGGCGGTATGGCGCGGGCGGTGTCGGCAAAGTATTGGTCGGAGAGGAAAATAACGGGCATCTGGTATTTGTCGGCCAGGTCAAACGCTTTGTTCAGCCGGTAGAAGGCGTCTTCCAGGTGGGTGGCACACAGGACTGCCCGCGGGAATTCGCCGTGACCGGCGTGCAGGACAAAATTCAAATCCCCCTGCTCGCTGCGGGTAGGCAGGCCGGTAGCCGGCCCGGGGCGCATGGCGACCACGATGACCAGCGGGGTTTCTGTCATTCCGGCCAGGGACACCCCTTCCGCCATCAGGGCAAAACCGCCTCCGGATGTGCAGGTCATGGCCCGCGCCCCGGCAAAGGAGGCTCCCAGCGCCATATTGACGGCGGCGATCTCGTCCTCGGCCTGTTCAACTACAAGGGCAAATTCCTCTTGTTTGCCGGCCAGGTATGAGAAAATACCGGTGGAGGGGGTCATCGGGTAGGCGGAAAGAAAACGGCAGCCGCTGGCCAGAGCGGCAAGCCCCAGGGTCTGGTTGCCGTCGGGAAAGATGTTTGTTTTGCTGCCGCTTTTGGGCGGAAGGGTAAAACAGGCGCCGCAAAGCTTCGCGGCCGCCTCATGCCCGGCCGCCAGGGCTGCCGTATTTTGCCGGGCCTTGTCAGGCGCAAAGGTTTCATTAAGCAGGCGGACCGCTTCTGCCGGTCCGAGTCCGAGAGCCGACAGCACCGCTCCGGTGGCTACCGTATTGGCCATAATCTTACCTCCGGCCGCTGCGGCCAACTCCCGTAGCCTTATAGGCAATCCTCTTTCATCTGCGGAGGAAAGGCTGAACAATTCCGGGTCAAAGACAATCCGGCTCCCCGGCAGCAGCTTTTCCCGGTGCAGCAGGTAAGTCTCTTCGTTGAGGGCAACCAGAATATCTGCCGTTGCCGGGGCGGCCCAGGGAGTTTCTGTTCCCACCCGCAGCAGCGAAAAGTTATGGCCGCCGCGTACGCGCGACATATAATCCTTAGTGGTCAGAACACCGTAGCCTTCCCGAACAAATGTCTTGCCCAGCAGGTGAGCAATGGTTTCCATCCCGTCTCCCGCCGCTCCGCCTATAACGATGTTCATCCGGTCACCTCCTTGTCTCGTTTTCTAAACAGTAATGGTTCGCCAAATCAGGCTAAAATCCTCCACTTACCTTCTTTTGTGAAAAAAAATGACAGATAAAAAAGGTTTTTTGACAGGGTTGTCGAACAAAAAACAAGGATATTGTCATTACCTGCGGGCTGGGAGGCCTGTCCGCCGGCACGGATTGGAGTGACCGGGCAGCATGATTGAGGTACAGCAAATTTCCATGGTCTATCCCAATGGCGTGGAAGCACTGAACAATATCACCCTGTTAATGGAGCGGGGAGAGTTTGTCTTTCTGGTCGGTGAAAGCGGCGCCGGCAAATCAACCCTGATCAGGCTTATCTGCCGGGAATTTCTGCCAAGCTCCGGCAGCATCAGGATTAACGGCCGGGATATTACACGCCTGAAGCGGCGGGAAGTCCCTATGCTCAGACGGAACATCGGTGTTGTCTTCCAGGATTTCCGCCTGCTGCCAAACCGCAGCGTCTATGACAATGTGGCGTTTGCCATGCAGGTAGTTGGCGCCTCCGGACGGGAGATGCGCCGGCGCGTGCCGGAATCGCTGGAAATGGTGGGACTCAGGGGCAAAGAAAAGATGAAGCCGGCCGAACTTTCCGGCGGCGAGCAGCAGCGTGTCTGCCTGGCCAGGGCCATAGTCAATAAACCGGTGCTGATTATTGCCGATGAGCCGACCGGCAACCTTGATCCCAAGACCTCCATGGACATTGTGGAACTGCTGAAGGATATCAATATCAGGGGGACGACGGTCGTTATGGCTACACACGACCGGGAGATTGTCGATGCGCTTCGCCGGCGGGTGGTGGTTCTTGACGGCGGCAGAGTTGTCCGTGATGAGTGGAAGGGAGTTTATTGCCAGCATGGTTAGGTCTTGGGGCTATTACCTGACCGAAGCTCTACATAGTATTCTGCGCAATGCCTGGATGAGTTTTGCTTCCACAGGAGCGGTGGCGGTTACGCTTTTTGTCCTCGGCAGTTTTATGTTGCTCAACTTTAATGTTGAGTACCTGACCAATGAAATAAAAGGACAGGTGGAAATTATCGCTTATGTGGATGAACAGCTGCCTGCTGAGGATGTGGACAGGCTGCGTGTTTCTCTCATTCGCCTGGATAAGGTTGAGGAAGTTCGTTTTGTTTCGAGGCAGGAGGCATTGCAGCGCCTGAAAGAAGACCTTGGCGAGGAAATGGTTGCTGGGTTTGAGGATGCCAGGAGAAACCCGCTGCGTGATTCATTTGAGATCAGAACCATTGTCCCTGAGGATATACCGGCGGTAGCAGCTGAGCTTGAGAGTTTGCCAGGCATTGCCCGTGTTGATTATGGCACTTTGGTGGTGGAGCGTCTTTTTCAGTTTACGGATGCCGTGAAATGGGTGGGGCTGTTTTTTATGGGCGGTCTGGCTCTGACGGCACTTTTTCTGATTGCCAATACCATCAGGCTGACAGTTGTGGCCCGTTCGGCGGAAATTATGATCATGAAGTTTGTCGGTGCTACGGAGTGGTTTGTCCGCTGGCCGTTTCTTATTGAAGGACTCGCGCTTGGTTCCATTGGAGCTCTTGTTACCGTACTTGCCCTAGGCTACCTCTACGGACAGACGGTGGCCATGGCGCAAGCCTACCTGAGCTTTCTGCCTCTGGTGCCGCCGCAGGAAATTGTCGGGCGGACGGCAACAGTTCTGCTGCTGCTAGGCGGCGTTATCGGGGGAACCGGCAGCCTTCTTTCCATGCGGCGTTACCTTAAAGTCTGAAGCGCAAGGAGTGTGACAGGCTTGTTGAAAGCGAAACAGGCAGTGGTGACCTTTCTGCTGACGGGGTTGCTGGCGGTTGCCGTCTTGCCCGCCTTTGCCAATGACCTCAGGGAGATGAGGAATGAGCAGGAAGCTGTCCGGCGGGAGATCAGGCAGACCCAGTCTGAGATAGAAACGTACAAGCGGCAGGAAACGACACTGGAGCGGGAACTCCGCTCGCTGGAGCGTACAATAGACCTTGTCCAGGCGGAAGTACGTTCCCTGGGCCGGAGAATAAGCGTGGTTGAAGGAGAAATCGGCGTTGCCGAAGAAGAACTGTCGGCCGCCGAGGAACGGATTGCGGAGATGGAGCAGTTGCTTGCGGTCCGTCTGCGCGCCATTCATGAGAATGGGCAGGTCAGTTATCTGGAAGTGCTGTTTAGCAGCGCGACATTTACGGAGTTCCTGACTCGCTACAATAACCTGCAAATGATTATTGCCGGGGACAGGGAGTTACTTGGCCAGTACCGGGATGAGCGGGAGCGCTTCCTGGCCCTGAAAGAAGGCCTGGAGTCACGGCGGCAGGAGTTGGAAGGATTGCGGCGGCAAAATGTGATCAGGAAAGAGGAACTGGGGAACAGAACTGAGCAACGCGAAAGAATGCTGGTCGCCGCGAGGCATGAGATTGAAGAACGGGAGGAAATGGTCCGCAGGCTGGAAGCGGAAAACAGGAAACTGGACAGAATGATTGAGGAAACTTTGGCGCGGCAGCGCAGCGCCGGTTACCGCGGAACCGGCAGGTACGACTGGCCGGTGGCAGAATTCGGCCCCGAATGGATTACCTCCGGATTTGGTTACCGGGTAAACCCGATAACGCGCCGGCCGGGACAATTTCACGGCGGCGTGGATATAGGTATCCCGCACAGCCGTTGGCAGGGATCACGCTCTTTTAACGGGCAGACTGTAAGCGTGCTGGCCGCTGATTCCGGCGTAGCCCATATTTACCGGATGGCCGGCGGTTTTGGCAACTTGGTGATTATCGACCACGGTGGCGGTATTGTGACCGTTTACGCGCATAACCATGCCTTTTTGGTCTCTGACGGTGAAAATGTGCAGCGGGGGCAGCCGATTGCCACAGTTGGCTCCACGGGCTTTTCCACCGGACCCCATCTGCATTTTGAAATCAGGATAAACGGGCAAAGGGTTAACCCGTTGCCTTATATCAATTAAACTTGTAATTCGAGGGACACCATACTGAATTTTACTGGCCGTGATACACTGCGCCGTGGAAAGATGACCGGCCTGGCAATAAAAATTGAGTATGGTGTCCCTCGAATTAGAATTACCTCGAATTAGGCAAGTGCGGAGGCTATTATTGCCTTTTTTTTATTAATAAATATCCAGTGGATTATCAGGTTGTTTCCAAGTATAATGGATTTGGCGAAAAAAAGGCTGAAAGTTGGTGTCCCCTTTGAATAAGAAATTGGTGGCCCTGCTGGCCGCACTGTTTATTATCAGCAATTTGGTGACCTACCGGGTCGCCGGTACGGACAGGAAGGCCCTGGCTCCCCCCGCAATGCCGTCCGCGCGTGAGAAAGCGTACAGGGAAGAGCTGGCGCCGTTGCTTGAGGTGCTGGAGATTCTTTCTGAGCGCTACCTGGAGGAAGTTTCCCGGGAGGAGCTGCTCAATGCCGCTATCCAGGGCATGATAGACAAGCTGGGCGACCCTCAGACCAGTTTCCTGGACCGGGAGCACTGGGAAGAAATGAAGATCAAGACGACTGGCTCTTTTTCGGGCATCGGCGTGGAAATCACCTCCTCCGAGAATTATATCACCGTTATTGCTCCCATTAAGGGCACTCCAGGGGAAAGGGCCGGCATTCTGGCAGGTGACCGTATCCTGGAAGTCGATGGAAAAGATTTATCGGGTTTTTCCACAATGGATGCCGTTAAGCTGATCCGTGGACCGGAAGGGACAAAAGTCACGCTGAAAATTCAGCGTGACGGCGTTGCGGAACCGTTTACCCTGGAAATTGTCCGCGGGAATATCCAGATGCCCAGTGTTTTCCCGGAAATGCTGAAGAACAATATCGGCTATCTGCAGGTTACCACCTTTGCCGAGCAGACGGGGGAAGACTTTGCGAAAGCTTTGCTTGAACTTGAGAATCAGGGTCTGGAAGGACTGCTGTTAGACCTGAGGGACAATCCGGGCGGCTTGCTTGATGAAGCCATTGAAGTGGCGCAGGGCTTACTGCCGGCGGGAGCAATCACCCATGTGGTTGACCGGGACGATAAGATTATCAACACGTATAAATCCTATGGTGTAGCCAAACCATATCCAATTGTATTGCTGGTCAACGGCGGCACCGCCTCGGCGGCGGAAATCCTTGCCGGAGCTTTTCAGGACAGCGGCGCCGGTGTCCTGGTCGGAACAAAAACTTACGGCAAGGCTACCGTTCAGCACTTGGAAGACCTGCCGGGCAACAGCGGATTGCGCTACACGGTAGCCGAATACCGGACTCCAGCAGGACGGGACATCAACGCAGTGGGACTGGAACCGAATGTCGTGGTTGAGTTGCCGGATTTGTTTTTCGCCGGCCACCATCCACTTACTACGGATCTCAAGCCTGGCGATGAAAACCCGCAGGTACTTTTCCTGCAAAAAATATTAAACAAGTTAGGTTTTAAAACAGATGAAAGCAGTGTCTTTGACTCTGCCACCGAGCGGGCCGTGCGTGCTTTTCAGGCCGGCCGGAACCTGCCGGCAGACGGTCTGGTTAATTATAAAACGAGGAAAAAATTGCAGGAGGAGCTCGACCGGCTGCTGGAGCAGGCGGACACCCAGAAACAAAAGGCGGTGGAGATGCTTCTGGAAAAAATCCGTAACCGATGAACTGCTGACAGCCCCGATGGGAAGCGCCTTGCCTGGTTATTTTATTCTCCGGCGGGCAAGATATTGGCAAAAGTATCAGTCAGGAGGGCGTGAACATCGTTACGGGCATGGATTTAAATACCCTTTCACAGGACTGTGAACAGACGCGCGAAGCAATCCGGCAAAAGCGGGAGCAGGCAGCAGGTTACCTGTTGCAGCTGGAAGCGGTGTGCCGGCAGGTTGGCGAGGGGCTGACTTCTTTGCAGGAACAGCAGGCTTCTCTGCATAGCACAATTACCGGAACAATGGAAACTTTTGCCGAGAAGGCCGGCTCGTCGCAGGGGCTGCAAGGACTTTTTCACGGAAACCCGCAGCTTAAGCAGGATATTTTACAAAAACGCGGTGTTCTGGAACAGAACTGCAGGGCAATCCGGGAAGCATCTTTTATTCTGTCGCAGGAACAGAATCAGCTTTACTCCTTGCTCCAACAGGTGGAACTGCTGCTGCCTTACTTTGAGCAGTGCGAAAAAGATTTGCAATCTTTGGCCGGTACTCTTGGTCAGGGTTCCTTCGCGCAGCCGCAGCAGCCGCCGCCCCCGCCTCCCGGACCTGAACCGGCCTTGCAGTAATACACGCTCGTGGGACAGAGGCCTCAGCCGGAGGCCTTTATTTTTTGAGGTTTATCAGTTAAGCTGTTTTTGTGCCCGCAATCCCGTAACTTTTACCAATTTTCAGCGTTGACACCGGTTTAACGTTGTGATATTATTATAAACTGCTTAACAATGCCTTTGCTGCATTATTTATGTATACCAGTGCAACAAATGGAGATTCTATAATGTTACTGTCCGTTTTGCGGGGCGGGCCAAGGCAGTGGTCAATAACAGGACGGGAGTGAATGGCCTACATGTTTAAAGTCGTGGAGGCGGGGAAGAGAGAGCGACGCAGTTACGCCCGGATTGACGAAGTGCTGGAGCTTCCTGATTTGATAGAAATCCAGCAGTCATCGTACCAATGGTTTTCCAGAGAAGGATTGCAGGAAATGTTCGATGAAATTTCACCAATACAGGACTTTACGGGAAACCTGGTGCTGGAGTTTATCGGGTACTCGCTCGGAGACCCCAAGTATTCCGTGGAGGAATGCAAGGAGCGGGATGCCACCTATTCTGTGCCTCTGCGTGTCCGTGTCCGCCTGATTAATAAGGAAACCGGCGAGGTCAAGGAGCAGGAAGTCTTTATGGGAGACTTCCCGCTGATGACAGAGAACGGCACGTTTATTATCAATGGTGCTGAGCGGGTGATTGTCAGCCAACTCGTCCGTTCGCCCGGGGTTTATTTTAACAGCCAGTTTGACTTCTCCGGAAAACAGTTGTACACAGCTACAATTATTCCTAACCGCGGAGCCTGGTTGGAGTTTGAGACCGATGTCAATGATGTTATCCATGTCCGGGTGGACCGGACCCGTAAAGTTCCGGTCACGGTACTTTTGCGTGCGATTGGTTTTGGCACCAACAACGATATTTTAAGAATATTCGACCACGACCCGCGGATTCTGGCTACCCTGGAAAAAGACCATACAGATACGTATGAGACCGGACTGCTGGAGATTTATAAGCGCCTGCGCCCGGGAGAGCCCTTAAACGTGGAAAACGCCCGCTCGCTCTTCGAATCGCTGTTTTTTGACCCCAAGCGCTATGATTTTGCGCATGTGGGACGCTATAAAATGAATAAAAAACTTTCCCTCGAGCCGCGTATCCACTTCCGCAAGCTGACCGAGAACGTATCGGACAGCGCGGGCCGGGTACTGGCCCGGGCCGGTGAGACGGTGACCCCGGTGCTCGCCCGGGAATTTGAACTGAACAGTGTCAGCCGTGTCCGGGTACAATTGTCTGAACGGGAAGTGCTGGTAGTAAGCAATGAGCGGATCGACCGCACGGTAAAACACCTGACCCGGGAGGATATCGTTGCTACGGTCGGCTACCTGCTTAATCTCACCGACGGGATTGGCTCAACGGATGACATTGACCATTTGGGTAACCGCCGCCTGCGCAGCGTGGGAGAACTGCTGCAAAATCAGTTTCGGATCGGCCTCTCCAGGATGGAGAGGGTGGTGAGGGAACGGATGACGATCCAGGACGTGGAAGCCATTACTCCCCAGGCGTTGATCAACATCAGGCCGGTCATCGCCGCTATAAAGGAGTTTTTCGGCTCCAGCCAGCTTTCACAGTTTATGGACCAGACTAACCCTCTTGCTGAACTGACCCATAAAAGACGCCTTTCGGCACTTGGCCCGGGGGGCCTGAGCCGCGAACGCGCCGGCTTTGAAGTGCGCGATGTGCACCATTCGCATTATGGGCGGATCTGTCCCATTGAAACGCCGGAGGGTCCGAATATCGGCCTGATCGGTTCGCTGAGCACTTTTGCCCGTATCAACGAGTACGGGTTTATTGAAACGCCCTACCGTAGAGTTGACAGGGAAAAAGGCCGTGTCTCAGAAGAAATAGTCTATCTGACCGCGGATGATGAAGACAATTATACCATTGCCCAGGCCAATGCTTTGTTGGACGAGGGGGGACATTTTCTGGACAGCAGGATTGTCTGCCGCTTCAAGCACGAAACGGTCCTGCGCCGTCCGGACGAAATAGATTTTATGGACGTTTCGCCCAAGCAGCTTGTTTCTGTGGCGACAGCTCTGATCCCTTTTCTGGAAAATGATGATGCCAACCGTGCCCTGATGGGGGCAAATATGCAGAGGCAGGCGGTGCCTCTGCTGAAACCAGAGGCACCGCTCGTTGGCACGGGCATGGAATTCAAGACGGCCAGGGACTCGGGAGTGGTGGTTCTGGCCAAAAACAGCGGCGAAATCGTATATGTATCAGCGGACACGATTGTGATCCGCCGCGACGAAGGCGCTGACGACCCGAACCAGGAGATTAACGGACGGACCGGCGAAATCTTTTCCGGTGCGGCGGGCTTTGTGTTTTCGCGCGGCTGCGATCGCTATACCTTGCAAAAATTTAAACGCACCAACCAGGGAACCTGCATGAATCAGCGCCCCGTTGTGACTCGCGGCCGGCATGTGGAAAAAGGGGAAGTTATTGCCGACGGGTCGTCGACCGATCGTGGCGAGATGGCTCTGGGGCGCAACATTCTGGTCGCCTTTATGCCGTGGGAAGGCTATAACTACGAGGACGCCATCCTGCTTAGCCAGCGCCTGATTAAAGAGGATGTGTTTACATCAATTCATATAGAGGAGTATGAGGCGGAGGCGCGTGACACCAAGCTAGGTCCGGAAGAAATTACCCGAGAAATCCCCAACGTAGGGGAAGAGGCGCTAAAAGATCTGGATGAGCGCGGTGTTGTCAGGATCGGCGCGGAGGTGCGCGCCGGAGATATTCTGGTGGGTAAAGTGACCCCCAAGGGCGAGACGGAGCTGACGGCTGAAGAAAGGCTGCTGCGGGCGATTTTTGGGGAAAAGGCCCGCGAGGTCAGGGATACCTCCCTGCGCGTTCCTCACGGGGAAGCCGGTATGGTGGTTGATGTCAAAAGCTTTTCCCGCGAGCAGGGCGATGAACTGCCGCCGGGAGTCAACCAGCTGGTCAGGGTGTACGTGGCGCAGAAGCGCAAGATTTCCGAGGGGGATAAAATGGCCGGCCGCCACGGGAACAAGGGCGTGATCGCCAGGATTCTGCGCGAGGAGGACATGCCGTTCCTGCCGGACGGAACTCCGGTGGAAATTGTACTTAACCCGCTGGGTGTGCCGTCACGGATGAATATAGGGCAAATTCTGGAGACTCACCTCGGCTGGGCTGCTAAGGCGCTGGGAGTACACATCGCCTCGCCCGTTTTCGATGGAGCACGCGAGGATGACGTGGTGGCCGCCTTCCGGGAGGCAGGAATTGACCGGGCCGGCAAATCCGTCCTCTACGATGGCCGGACCGGGGATCCGTTTGACAACGAGATTACCGTGGGGTACATCTATATGATGAAACTGGCCCACCTAGTTGACGATAAGATTCACGCCCGCTCCACAGGTCCCTATTCCTTGGTTACCCAGCAACCGCTGGGCGGCAAGGCTCAGTTCGGCGGTCAGCGCTTTGGGGAAATGGAAGTGTGGGCCCTGGAGGCATACGGTGCAGCCTATACATTGCAGGAGATTTTGACCGTTAAGTCAGATGATGTGGTGGGCCGGGTCAAGACTTACGAGGCTATTGTTAAGGGAGAAAACATTCCTGAGCCGGGTGTGCCGGAGTCTTTCAAGGTTTTGGTCAAAGAATTGCAGAGCCTGGGGATGGACGTCCGGGTCATTTCCGAAGAAGCAGGGGAAATGGAAATCAGGGATGTTGATGAAGACGGCGAGCAACGCGAATTGGGTGTTAACATCGAGGGGATGGAGGACGAAGTGTTTAGCGGCGCGGTTACGCTGGATCTGGACGATGATGAGCTGACTGCGGACCCCTTTGAAGACGGCGAGGACGGCGATCTTTCCGCCGTGGAAAGTGAAGAGGCTGTTTATCTGGACGGAGACGAGGAGCTGGCTTTAGACGAGGAGCTGGAACTTGATGTGGAGGAGGAGGCTCTTTTGAACGACATCGGGCAGGAAGATGTGGACGAAGACTTTCTGCCGGCCAGGCACAAAAGAAATTATGACCAAGAACCTGACGAAGAATAGGGCGGATATTAACTTTGAGGGAGGAACGCCGCTTGCTTGAAGTGAATTTTGACGCTTTAAAAATCGGCCTGGCGTCGCCTGAAATGATTCGTGCCTGGTCCCGGGGAGAAGTAAAAAAGCCGGAGACCATCAATTACCGCACGCTTAAACCGGAGCGCGAGGGCTTGTTTTGTGAGAAAATATTCGGTCCCCAGAAAGACTGGGAGTGTCACTGCGGTAAATACAAGCGCGTGCGTTACAAGGGAATTGTTTGCGACCGGTGTGGCGTTGAGGTAACCCGTGCCAAAGTCCGGCGTGAACGAATGGGGCATATTGAGTTGGCTGCCCCGGTTTCGCATATCTGGTATTTTAAGGGTATTCCCAGCCGCATGGGGCTGTTGCTGGATATGTCGCCGCGTGCCCTGGAGAAGATTCTCTATTTTGCCTCCTACATTGTCATTGACCCGGGTGATACCGGACTGGTAAAAAAGCAACTGCTGACGGAGATGGAATACCGGGAGTACCGGGAAAGGTATGACCACCTGTTCAAAGCGGGGCGTGGTTTCCGGGCGGAAATGGGTGCTGAAGCGGTAAAGAAGTTGCTTGAGGAAATAAGCCTTGAGCAACTGGTCAATGAATTGCGCGGCGATCTGCGTACCGCCACAGGCCAGAAAAAGATCCGCGCCGTCCGCCGGCTGGAAGTGGCTGAGGCGTTCCGTCAGTCAGGCAACCTTTCTTCGTGGATGATTATGGACGTCATCCCGGTTATTCCGCCGGACCTTCGTCCCATGGTGCAACTGGATGGTGGCCGCTTTGCCACCTCAGACCTGAACGACCTGTACCGCCGGGTGATTAACCGCAACAACCGTTTAAAGAGGCTTCTTGACCTTGGCGCGCCGGATATTATCGTCCGGAACGAAAAAAGGATGCTGCAGGAAGCTGTTGACGCCCTGATTGACAACGGCCGCCGCGGGAGACCGGTTACCGGGCCCGGCAACAGGCCGTTAAAATCGCTTTCCGATATGCTCAAGGGCAAACAGGGCCGTTTTCGTCAGAACCTGCTGGGAAAACGGGTTGATTATTCCGGCCGTTCCGTGATTGTTGTCGGGCCGGAACTGAAGCTGTACCAATGCGGTTTACCAAAAGAAATGGCACTGGAGCTGTTTAAGCCGTTTGTCATGAAACGCCTGGTCAACAGCGGCTCTGCCCACAACATTAAGAGCGCCAAGAGAATGGTGGAAAAGGTCCGCCCGGAGGTCTGGGATGTGCTGGAGGAAGTTATCCGTGACCATCCCGTGCTGCTGAACCGTGCGCCGACCCTGCATCGTCTCGGTATTCAGGCTTTTGAGCCGGTCCTTGTTGAGGGACGTGCAATTCAGATACACCCGCTCGTTTGCACAGCTTATAACGCCGACTTTGACGGTGACCAAATGGCGGTGCATGTGCCGCTGTCAGCGGAAGCGCAGGCGGAAGCGCGTTTACTGATGCTTTCCGCACACAACATTTTAAACCCCAAAGACGGCCGCCCTGTGGCAACTCCGACCCAGGATATGGTGCTTGGCTGTTATTACCTGACGGTGGAAAAAGCCGGCGCCAAAGGCGAAGGGAAAAGTTTCTCTTCTCCGGAGGAGGCGATTCTCGCCTATAACCTGGGGGTTCTTGAGTTGCAATCCCGCATTGCTGTGAATGTCGCCAATTATACGAAACTGTTTTTGGGCCGGGAGGAACTGAGGCGCAGGCCAGGCCCCAAGCTGCTTGTGACTACGGTGGGAAAACTGATTTTTAATGATATTTTCCCGGAGGACTTCCCCTATATCAATCAACCGGATATTAATGTTCCTGTCGGAGAGGACGATTTTATCCTGGAGCGGGGCGTTGATGTGCGGGAGCGGATAAAATCCCGCGACGAGCCCAGAGATGCGGTTAAAAAGGGCTTTCTAGGTTCTATTGTGGCGCTGTGCTATCGGAAATACGGCACTACCCGTACTGCCGAAATTCTGGACTTGATAAAAAAAGCCGGATTCGGCTATGCTACGCGGGCCGGAATTACCGTAGCCATTGATGACATTACCGTACCCGAGGAGAAAGAGGCTATTCTGGCCCACGCCGACGGACAGGTGGAACAGATTGAACAGCAGTATCGCCGCGGCCTGATTACCGGGGAGGAGCGCTACGACCGGATTATTTCCATCTGGACCAAGGCTAAGGATGAGGTTACTGAACGGCTCATGCAGACGCTTGACCGCTTTAACCCGATTTTTATGATGGCTCATTCCGGTGCCCGCGGCAATGTTTCCCAGATTACTCAGCTGGCTGGTATCCGCGGCCTGATGGCGGATCCCACCGGTCGGATCATTGACGTGCCGATCAAGGCTAATTTCCGCGAAGGGCTGACTGTGTTGGAATATTTTAATTCTACCCATGGGGCCCGGAAAGGCTTGGCCGACACGGCGTTGAAGACCGCTGACTCTGGTTATCTGACCCGCCGCCTGGTTGATGTGGCGCAGGATGTGATCGTCAGGGAGGAAGACTGCGGCACTACACAGGGCATTCATGTGGAGGCAATCAAAGACGGCAGTGAGGTAATTGAGGAGCTGCACGACCGGATCAACGGGCGGTTTGCCATGGAGTCCGTCTTTGATCCCCAGGAAGGCACCCTGTTGGTTGACAAGAACCAGTTTATTGACGACCGCCTGGCAGACCTGCTGACCGCCAGGAATATCAGGGAGCTGCGCATCCGTTCAGTGCTGACCTGCAAAACACGTCACGGGGTGTGTGTTAAATGTTACGGGCGGAATCTTGCCACCGGCCGGATAGTTGACGTGGGTGAGGCCGTGGGAATTATCGCGGCTCAGTCAATCGGCGAGCCGGGGACGCAGCTGACGATGCGTACTTTCCATACGGGCGGTGTCGCCGGTGACGATATAACCCAGGGTCTGCCGAGGGTGGAGGAACTGTTTGAGGCGCGCAAGCCAAAGGGTCTGGCGGTAATCGCTGAGTTTGACGGCACAGTCCAGGTTGCGGAAGGGCGGCAGCGGCGTGAAATCCGCATTACTCCCGAACACGGCGAGACCAAGTCGTACTCGATACCTTACGGTTCCCGGATTAAAGTAAAGGACGGCGAGCTGGTGGAAGCCGGTCAGGAGCTGACCGAAGGTTCGATTAACCCGCATGACCTGCTAAAAGTCAAAGGTCCCCGCGGTGTCCAGATTTATCTGCTGCAGGAAGTGCAGCGCGTGTACCGTCTGCAGGGTGTGGATATCAACGATAAGCATATTGAGGTCATGATCCGCCAAATGCTGAAAAGAGTTAAAGTGGAAGAAGCGGGCGATACCCCTCTTCTGCCCGGCGGTTTGGTGGATGCCGCTCTCTTTGAAGAAGTAAACCGTGCCGTGGCGGCCAAAGGCGGGCAGCCTGCGGTGGCCAGGCCGTTGCTACTCGGAATTACCAAGGCATCGCTTGCCACCGACTCCTTCCTTTCCGCCGCTTCTTTCCAGGAAACGACCAGAGTGCTGACAGAAGCTGCTATCAAGGGGAAAAACGATCCGCTGCTGGGCCTGAAGGAGAACGTGATTATCGGCAAACTGGTGCCGGCGGGTACGGGCATGGCACGTTACCGCAATGTCCGGGTAGTTCTTCATGGCGAACCGGATCGCCAGCCTTCCTCTCCGCCCCTTTTGCCTGAGATGACTCGGCAACCGGTGTTGCAGGATACGCTGAGCGAATAACGGAAAATGGCGGGTTACTCATTGACAAGCCGGGATGAAGGGTGATAAAATACAAAAGTGTGTCCGTTACCCGTTTTGTACGGAGGAAAGAGACATGGATATTGCTTCTCTTAAGTCAACCGGCCAGGTTGTGACAGGGACGAAGCAGACTGTCCGGGCTGTCCTGAACGGTAAGGCCAGGCAGGTCTATCTGGCCCGGGATGCCGACGAACGCCTAAAGCGTCAGGTTCTGGAAGCATGTGCCAGGATGGCGGTTCCGGTCAGTTACGTTGACCGCATGGCGGATTTGGGTAAGACCTGCGGTATCAGGGTTGATGCCGCCACGGCGGCCGTCCTGATTGAATAAAGGGTGCTCCCGGCTAAAAGCGCTGATTAGAACCCATCGAGGAAGGAGGGGAAAGCTTATGCCTACTTTAAACCAGTTGGTCCGTCAGGGAAGAGAACAAATAGTTAAAAAGTCCACCGCTCCCGCGCTTGCGGAATCACCCCAGAAACGCGGCGTGTGTACGAGGGTTTCGACCACTACGCCTAAAAAGCCTAACTCAGCCTTGCGCAAAATAGCCCGTGTCCGGCTCTCGCACGGCGTTGAGGTGACAGCGTATATCCCCGGAATCGGACATAACCTGCAGGAACACTCTGTAGTTCTCGTGCGGGGCGGCCGTGTTAAAGACCTGCCGGGCGTTCGCTATCACTTGGTGCGCGGTGCGCTTGACGCTTCAGGCGTTGACAACAGGAAACAGTCGCGCTCCAAGTACGGGTCTAAGAAACGGAAACAGGTCGTAACGAAGAAGAGATAAGCAGGCGTAATCTGTTGATTGTTTACGCTGAAGGAGGATTGATAAAATGCCCAGAAAAGGACCGGTGCCAAAACGGGAAATTCTGGCGGACCCGATTTATAACTCCAGGCTGGCTGCCAAATTCATCAACTGCCTGATGATGGAGGGAAAGAAAGGGGTGGCGCAATCGATTTATTACGATGCGCTGCAGATTATCCGCGAAAAAACCGGCCGCAACCCGCAGGAGGTTTTTGACGCCGCAGTCAAAAATGTTTCCCCGGTGCTGGAGGTCAAGGCCCGGCGTGTCGGGGGCGCCAATTACCAGGTTCCCGTGGAGGTGTCTTCTCACCGCCGCCATATCTTGGCCATCCGCTGGCTGATCCGCTACTCCAGGGAGCGTGGGGAGAAAACGATGGCGGAGCGCCTGGCTGCGGAGCTGCTGGAAGCCGTAAACGGAGCCGGCGGCGCCTTTAAAAAGAAGGAAGATACTCACCGTATGGCTGAGGCGAACAAGGCGTTTGCCCATTATCGCTGGTAGAAACTAAAGCACTAACCATGGCAGGAAAGGAGGGGGTCTGGCTTTGCGTGACGTACCCCTCGACAGAACCAGAAACATTGGTATTATGGCACATATTGACGCCGGGAAAACGACCACCACGGAACGCATCCTGTTTTATACCGGACGTGTTCACAGGCTGGGAGAAGTTCATGATGGCGCAGCCACCATGGACTGGATGATTCAGGAACAGGAGCGCGGCATTACCATTACTTCCGCGGCTACCTCCTGTAACTGGCGGGATCATGCAATTAATATTATTGACACACCCGGGCACGTTGATTTTACAGTAGAGGTAGAGCGCAGCCTGAGGGTGCTGGACGGAGCCATAGGAGTATTTTGTGCAAAGGGCGGCGTGGAACCACAGTCAGAGACAGTGTGGCGCCAGGCCGACAAATACCGGGTTCCCCGTATTGGCTACATCAATAAGATGGATATCACCGGTGCTGATTTTTTCAACGTGCTCAGTGCGATGCGGCAAAGGCTGGGCGCCAATGCGGTACCAATCCAGCTTCCCGTCGGAGCAGAGGATAGTTTTAGGGGCATCCTTGATCTGGTGCGCATGAAGGCGGTATTTTATCACGATGACCTTGGCATGCAGAGCGAGGAGACCGGGATTCCCGCCGAAATGCTTGACTTGGCGCGTGAACACAGGGAGAAAATGCTGGAGGCGGCTGCGGAACATGACGAGGAACTGCTGGTGCGTTACCTGGACGGAGAAGAGATAGATGAGAGCGAAATCATCCGGGCGTTGCGCAGCGCAACCGTGGCCGTAAAAATAGTCCCGGTTCTCTGTGGCTCTTCTTATAAGAATAAAGGCGTTCAGCCGTTACTTGACGCTGTTGCGGACTTTCTTCCGTCTCCGCGCGATGTTCCTCCGGTACAGGGATTTTCCCCTGTCACCGGGGAAGAGGTCATAAGAGAAGCCTCTGACTCCGAGCCCTTTTCAGCTCTTGCCTTTAAGATTATGAGCGACCCTTATGTCGGAAAGCTTACCTATTTCAGGGTTTATTCCGGTTCGCTTGCCAGCGGCTCGTACGTTTATAACTCCACCAAGGGCAAGCGGGAGCGGGTGGGACGGATCTTGCGGATGCATGCCAACCACCGTGAGGAGGTTCGGGAAGTAGCCACCGGCGACATTGTGGCTGCCGTGGGGCTGAAGGATACTGTCACCGGCGATACGTTGTGCAGTGAAGCTGAACAGATCCTTCTGGAAAATATTATTTTCCCCGAGCCGGTGATTGACGTGGCTATTGAGCCGAAAACGAAGGCAGACCAGGAAAAAATGTCCCTGTCATTGGGCAAGCTGAGTGAGGAAGACCCCACTTTCAGGGCACGCACCGATCCGGAGACCGGGCAGACAATTATTTCCGGCATGGGGGAGCTCCATTTGGAAATAATTGTGGATCGGTTGCTCAGGGAGTTCAAGGTTGGCGCCAACGTCGGCAAGCCGCAGGTGGCCTACAAGGAGACAATCCGCAAAATGACCAGGGCCGAAGGGCGCTTTGTGCGCCAGTCAGGCGGCCGCGGCCAATACGGACATGTGTGGCTGGAAATTGAACCGCTGGAGCCGGGGCAGGGATATGTCTTTGAAAACAAAATTGTGGGCGGTGTTGTCCCAAGGGAGTACATCCCGGCTATAGACGCGGGGGTTAAGGATTCTCTGAGCAACGGTGTGCTGGCGGGCTACCCGGTGGTGGATGTCAGAGTGGCCGTTGTGGACGGTTCTTATCATGAGGTGGACTCCTCGGAGATGGCGTTTAAGGTAGCCGCTTCCATGGCCTTTAAAAGCGGCGCCGCCAAGGCCGGCCCTGTTTTGCTGGAGCCGGTGATGAAGGTGGAGGTGACTGTGCCCGAAGAATATATGGGTGACGTCATAGGTGATGTCAGCGGACGCCGTGGCCGTATTGAAGGGATGGAACCGCGCGGCGGCAGCCAGGTTATCAGGGCCAGGGTACCTCTTTCAGCCATGTTCGGTTATGCTACTGAGTTGCGCTCACGAAGCCAGGGACGCGGGACTTACTCGATGGAATTTTCCCACTACGAGGAAGTGCCCAAGACTTTGGCGGAAGAGATCGTCGCCAGGAGCAGAGGTTAGTTTCAGGATTTAAACAAGGAGGTAAAAAAATGGCAAAACAGAAGTTTGAGAGGACGAAACCCCACGTTAACGTTGGCACGATTGGTCACGTGGACCATGGCAAGACGACGTTGACAGCGGCCATCACATTCTGCCTGGCGCAGGCGGGACTGGCCAAAAAGACGGCCTACGATGAGATTGACAAAGCTCCTGAAGAAAAGGAGCGGGGCATTACCATCT
>JBGFRB010000022.1:0-59637 GCA_041695355.1 Bacillota bacterium
CCAAGGAGAAGCGGCCTAATCCGATCCTTCAAATGGGCTTGGCTATGGATGCAGACGGGATCCCTCTGCACTATGAGCTTTTTCCCGGGAACACCCTGGACAAGGAAACGTTTCGCTCCGTCATCGGCGAGGTACGAAAAAATTACGACACAGGCCGGGTCGTGGTGGTGGCCGATATGGGGATTATCACAGGGGACAATATTTATTACCTGACCGGCGGAAAGAACAGAAACGGGTATGTGTTCAGTTTTTCCGTCCGCGGCGGTACAGATGCTTTTAAGAAATATGTGCTTGATCATGAGGGGTATGTCGGTACCGACGGCAAGCCGGCCGGCGAGGATGCTGAATTTAAAATCAAAAGCAGGATGATCGCGCGGGATATCAATGTATCCATGACCAGCGGCAGGAAGGTAAAAAAGACGGTGTATGAAAAGCAAGTGGTGTTCTGGGCAAAGAAGTATGCGGACAAAGCAAGGGCCGAGCGGGAAGAGGTCGTAAAAAAGGCAATGGATCTGGTGGCAAATCCTAGAAAGTATAACAAGGCCATCAGCTACGGCGCTGCTAAGTACGTTAAAAATCTGGAGTTTGACAAGGAAACCGGCGAGATTCTTGAAGGAAAGCAGCGCCCGTTCCTTGATTCCGAGAAACTTGCCCAGGATGAATTGTATGACGGTTATTATGCTATCGTCACCAGCGAGCTGGAGATGTCCGATGCGGGGATCATTGACACTTACCGCGGTCTGTGGGAGATTGAGGAGACCTTCAGGGTCACCAAGGGCACTCTTGAGACACGTCCGGTGTATGTCTCCCGGGAAGACCGGATCGGCGCTCATTTTCTTTCCTGCTTCATTGCTCTGGTTATCATCAGGCTTATTCAGAAAAAGACAAAACAACAGTATTCAGCCGAAAAGATCATTGAGTGCTTAAACAAAATTGCCTGCTCCAACGAGCAGGATAACCTCTACCTATTCGATTACCGAAGTGAGATCTCCGATACCATTGGCAATGCTCTCGGTATCGATTTTACGAGAAAAAGACTTCGCCTCGCTGAGATAAAAAATATTTTAGCCGAAAGCAAAAAGTGATGTATCACCTACATATTTCTGATAAAATTTGAAGGCCGCAATCCCTTTATTTGCGGGGGCTGCGGCCTCTTTTTATTCTGTTTTGCTGTCAAAGTCAGGATTATATCCAACACGTTCCCGGTTGTCAACAGTATTAAACCGCCGGGTAAGCAAGCAGATCATCCTGCTCGTCGTGGAGCAGGGCGCTGTCCACGGTATAAAGTTTGCCGAAATCGGTCTCCCGTCTTTGTTCCTGTGGCTTCTTTTTTTGGGCCTCAGCCGGGAAGCCGCCCTTTTCTTCCTCGGGAATGCGTTCTTCCAGTCCCATGCGGCGCTTGAAAAACGACTCGGCAACCTGCGGCAGAATGGCAAAGGAGAGCAGGTCATCGTCGCTCTCGGCCAGGTCGCAGGCTAACACTTCCATTTGCGGCTCAAGCAAGTCAGCCGGCCGGATATCCACAGGTTCTTCATCGCCCAGCACCTTTATCTGCAGCTCCTGGTTAAGCGGTGCCGGGGGACGCCCGTACAGGCCACGGACGTAATTTTTCACCTCTGTGGAAATCATTTTGTAGCGTTCTCCCAGCAGGACATTGACCACGGCCTGGCTGCCGACAATTTGTGAGGTTGGGGTCACCAGCGGCGGAAACCCGAGGTCCTCCCGCACCCGGGGCACCTCCTTCAGAACCTCCGGCAACAGGTGGGCCGCCTTTTGCTGCGCAAGCTGCGAAACCAGATTGGACATCATGCCTCCCGGGATTTGATAGTTAAGCACATTGGTATCTACGCCGAGAGCAATATCCAGCGGAATGTGATAATGTTTGCGTATCTCCCTGACTTTTTCGCCGATGGCTGACAACAGTTCCAGGTCAAGGCCGGTGTCACGCTCCATCCCTTTCAGCGCCGCCACAATGCTTTCCGTGGGCGGCTGTGAGGTGCCCATGGCCAGCGGCGAGCTGGCCGTATCCAGCACGTCAACGCCGGCCTCCACCGCCTTAAGATACGACATGGAGGCCATGCCGCCGGTATAATGACAGTGCAGCTGAATGGGTACGCCAAGGTCTTTCAGGCGGCTGACCAGCTCGTAAGCGTCATACGGTGCCAGCATTCCGGCCATATCTTTGATAGCCAGGGAATCAGCGCCCATTTCCACCAACTGCTTGCCCATGGTTACAAAATATTCGATATGATGAACAGGGGAAAGGGTATAACAGATGGTCGCCTGAACATGCGCCCCCTCTTTTTTAACGGCCTCCATGGCCTTAGCCATATTGCGAGTATCGTTAAGCGCGTCAAAGATACGGAAAATATCCATCCCATAAGCGACCGACTTTTTGACAAAAGCCTCCACCACATCGTCGGAATAATGGCGGTAGCCAACCAGGTTTTGTCCGCGCAGCAGCATCTGCAGTTTTGTTTTCCTGATAACACCGCGCAATGTTCGCAGCCTTTCCCACGGATCTTCATCCAGGAAGCGCAGGCAACTGTCAAAAGTGGCTCCCCCCCAGACTTCCATGGAGTGAAAGCCTGCTTCGTCCATCATTGCCGCTACATCCAGCATATGTTTCAGCTGCATACGGGTAGCCATCAGCGACTGGTGCGCGTCTCTCAGCGTTGTGTCCGTTATTCCCACCGGTCTCTTATCGGGCATCATGGCGCCTCCTTAGTAATCAAAATTTTTGGCCTTATACTGTTTACTAAGATTTTACCTTTTTTCCCTGAACAGGGCAAGGCCTTAAAAGAACTTTATTAAAAATATTAAAACTATTTTATAAATTTTATTACCGCTGCGCATAGCGTGCCGCGGACCAACCGGCCAGCCGGCCGCTTGTAACCTCTTCAGCCAATACCAGTTCTGTAATGGACGACCGGCCATGAATCCCGGCCGTGAGTTCCCCGGCAGCGTACAGCCCGGGTATTGGGCCGCCGGCACCAATGACCCGGTAATGTTCATCTACCTCAATGCCTCCCGGAAGCAGGGCAACTGTTCCCAGCGCAGCTACGCTGTAGGGAGGCAAAAGCCCTTCCAGGCTGGAGACAAGCGCTGCCTCCCGTATACCAAGCCCGGAAGCAAGCACCTGCAGGTTTTCCACATAGACAAAGCCCTGCACATCCTGGTGCCGTCCGCCGCTGTGGACCACATAGGCCGGCATTTCCCCTGGGGCAGCCTCCTCCGCCCCAGGCATTTTAGCCCCGTCAGCGTTAAGCAATATGGCCTCCCGGTGCAGTGCGGGGTCAAAGCGCCGTCCCTGCGGCAAAAAGACGGTCAGCAGGGAAGCCGCCTCCAGTTCACGCGCCCTCGCGCCGGCAGCGAGCAGCAGGGACAGCCCGGTACCGGCGTGACCTCCCTCCGGCCTTGCCTCAACGTCAGACAGCCCGGTGTATTCCCGCAGCAGCCGGGAGTTGGAGGCAAACCCGCCGTCGGCGAAGATTATCGCCTGACAGCGGATCTGTTTTTTGCGGCCGTCGGGAGAACCGGATACCGTTATCTGCCAGCCGTCCCGGGTGTGGTTGATTTCCGGAGTGTTCACCGGGCGCAAAGAGCCGGCCAGCAGCGGCTCAAGGGCCGCACGCAAGGCCGGCAGCAAAAAGTTGCCCGCTTCATCCCCGGCGGGCAGGTGAAGCCCCGGGTTTGTGTCCGGAGCCGCCAAAACAGAAAAAGCCACGCCGCTGAGTTTTTCCAGCCAGGCCAGGCTGTCGGCCGAAGCAATGCTTAACGCCTCTATTTGTGCACGGTTGCGGTAACCCTCTCCCTGCCCATAGACCGCTTCGGTCATCACCGCCGCGGTGTAAGCGGGAACCAGCCCCTGCTGGTACGGGGTCCCGGCCGCCCAGAAAGCCGGGCTGAAGGCTGGGAAACCGGTTCCATGTTCTCCGGTCAGGTCCAGGTAAAAAACCTCCGCTCCTGCCTGAGCCGCGGTAAGCGCGGCTGCGGCTGCGGCAGGCCCGCTGCCGGCAACAACCACATCCACGCTTTGCGGAAGTAAGAAACGTCTTTCAGGAGCCGGCCGCAGGGAGAACCCGGCCAGTAACCATACGCTGATGCCGGCCACCGCCAGGGAAAAAAGCCCCCGGTTAAAATATGCTGTCCTTTTGTGCCTGTTCATCTTTGCCTATAGCCCTTATTCGCCTTCTTCAGCAATAACGCGCGTCAGGCCTACCACACGGTCTCCGTTGTCCAGCCGGATCAGCGTTACTCCCTGAGCAAGCCGGCTCTGGCGGGAAATTTGCGGGACTCCCTGGCGTATAACCACGCCTTTGGCGGTAATAATCATCAGTTCGTCATTCTCACGCACCAGCCGCGCGCCGCTGACGCGCCCGATTTTGCCGGTCAGGCGGATGGTATAGATTCCCTTGCCGCCACGCGCCTGCGCCCGGTATTCCTGCAGGGGCGTGCGTTTGCCGAAACCGTTTTCCGTCACGACAAGCAGCTCACTGTCCTGCCCGCCGTCTGCGGCTATAGTTTCCATTGCCATCACCCGGTCGCCGCCGGTCAGGGTAATGCCGCGGACGCCACGGGCACCGCGGCCCATTGTCCGCACATCTTTCTCCGGAAAGCGGATGGCAAAACCGTTTTGCGTAACCAGGAAGACTTCATGGCGGCCGTCTGTCAGGCGCACATCAATCAGTTCATCATCCGGCGCCAGTGTCAGCGCGATGAGACCCCCCTTGCGCACTGCGCCAAACTCCTCAAGGGGCGATTTTTTAACCTGTCCCTGGCGGGTGGCCATAAACAGGTACAGTCCTACTCCGAAATCCCTGACCGGTATCACGGCCGTTACCTGCTCTCCCGGTTCCACAGACAGCAGGTTGACTATCGCCGTGCCGCGCGCCTGACGGCCTGTTTCCGGAATCTCGTGCACTTTCAGGCGGTACATCCGGCCCCGGTTGGTAAAGCAGCACAGGTAGTCGTGAGTAGAGGCGATAAACAGCCGTTCAACAAAGTCGTCGGAACGGGTTTGCATACCGGTGACGCCGCGCCCCCCCCTGCGCTGCACACGGTAAGTAGAGACGGGAAGGCGCTTGGTATAGCCGTTGTTAGTCAGAGTCACCACCATGTCCTCTTCGGCAATCAGGTCCTCAACGGAAATGTCCTCTTCCTGTGACACTATCTGTGTGCGCCGGCTGTCTCCGTATGTGTTCCGGAGCTGCAGCAGTTCTTCTTTGATAATCCGGTATACAAGACGCTCATTGGCCAGAACCTCCTGCAGGTAGCTGATTTTTTTTATCAGCTCCAGATATTCGGCTTCCAGCTTTTCCTGCTCCAGGGCGGTCAGCCGTTGCAGGCGCATATCAAGGATAGCCTGGGCCTGCACTTCCGTAAGGCCGAAGCTTTCCACCAGGCCGCTTCTCGCTTCATCTACCGTGCGAGAGGAGCGAATCAGCCTGATGACGGCATCCAGGCGGGAAAGAGCGATGCGCAGGCCTTCCAGAATGTGGGCTCTCTCCTCTGCTTTACGCAACAGATGACGCGTGCGGCGGGTAACCACATCTTTCTGGTGGTCCAGATAGAATATAAGCAGTTCTTTTAACTGCAATACGCGCGGCTTGTTGTCGACCAGGGCAAGCATGATTATGCCAAACGTTTGTTGCAGCTGGGTAAATTTAAACAGCTTATTCAAGACCACCTGCGGGAACGCTTCCCTTTTCAGTTCCAGGACGATACGCATCCCTGTCCGGTCCGACTCATCACGCAGGTCCGAAATCCCCTCCAGCTTCTTCTCTCGCACCAATTCGGCAATTTTTTCAATTGTTTTGGCTTTGTTAACCTGGTAGGGGAGTTCGGTGACAACTATCCGCATCTTGCCGTTTTCCAGTCGTTCAATGACCGTTTTGGCCCTGATTTTTATAATGCCGCGTCCGGTGCGATAAGCGGTGCGGATGCCTTCCCTGCCCAAAATCAGCCCGCCCGTGGGAAAGTCCGGCCCTTTAATGCGCTGCAGCAGCTCTGCCGTTTCCGCCTCCGGTTCTTCAATTAAAAGCAACAGGGCGTCGACCACTTCACGTAAATTATGAGGGGGAATATTGGTAGCCATCCCTACCGCGATTCCCGCCGAGCCGTTTAACAACAGGTTGGGAAAACGGGACGGCAATACCACCGGCTCTTGCAGCGTATCATCAAAATTTGGACGGAAAGCTATGGTTTCTTTTTCAATGTCTGACAGCATTTCTGTGGCAATTTTTGACAGGCGAGCTTCCGTATAACGCATCGCTGCGGCAGGGTCGCCGTCCACCGAGCCGAAGTTGCCGTGCCCGTCGACGAGCGGGTAGCGGCTGGTGAAGCCTTGCGCCATTCTGACCATGGCATCATAGACAGCCATATCTCCGTGCGGATGATATTTGCCGAGCACCTCCCCGACGAGGCGGGCCGACTTTTTATGGGGTTTGTCAGGCCACATCGCCAGTTCATACATGGCATAAAGGATGCGGCGGTGTACCGGCTTCAGGCCGTCGCGCACATCAGGCAAAGCCCTGCTGACAATAACGCTCATGGCATAATCCAGAAAAGAATGCTTTACTTCTTCGTGAATCGGCATCGGCAGGATTTTCCCGTGGGTAAAGTCCACCTTTGTTAACCCCCTTCCTCTGCTGCCTCCGGCTAGATGTCAAGATTTCTTACTTCGCTGGCGTATTTGCTGATAAAATCGCGCCGCGGCTCTACGTGGTCCCCCATCAGGATGGTAAATATCTCGTCGGCCAGCAGCGCGTCCTCCATTGTTACCTGTAAAATAGTCCGGGACCTGGGATCCATGGTTGTGGACCACAACTGTTCCGGGTTCATCTCGCCCAAGCCCTTGTAGCGCTGGATACTGGTGCCTTCCCGTCCTACTTCCTGCAGCTTCTTTTCCAGCTGGTGGTCGCTGTAGAGATAATGCTGCTTTTGCTGCTTTTTCAGCAGGTATAGCGGCGGTTGGGCAATGTAGACAAAACCTGCTCCTATCAGCTGTTGCATATACCGGTAAAAAAACGTCAGCAGCAGAGTGCGGATATGAGACCCGTCCACATCGGCATCCGTCATAATTATTATTTTATGGTAACGGGCCCTGCCCAACTCGAAATCGTCCCCTATGCCGGTCCCCAGGGCAGTGATAATCGTCCTGATCTCCTCGTTGGCCAGAATTTTGTCCAACCGCGCCTTCTCTACATTAAGAATCTTGCCGCGCAGCGGCAGGATAGCCTGGAAATGGCGCTCCCGACCCTGCTTGGCCGACCCGCCGGCTGAATCTCCCTCGACGAGGTACAGTTCGCACAGGGCAGGGTCTCGGCTGACGCAATCGGCCAGTTTCCCGGGAAGCGCCGTCACCTCCAGGGCACTTTTGCGCCGCGCCAGTTCCCTGGCTTTGCGGGCCGCCTCCCTGGCACGGGCGGCACTGACAGCCTTGTCAATAATTTTTCTGGCTACGGCCGGGTTTTGCTCAAAAAAAGCGCCCATTTCCTCATAGACGAAAGATTCGACCAGGCCGCGCATTTCACTGTTGCCCAGCTTCGTCTTGGTCTGCCCCTCAAACTGCGGCTCCAAAAGCCGGACACTGATTACCGCAACCAAACCTTCGCGGACATCTTCACCGCTCAGGTTGCTTTCGTTTTCTTTCAGCAAGTTTTGTTTGCGGGCATAATCATTGAGCAGCCGGGTCAGCGCCGACTTGAATCCAAACTCGTGGGTGCCGCCCTCCTTGGTGCGGATATTGTTGGCGTATGAGCTAAGCACCTCGTTGTAGCCGTCGTTATATTGCAGCGCTATCTCCATGCGGCAGCAATCCTGCTGATCCTGCTCAAGGTAAATCGGTTTCTTGTGCAGCGTTTCTTTGTTCTTGCTCAGATACTCCACAAAAGACCTGATTCCGCCCTCAAACTTAAAAGTTTCCCGCTGTTCCATGCCCTCGCGGCGGTCAGTGAGGGAAATGCTGACCCCTTTGTTTAAGAAAGCCTGCTCACGCAGCCGCTGAGCCAGGATGTCATACTGAAAATCCAATGTCTCAAAGATTTCAGCGTCTGGAAGGAAAGTTATCGTTGTGCCGGTCTCCTGTGCAGCCCCTAGCATTTGCAGCCCGGTAACCGGTTTGCCGCGTTCAAAACGCATGCTGTAAACCTGCCCGTCCCGCTTTATTTCTGCTTCCAGCCACTCCGACAACGCATTAACAACGGAAACCCCGACGCCGTGCAATCCGCCGGAAACCTTATATCCTTCGCCGCCAAATTTACCTCCTGAATGGAGGATAGTCAACACCACCTCCACAGCAGGTATTTTCATTTGCGGATGCTCTCCGACGGGAATGCCGCGCCCGTCGTCACAGACAGTCACCCGGTTATCCTCACCAATGGACACAGAAATATTCTGACAATAGCCGGCGAGCGCCTCGTCAATGCTATTGTCGACCACTTCGAAAACAAGATGGTGCAGCCCTTGCGGGCCGGTACTGCCTATATACATTCCCGGACGCCGGCGAACGGCGTCCAGTCCCTCCAGAACCTGTATCTGACTCTCATCGTATGGGGTGTTGTTTAATTGCTGATTACCGTTTTTCAACGCCGTTCCTCCCGGACAACTGGTTTGCGTTTTGCCTGTTACTCTTTGTCAAATGCCTTGCCCTGCAGACGCTTCTTTAATGTTCCGGGCGCAATCGGGGAAAAGTAAACTTTACCGGTTGTCACCACGAAAGACTTATACTCCGTCCGTCCGCCTCCCCGGTCGTCAACCCCGGAGACTTGCAGAAATTCCCGGTTGCATTGCCTGTCCCTGATGCGAATATCAAAAATGCCAAGCAATTCTTCCGCTCTCAGCACGCGAGATCCGCCAATATGCAAATACATATGGTACCTCCTTCAGCTTTGTTCATTGCAGGCGCCTTGTTATTTTACCCGTTAAAGATGGTGTTCAGCAATTTAAGCGTTCCAGGCGGCAACAAAGGCATAACTCATCCCCGGCGCTTTTCCCGGCGGGCAGACCGCAGGAACGGCAGGGACGGTACCCCTGCACAAAATAATAGCGCACCAGTTTTTTTTGGCTGGTAAGAAGCTTCCGCAGGACGGTTTTTAAATCCTGTTCCAACGCTGTCCCGTCCAAAGCCGATTCCACGACACGGAGGTCCTGCGGCTCCAGAGGCTGCCTTCTCCAGTCTGTTTTAACAGGCACGGAGGCGGCTTCTGCTGCTGCCGGCTGAGGTGCGCCTCCCACCCGGAAGCGTATATCCTGCAGCAGCCTGGTGCGCACCAGGCTGTTCAGGTTGCTGATAATCTTATTTTTATGTAAGGAAATGTGTTGAGCCCATACCGAATCCCTGACCCAGACATGGAGTGTGCCTTCGGTAAAAGAAAGGGCGCACGTCTTGCAGGCTATTTTTTCTCCTACCGCCTCCGGCCAGGCATCAATCAGCATCTGTGCCTTGATTTTTTTGACTGCAGGCAACCGCCGCAGCGTCTGTTCCAGAACCTGTGCCATGCGATACAACGAACTCCACCGCCCCCCGGCTTATCCGGAATACTTCTCCGTATCTGCTGATATCCTTTAGCTTTTCGGCTTCGGTGCCGGTAACAAACGTCTGTGCCCGTCCGTCAACTGCTTCCAGCAGCAACCGCCGTCTGGTCGCGTCCAGTTCGGAAAAAACATCGTCAAAGAGCAAGACAGGAAATTCTCCTGTTTCCCCTTTAACATACTCCAGTTCTGCCAGCTTAAGGGCCAGAACCAACGTGCGCTTCTGCCCCTGGGAGGCGAACTGGCGGGCATCGCGTCTGTTTAAAGTAATTTGCAGGTCGTCTCGATGCGGGCCGAGTAAAGTAGCTCCGCAAGACAACTCCTGTGTAAAATTGGCGGCCAGTCCAGAAACAATGGTCTCTGCCAACCTTTTATCATCAAGTGTTTCTGCGGACGGTACGGTTGACCGATAGGAAAGCTCCAGGCTTTCAGTTCCGCCGGTTAAACGCCGGTGTGCCAGTCTGGCCAGCAGACTGAGACGGTGTACGGCGGCAACTCTTTTTCGCAGAATTAAGGACGCTGTTTTGGCGAGCTCTTCATCCCAGCTCTCCATTTCCGCTCTGGACGGCCGCCTGTTAAAGCTGTTTCGCAGCAACTGGTTACGCTGACGCAAAATGTGCTGGTAACGTGCCAACTCTGCTTCATAGAGAGGGGAAACTTTACTTATTTCCTCATCAAGGTATTTTCTCCTGCCCGGAGGTCCTCCTTTTACCAGTTGTAAATCATCGGGAGTAAAAAGAACCGTAACCAGCCGGCCCAGGTAATTGTGCCTTTCCTTAGCCACGCTGTCGATACTGTATTTCTTGATTTTTTTGTCTAAATCCAAGGAAATTTTCAGGCGTCTTTCGCCTTCGGCACAGACCACTCTGCCGCTTACCGCGCAGGCGCTTTTCCCCCACAGAACAGCTTCCGTTTCACTGCGCGTGCGAAAAGAACGCCCAACGGCCAGATAAGACAATGACTCCAGTAAGTTAGTCTTCCCCTGCGCGTTTTCTCCTGCCAGAATGTTTATCTTTTGATGGAACTGTAAATTTAACTCTGTGTAATTGCGAAAATTAAGCAAAAACAGATCCCGGAGCCACATTGTCAACTTTTCACGGGAAGAAGGAAATAACGATACTCTTCATGCAGGGAGTCTTTTAGCAATACCCCGCGATTCGGTCCGGTAGACTTGAAAATTACTTCCTCTCCTTCGCAGATTTTTAACATGTCCAGCAAAAATCTGGCGTTAAAAGAAATTTCCAAATCACCGCCTTCCCCCACGGCGCCCACTTTTTCCTGTACCTTGCCATACCTTGAAGAAGCTCTGATCGTCAGACCGTCCGTTTCAAAGGTGAATTTGAGCACAGGGCTGCCCGTTTCCGTTAATACAAGAGCTCTTTCCAGGCTTGCCGCCAGTTCCCTGGTGGCAATAACGTGGTTACCGGCGAATTCTCCCGGCAATACCCTTTCCACATCAGGGTAATTTTCATCCAACAAACGGGAAAATATTTTCACTTCCGTCCCTGCCTGCCCGCCGGGCAGGCTCTCCAGCAGCAATCTGTTCTTTTCCAGCTTAAAGGTTACCTTTTGTTCCGGCTGCACTCTGCCGCTGTCCCCCAAAGTACGGATGCACTCCTGCATTACTCTTCCCGGCGCCAGGAAACTTACGCTTCCTGTCTCACGCGAAGGGCAGCCGGAAAGGGGGCAGTTGGTCGTGGCTACCCGAAAAGTATCTGACGAGGAAAGGGTCAGCTTTTCACCATCCAGCTTAAAATGTACTCCTGTAAAAGCCGGCTTGCTCTCATCCGCTGATACGGCAAAAAGTATCTGGCGCAGGCAGGTGCGCAGATCAGCAGCCTTTGGGCTGAAACACATTTCCGGCTCGGCAAAAGCCGGAGTTTTCGGAAAATCCTGAGGATCAAAACCGTAAACGTGAAACTCCGATTCTGACTTAACGGCGGTTTCGTGGCCGGATACGGTGACGCTGAAATTTTCCCGGTCGAATACTAATTGCACAGTTTCTCCCGGCAGCCTGCGCACAATTTCCTGTATCCTGGACGGCAACACCAGAGCAAAGTCGCAAATATCCTTTGCTCCAGGGATGTCGTATACAGAGGAGGCGCTGACCACCAACTCCATGTTCGCCCCGGAAACCGTTATTTGGACGGAACTTTTTCCCTGTGTTCTGACCTCGAAGTAAATCCCCTCCAGGGAAGGGATGGTACTTCTGGGCGGAACGGTTTTGGCTACAACCTGCAACTGGTCGGAGAACCTGCTCCTTGGAAGTGAAATTAGCATTTTATTCTCCTCTTTTTGTTTCTGGTGTTCTATTACTGTTTTATCCGGCATAAAATAATAAGTTAGGGGTAGCCGTAATAACAGCTGTTGATTTGTGCAAAAGCGGCACGAAATAAGACGGTTAAAAAGTACTTCCTGTGGATGCGCCGGAGGTTTACGGATGATGTTTATCCACATGTTACCGGTATTCACAAGCAGCCCGGATTACCCACAGACAACGACACAGCTTGTCCGCTGTTTATAAACAGGTTGTTAACGGGTGTTCAGTCTGACAATAATCTGCTCAATCAGAGCTTTCAGCTGCCGGTTGTGCTGAATATCCAGGGTGACCTTGCGGTGGGCGTGCATGACAGTGGTGTGATCCCGGCCGCCAAACTCAAGTCCGATTTTCGGCAGGGAAGCATCGGTCAGCTCCCGCGCCAGGTACATGGCAATCTGGCGCGGGAGAGCCACATTCTTTGTTCTCTTTTTGGCTTTCAGTTCCTCGGGCTTGAGTGAAAATTGCTGTGCCGTTTCTTTTTGAATATGTTCAATAGTAATCATTAAAGGTTTTTCCTGACCGGAGATAATGTTTTTTAAAGTTTCCTCGGTAAGGGAAAGGTCAATGCTGCGGTTGGTAAGGGAAGAACAGGCAATGACACGGATTAAAGCGCCCTCCAGCTCGCGGATGTTGTTAAAAATATTGTTGGCAATATAAAGAATGACGTCGCTTGGAACGGTGACTTTCTCCTGAGCCGCTTTCTTGCGGAGGATGGCGATTCTTGTTTCCAGGTCGGGCGGCTGAATATCGGTGATTAAACCCCACTCGAAACGGGAGCGCAGCCGATCCTCAAGAGTCGGTATTTCTTTCGGGGGCCGGTCACTGGAGATAATAATCTGCTTGTTGCTTTCATGCAGCGCATTAAAAGTGTGGAAAAACTCCTCCTGAGTCTGTTCTTTTCCTGCCAGAAACTGTATATCATCAATCAGCAGGACATCTATGTTGCGGTACTTATTGCGGAACTCCACGGTTTTGTTGTATCTGATGGAGTTGATAAATTCGTTGGTGAATTTTTCGGAGGAAATATACATCACCCGGGAAGCCGCAAACAATTCGAGCACATGATGGCCGATAGCGTGCATCAGGTGCGTTTTGCCCAGCCCCACTCCGCCATAAATAAAAAGGGGATTATAAGCTCTGGCCGGTGCTTCGGAAACGGCCAGGGAAGCGGCGTGGGCAAAGCGGTTGCTGCCTCCGATTACGAATGATTCAAAGGTATATTTGGGGTTTAACCAGGAAGAGGTGTAAAAGGCGGGCTGCTCCTTGCGCTGCGGCGGAAGGGAAACGTTTTCCGTGTTTTCTTCATCTGTCATTTCTTCAAGCCGCGGTGCCACAAAGCGCACCTGGTAACTGTTTCCGCTGACAATCTGCAATGTCTCGTTAATTATTTTTACATAATGATCAACCAGCCAGTCCTTTGTAAAATCATTGGGTACGCTGACAAGCAGGAGGTCATTATGTAGTGAAACGGGTCGCGTTGTTTTCAGCCAGGTTTCAAAACTAGGCCGGCTGATTTTTTTCTCAAGTTCACCCAAGGTGGCCCGCCAGATTTCCATCAGGTTATATTCCATATAAAAACAGCCCCCGTTTCCAAGGTACTTGCCGGCAAGAATATCCACAGGAAAAAGTTATCCGGACGGCAAAAAGTCAGGGTTATCCACAAAAAAAATAATATTACTCACATGCCCTGGGGATAAAATGTTAAAACTTCACGTAAGAGCCATTATGAAGCTTTTTTGCGGTTAAAGCAAATACAATATTATCTTAACAAAATCAATGCTTACCTGCAAGAGCGTTTATTGTGACCGCTGTGCTTGACAATCTCAGAATGAAAAAGTTATAATCGGTGTGATATTTCAGGGGTAATCGGGTTGGGAGGTGCGAAAGTTGAAGAGAACGTATCAGCCAAAGGTAAGAAAAAGGAAGCGGTTGCACGGTTTCCGCAGCAGGGCAGCTACGGCAGCCGGCAGGCTTGTTATAAAGAGAAGACGGGCCAAGGGCAGAAAGAGATTAACCGCATAAGAGGCTACGGTGAAAAAAGAGCAACGGCTGCGAGAAAACTGGCAATTCCGCCAGGTATTTGGGAAGGGAAGATTTATCGTCGGACAAGCGCTTGTGCTTTACCGACTGCCAAATGACCGGTGTTATAACCGGATTGGCTTGGTGGCCAGCAAGAAATTGGGCAACGCGGTATGCCGTAACCGGGCCAGGCGGCTGATGCGGGAATCATACCGCGCGCTGGAAGCGCAGCTGCAAAAGGGGTTTGACCTGGTGCTTGTCGCCAGACCGGCCTGCGTGGAGCGCAACTTTCACCAGATATCAGCAGAAATGAAGCAGTTATTTCGTATGGCGGGGTTTTTCCCACGGGAGAAAAGCAGCCGGCAGGCGGATGGCGACAAATGCTGAAATGGGGACTGCTCAGGCTGATCATGTTTTACAGAATAGTCGTTTCTCCGCTGAAACCGGGCTGTTGCCGTTTTTACCCCAGTTGTTCTCAGTATGCCCAGCAGGCCGTAGAAAGGTATGGGGTCTGGCGCGGTGGTTACCTGGCCTTGCGCAGGTTGCTCCGCTGCCATCCTTATCATCCGGGAGGCTATGACCCGTTGGCATGACCCCTATATTTAAGGAGGCCGGAAAATGATCCAGGCCATTGCCGATTTTTTGCACGTTGTCCTGAAGAATCTTTACCAGTTTAGCGGAAATTACGGTTTAGCGATAATATTGCTTACGACACTGATTCGCCTGGTGACCTGGCCGTTAACCGGCAGGCAGTTGGCTTCAGCTAAGGCGATGCAGGATTTGCAGCCGGAATTAAAAAAGATTCAGGATAAATATAAGGATGACAAGGAAAAGCTAAACCAGGAAACAATGGAATTATGGAAGAAAAACAAAGTAAACCCTCTTACGGGGTGCTTGCCGCTGATTATCCAGTTTCCCATTCTGATCGCCATGTTTCGTGTTTTGGAGCAGCCTCAGCGTCTTTATGATACCATTGTCGGTTTCAATCCTTATTTCTTAATGCTTGATATGACCCAAAAAGACCCTACGTACATCCTGCCGGTACTGTCGGCAGTCACGACATTCTGGCAGCAAAAGGTAATGATGACTGACAAAACGCAACAGGCGCTGTTAATCGCCATGCCGCTGATGATTCTTGTTTTCAGCGTAAATTTTCAGGCAGGACTCGTTTTGTACTGGGTTGTCAGCAACGTTCTTTCCGTGGGGCAGCATTATCTGCTGAACAGAGCTCCGGCGAGAGGAGCGACTAAAGACAAGTGAAAAGCATTGAAGCGGTTGGCAGGACAGTTGAAGAAGCTGTCCAGAAAGGGCTGGCAGAGCTTGGGCTGGCTCATGATGAGACAGAGCTGGAGGTGCTGGCGGAACCAATGCCTGGATTCTTGGGTTTAATAGGCTCCAGGCAAGCACGGGTACGGCTTACGGAAAAAAAATCTCCGGAAAAATATTTGCTGGAATTCCTGCAAACGGTGCTTGCGCATTTTGGTCTGCAAGGCCGGATAAACCTTGAGGCTGATGGCGAAAGAATATCTGTCAGCATCAGTGGGTCGAAGATGGGTCAGTTAATAGGCAAGCGCGGGCAGACTCTGGATGCGCTGCAGTATTTGCTGAATGTCATTTACCATCGGCATTTTGCCGGGCATGGGGCGCGTGTCGTACTGGACGTTGAAGACTACAGGGAAAAAAGGGAACAGACGCTGCGGGACCTGGCGGGCAGGCTGGCGAACAAGGCGGCCCGCTACCGCAAGGAAGTAGTGCTGGAGCCGATGAGTCCTCAGGAGAGAAGAATCATCCACAGCACGCTGCAGGATCACCCGGATGTTTCCACTTACAGCCAGGGTGAGGAACCGTACCGCAAAGTAGTCATCGCACCAAAATAGGCCAGTGTCACCGACCGCCGTCCCCTAAAGAGGCGGTTTTTTGTCAGGGGAAAAAGCCTGAATGCTGGGAGCAAAGCCACATGCTGACAGACACCATCGCTGCTATTTCCACGCCGCCGGGAGAAGGAGGCATCGGCATCGTCCGGATCAGCGGCCCTTCGGCCGCGAAAATCGGCCTGTCACTGTTCCGGTTTGCCGGAGCAGAAAGGGAGCCGGAGAGCCATCGCCTGTATTTCGGCCACCTTCTCGATCCGGAGGACGGACAGGTGGTTGACGAGGTACTCTTTGCGTTTATGAAGGCGCCGCGTACGTATACCCGGGAAGACATCGTGGAAATTAACTGCCATGGAGGCGTTCTGCCGCTGGCCAAAACGCTCCGGCTGGTACTGTCGGCCGGCGCCAGGCTGGCGGAGCCGGGAGAATTCACGAGGAGAGCCTTTCTTAACGGAAGGATTGACCTGGCTCAGGCGGAAGCGGTTATCCAGGTTATCCGTGCCCGGACAGAGGCGGCCATGAAGATTAGCGCGGCGCAGCTCCAGGGCGGGTTGTCTGTAAGAGTCAGGCGTGTTCGTGAAAAACTGCTCTCGGCCTTGGTCTGGATTGAGGCCAGCATTGATTATCCGGAACACCAGGACGTCGAGGAAACGACCCGGGAAGCAATCGGACGCACCGTGTCTGAGGAACTGTCGCAAATCAGTATGCTGCTGGAGACAGCCGGCAGAGGCAGAATACTCAGGGAGGGCCTGCGGACAGTCATTGCAGGCAAGCCCAATGTCGGCAAGAGTTCTTTGCTTAATGCGCTGCTCGGACAGGAGCGGGCCATTGTTACGGCAGTTCCCGGGACTACGCGGGATGTGCTGGAGGAAAGCATTAATCTCGGCGGGGTGGCCCTGGTAGTCCTGGACACGGCCGGGATACGCCGGACGCGGGACGCGGTGGAAAAGATAGGGGTCTTACGCTCCCAGGAGGCACTAAACTCGGCAGATTTGGTTCTGCTGGTTCTGGACGCTGCAACAGGGGTAACTGCCGGGGACAGGGAAATACTGGCAAGAATCGCTGAGAAGCCGTGTATTATCGTAGTTAACAAGGCTGATTTACTGCCGCGGCCCGTTCCTGCTGACGCTGAAACAGCTCTCTTTGCCGGGCCGCGGCCGGTTGTGCAGGTGTCCGCCCTGACCGGGCAGGGACTGGACGAGCTGGAGCGCGTGGTGCTGCAACTGTTTTTCGGCGGGGAAGCGGTGACGCCGGAGACTGTGATGGTCACTTCTGTGCGGCACCAAGACGCTCTGCGGCGCGCGGGGGACTCTTTGCGGGAGGTGCAGGAAGCCCTGCGACTGGGATGGCCTGTGGACCTGGTTTCTATAGACTTGTCTGCCGCGCTGGCCGCACTTGGAGAGATAACCGGGGAAACGCTGCATGAAGAGTTGGTAGAAGAGATATTCCGGACCTTTTGTATCGGAAAATAAAGTCCGGACCGTTGCTGACTGAAGGCGGGGGTGAAAATGACATACCAGGCCGGGAAATATGATGTGATTGTAGTGGGCGCCGGCCACGCCGGCTGTGAGGCCGCTTTGGCGGCCGCAAGGCTGGGCTGCCGTACATTGCTGCTGACCATTAACCTTGATACGGTGGCTCTGATGCCGTGCAACCCGGCTGTCGGCGGGCCGGCCAAGGGTCACCTGGTCCGGGAAGTGGATGCGCTGGGCGGCCAGATGGGAAAGGTTATTGACCGGACAAAACTGCAAATCAGAATGTTAAATACCGCGAAAGGGCCTGCCGTACATGCTTTGCGCGCCCAGGCCGACAAATGGCATTACCAGCGACTGATGCGGCAGGTGTTGGAGGACACGCCCGGTTTGCACCTGCAGCAGGCCATGGTCCAGAGACTGCTGGTCCGCGGAGGAAAAATCGAAGGCGTTGTTACAAGGACAGGTGCCGTTTACGGGGCCCCTGCCGTGGTCCTGACTGCAGGAACTTACCTGCGTGGCAGAATTATTGTCGGAGCTTTGAGTTACAGCGGGGGACCGGGCGGTCAGTTGCCCAGTACCAGCCTCTCTGGAAACTTAAAGAAACTGGGCCTGTCATTGTTGCGGTTTAAAACCGGAACACCTCCGCGCGTCCACCGCGATACTATAAATTTCAACAGGCTCGTACCGCAGCCGGGAGATGAACTGCCGCTGGCGTTTTCTTTTGACGCCTCCCCTTCACCGACCAGTCCTGTTCCATGCTGGCTGACCCACACCACCGAAAAGACGCATCAGGTTATCCGGGACAACCTTCACCGTTCTCCCCTGTTTTCAGGAGGGATTAAAGGAGTCGGTCCACGCTACTGCCCGTCCATCGAAGACAAAGTGGTCCGGTTCAGCGACCGGGCCAGCCACCAGATTTTCCTTGAGCCGGAAGGCAGGGATACGGCGGAATATTATGTGCAGGGCATGTCCACCAGCCTGCCTGAAGAAGTGCAACTGGCGATGCTGAGGACCGTCCCCGGACTTGAGGATGTCAGAATTATGCGCCCGGGCTATGCTATTGAGTATGATTGCCTGGATTCGCTGCAATTGAAGCCCTCCCTGGAAACGAAGCCGGTGTCGGGCTTATTCAGCGCCGGCCAGGTTAACGGCACCTCCGGGTACGAGGAGGCGGCGGCGCAGGGTATTGTAGCCGGCCTCAACGCCGCGCTGCAGGTTCTGGGGAGGGAACCGCTTGTTGTTGACCGTTCAGCCGCGTATATCGGGGTGCTGATTGATGACCTCGTGACAAAGGGGACGCGGGAACCGTACCGGATCATGACTTCCCGTTCTGAATACAGGCTGATGCTGAGGCAGGACAATGCCGACCTGCGCCTGACACCGCTTGGCTATCGTGCCGGGCTGATTTCGGAAGAGAGGTACCGGCGCCTGACAGCCAAGGCGGAGGCGGTGAGCAGCGGGCTGAATGCGTTGCAGAAAACCATCAGACCTACGGAAACAGTCAATTCTTTTTTGGAGAGCAAGAGCAGCGTCCCGCTGCACAGTCCGGTCAGGGCGGAGCTGCTGTTAAAGCGGCCCGAACTGAGTTATGCCGATGTTCTCTGCCTGCTCGGCGAGCCGCTGCCGGCGCCTGAAGTGGCCGAGCAGATAGAAATACAGGTTAAATACAGCGGATATATTGAAAAACAGCTGCAGCAGATTGAACGGCACCGGAAGCTGGAGGACAAACTGTTGCCGCCAGCCCTGGATTACACGAAGCTGACCGGCCTCTCCCGCGAGGCGAAGGAAAAGCTGGAAAAAGTTCGCCCCCGTACGCTGGGGCAGGCCGGCCGCATTTCCGGTATTACCCCGGCTGACATCGCAGTGTTGCTGATTCACCTGGAGCAGCTGCACCGCAAGCCCGCAGGAAACCATGTGGGATGAATTGTATGACCTGGTGCCGCGGGGAGTTAATTTGCCGCCAGGGAGCGCACAGCTTTTTTCCCGTTATTATGAGCTGCTGGTCAGTGGCAACCAGAAGGCAAACCTGACCAGAATACTTGAGCCGCGGCAGGTGATGGTCAAGCATTTTGTCGATTCCCTGGCACTGCTTTCGTGGAGGAGCGGCGGCTTTGCCGGGCCTCTGCTCGACGTGGGCAGCGGCGCCGGCCTGCCGGGAATACCCCTGAAGATAGCGCGGCCGGAGCTGGAAGTCAGGCTGCTTGATTCGGCACGGAAGAGGGTTGATTTTTTGCGGGCCGCCGCCGGGCAGCTGGGCCTGTCTGGACTGGATGTTGTTTACGGGCGCGCGGAGGAACTGGCCAGACAGGAGGGTTGTCGTGACAGCTTTCCTTTGGTGGTATCAAGGGCGTTGGCGCGCCTGCCGGTTTTGCTGGAGCTATGCCTGCCCTTCGTGCGTCCGGGGGGATATTTTGTCGCCTACAAGGGTCCGGAGGCTGTGCAGGAGCTGTCAGCCGCCGGTGCGGCCTTGGACGCCCTTGGCGCTGTTTCCGGGGAAACATTCCCTTACAGCCTCCCCGACGCCTGCGGCGAACGGTGCCTGCTCATCTTTGTTAAAACCGCCGAAACCCCATCCAGGTATCCACGCAGAGCAGGCCTCCCTGAAAAGCGCCCGCTTGCCTGAAGCAGCCGGTATAGCTCATGTTAAATGTACCGGGTACCCGCCATATCTGGGGCCTGGTATTTTTATTGGAAGGATTACCCTGTCGGATGTCGAATATGTAGCTGGCAGAGCATGATTATGAGGGGGTAATCTTGTGAGTGAAGCGTGGGAAAAGCTTATAAACATTGAGGAAAGGCCTCTTTCCAGAGATGAGGCGCTCGTTTTGGACATTGAAAAAATTCGACCCAATCCTTATCAGCCCAGAAAAATATTTTCGCAGCAAAAGCTGATGGAACTGGCGCAGTCGATTAAGACATACGGCTTGCTGCAGCCTGTAGTCGTCAGAAAAATCCCGGGTGTCTACCAGCTGATTGCCGGAGAGAGGCGCTTGCTGGCCTGTCGCTATCTTGGCTGGGCCACTGTACCTGCAGTAATCCGCGAGGCATCTGACAGCGCCATGGCCACAATTGCCCTGATTGAAAATCTGCAGCGCGAAAACCTTAATTACCTGGAGGAGGCGGAAGGTTACCGAAAGCTGCTGGAGGAGTTTCACCTGACACAGGAAGTTATTGCCCAACGGCTCGGGAAGTCGCAGTCAACAATTGCCAACAAGTTGCGCTTGCTGAGGTTGTCTGAGAAGGTCAGGGAGCAGTTGCTGGGAGAGGACCTGTCGGAGCGCCACGCCAGGGCGCTGCTGAAACTGCAGAACGAGGAGCTTCAGCTGAAGGTTATTAGGGAGGCCGCCAGGCGGGGGCTTACGGTCAAGCAAACGGAGAAGCGTGTTGATGAGTTGCTGGCGGGAGCAAGGATGCTGCCGGGAGTGGACAGGAAGAAAGTGGTTATCAGGGATGTCCGCATTTTTCTCAACACCATTCGCCAGGCCGTTGCTATTTTGCGGGCCGCCGGTCTGGAGCCCCAGGTGACGGAAAAAGACTGTGGCGAGCACCTGGAGATCCGGATTTGCCTGCCTAAGAACAAAAAGTCTCTGCCTGTTGGGCCGCAGGTCTGACTGACCGGCGCCGGAGCGTGTGTTCTCCCTGCCACATTTTCGCTGCTGCGGCAGGAAACGACAGCCAGGCCGCGAATATAGCGTTGGAAAGCGGGGTGCGGCAATGGGCAGAGTAATCGCTGTGGCCAATCAAAAGGGCGGCGTAGGGAAGACGACAACCGCGGTTAACCTGAGCGCGTGCCTGGCCCAGGCGGGACGGAAGGTTTTGCTGCTGGATACAGACCCGCAGGGAAACGCAACCAGCGGGATAGGCCTGGAAAAGAAGCGTCTCAAACTGTGTGTTTATGATGCCCTGATTAATGAAATCCCGCTGCAGAAAATTCTGCAGCCTTCTTCGCTCGATAACCTTGATGTCATTCCTGCAACAATCCAATTGGCCGGCGCTGAAATCGAGCTGGTGCCTACGCTGTCAAGGGAGGTGCGTTTGCGACGGGTGCTTGAGCCGTTGCGCGGCAGCTATCATTACGTTATTATTGATTGCCCCCCATCGCTCGGGCTGCTGACCATCAACGCCCTGACAGCGGCCGATACCGTCCTGGTACCCATTCAATGCGAGTACTATGCGCTGGAGGGGCTAGGCCAACTTACCAATACTGTCAGGCTGGTACAAAAGCACCTTAACGCTTCGTTGCGCCTGGAGGGCGTGTTGTTGACCATGTATGACGCCAGAACCAACCTCGCGTCACAGGTGGCAGAGGAAGTCCACAAATATTTTGGCCGGCAGGTGTTCAGGGCCGTGATTCCCCGCAACATCAAGCTCAGCGAGGCGCCCAGCCACGGCCAACCGATAATCACCTACGACGCCCGGTCCAGGGGGGCCGAGGTTTACCATGATTTGGCGCAGGAGGTGATGGCGAATGACTAGAAAGAGCCTGGGAAAGGGGTTGCAGGCGCTTATTCCGGGCATGGAGGCTGCAACCCCGCCGGCAGTAACAGAAGTTGAGACGGCGGATATCGCAGTAAATCCCAATCAGCCGCGCAAGAACTTTGCACCGGAGGAACTGGAGGAACTGGCCCGCTCCGTGGCCGAGCACGGTATCCTGCAGCCCCTGATTGTGCGCCCGGCGGGGGACGGATACGAGCTGGTGGCCGGGGAAAGAAGGCTGCGCGCAGCGAAAATGGCCGGACTTCTCAGGGTTCCTGTTTCTGTCCGGCCTCTGACACCGGAGGAGTCGCTGGAGGTGGCCCTTATTGAGAACCTGCAGCGGGAGGACTTAAGCCCGCTGGAGGAGGCGCAGGCCTTCCAGCAGTTAATCATTGAATTTGCTTATACCCAGGAGCAGCTGGCGGAAAGGGTTGGCAAGAGCCGCTCCGCCGTTGCCAATACGTTGCGGCTGTTGTCTCTGCACCCGCAGGCACGTCACGAACTTGCTGAGGGGCGCCTTTCGGAGGGACATGCCAGGGCAATCCTCGCCCTTCCCCTGGAGGAGCAGCCCGCGGCTGCCAGGAGGGTGATTGAACGCGGTTTGTCGGTCAGGGAAACCGAGCAGCTGGCGGCCTGCACGCGCCCGGCGGCCAAAGACAGCCGGCAAAAGGAGCCTGATTATTATCTGGCGGACCTGGAGGAAAGGCTGCGCCAGGCCTGCGGAACCGCGGTGAAAATCAGAGTGGCGCGGCGCGGCGGCGGGAAACTGGAGATACTGTTTTACTCCCGAGAGGACCTGGAAAGGCTATGTGAGTTGCTGATCTAGCTGTTTCACGTGAAACAGGACGACTTCCGGCAAAAAACAGCTGCCGAAGTTTCACGTGAAACAATTCATTCAAAAAGATGTGGAGGCTTAAATGGAAGAAGCGTTGCTTTCCTGGGCTTCCGTTTTGCAGGGAACGGCAGTCAACGGGGCAGCCATTGCCCTGGGAGGCCTGTGTGGTGTCGTGTTGGGAGGTAAAATTCCGGAACGGATCAGAACGGTAGTCGTGCAGGGGATATCTCTCGCGGTGTTGCTGATCGGCCTGCAGATGGCTCTGGGGGCGCAGCAAATACTGGTTGTGGTTTTTAGTCTTATCCTCGGTGGAGTAACGGGAGAGTTGCTGGGTCTTGATGCCTGGCTGCAGCGGGCCGGCGTCTGGGTTGAGTCCCAGGTAGCACGCAGCGGCTCCGGCGTGGCGAAAGCCTTCGTTTTCGCCACGCTGCTTTATGGCGTCGGTGCCATGGCGGTTACCGGGGCGCTGGAAAGCGGCTTGCAGGGCAGCCACCAGATATTATATGCCAAGGCGGTGCTGGACGGTGTGACAGCGGTTGCCTTTGCCGCCTCCATGGGAATCGGTATCAGCCTGTCCGCGTTGCCGGTTGTGCTTTACCAGGGAGGAATGGCGCTGGCCGCCGGCAGTCTGCGTCCGTATCTCGGGTCGGCCGTTATCGCGGAGATGTCGTCAGTCGGGGGGCTGCTCATTGTGTGCATCGGCCTGGGGATGCTGGGTCTGCTTAAGAATTTGAAGGTGGCTAACTTTCTGCCGGCAATCGGCTTTGCCGCAGGCTTGACGCTGTTGGTATCCTGACGCAGGCCTGTCTGAAGGTGTTGCGGAAGAAATAAGGCATCGTGGAGGAAAAGAAATGGAATCAGGCGTTGTTTTGCTGGGAGTCATACCGGTTGTCCTGCTCGTCTGGCTGCTGCAGCTGAGCCGGAAAGTGGCCGCCTTATCAGCGGCTTACCGCCAGTTCATGCAGGGCCGGGATGGAGCAAGCCTTGAGGGTGTGCTGGCTTCGCTTAACCGGGATATGGCCGGTGCGCAGGACCTTATTGAAGCGGACAGGGACAGGCTGCGCGAGGTGGAAGCGGTGCTGGACACGGCTGTTCGCGGAGTGGGCGTCGTTCGTTTTAACGCCTTCCAGGACACCGGCAGCGACCTTAGTTTTGCTGTTGCCCTTCTTGACGCCGGTGAAAACGGCCTGGTGGTCAGCAGTATTTACGGGCGGGAAGAGTCACGCACTTACGCCAAGCCGGTCAGAGAAGGAAAATCCCCCTACCAGCTAAGTGGTGAGGAGCAGGAGGCTATTCGCCGGGCGAAGGCTGTTACGCGTCACCTGGCAAGCCGCACAAAGTAGCCTGCGTTCCGCCGCATAATCCGGTGCGGGTCACGCCGGTTCTGCCGGCTTTTTATATCCTTTAGTGGTGGAGGCATGCAGCTGTATTATGGAAATAGCGAACTTTCCGGCGGGCCGGTTGTTTTTTGTTATCAATCCGCGCGCCAACAACGGCCGGGCTCTGCAGTACTGGGCTGCCGTCCGCTCGGAGCTGGATTCCAGGGGAATGAGCTACCGGGCTGCTTTTAGCCGGGATGGTGACGATGTGGAGCGTCTGGCCAGGCAGGCGGTTTGTGAGGGAAGTGCTCTTGTGGCCGGTGTTGGGGGTGACGGGACGCTTTCGCGCGTAGCCGGCGCCCTGGCCGGAACAAAGACAGTGTTGGGAGTCCTGCCTGCCGGGACGGGAAATGATTTTGCCCGCTCTCTGAAAATCCCGCCGGAACCGTCAGCGGCATGTGCAGGACTGCTGCACGGCGAAGATCAGGCGATTGATATCGGTCGCTACAATGGCCGGATTTTTTTAAACGTAACCGGCGCCGGGCTGGATGCGGCGGTGGTTGCGGAAGCCAACCGCTTAAAGCGGATTTTCGGCTCCCTTTCCTACCTGGCTGCCCTGGTTAGCCAGCTGCTGTTCTATCGTCCGTGCACTCTGAAAATCACGATGGATGAGCGGCAGGTAATCACAATGGCGTGGCTGGTCAGCGTGGCTAACGGCCGCTATTACGGAGGGGGAATGGAGATCGCCCCGCAGGCTGACTGTGGTGATGGCCTGGCCGATGTGATTGTGGTCGGACAGATGCACCGCCTGAAATTTCTGACTGCCTTTCCGGCGGTGTACAGAGGAAAACATCTCTCACTTCCCCAGGTTCACTTCTACCGGGCGGGAAAGGTTTGCGTGGAAAGCGACCGGCCCCTGCCGGTTCACACAGACGGCGATTTAACCGGCTCACTGCCGTTTTGTATAACGATGGAAAGGCAGGCTCTCCGTGTGCGCGTGCCGCCGCGGGACAAATAATGCCGTCCCTGCGCAGATCACTTCCTGTTAGGGCCAATTTATTATAAAAATGATATAAGGGGAATAAGAAATGTTCAGCTCTAAACAAAAACAGTGGCTAATTGACAAATATGGGGTTAATATAAAAAATGGATGGATCTCGTTTTAAAGAAGTGCCCGATGTTGATGAAATAGCCTAAAAACAAAGTCGTATTTCCCGGGAAATATCAACAAAATTCGCTGCCTGAAAGCATGGCGCCGCAAAGCGGCCCTATTTTTTTGGAGGAAGCAGGATTTTTCTGACAGGCAAAGAATGCTTTAAGGTCAAAATATTCTGGAGTAGCCACAAGTCAGGAGGAAAAAATATGCGTATTGTTTTGCTGGGTGCCCCGGGCGCGGGCAAGGGAACCCAGGGTGAAAAACTTGTGAAAAAGTATCAGATTCCGCACATTTCCACCGGGGATATCTTCCGTGCCGCCATAAAAGAGGGGACAGCGCTGGGAAAGCAGGCCAGGGAATATATGGATAAAGGGGAATTGGTGCCGGATGCCCTGGTGGTGGGAATTGTGCAGGAGCGCCTGCAGCAGCCGGATTGCAGCGCTGGCTTTCTGTTGGACGGCTTTCCGCGCACAGTCGGCCAGGCGGAAGCTCTGGACAGCGTGCTGGCCGGGATGGGGGCTCCGCTGACTGCCGTTGTCAGCGTCGATGTCGGGCAGGGGGAACTGCTTGACAGGCTTACAGGGCGGCGCGTGTGCAAGATGTGCGCTGCCACTTATCATATTAAGTTTAATCAGCCGCAGGTGCGTAATGTGTGCGACAAGTGCGGCGGCGAGCTTTACCAGCGTGCCGACGACTCAGTGGAAACAGTGAACCAGAGGCTGGAAGTTTATCGCCGGCAGACAGAACCGCTGGCAGCATACTACCGGGAAAAGAACCTGCTGCTAGCCGTTGACGGCTCAAGGGAAATCGCTGAAGTTTTTGAAGAGATTGTTGCTGCTCTGGAAGGGAAAATGAAGCGGGATTCCTCGGCGACATAAGCGCGTTAGGGAGGTTATGCAGTGCCTGAATTCGTTCTCGGGCAGCGCGTCAGAACCAAAAAAAGCCATCCCTGTGGCAGCGATGTCTGGGTAATTATCCGCGTGGGGATGGATTTCCGTATTAAATGCGTGCAATGCGGACGCAGTGTTCTGCTTCCGCGGGCCAAGTTTGAAAAAAGCGTCAGGGAAATCCTGAACGACGGTACCGCCTCCGTCCAGGCCGGACGCGGGACATCCTAAAAAAAGAGGTCCTAAAAAAAGACTGGCCGGAAATAGCGGTCAGAACTTGCCAAGCCCGGCGGAATATGCTAGTATAGAGCCTGTACTTCCCTGCTCCCGGCCAGACCGGGAGCCATCAGTCCATAGGGAGGAGGTGAATAGGCCATGTCCGGATATGAAGCTATGTTTATTCTCAGGCCCGACCTCGAAGAGGAAAAATACGATGCTCTGGCAGACAAGTTTAAAGGAATAATTGAGGCGGGCAAGGGAGAGGTAACCAATTTCAACCGTATCGGGCGACGCAGACTGGCCTATGAGGTAAAGAAGTTCCGCGAAGGATTTTACCTGCTGATTAATTATAGCGGGGCACCGGCTGTCACAGATGAGCTGGAGCGGAACTTTAGGATTGCTGACGAGGTAATCCGCTATCTCATTGTCAAAGAGGAAGAGTAACTATGGTGTCAGTCCTCTAACAGGGGGTGCAAACATTGCTGAACCGGGTTGTGCTTATCGGTCGCCTGACCAGAGACCCCGAGTTGCGTTATACCCCGGCAGGGGGTGTTGCCGTTGCCACGTTTACGCTGGCTGTAAACAGGCGATTCCGGACGGAAGGCAGACAGGAAGCCGACTTTATCCCCGTGGTCGTCTGGCAGAAGCTGGCGGAAACTTGCGCCAAGTACCTGGTCAAAGGAAGCCAGGTGGCTGTTGAAGGACGGCTTCAGCTCCGTTCGTACGAAGACCGGGAGGGCCAGAAGCGCAACGTGGCAGAGGTAGTCGCTGAAAACGTTCAGTTTCTCGGCGGCAGCCGTGACAGGCAGCAGGAGCCGGAGCAGCCGAGGTTTGACGACACTTTGATTGGGGAAGACGATGTTCCCTTTTAGGCAGCAATTTTCGGGAGGTTAAGTCAATGCGCAAGGAACATGGCCGGAGAGGCCGGCGCAAGATATGCAATTTTTGCGTTGATAAGGCTGAAACAATAGACTATAAGGCTACCGGCAAGCTAACACGTTTTATCACTGAGCGCGGCAAAATTTTGCCGCGGAGGATTTCCGGGAACTGTGCCAGGCATCAGCGCCAGCTGACGTTAGCCATTAAACGGGCGCGCAATATCGCGCTTCTGCCGTACACCTCAGAGTAGATCAGACGCTGCGGTACCTGAGAGCCTGCCCTTCGGGGCAGGCTTTTTTGCGGGCAGAGCAGCGCGGGCAGCGTTTTGCTGCCCCGAAGATAATGCGGCAAAGGCAGGAGAATCCGGGAGTCATGCAGAATAAGTCAGTTCCCGCGAAAACAGCAGTCGGGGGCAAGGAGGTTTGAAGGCGGTAATGAAAGTTATCCTGTCCCAGGATATTAAGGGGCTGGGGAAAAAGGGAGACCTGAAGGAAGTGGCGGAGGGGTATGCCCGCAATTATCTTTTGCCGCGCCGTTTGGCTGTGGAGGCAACGGCTGCCAATGTCAGGCAACAGGAAGAGCTGATACAGCGGCGTGCGGATAAGCTGGCCAGGGAGAGGGCTGACGCCGAAGCGTTGCGTCATAAGCTGGAGGGATTAAAGATCGAGATATCCGCCCGTGCCGGAGAGGGAGGCAGGCTGTTCGGCTCTGTAACCGCCGGAGATATCGCGATGGCGCTGCAAAGCAGAGGGGTTGGGGTGGATAAGCGAAAAATAGAGCTCACCGAACCTATAAAAACGCTGGGCCTGTTCCACGTAAAAGTCAGGCTGCAGGCGGAGGTCAGCGCCGCTTTGGAAATTTTGGTTAAGGAGTAAAGGATGGCTAAAACTTGTTCAACAACGAGAAATGCCGGGAGATTTAAGAGCCCCGGCGACAAAGAACAGCTAAAACGGGAAATAGCCGCTCTTTACGCGTTGCTTTCCGATATGATCGGCGCGGACAGGCTGGTTCTGAAAGCCGGAAAGCTCGAGGCTCTGGCGCTGCTTCGTTCACGCAGACCGGAGGAACGGGTGCTTGGCTTGCAACGCGTTGTTTTTGAGAATCCCACTCTGGCCCCGGCACCCGGCGAGGAGGCCCTGGCAGAGGCGTTGCAGCAGCTGCACCATGAACTGGCGGACCAGATGGCCCGGCGCACGGTGGAGGAATCGCTTGAACGAAAAATTACCGACCGCCTGCAGGAACGTCACGAGGAGTACCTGCAGGAGATTAAACGCCAGCTGCTTAAGGAGCAAAGCGGGCCGGAGAACCCGCAGACCCTGAAAAAGTACGCACAACTGGAGAAAATGAAGCGGCGGAAGCTGAATCGCTCTGCCCTTGAAATTCTGAGGCCGCAGTCTTTGCCTGAAATAGTCGGACAGGAACAGGCCATTGAGGCTCTCCTGGCAAAGCTTGCTTCGCCCAATCCGCAGCACATGATTATTTACGGACCGCCCGGGGTCGGCAAGACAACAGCTGCCAGGCTGGCGCTGGCAGCCGCCAGGGGACTGGCAAAAAGCGTTTTTTCCGCGGAGGCGCCGTTTATTGAGGTCGACGGTACTACCCTGCGCTGGGATCCGCGGGAAACCGCCAATCCCTTGCTCGGTTCAGTGCATGACCCTATTTATCAGGGAGCGAAGCGCGAGCTGGTAGACGGGGGCGTGCCAGAGCCAAAGCCCGGTCTGGTTACAGACGCGCATGGCGGCATTCTCTTTATAGATGAGATCGGGGAAATGGATCTCCATCTGCAGGGCAAGCTGTTAAAAGTGCTGGAGGACAAAAAAGTCACGTTTGAATCGGCATACTACGACCCGTCCGACAACCAGGTGCCCAAGTATATCCACAAGCTGTTTGCCGAAGGCGCGCCGGCTGATTTTCTGCTTATCGGCGCTACCACCCGTTCTCCGGAAGAAATCAGCCCTGCTTTGCGCTCACGGTGCACCGCGGTTTTTTTTGAGCCGCTGACACCCTTTGATATCCGGCGCATTGTTGCGGAGGCAGCGGTGAAGCTGGGAGTGGCCCCTGATCCGGAGGTGCCGGCCGTGATCAGTGAATATACGACAGAGGGCCGCCAGGCGGTCAATATCCTGGCTGATGCGTATGGCCTGGCATTGTTCAGGCAGTCGCGCAGCGGGCAGAGCGGGTCGGTCAGCATTACCCGGGAAATGATTCTCGACACCTTGCGTTCTTCCCGCATTTCGCCCCATTCAGCCGGGGAAAAAGGGGCAGGCCCGGAAACGGGAAAAGTGTTTGGCCTGGCGGTCAGCGGTTTTCTGGGCAGCGTCCTGGAGATAGAAGCTGTTGCCTTCCCGGCACGGGAAAAAGGAAAAGGAAGCCTCCGTTTTAATGAAACGGCCGGCAGTATGGCCCGCGATTCCGTCTTTAACGCGGCGGCCGTTATCCGCCGCGTGACCGGAGAGGAAATGCAGGACTATGACCTGCACGTCAATGTTGTCGGCGGCGGCAAAATTGACGGGCCCTCAGCCGGCCTGGCCGTGGTTATTGCCTTGCTCAGCGCTATCAAAGGCTGGCCGGTTGCCCAGGACGTGGCTGTTACCGGCGAAGTGTCGCTGCGGGGTGCGGTCAGACCGGTGGGCGGGGCGGTGGAAAAGCTTTACGGTGCCCGCCTGGCGGGAATCGCTAAGGTACTGTTGCCTGAAGAAAACAGGAATGACGTGCCGGCGGCGCCGGATTCGCTGCAGGTCGAGTTTGTGCGGACGGTTGAAGAAGCGTTGCCGCATTTTTTCGGGAACACGGTTTTAAGGTCGGTCGGGGAAAAACAAGAAGAAGTCTAACGGGGTGAGGAGATGACCGGCAGCCTGGAACGAATCCCGCCGCAAAACCTGGAGGCGGAGCAATCGGTGCTCGGCTCAATGCTGCTTGATAAAGAAGCGATCATTATTGCCTCTGAATATCTGAAGCCGGCTGATTTTTACCGCGAGAGCCACAGGCAGATTTTTCAGGCCGTCTGTACGCTCAGTGACCGGGATGAGCCGGTGGATCTGGTAACTCTTGCCGAAGAATTGCGTACGCGGTCCGTGCTGGAAGCGGTGGGAGGGATGAGTGCCCTCACCGGGCTTGCCAACGCGGTTCCCACTGCCGCAAATGTGGCTTATTACGCACGCATTGTGCGCGAAAAGTCGGTTCTGCGCACACTGATCAACACCGCCACCCGTATCGTTTCCCGCAGCTTTGAAGCGTCCGGCGAGGTGGAGGAAATTCTGGACGAGGCGGAGCGGTCTATTTTCGAAGTGGCCAGACGATCGGGACCGGAGGGTTTCACGGCCATGAAGGAAGTCCTGAAAGATGCTTTTGAGCGCATCGACAGGCTCTGGGGCAACAAAGGGGGCGTCACCGGGCTGCCAACAGGCTTTCCCGACCTGGACCATATTACCTGCGGCCTGCAAAATTCAGACCTGATTATTATTGCCGCCAGGCCCAGCATGGGCAAGACAACGCTGGCGCTGAACATCGCGCAGCATATCGCTGTTAACGAAAAATTGCCCACGGCCGTTTTTTCCCTGGAAATGTCCAAAGAGCAACTGGCCCAGAGAATGCTTTGCGCCCAGTCCGGCATTGATGCCAACCGCCTGCGCCGCGGCTACCTGTCTGATGAAGATTATCCCAGGCTGACAAGGGCGGCCGGCCCGCTGTCCGCGGCGCCGTTATTTATCGATGATACTCCGGCCATCTCTGCTTTGGAAATGCGGGCCCGGGCCCGTCGCCTGAAAGCGGAGCATGGCCTGGCGGCGCTGTTTATTGACTACCTGCAGTTGATGCGCGGCAGTGAGCGGGCGGAAAACAGGCAGCAGGAGATAAGTGCGATTTCCCGTTCCCTGAAAGCGCTGGCCAAAGAGCTTAACGTTCCGGTAATCGCTCTTTCCCAGCTTTCGCGGGAAGTCGAAAAGCGAGATAAAAAGAAGCCGGTTTTGAGTGACCTGCTGGAATCCGGAGGAATTGAAGCCAATGCTGACGTAGTGGCATTTATCTACCGCGAGGGATATTACAACCAGGATGCGGAAAACAAGCCTCTCACGGATGTGATTATCGCTAAGCAGCGTAACGGTCCCGTAGGCACAATCCAGCTCTATTTTAAAGAAAACCAAAATAAATTTGTCAGTATCAGCCCGCGTCCCGACCTGGAACAGGGCGTGCAGCAGACAGGCGCGCAGCAGACTGCTTGACAAAAGTGCTTGATTTTGGTAGACTGCAGTTGGCGCGAGCCGGTAAAAAGAGTAAAAGGTGTGAATGCCCGCTTAAGCTCGAATGGAATGAAAAATTCTGTTTGGGTTATTTTTATGGTAACGGGCGGGAGGTGGTCCGCAGGTGCCGGTTAATAAAGTGATAATTGTCGGAGCTGGTCCGGCCGGTCTCTTTGCCGCGTTGGAGCTGGTCCGGGGAGGGGCGCGGGAGGTACTGCTGCTGGAAAAAGGTCATGACATTGCCGGGCGCCGCTGCCTGTTAAAGGCGGACGGGAAAACCTGCGGCAAATGTCATCCTTGTTCGGTGGTGTGCGGCGTCGGCGGCGCAGGGGCTTTTTCTGACGGAAAGCTGACCCTGACCGCAGATTTCGGCGGTTTCCTGCATGAAATCATTGGACGGGAACCACTGGAAGAGTTGATTGATTATGTGGACCAAATCTACCGGGAGTTCGGCGCGTCCGGTGAGGTTTTCGGCGCGGACAGTGAGGCTGTCCACGAGCTGCAAAGGCAGGCCGCAACCGCCGGCCTGTCGCTCATCCCCGCCCGCATCAGGCACCTGGGGACGGAAAATTGTCTGAAGATTGTTGCCGGCATCAGAGAATACCTGGACGGCCGGGCCGAGATTAAGGCAGATACGGCGGTAGAAAGGCTGCTCTGCCATAACGACCGGGTTGTCGGCGTACGCACAGGCCGGGGAGAGGAAATTCCGGCTGACTGCATTATCTGCGGGCCAGGCCGCGAGGGCTCGGAATGGTTCGCCGGGGAGGCGCAGCGGCTGGGACTGTCAGCGGCCGGCAACCCTGTTGATATTGGCGTGCGCGTTGAGGTTCCGGCGGTTATTTTGGAACACCTGACAAAAAAAATTTACGAGTCAAAGCTTATTTATTATTCACGCTCGTTTGATGACCGTGTGCGGACGTTCTGTATGAACCCTTACGGCGAGGTGGTGCTGGAAAACAACGCCGGTTTGATTACGGTAAACGGCCACAGCTATGCGGAAAAAAAGACCGAAAACACCAACTTCGCCCTGCTGGTCAGCAAATCTTTCACCGAGCCGTTCAAGGAGCCGATCCGCTACGGAAGAAATGTGGCGCAACTGGCCAATATGCTGGGCGGGGGTGTCTTGGTCCAGCGTCTGGGGGACCTGCTGGCCGGGAGGCGTTCAACCGCGGAAAGAATTGAGCGCGGACTTGTCCGCCCGACGCTGCTTGATACCACTCCCGGCGACCTTAGCCTGGTCCTGCCTTACAGGCACCTGCTTTCCATCCTGGAGATGCTGGAGGCTCTTGATAAAATTGCTCCCGGTGTTAACTCCCGGCATACCCTGCTTTACGGGGTGGAGGTTAAATTTTATTCTTCCCGGCTGACTGTGAGCAAGTGCCTGGAAACCAGAGTGCAAAACCTTTTCGCCGTCGGGGACGGCGCCGGGATAACCCGCGGGCTGGCTCAGGCTTCTGCTGCCGGAGTTGTGGCGGCAAGGGAAATTTTGCGCAGACAGGGAAAATAACGCAAGGGGTGAGCATGATGTCCACCGTAGTTGTAATCGGGTCACAATGGGGCGATGAAGGCAAGGGCAAAATTACCGACTTTCTGGCTGCTAAAGCTGATGTTGTGGTCCGTTACCAGGGAGGTACCAATGCCGGCCATACGCTGGCCGTCGGACAGGAAGTTTTCAAGCTGCACCTGATTCCGTCCGGCATTCTCTATCCCGGGAAAGCCTGCGTCATCGGCAACGGAGTGGTTCTGGAGCCGGCCGCTTTGCTTTCCGAAATCAGCAGTCTGAAACACAGGAATATTGACCTTGCGGGATTGCGGATCAGTGACCGGGCGCATTTGGTGATGCCTTACCACAGGCGACTGGACGAGCTGGAGGAAGCGCGCCGCGGCACGGGCAAGCTGGGTACGACGCTGCGGGGTATCGGCCCCGCTTACATGGATAAGGTAAGCCGTAACGGAGTGCGCGTCGCTGATTTGCTTGATGAGCAGGAACTGCGGGATAAACTGGCCGGGCTGGTGGAGGAAAAGAATCTTCTTTTCACCAGGGTTTATGGGGCCGAGCCTTTTGATGCCGCCCGGATTTTCGGGGAGTACAGGCAATATGCGGCCGAAATCAGCCCTTATGTAACCGACACGAGCCTGTTTTTAAACGAGGCGATAGCCCAGGGCAAAAAGATTTTGCTGGAGGGCGCCCAAGGCACCATGCTGGATTTGGACCACGGCACCTACCCGTATGTCACCTCCTCATCGCCGGCGGCAGGTGGCGCCTGTACAGGTACCGGCATCGGGCCTTCGCGCATAGACACAATCGTCGGGGTTGTCAAAGCCTACACCACCAGGGTCGGGGACGGGCCGTTCCCGTCAGAGCTAAAGGACAAAATCGGCGATCATATCCGCGAAGTGGGTCGTGAGTACGGAACAACAACCGGCCGTCCGCGCCGGATCGGCTGGCTGGACGCCAATGTCCTGCGTTACGCCTGCCGCATAAACGGCCTGAATTTCCTCGCACTGACACTGCTTGATGTCCTCGGCGGCCTTGAGACGCTGAAGATCTGCACCGCTTACCGCTATCAGGGCCGGGAAATCACCCATATTCCGGCCAGCCTGCGCGCCCTGGAACAGTGTGAGCCGGTTTTTGAAGAGTTGCCGGGCTGGCGGGAAGACCTTTCTCAGATAGAAAATTTTGCCGATTTTCCCGCGGCTGCCCGCAGGTATGTCAGGCGGATAGCCGAGCTGACCGGCACACCGGTGGCTATTGTTTCCGTCGGTCCAAACCGTCACCAGACCAAGGTACTGCATGAATTGTTCTGACGTTGACAAAGCACTGAAAACATAGTAATATTATATTCCGCAGGGTCGGAGAAGCCGCTATGCGGCTTTTTGCAGGAGAATCAATTTTGGGCCATTAGCTCAGTCGGTAGAGCACCTGACTTTTAATCAGGGTGTCGATGGTTCGAGTCCATCATGGCTCACCATATTCAGGCCCCTTGGTCAAGCGGTCAAGACACCGCCCTTTCAAGGCGGTAACGCGGGTTCGATTCCCGCAGGGGTCACCAAAAAAAAACAGAGACCATAAGAAGTTTATGGTCTCTTAATTATTTTTAAGAAAATATAATATATGGGCAGGAGATTTAACAAAACACGGCGAACTTATAGTCCGGCAAGTGATAAGCCTGCCTGCTAAGTGAGGTGAGCTGATGAATACCGCCCGGCGGATCATGAACCTGACCAGGGAAATCCGGGTTCCGGTTCTCGTCATACCGCGTCGTGCCCTGACTGCACTGCTGGCTGTTTTGTTTGGGATTGCCGGCTTCCTGTACGTTTATAACCGGTCCTTTACATATGTGGTATATCTGAACGGCGCTGAAATAGGTGTTGTCTCAGAAGACAAGGCAGTTTTTGACTATGTCGCTTTTCTGCAGGAGGAAAAAGCCGCTTTGCTTGGCCTCGAGGTCAGGCAGGTCCAGGAAGTGCGCGTGGTGAGGGAGCGGCGCCGGGGGGTACGGCAGGACGACTGGACGGTCAAAGACCAGTTGCGTCGCCGGTTGCAATATGACGTCTACGCTTACGTGATTTATGTCAATGACAAGCCTACTCTGGCCGTCAGAAGTTATGAAGAATACCGGCAGGTGCTTGAAAACCTGAAAAGTTCCTACGCAACCGGGCGCTCCAATGCTGTTGTCCGGGCGATTGTCCTGAATGACCGGGTGGAAGCGAAACAGATGCTGGTGGACCCTGAAGCGCTGTACAGCGCCGACAAGGCTGCCGAAGTCCTGCGCCGCGGCACCGACCGGAGGGAAACCTACCTTGTTTCCCGGGGCGATTCGCTTTGGACCATTGCGCGTAGTAATGATATGACAGTTGAGGAAATTCAGGCGGCAAACCCGCAGCTGGCGGAACCTGACCGCCTGCAGGTCGGCGAAGAGATTAACCTGGTTGTACCGCAACCGCTTGTTGACGTTTCCGTGACCGAAGAGGTGACGCTTGTGGAGCGGATACCCTTCCAGACTGTCTATCAGGATGACGCCAGGATGTACCGCGGCACAGCCAGAGTGGTAACACCCGGAAAATACGGCTACAAAGAAGTGACCTACCGCATCAGCCGGACAAATGAGCGGGAAGTGCAACGTGAGGTAGTAGGCGAAAGAGTGGTAAACGAGCCTGAAGATCAGGTGGTTGCCAGGGGTACGGCGGCTGTTCCGGTCATGGGGCGTGGCCCCTTTCTTTGGCCGGTACCAGACAGCTTCAGGATTACCTCCAGGTTTGGACCGCGCGGCCGCGGGTTTCATCCGGGTGTAGATATCGGGGTGCCCAGCGGGGCGACCGTTCTGGCGGCCGATGACGGAATAGTTGTATTTGCCGGGTGGGCCGGTGCTTATGGCATCCTTGTTTCGGTGGATCACGGCAACGGATACGTGACCAAGTATGCCCACAATTCCCGGGTGCTTGTTTCCGAGGGGCAAAGAGTCGAAAAGGGCCAGCAGATCGCCCGCTCCGGCAATACCGGCAACTCCACAGGTCCCCATGTGCATTTTGAAGTAGTGCGGCAGGGTGTGCCGCTTAACCCGCTCCGGTATTTTTAACCCGTACAGAAATCAGGGAGCCCGGTAACAGCCGGGCTCTTGTCATATAAAAATAAATTAACTGTAATATGGCTGTAATCTTGCTGCAGTATACTAGAAACAGTTTGACCCCCTCTTTATATATTTTATTTTGACGTGGCCCAAGCCGCGTTATTTTTTTGCCATCCAGAGCAACTGCTCAGGTAGCATATGACGCTTTAAAAGCAGTTGTATCTGCAGGTGAGCAGTTGTCATCCAGATATTACTAGGGAAAAAGGCTCTTATTCCTGTTATGATTAAGCGGGAGGGGAGTTCTATGACTGCTGGCGGCCCGTTTTACAGGCCGTCCCTGTCGCGAAACGTTCCGGCAGCCTTGCTTGCCCTGTTGCTGTTTGTTGTTGCCGCTGCGGACACCCCCGGTGTCCGGGGCGCCTTTACCGCCGCCGTGATTCGTCACCATTACCGCGGCTGGCTTTCCCTGGAGACGCCACGCTTTCATCTCCGCTATATAAACATAAGCCGGGAAGAAGCGGAATGGGTGGCGGCTCTTGCGGAACAGGCTGCCACCCGCGTAGGGGAAAAACTGGAATACAGGCCGGCTGCGGCAAAGCCCTGGCTGGTCATCGCCCCTGACCAGAACGCAATCAGGCGTGCTTTTGGGTGGGGAGACGGGACCGGAGTATTAGGCGCCTATCTCGCTGACACAATTATTGTAATCTCACCGCAAACTTTCTATGAAGCGGATGAGGCTGCGCGAAGGCATTTTTACAGGCGGCAGGGGCCGCTGGTTCATGAGATCACCCATTATGTGGTCGATGCCAGAACCGGGGGCAATTACCCGCGCTGGTTCAGTGAAGGGCTGGCGCAGCTGATGGAGTACCGGATACTGAATTTTGAATGGCTGGAGCCGGGCAGCTCGCTCTCGCACGGAGTTTACAGTCCTGACGAACTTGAAGAGGCCTTTGACACGCTTGACAACCAGCCGCTGGCTTACAGGCAGGCTATGAGCCTGGTCACCTACCTGGAGTCTTTGCGGGGTCTGGAAGGCATAAACCGGCTGCTTGACATGCTGGCCCGCGGTAAACCCTTTTATCAGACTGTACATGCAGTGTACGGTCTGGACAGGAACGCTTTCCACGAAAGCTGGCTCAGGTGGTTTCCGGCACAACCGCGCTGGTTCCTGCCCAGGCAGGATTAGTATTGTTCGGGGCCGAACTTATACGAAAATCATGCAGTGAGGAACGTCCGCCATGTCAGAGGAAGTTTTGCCGGGCCGAAAAGTTCTGGTTGTTGACGATGAAAAGCCGATTGCCGAGATTTTGCGCTATAATCTCGAACAGGAAGGCTTTACCGTTCTATTGGCACATGACGGCGAGGAAGCACTGCGGCTGGCGCGGGAAGAGCACCCTGATCTGCTGCTGCTTGATATCATGCTGCCGAAAAAGGATGGCTTTGCTGTCTGCCGGGAGCTTCGCCGCACCGAGAACATGCCGGTTATTATGCTGACAGCCAGGGACACGGAGCTGGATAAAGTGCTGGGGTTGGAGCTTGGCGCCGATGATTATGTCACGAAGCCGTTTTCGGCCCGGGAAGTTGTGGCGCGCGTCAAAGCACAGCTTAGACGCGTCCAGAACAAGAGCCCGGAGACAGGAGAGCGGCTGGTCTGCCACGAGCTGGCGGTTGACACCGGGCGCATGGAAGTAACGAAAGCCGGCCAACCGGTGGAGCTGACCTTCAGAGAATATTTGCTGCTCGTTTACTTGCTGCGGCGTCCCGGGTACGTCTTCAGCAGGGAGAAGCTGCTGGCAGACGTCTGGGGGTATGATTTTTACGGGGACGAACGGACCGTGGACGTTACCGTCAGGCGTCTGCGTGAAAAAATTGAGCAGGACCCGAGCAGGCCTTATTATATTCAGACGAAGCGCGGGGCAGGATATTTCTTCAGGAGAGCGGGGCATGTTTAAGAGTATCCAGTGGAAAATAGCGCTTATTTACACGTTGCTTATCCTGCTGGCGATGCAGTTTTTTGCCGTGTTTATCACTCAGGCACTGGAACGCTATTATATAAGCACCTATGCCGCCAGTCTTGAGTCCCAGGGATTGCTGCTGGCCAACTTTCTGCAACGCCACCTGGTAGCCGAGGAAGAGGGAGAGACGCTTGACCGCCTGGTAGGCGAGTTTTCCCGTTACGCCGGCACTTCGGAAATCCTGGTCCTGGATGCTTTCGGGCGTGTTCTTTCTTCCTCCCGTCCAGAGTCTGACGTGCGCGGACAGCGCATTATTCAGGAAGAGATAACGCGTGCTCTGGCAGGCAGCCGCAGTGAGGAGATCCGGCTTGACCCGGTGACCAGGGAACGGGTAAAATACCTGGCCTTACCAGTCCGTTCAGGAGAGAAGACTCTCGGCGTCGTGTACCTGGCCGGGTCGCTGGAACCGATTTACCGGACACTGCGCGAAATTCTGTATATCTTTCTGACCGGCGCCCTGCTGGTAATCTGCGCGACGGTGCTGCTCGGTTTTGTGCTGGCGAAGACGATTGCCGGACCGATCAAAGAAGTCACCGGCAGAGCGGCGAGGATTGCGCACGGTGACTTCGGGCAGCGCCTGCAGGTCCGCTCCGGTGATGAGATAGGCCATTTGAGCGAGATGTTTAACTATCTCTCTGCTCAACTGGAAGCCACCCTGCGCAAGGAGCGGGAATTTGTCGCCAATGTTTCCCACGAACTGCGCACACCGCTGACTACCCTGAAAAGCTACACGGAAACGCTGCTGGCCGGTGCCATGGACGAACCGGGAATTTGCCGCTCTTTTCTGGCAACCATGGAGCGCGAAACCGACAGGATGGTCAGGCTGGTTAAAGATTTGCTTGCTCTCACGCAGCATGATTATCACCAGGTGCGCTGGCATAAGCAGAAACAGCCGCTTGACGGGCTTGTCAGGGAGGTTGTTGATGAACTGACGCCCAGCTACCGGGAAAACGGCCGCGTTATCAGCTTATCACTGCCTCCCAAACCGTTACAGGCAGTGTTCGACAGGGACAAGATAAAACAGGTAATATTGAATGTAATGCAAAACGCTTTTCAGTTTACTAGCAGTGACGGGCGGATTGATGTTGCGCTGGCGGAAAGCGGAGGTCAAGCCGTCATTACAGTTCGCGACAACGGCATCGGGGTGCAGCCGGATGAGCTGGAGAGCATTTTTGAGCGGTTTTACCGTGTGGATAAAGCCAGATCGCGTGACCTGGGCGGTACGGGACTCGGCCTTTCCATAGCCCGTGAAATTGTCGTGGGGCACGGTGGCAGTATCCGCATTGACAGTGAGCCAAACCGCTTTACCATGGTGACTGTTGTCCTGCCTTGCGCTCTTTCCGCAAAAGGGGAGGAATAAACCATGCGGGAACGCCTGAAGACACTGTTGCTGCTGACCTTAGTTCTGTGCAGCGTTATCCTCACAGCCCGCCTGCTTTTTGGAATGCCTCCCCTGGAAACAGTCGCCCCGCCGGCCTATGAAAAGCTGGCGTTTGGTGAACTGCGGCCGACCGACAGACAGGTGCTGCCGTTGCTGCAATTCGGCCTGCAGCTGTTGTACCCTTGGACGCCGGGGTATGCCTTGGTCTGGGAATCACTCCGGCAGCAGTTAAGCAAGCTCCCTGAGATAAGCCCGGAACGACAGGAAAAACCGGATCCCGGGGAAGACGAACAGCTGCTGGTGCGGTTTCCGCTGCCGGTTTCACCGGAAGTGTGGGGGGCGCCACCTCAGGCTGACCTGCCGGCGATAACGGCAATTGCCTGGCTGGCCGTTGACCCTGGCGCTGTCTGGTATCACGGGGAGCGGGGCGACTGGCTGCGGGCCCGGGCGACTGACCTCAGGATTACGCAAGGTGACCTGCGGAACATTTTCAAAGGCGCGCCTGCCTTTCGTCCGGCCGACCTGAAGGAGTGGGAAGCGCTTGGCCTTGAGCCGCAGGGCGAAATCCTGCTCCCCGAGAAAGTGCCGGTATTGGCTCCGCGTTATGTTCTGCGAGAAGAACTTGACTTTGAAAAGCTGCTGCGCAGCATTTTTCCCAACCTGTCACTGGTACGCCGGATAGAAGAGCGGGAAGGAGCAGTGATTTATACTGACGGCCAAAAGGGACTGCGCCTGTTCGACTACGGCGAGGTTGAATTCAGCGCACCCAAAAGTGAACCGGGGCAGGAAAGGATGACCTTCCTGACGGCTATGCGGCGCACAGCGCAGTACCTGCAACTGATGGGAGGCTGGCCGGAGCACCTGTTTGTCAGCCAATTTGCTGCGGAGGGCAGTATTGTGCCAAGGGACAGGGGGGAGTTGTACACCGTTACCTTTCTTTCGGCGCAGCACGGAATACCTTTGCTGCAACAGGCGCCGCCTGTGCGGCTGCGCTTTTCCGACCGGGGGGTTATTACCTACAACCGGCAGATTCGTGTCCTGGGAAGCAATGCCGGCAAGGAAAGAGCGCTTGTCAGCCCTCTGACGGCGGCGGCCGCCCTGGCTGAAGAGATAGCCGGGGGAGAAAGTGCGTCCACAGTTCGCGAGGTCTTTGCGGCGTATTATGTGCGTGAACCTGCGGGTCCGCAGACCGTCGCCCAGCCTGTCTGGGCGTTTAGCTGCAGTGACGGCAGGACGGCTGTTATCCATGGCTACAGCGGCCGGTTTCTCTCGTGGCTAGAGTAGAGGAGGACTGGGCTTGGACCTTTCCCGGGCAAAGACCATACTGATAGTTTGCTTTTTGTTGCTTAACCTGTTTCTGGCAGGCCGGCTTTGGCAGTTTCCCCGCTTTCTGCCGACAGCCGGGACGCTGAGCGCCGCAGAGGCAGACCAGGCGCGGCGGGCACTGGCTGAGGCAGGCTACGACCTGGCAACAATGCTCCCTCGCCAGGTGCCGCAACTTGCGCTTCTCCATGTCACGCGCCGGCCGCTTGTTGCTGCCGAGTGGCAGCGCCTGGTGTTTGGTACGACTGAAATAGAGAAATTGGCTGAAGACGGTAAGACAGTTTACCTGCGGCAAGATGAACGACTGGAGTTAACTGCGGACGGCCGGCTCATTTACTACCGGCCGGCACCCGCGCCTGGCGGCGGTGATGCGGGTGAAAGAAACCGGCAGGCGGTGGAAAATTTCCTGCGTGAGCGCGGATTTTGGCAGGAGGATCTGAAATATGATTTTTCATTTACGGACGGAAGCGGCACTGGCTATTACCGTTATGTGCAGGTATTTCAGAGAATGCCGCTGTTTGCCGGCTATGTCGAAGTCAGCGTCATAAGCGGAGCGATCAGGAAAGTGGAAGTTAACCGGTTGCAGCCGCTTGAATTCAGCGGGCGGGAAGTCCGGGTGATTTCAGCGGCGGAAGCAGTGGCTGCGTTCATCAACAAAGACCTTTACCTGCCTGACAGGCGTATTGTTGATATTACCCTTGGCTACTTCAGCCAGGATTACGATGCCAGCCGGTGGGAGATTGCTCCTGCATGGCGTGTTGCCACGGCCGATGGGCGCCTGCTCTACGTTAATGCTTTTACGGGTGAACTGGAGCGGCAAGTATGGTAAACTCATCACACTGACAGGAATTCTGTCCCTTAAAGTAGAATATTGCCGGGTTGAAAGCGTGCAGCTGAATCGGAGGAGAGAGATATGCCAAAGTTGCTTGTAAACGGCGGGAAAAGGCCGCTGCAAGGTACGGTCAGAATCAGTGGGGCCAAAAATGCTGCAGTCGCCATTATCCCGGCGGCAGTCCTGACATCAGCTCCTGTAAGGCTGGAAAACCTGCCGGAGATCAGTGATATCCGGATTCTTGTCGAAATCCTGCAGTCAATGGGGGTTCGCGCCGAATGGCCGGAGCCGGGGGTGTTGACCCTGGATTCATCCGGGTTGCACAGTTGCGAAGCTCCTTTTGACCTGGTCGGCAAGCTGCGGGCCTCTTACTATTTGCTTGGTGCTCTTGCCGGACGCATTGGCAGTGCGGAAGTGCCTGCCCCCGGTGGCTGTGACCTCGGACCGCGCCCTATCGACCAACACCTGAAAGGGTTGGCCGCTCTGGGAGCGCAGGTTGAAGTCGGTCACGGCCTTGTTAAAGTTGAAGCGAGCGGCCTGCGCGGGAATACCGTCTATCTCGACGTGGTCAGTGTAGGCGCCACCATTAACCTGATGCTGGCTGCTGTCAGGGCTCGGGGCAAAACGGTGATAGAAAACGCGGCCAAAGAGCCGGAAATTGTGGATGTCGCTAACTTCCTGAATGCCTTGGGAGCCCGTATCCGCGGAGCCGGAACCGACGTAATAAAAATCACCGGAGTGGATGGTTTGGGAGGCGGAGTCCACTCGGTAATTCCGGATCGGATTGAGGCCGGAACGTACATGATTGCAGCCGCTGCCACCTCAGGGGATGTGCTGCTGCTGGACGTAATACCTAAGCATCTGGACCCGGTGATTGCCAAGCTGCGGGAAATGGGAATTGACGTGGAGGTCAGCGGCGACCGCGTGCGGGTGTCAGGCCGTGGGACCCTCCGCGCAGCGGACTTAAAGACCTTTCCCTACCCCGGGTTCCCCACAGATTTACAGTCACTGGTGATGGCACTGTTAACCAGTGCCCGGGGGAACAGCGTAATTACAGAGAATGTGTTTGAAAACCGCTTCCGGCATGTTGACGAGTTGATAAAAATGGGCGCCCGCATTAAGGTGGAAGGAAGAACGGCTATCGTGGAAGGAGGCTGCCGCCTCAGCGGCGCCCCGGTAAGCGCAACCGATCTGCGGGCCGGTGCCGCCTTTATTGTTGCCGGACTGATGGCGGACGGCGAAACACTGATTGGCAATATTGACCATATTCACCGTGGCTATGAGAACATCTGCGGTAAATTCCGCTCCCTGGGTGCTGTCATTACCGAGGTGGAATGAATATTACATTTTGCAGCAGAATCATAATTTTGTCACATTTTCCTGATATATTGAAGCCGAATATATATATAAGTCACTTTTCAGGGAGGCGGTAACATGGATTTTTTCAGCGGCTTCTCCCACCCGCCCCGCCGGGGCAGTTTTGCTGTGGCATTGTTTGCCGCTTTGGTTGGTGCCGTCGTCGGCGGTGCGCTGACAGCTTATGTCGTCCTGCGCTATGTCGGACAGGATGACGGCAGATTGCCGCCCGGAGAGGATGTCCGGGAAGAAGAGCCCCTTACGGAACGTGACCTGCTTGAACACCAAAATACGGCTGTTGTCCGCGCCGCGGAACAGGTTCTGCCTACGATTGTTGGGATTTCCAACAAAGCGCAGGTCTATGATTTTTTCCATGGCCGTTCTGTGATGCGTGAGCGCGCCAGCGGCACCGGGGTTATTATCAGCAGCGACGGGCATATAGTGACCAACAATCATGTCGTTGCCGGTGCCAGCGAGCTGTGGGTGACGCTCAGCAACGGGGAGGAACATTCTGCCCGCTTAATCGGAGCCGATGCCGCAACCGACCTGGCAGTAATTAAAATAGAGCAGGTTAATTTGCCGGTGGCCCGCTTTGGCGACTCAGACAGGCTGGCAGTAGGTGAGGTGGCTATTGCCATCGGTAATCCTCTTGGCCTTGAATTTTCACAGTCTGTGACGGTGGGCGTGATCAGTGCCAGGCAGCGCAGCATCAACATAGACGAGCACACCTTCAATTTTATTCAGACAGATGCGGCCATCAACGAGGGAAACAGCGGCGGCGCGCTGGTAAATTTGCGCGGCGAGGTCATCGGCATCAATACTGCCAAAATCAAGATTCCCGGCGTGGAGGGCATGGGGTTCGCCATTCCTTCCAACACCGCCGATAAAACAGCCGGCGAGCTGATCCTGCACGGACGCATTATCCGTCCCTGGATGGGCGTCTGGCACGGCGGAAACCTGGATGAGGCAAGAGCCGCGGAACTGCAGCTGCCTGTTAATTACGGTGTCCTGGTCCAGGAGGTTGTCCGGGGCGGACCGGCTGACCTGGCCGGCATCAGCGGCGGCGATGTAATTGTGGCCATGGCCGGGCAAAAGATCACCTCCTTTGCCGACCTGCGGCGCGTTATCAATGAGCACAAGGTCGGTGATGAGGTGGAAATAACTATTTTCCGCAACCGCGAGCAGCTCATCCTTAAGGTCAGGCTGGCCGAACTGCCGGAACGCGTCCGTTAAGGCTTATGCACGTTGTGCTGTTCTTTGTTGACGGGCTGGGACTTGCCCGGGAAGGGGAATTCAACCCCCTGACCACTACAGCCACGCCGGTGCTGAACAGTTTGCTGGGAGGACATGACCTGACCAGCGAGGCGGTGGGCTTTTCCGGTCCCCTGGCAACTTTGCTGGCGCTGGATGCTACTCTTGGTGTCGCCGGTTGCCCGCAAAGCGCTACCGGGCAAACCTCTCTCTTTACCGGCCTTAATGCCGCGAGGGCGCTTGGCCGTCACCTGAACGGCTTTCCAAACAATGAACTGCGCCGGTTGCTGGCCGAAGAAGGGCTGCTGGGAAAAATCACCGCCGCCGGTAAAACCGCCACGTTCCTGAACTGCTACCGTCCCGCTTTTTTTGCGGAGTTGGAAGGCGGCAAGCGCCGCTTTTCCGTTACCACCCTGCTGAATTTATACGCCGGCCTGCCCTTCCGTTCTTTTCAGGATATGCTGCGCGGCGAGGCCGTCTGCGCGGATATCACTAACGAGTGGCTTCGCAGCAACGGTTATGATGTTCCGACAGTTTCCCCGGAACAGGCCGGTAAACGGCTGGCAGGCGTGGCACGTCATTACGACTTTCTGCTGTTTGAGCATTTTCTGACAGACTTGGCCGGCCACAAGCGCTGCCGAAAAATAGCATCCGAGCTGACAGGCATCCTTGACCGTTTTATCGGCAGCGCCCTTGCCGGACTCGACCTGACCGAAACGTTGTTTATGCTGACCAGCGACCACGGCAACCTAGAAGACCTGCAAACTGCCGGCCATACCAAAAACCCGGTGCCGTTGCTTCTGGTCGGAGCACGCCCCCGGGAGTTGCTGTTCCCGGCCGACCTGACGGGAGTGGCACCGCTGGTGTTACAGGCCCTTAACGCGGAAAAATCTTAAGTGCTTCGCGGTGTAACAGATTATCTCTTGGCCTGAGCAGTTACAAAACTTTTTAGTTTAGGAGAGATAGATATTGAAGTATATTGTCGTGCTTGGGGACGGCATGGCCGATTATCCGGTAGAGGCGCTAGGCGGCAAGACGCCGCTGCAGGCTGCCAGGAAGCCGGTTCTGGACGGGTTGACGCGGAGGGGAACATTCGGATTGGTGCAGACAGTGCCGGAAGGAATGGCCCCCGGCAGTGATACGGCGAACCTTGCCGTATTCGGCTATGACCCGCGCGTTTATTATAACGGACGCTCTCCGCTAGAGGCGGCAAGCATGGGCATCGAACTGAAGGAAGGTGATGTGGCCTTCCGCTGCAACCTGGTGACCCTTACTGCTGACGAACCATTCGCGGAGAAAGTGATGCTTGACCACAGTGCCGGGCAAATCACCTCTGCCGAAGCCTGGGAGCTGATGGCGCTGGTCAATGAAACGTTGGGCAATCAGGCCATGTGTTTTTATCCCGGTATCAGTTACCGGCACCTGCTGGTCTGGCAGGGAGCGCCCAAGGACTGGCAACTGGCGCCGCCGCACGATATCCTCGGCAGGAAAATAGGACCGTTCTTGCCCGGAGGGCGGCAGGGCGCTGCCTTGCGGGAAATGATGGAACAAAGTGCCGGCTTTCTTCCTGGTCATCAGATCAATATCAGGCGCCGCGCGGCAGGCCTGGAAGAGGCCAACTCCATCTGGCTCTGGGGTCACGGTCAGCGGTCACAGTTGCCAGGTTTCGCGGCAAAGTACGGCCTGCAGGGCGCCGTCATTTCGGAGGTGGATCTGATTAAAGGGCTGGGGCGCTGCGCCGGCCTGGCGCCTCTGGATGTTCCCGGCCTGACAGGGGATAACAACACCAACTTCACCGGAATGGCGAAAGCCGCCCTGGCGGCCCTCCGCGAAGGACTGGACTTTGTTTTTCTTCACTTGGAGGCGCCTGACGAATATGGTCACCGCCAGGAGGCGGAAAACAAAGTCAGAGCCATTGAACTGATTGATGAACAGGTGTTGCGTGTGCTAACGGAAGAACTTGATGCATGCGACGAAATGTACAGGCTGATGGTTTTGCCCGACCATGCCACGCCTCTGTCGCTGCGCACCCATACTTCAGACCCGGTGCCTTTTACAATATTTCAGAGCGGCCAGGACCAAAACAACGGTGTGGCAGGCTTCGATGAAATTTCGGCCCGGGAAACGAAATTGCTGATCCGGGAAGGTTACCGGCTGATGGATTTGTTCCTGGGGACATGCGATTTACAGGAGATGGCGGAATGAAAGAGCTGCTCTATAAAAGTACCAGAGGAAAGGCGCATCCCGTCCGGGCGGCGGAGGCGGTCATCCGGGGACTGGCCTCCGACGGGGGGCTTTTTGTGCCGGAGACCTTCCCGTCGCCTGCCTGGAAACTGCCGGACCTTGCCGGCATGACATACCAGGAGTTGGCGTTGACGGTCATGCAGAGTTTCCTGCCTGACTACACCGGCGATGAACTGCAGGAGTGTATCGCCAAGGCTTACGATGCCAAGTTTAGTACTCCGCGGATTGCCCCGCTGGTCAGCACGTCAGAGGGGCATTTTCTGGAGCTGTATCACGGACCGACGCTGGCTTTTAAGGATATGGCGCTTGCCGTCCTGCCGCACCTGCTTTTAAAAGCTGCCGGCAAGCTTGGCATTGACAGTGAAATAGTAATTCTGACCGCTACCTCCGGCGATACCGGCAAGGCGGCGCTGGAAGGGTTTGCCGGTGTGAACGGGACAAGGGCAATCGTCTTTTTCCCGGAAAAAGGCGTAAGTCCGGTACAAAAAAGACAAATGACAACGCAGCGGGGCGAAAACACCCACGTGATCGCGGTCAGAGGCAACTTTGACGACTGCCAGAGCGGCGTCAAGGCTGTTTTTGGCGACGCGGGAATCAGGGAGTCGGCAGCCCGTAAGCATAAGCTCTTATCCTCAGCTAACTCCATAAACATCGGGCGCCTGATCCCGCAGGTGGTGTACTATTTCTTCGCCTACCTGCAGCTGATGGAAAGAGGCGCCGTCAGGCCGGGCGAAGAGGTCAATTTTGCCGTACCCACAGGGAATTTCGGCAATATTCTGGCGGCCTGGTACGCAAAAAAAATGGGCCTTCCGGTCAGAAAGCTGCTTTGCGCAGCCAACGAGAACAACGTGCTGGCCAATTTCCTGGCCAGCGGGGTATATGATAAAAACAGGCCCTTCTTTGTAACGTCCTCTCCGTCTATGGACATCCTCGTTTCCAGCAACCTGGAGAGACTGCTTTACGAAGCGGTTGGGGAGGACGGCCTGTTAACGGGAAAACTGATGAAACAGCTGGATACTGCAGGACGCTATGAAATCGGCACAGAGCTATTGACCTCATTAGGCGACTTTTTCGGCGGCAGCGCCGGCGAAACGGAGACGCTGCAGTCCATCCGGGAGGTGTTTGTATCTTCGGCTTACCTGATGGACCCGCATACCGCCGTGGCCTGGACTGTCTGGCGGAAATACCGGCAGCAAACGGGAGACAGTACTCCCGCAGTCATCGTTTCCACAGCCAGCCCGTTCAAGTTTCCCGGAGCCGTACTGCAGGCCGTTTCCGGCAGCAGCGAGGGAGAAGACGAATTTTCGCAGCTCCGGAGCCTGAGCCGCCTGACCGGCAAACCGATACCGGCGGCCATCGAAAACCTTGAGAACCTGCCGGTATTGCATCGTACTGTCTGTGAACAGGAGGAAATGCGGGCGCAGGTCCTCAATATCCTGGGGAGGTAGCGTGAAAAAACACGTATATCTTGACAACAGCGCCACGACCCGCGTTGTGCCGGAGGCCATGGCAGCGATGCGGGAAGTGTTGGAAAAAACTTATGGTAATCCTTCCTCGCCGCACCGCTTGGGACTGGAAGCCGAGCGCGTACTGCACGCTTCCCGCAGGGCGCTGGCTGCTGCCTGCGGCGCGCGGGAAGAAGAAATCATCTTTACTTCCGGAGGCACGGAAGCCAACAATCTGGCGCTGAAAGGAGCATCCCTCCGCAATGTCCGCCGCGGCCGTCATCTGGTAACCACAAAGGTGGAGCACGCCTCCGTGCTGCAGGTGTGCCGTGCCCTGGAAAAGCAGGGTTTCACGGTAACCTTCCTGGACGTTAACGCTGGCGGCCTTGTCGAGCCGGAGCAGGTGGCGGAGGCGCTGCGGCCCGATACTGTCCTGGTAAGCGTCATGCACGTCAACAACGAGGTGGGGGCCATCCAGCCGGTCGAGGAAATCGGCCGTCTGATTAAAGCCAAAAACAGCGGAATAATCTTTCATGTTGACGCCGTCCAGTCGCTGGGCAAACTTCAGGTACATCCCGCTGGCTGGCACGCCGACCTTGTTTCCTTCTCGGCTCATAAAATTCACGGGCCAAAGGGAGCAGGAGCGCTCTATTGCCGGGCGGGTCTGGAACTTGAGCCCCTGTTGCACGGCGGCAGCCAGGAAAAGGCGCTACGGCCCGGAACGGAAAACGTGTCCGGGATAGCCGGATTTGCCGCAGCTTTACGCTTGTGTACGGAGCGCCGGGAGGAAACCCTGGCTTACCTCGCCGGCCTGCGGCAGCGTCTGCTTTCCGGTATCCAGGCACAGATTCAGGGCACCGCCTGCAACGGACCAGACACTGCCGCACCGAATATTGCCAGTGTAACCTTTTCTGACGTTAAAGGGGAAGTGCTGATGCATGCCCTGGATGAGCGGGGGATTTTTGTTTCCACCGGCGCCGCCTGCCATTCCCGCCGGCCGGAGCCCAGCCATGTTTTGCTGGCCATGGGAGTGCCGGAGAAAGCGATTGCCTCCACGCTGCGCTTCAGCCTCTCTGCGGAAAACACAGCGGAAGAAATAGATTATACCCTGGAACAACTGGTGGAGGTCGTCGCTGACCTGCGCCGTATGAAGCGGAGGTGACGGGATGCGCAGCTTATTACTTGTCAGGTACGGTGAAATCGCCCTGAAGGGGAAAAACCGTCGCTTTTTTATCAACAGGCTGCAGGAAAATATAGTTGCCGGCCTGCGGGACATCAAAGACTGCCGGCTCATGCAGCTTGACGGGCGGCTTTTTGTAGAGGTTGGTCCTGCTGATGTCCTGAAGTGCCGGGAAAAGCTAAGTAAGATTTTTGGCATCGTATCCGTAAGTCCTGTGGTGGTGGCGCAAAACTCCCTGGAGTCAATCAGAGAAGCGGCGCTGACCGCTTTCCGGGAAAAAGCGCGGCCGGGCTTGCGCTTCAAGGTGGAAACAAAACGTGTGGATAAGAGGTTTCCCCTGACTTCACCCGAGGTAAGCAGCTCCATTGGGGCATGGCTGCTGCAAAACCTCCCCGGCCTGGCGGTGGACGTACACAGTCCCGAGCAGCTGTTGGAGATCGAGATACGTGAAAAGGAAGCTTATGTTTTCACAGAAAAATTACCCGGACCCGGCGGCCTGCCCGTCGGCGTCAGCAGCAAAGCGCTGCTGTTAATATCAGGCGGCATCGACAGTCCGGTTGCCGGCTGGATGGCGATGAAGCGAGGCGTGACGCTCGAGGCGCTGCACTTCCACAGTTTCCCCTTTACCGGTGAGCGTTCGCTGGAAAAAGTGTTTGACCTTTGCCGGCTCCTGGCCGACTGGGGGGGGTCTATTAGGCTTCACATCGCCCATTTTACGAAGATTCAGCAGGAAATACTGGCCAAAACACCGGAAAAACTGCTGGTGACACTGCTGCGCCGCATGATGTTTCGCGTTGCCAATCACCTGGCCGAAAGAACCGGGGCGCTGGCGCTTGTTACCGGAGAAAACCTGGGCCAGGTGGCCAGCCAGACGCTGGAAAGCCTGAGAGCCATTGAACAGGTTGCCGCCCTGCCGGTATTGCGGCCGCTGATTGGTTTTGACAAAGAAGAAATAATCGCCCTGGCCAGGCGCATTCAGACTTATCCTGTTTCGATCCGCCCTTTCGAAGATTGCTGCACCATTTTTGTGCCTCCGCACCCGGAGACCCGCCCCGGTCTTGCCGCAGTAGCCGCCGCGGAAGCACCGCTGGATGTTGAGGGGCTGGTCAGCTCTTGCCTGGAAACCATAGAAACGCATATATTGTCACGATAAGGCTCACGACAACTCATTCCTTTTGCTGAACAGGTAAAAGGTGGCCGCCACCAGGAGCAGGTTGTAGCCCAAGCCTATAATTATATACTGGTAGAAGCTCAAATTCATCCTGACCTGGCCGGCCTCGATCAGCGGCTGCAGGATGGCATGCTGCACCGCCTTTGCCGCCCAATGGAGAGGGGCGATGGCAAACAGCCATTCCCTGGCATCGAGAAAAAAGAAGCCGCCGAGCGGAAAGAGCAGCAGAAATCCGCTTGCTTTCATCGTTGCGAAACCTTCTACTTTGTTGTTGGCAAAAGCGTTGACCAAAAAAGCGGTAAAGGGTGTCTGCAATGCCGACAACGCCGCAACAAGCAAGGTATCACCGGCCGACAGCGGGATAGCCCCGCTGAACCAGATAATAAAATATCCCGCCGCCAGTGCAAAGCAGTAGGCAAAGCCCACCTTGAACCAGATATAGCGGTTAAGCGGCACCGGCGAGATGCGGATAGAGGCAAATACCTGGTCGTCGCGATCGTCCAGCAGCGAAAGCCCGGCCATCCCACCGTACAGTTGACCCATCAGGATGGCCAGGAACATAGCAACAACGGCCAGGGCCTGATCCTGCACAATCCCGTTTACTATCAGATATCTGCCGATACCCCCAAGAATGAGCGGGTAGAAGATCATTACGGCCGTCATTCTGTTGCCGAGCAGGTTCTTTAATTCAAAGCGGGACCAGGCCAGAAGCATCTCTAACCCCCCGTCTCTCTCATAACATAGGAGATAAACTGCGGCTTTACCACAAACCGGAACAGAAATATGGACAACAAAGCCAGATAAACGTAGCTGAACAAGATTTTCCACGGCTCGACGGGGGCAAAAACAGAGCGGATCAGGAGCCCTGAGGCCTCAGGAGGCAGCAGGATAAAGAATCTGGCCACAGCTTGCTCAATCAGGCCAAGCTCGGCAAACACGGTCGGCAGAAAAAATAAAAAGACATACACCATATAATTGATCAGCAGGGAGGTAAAATCTTTCGCGCTGTATGAAAGACGTATTCCGATCAGCGTATGGGCCACGGTAACCAAGGCAACAGCTGGGACTACCAGCCAAACCTTGTAAGTTACTCCTTTTAGCAAGTATACAGCCAGCGAAATAAAAACCACTGTCAGAAGCGAATTTAGCACGTTGGCGATAATTTTAGACAGCAGGTACTCATTTTCTGTAACAGGAGTGACCATCAGCGAATTGATGGTATGCTCCTTTTTTTCATAAAACAGGGTGGCGCCAACCAGCAGGATAGTCATCATCACACTGTCCATCAAAAAGATGAGGGGAATAAACTGCAACAGCACCTCACCTTCCAGAAACCAGGCCAGAAACACCCAAAGGAGCAAAGTTACAAAGAGCGCCTTAAATATGCCGTATTTATTCAAGCGGTCGAACTCTCCAGGGAGCAGCGTTTTCAGGTTAGTCACGAAGCTTCACCCCCGTAACTTTGATGAATATTTCCTCCAGAGTGGTCTCGCCGCTGTGCAGCGTTTCAATATCTTTTTCCTGCAGCAGCCTGAAAAAAGCCGGGGTCTTGATCTCCTCCATCGGGAAAAGGTGCGTATGCAATTCACCGTTTTCGCGGTACTCCACCTTAACGGTGCGTTTGCCGTACTTTAGCTTGAGGTCCCGCGGAGGGCCTTCCTCACGCAGCAGGCCTTCCGCGATAAAAGCCACCCGGTCACACAGCTCATCAACATCGCCCATAATATGACTGGTCAGGAAAACGGTGCCGCCCCGTTGTTTAAACTCCAGAATCATATCTTTCATGATCCGGGCGTTGGCCGGATCAACGCCGTTGGTCGGCTCGTCAAGAAAAAGAAATTTGGGATCGTTGAGCAGGGCTCTGACAAAATTAAGCCTTATTTTCATGCCCTTGGAATATTCGCCGGCCTTTTTGTGACGGTCATCCCACAGTCCGACACGCTTGAGCAGAGGCTCCAGCTCCACTGTTCTCCTGTAAAGCCGCTGAAAGAACTGAAGGTTTTCCAGCCCCGTCAGCTTGGAAAAGGAAATGGGCATCTCAAAGCTTACACCGATATCCTCGTAAAACTCGTCAGTGTAGCTTGACAAAGGGCGTCCCTGGTAAGCAATTTCACCTGCAAAGCCGGGCAGAAGTTTAATCAGGATTTTCTGGGTGGTACTTTTTCCGGCACCGGAAGGACCCAGGAAGCCGAAAATTTCCCCTTCCCTGATCTCAAAACTGATATCATTGATTACATAGTCCTTGCTCTTGGGGTACTTATAGCGCAGATTTTTGACAGTAATCATCTTCTGTCCCTCCTTGCTGGAGTTCCTGTTTTTATTTCGGTGGACAAGCAATATTTGGTCCAGAAGAAAGGTATGCTGTCAAAGGAGCGGTGGTAACGCTGAAAGCTTTAAGTCAGCTCTCCTATAAAGCGGCTGAGTCTCTCCAGCCCTTTTTCTATTTGCTCCATAGCAAGCGCGTAGGAAAGGCGGACGTAAGCGGGGGCGCCAAACCCGGTGCCGGGGACCACGGCGACCTGTGCCTGCTCCAGCAGCAGCGCGGCAAAGTCGTCACTGCTCGTTATCGTCCGGCCGCCGCCGGAGCGCCCGAAGGTGGAGCTGACGTCCACAAAAGCGTAAAAGGCGCCGGCCGGCTCGATGCAGGAAAGGCCAGGGATTGAGCAGATTTTTTTGACCATATAGTCGCGGCGGCGGGCAAATGCGGCTTTCATTTCCGCTACGCAGTCCTGCGGTCCGAGCAAGGCGGCGACCGCTGCTTTCTGCGCGATGGAATTTGGGTTGGAAGTAGCGTGGCTTTGCACGCCGGCCATCACCTTGGCAATCTCCCTGCGGGAGGCGGTATAGCCGATGCGCCAGCCGGTCATGGCGTACGTTTTGGAAACGCCGTTGACGATGATGGTCAAATCCTTAATCTCGTCCCCTAGCGAGGCAATGCTGATATGCGGCTGGCCGGTATAAATCAGCGGTTCGTAAATCTCATCGGAGACGACAAACAGGTCGCGGGCAACAGCAAAGGCGGCAATTTCCTGTAACTCTGCCCGGGAATAAACCTGCCCGGTCGGGTTGCCGGGGCTGTTCAGCACGAGAGCCTTGGTCTTTTTGCTTAAGGCCCGTTCCAGGTCTGAAGCCGTGGCCTTGAAGCCGTTGGCGGCACCGGTGGCCACGCTGACAGGGATACCGTCGTTCAGGCGGACGATTTCCGGGTAGCTGACCCAGTAGGGAGCGGGAATCAGCACCTCATCCCCCGGATTCAGGATGGCGGCAAAGACGTTGCTCAGGGAATGCTTGGCGCCGTTACTGACAATAATCTGGTCGGGAGTGTAGCTTAGGTTATTATCGGTGAGCAGCTTGTGGCAGACAGCTTTTTGCAGTTCAGGTGTGCCTTGAGCCGGCGTGTACTTGGTAAAGCCCGCCCTGATGGCGGCAATGGCCGCCTCTTTGATGTGTTCGGGAGTGTCAAAATCGGGCTCCCCCGCCCCAAAGCCGATGACGTCGACACCTTCGGCAACCAGTTGCTTAGCCTTGGCGTCGATGGTCAGCGTGGGTGACGGGCTGATGGCCAGTGCTTTGGCTGACAGAATCATTCTAAAAACTCCCTTCAGTTTTGTGTGCCGAAATTGCGTCAGCTGCTCCGGCGGCGGAAGTCATTCATAACTTCCGCCAGCAGCAGGCAGCCTTCCTTGCTCATCGCGTTGTAGATGGAAGCGCGCAGGCCGCCAACAGAACGGTGCCCCTTCAGGCCGACCAGCCGGCGGGAAGCTGCCTCAGCCAGAAACGCTTTTTCCAGCTCCTCGCTTGGCAGCCGGAAAGTAACGTTCATCAGTGAGCGGTGCTCTTTTGCGGCGTGTCCCGAGTAAAAGCCGTCGCTGTTATCAATAGCCCGGTAGATGTATCCGGCTTTTTCCTCATTGTGCCTGGCTATGGCAACAAGCCCTCCCTGCTCATCAAGCCAGCGCAGGACCAGCTCCACCATGTAAAGGGAGAAGGAAGGCGGCGTATTATACAGCGAATTGTTGGCGGCGTGGAGGTCATAGCGCAGCATGGCGGGCAGAGTGCGCGGCACCTTTTCCAGCATACTCTTGCGGATCAGCACAACGGTAACTCCGGCCGGACCGAGGTTTTTCTGGGCTCCGGCGTAAATCAGCGAAAAGCGGCCCGCATCGAATGGGCGGCAAAAAAGGTCGCTTGACATATCGGCAATGAGCGGGACGTCTCCCGTATCCGGGTAGGAGTGCCATTGGGTGCCGTACAGGGTGTTATTGCTGGTTATGTGAACGTAAGCGGCCTCACCGGAAAGGGAAATTTCCTCTTGCGACGGCAGGCGGCGAAAGTTTTCCGGCTCAGTTGTGGCCGCTGTTCTTGCCCGGCCTGTTTTCTGTGCGTCTTCAAACGCCTTCTGGGCAAAGCCGCCGGTTATTATGTAGTCCGCGGAGGCTCCGGCCGGCAGAAAATTTAGCGGGACAAGGGCAAATTGCATGCTGGCGCCGCCCTGCATGAACAGGACGCGAAATTGGTCGCCCACCCCGGCCAGCTTTTTAAACAGCGCCTCGGCGCTATGTACAATTGCCTCGTACTCCCTGGAGCGATGGGAGAGCTCCATTACAGACATGCCGGTGCCCTTGTAGTCAAGCAATTCAGTCTGCGCCTGCTCCAGGACAGGCAACGGCAGCGTGGACGGGCCGGGATTGAAGTTGTAGACGCGTTCTGACAAGGGGGTTCCCTCCAGTACAGAAAAGTTATCTATAATTATATAGGCAAGTGCCTGTTTTCTCAAGCATTACTTATTCATATTTCCTCCGGCACGAAAAAACCTGCCGGAGGTTATTCCGGCAGGCTGGTGCGCCAGCGTATGTCTAGCGCCTGTACTCTTCCCGCACGCTTGTTATTGTGCTGCGCAGCAACTGCAGCACATAGGGCGGATTATGAACACCGAGAGACTTGTCACGTTCCACCAGCAGGTAATTCTCGTAAGCCTTGCCGAGGATCAGGTCCGGGTCGTGGTCAAACGGCTGCATACCACCCCGGTGACACTGGTTGCAGGCACCGGGCTGGAAGCCGGGAAGCCTGCCATTGTTGTGTTGTTCCAGCAGCAGGCGGAGCTCGCCGAGCAGCGTTTCTACTTCCTGTTGCCTGCCGCTGATGTTGTAGTCGGCAGTCTCGCCGTGGCAGGACAGGCAGGGCGCTGTGTTAGGGCTTTCTCCGCTGCCGGCACGCATCCTGAAGGTGTGCCCGCCGGAGCTGATAGCTCCCGGTGTCCGTGCCATGTGGCAGGCGACACAGCGGTTGCCGCTGTTGTGCGGGTGCCTGCCGAAGACTGGCCAGTCAATTCCGGCGTAGAGGTGTCCGCCGCTGCCGGACAGCACCTGGTTTTGCCACTTGCCTCCGTGGCAGGTGGCGCAAAGCTCGGCCTGCGGCAGGCGTAAAAGGTATGAATGCGTACTGTTGTGCGGAGAATGGCAGGCGGCACAGGTGACCGGTTCGGGCTCGCTTTGCGGAGGCGGTCCCCAGGTTTCCTTAAAATAGCGTCCGCTGGCAATTACCGCGGCAAAGCCGCTGGCCTGATGGCACTTCATGCACTCTCCGATACGCGGGTCCCGTGGCAGCTGTTCCAGCGGAATCTGGTTGTGAGGAGAGGCTTGCCATTCACGGTATTCCTTTTCATGGCAGGAAGCACAGGTTTCACCGCGCCAGTCCGTAGCCGGCTTGCTTTGCCGGTCCCGCAGGTGTTCGTCCGCTCCCGTATGGCAGTCGGCACAGGAAAGGCCGTTTTGGCCGTGAGCGGAAGCACTGAAAGCGGCTGCTGCGCCGGCGTGACAGGCGGAGCAAGCGCCGGGGCTGTCTGATGCGGCCTCCGGGGATTCTTTAGTTCCGCTGCAGCCGGCAGCCAGAAAAATAAGGCAGAACAGAACAACGGGCAACAAGGGTCGCAGCGTAAGCCCCCCTTTTCTTTCTGCACTAACTTTAGCGGAATACTGCCGCCTTTGCTGTGACGCCTGTCACATCGGCCATAACTCGCCCTGCTTTGTTGTGTAGCAGATCATCTCTTGCCCTGAGCAGTTACGAAAAAACAAAGAAAAAATATTTGACAAACATAGCTGACACTGTTATTATCATACTTAACATACGAACTAAATAGGTATTTACAACTCTTATCAAGAGAGGCGGAGGGAAAGGCCCGATGAAGCCCGGCAACCCCAGCAAATGACTGGAAGGTGCCAATTCCTTCAGGTAACCCTGAAAGATAAGAAGAGCAGCAAAACCTCTTCTTGCCGGAGAGGTTTTTTATTCCCCGTCACGGGGATTACTTACAAGGAGGAAAGAAAATGAGCAGAAATCAGCGTTTCGACACACTGGCCATCCATGGGGGGCAAACCCCTGACCCGGCCACCGGCGCCCGTGCCGTCCCTATTTACCAGACGACTTCTTACGTTTTTAAGGACACGGACCATGCTGCCAGGCTGTTCGGCCTGCAGGAGTTCGGCAACATTTACACCCGGATTATGAACCCCACCACGGATGTCTTTGAGCAAAGGATGGCGCTGCTGGAAGGCGGCGTGGCGGCACTTGCCGTTTCCAGCGGCCAGTCGGCGATTACTCTTTCGCTTTTGAACCTGACGCGTCCGGGCGACGAAATAGTTTCTGCCGGCAGCCTCTACGGCGGAACATACAGCCTGTTTACCTATACTTTCCCCAAGATGGGGATTAAGGTCCGCTTTGTGGACCCGGCCGACCCGGAAAATTTCCGGCGGGCCATCAACGACAAGACAAAAGCGGTGTTTGCCGAAACAATTGGTAACCCGCGCCTGGATATATTTGATGTGGAGAGAGTGGCCAAAATTGCCCATGAGGCCGGTGTGCCTCTGGTTGTTGACAACACCACTCCCTCACCGTACCTGATGCGGCCGATAGAACACGGCGCCGACATAGTGGTCCACTCTGCGACAAAGTTTATCGGCGGACACGGCACCTCGATCGGCGGCGTGATTGTTGACGCAGGGAAATTTGACTGGACGGGCGGACGTTTCCCTGACCTGACCGAGCCGGATCCGAGCTACCACGGCCTGCGTTACGTGGAAATGTTCGGCGCTATTGCCTATATCATCAAGGTGCGCGTCCAACTGTTGAGAGACCTTGGCACTTCACTGTCACCCTTTAACTCATTTTTATTCCTGCAGGGGCTGGAAACACTGCCGCTGCGTATGGAGCGCCACTCAGCCAGTGCCCTGGCCATTGCCCGCTACCTGCAATCTCACCCGAACGTTGCCTGGGTCAATTACCCCGGTCTGCCGGGCCACCCTTCCCACAACCTGCTTCCCAAATACATGCCGAAGGGTGCCGGCGCCCTGGTCGGCTTTGGCATCAAAGGAGGACGGGAAGCCGGCCGTCGCTTCATTGACGCCCTGCAGCTCTTCTCTCATCTGGCCAACATCGGCGACGCCAAGTCGCTGGCCATCCATCCGGCTACCACCACTCACTCGCAGCTGACACCGGACGAGCAGGTGTTTACCGGGGTTACCGACGATTATGTGCGCCTGTCGGTTGGTCTGGAAGATGTGGCCGACCTGACCGACGATCTGGAACAGGCTTTGGGGAGGGGATAAACTGTGATTTGCCCGCCGGAAACGGAATACTTTCGCGGTAACTGGTCCGCACCGAAGAGCTTTACTTTCGGGCACCCACCGGGCTTTTTCCGCCTGGAAAGCGGCAGGAAACTCGGGCCTGTCACCGTGGCCTACGAAACTTACGGGATCCTTGCTCCGGACGGGAGAAACGCTATTTATGTGGCTCATGCCCTGACCGGCAACGCCCATGCCGGTGACCAGCCGGCAGCGGACCGGGAAGCCGGCTGGTGGGCTGAGCTGATCGGCCCCGGAAAAGCTTTTGACACCGACCGCTTCTTCGTAATCTGCAGTAATATCCTAGGCGGCTGCTACGGCACGACCGGTCCCGCCTCTCTTAATCCTGAAACCGGGGTGCCGTACGCCATGGATTTTCCGGTCGTTACCGTCCGGGACATGGTACGGGCGCAGAAACTCCTGCTTGATTACCTGGGTGTAAAGCGCCTCGTGGCCGTCTGCGGCGGCTCCCTGGGGGGCATGCAGGCGCTGGAGTGGCTGGTGAATTTTCCTTCCTTCGTGGCCTCCGCCATTCCGGTTGCCGCCTCGGAACGGCTGACCCCGCTGGCCATCGCCTACAACCAGGCGGGGCGCAAGGCCATCATGAACGACCCGAACTGGTGCCAGGGCCGTTATTACGGTCGCACCTTTCCTGTTAACGGACTGGCACTGGCCAGGATGATCGGCACCATCACCTATAAGAGCAAGGAAACCTTTGAAGAACGCTTCGGCCGCAAACTGGCCGGCAATGAAGCTGACTGCTACAATTTCTATCAGGATTTTGAGGTGGAAAGCTACCTTAGCTACCAGGGTATCAAGCTGGTCAGGCGTTTTGACGCCAACAGCTACCTGTACCTGACCAAGGCGATGGACCTGCATGACCTGTCCCGCGGCTTCCCGTCGGTGCAGGCCGCCTTGCGTCGCATTGAAGGACGGATACTGCTCATCTCCATTTCCAGCGACCTGCTTTACCCGCCGCAGGAAATCAGGGGCCTGGCCGTGGAGTTGCGCCGTTCCGGAGTAGAAACGGAATATCATGAAATCCAGTCGCCTTTTGGGCATGATGCCTTCCTGATAGAGTTCGACCAGCTTAATAAAGCTATCGGCAGTTTTCTGCCGGACTGAAAAAGGATATTCACGGCTGGCCGTGGAAACAATAACCAAAGGCAAACTGACCAGGAGGAGTGTCATGCTGATTCGTTCGGCGGAAGTAGGCTCTTTTGCCGCCAACTGTTACCTGCTGGCCTGCGACGAAACACGCGAAGGGGTGATTATCGACCCGGGTGCGGCGGCCAGAGCCATTCTCGATATGGTGGCGAAGGAAAAAGTCAAAGTACAGTATATTATCAATACACACGGCCATGTTGATCATGTAGGCGCCAATGAAGAAGTACGCAGCGCGCTGGGCGTACCGTTGCTAATCCACGAAGCTGACGGCGAGATGTGCAAAAAGCCTCATGCCAGCCTGTCGGCCTTTGTCGGCAAGCTGCACCTTGCCGTTCCCGACCGGCTGCTGACAGACGGTGAAAAAATCAAAGCAGGCAACCTGACCATAGAGGTAATCTCCACCCCCGGCCATACTAAAGGCAGCATCTCTCTCTTGGTTGACGGTGCCCTGTTTACCGGCGACACACTGTTTGCCGGCTCTATCGGCCGGACCGATTTCCCCGGCGGCTCGTTCGAGCAGATAATACGCTCCATTAAAGAACGGCTGCTCGTCTTTCCCGATGACACGCCGGTTTATCCCGGCCACGGACCCCGGACCACCATCGGTGAAGAAAAAAAATACAACCCGTTTTTACGCTAAGAGGCCGGCCCCTTAAATGCAGCTTACCATAGATATTTTCGTCTGGCTGAATCGTGAAAGCATTGCATCTGAAATAAAGACGACATGCGATATCTAGATAGTTCCTCCTGAAAAACACCTGCTTCAAAAATCTTCTCATGCAAAGTGCGACAATTATCGCCCTGTTCTTTGCTAACCAGCCTGTTTGTTCTTCTTGGTCATCACGTTAGGCTGG
>JBGFRB010000020.1:0-58436 GCA_041695355.1 Bacillota bacterium
CAGCAGGGAAGGGGTTTCCCGTAACCGGGAGTTCCGCTCGGGATGCGCCAGGACCGGGATGATCCCCTCCAACATCAGGGAAAAGAAGACGTTTTCAGTACAAGCCGGGACTTCCTCAAAAGGAAGCTCCACCAAAAGGTAGCGCCCGGCGTTGTTCAAGGTGAGGATTTGCCTGGCGGCCACCAGCTGCGGGAGCTCCGGGACCAGGTAAGCCTCAGCTCCCGGATAAACAGATATCCCGATCGACAAGGAACGCAGCCTGCTGTTTAGCTCATCGGTCAGTTCCAGGACTTGCCCGGCATCAGGGTAACATCCTGGTACAAAGTGGGGGGTAGCAACTACCGCGGTTACTTGCTGGCTCGCCAATTGCCAGCACAGTTCGAGGGCTTCTTCCCAGGAAGCGGGGCCGTCATCCACGCCCGGCAGGAGGTGAGCGTGCAGGTCAATCATCGGTGCCACTATTTTCCGCATAGTAATAGTAGTGATAATCCCCGGCTTTGCGGCGCACCCCGTTTAACACGCAGCCAATAATGCGGGCGCCTGTGCTTTGGATGATGGATTTGGCCTCCTGGATCATGTCGATCCGGGTCCCGCCGGCCTGGATGACGAGCAACACTCCGTCCACCAAGGGTGCCAGGAGAGCCGAGTCAGTAACAGCAAGAAGCGGCGGGCTGTCAAAAATAATGCTCTCATACCTGCTCTGCAGTTCCTGCACCAGCAGTTTCATGGGCTGGGAGTCAAGAAGTTCAGCGGGGTTAGGGGGAATCGGGCCGCAGGGAATCAGTTTAAGCTTTGGCACTATCGTTTCCGTTGTCACACTGTCAGGGTCTCCCCCATGAACTAACAGGGAAGTAAGACCACCGTTGTTGCGCTGGCCAAACAAGCGGTGATGCATCGGCCTCCTGAGATCGCAGTCTACCAGGATGGTCTTTTTCCCGCCCTGTGCCATCACTACCGCCAGATTAGCAGCTGTAAGGGATTTACCTTCTCCCGCCCCCGCGCTCGTCACCAGCAGGCTCCGGATAGGACTATCAATAGCAGCGTACTGGATGTTGGTTCTTAAGGTGCGGTAAGCCTCGGTAACCGGGGATTTAGGCTCATGACTAGCAATGATTCTTAAATTTAGTGTCATTAACAGGATTCCCCACATTCATTCGGAATGACAACGAGTTTTTTCTGTCCTGCCGGTACCGCCCATCGCGTGGCTCTTGCATCAGGGGGACGTTCGCCAATACGGGGATTGCCAGATGCCGCTGGACGTCCTCCGGGGTTTTGATGGTGTTATCCAAAAACTCCAGCAAAAAGGCTAATAAGGTGGAAACCATCAAACCAAGCAGAACCGCGATAGTGACGTTTAGCCTCTTGTTGGGTTTGATGGGATCGGTGGGAACCACCCCGCGAGCCACCACCATCAGGCTGGCATCCCCAATGTTGATGGACCTGATGACCCGGGTTCGGGTGATATTGTCCGCCAATACGCTGTAGGTGGTTTTCTGCCGGTCCACGCTCCCTTGCAGCCGATCCCGCTCCGCGCGCTTTCCCGCGCTTTCCGCCTGCAAACCGGCGATTTCCTTTTCCAGTTCCGAAACAGCGGTTTCCAGGGCCTCCGCCTGCGCCCTCAGCTCGGACATTTTAACTTCTCTGGCAGCCAGTTCCTGGGCGATCCGCTCATAAGCCGGGTTGGCCTGCTCCAGCGGCGCCTCCTGAGGGGCAATACCGTCCGGGCTTGCTCCACTCCCCTCCAGCGGCGTGTTTTTTCTGGAGGCAATTTTCAGCGGAGTTGCTGCCAGTTGCTCTCTCAGCCGGCTTTTGCCGGCAAGTTCCTGTTGCAGGGAAATTTCCGTTGTCATCAATTGGGAACGAAATATGCTCAGATCGGTGAGCCGGCTCTCGATTTGCTTAAGCAGATACTCTACGCTGCGCGGCTGGGCATCAAATTCGCGCAAGTTTTCCACAGCTGTGTCCAGCTCCCGGGCTGTGCTTGCCAGTTGGCTGTTCAATAACTCAAGCGATTTGCTCAACTGTTGCTGGTTATTTTCGCTGATAAACAGCATGAATTCTTCACTGATGGCGTTAGCCAGGTCGGCCGCCAATTGCGGGACAGTGTTAATGACTTGGATCTCAATCAGGTTGGTGTCCCGGACAGCTTGGGCGGTAACCATTCTCGCCACTCCCGCGGGGGTATACAGGTTCTGATCAAGCTGCAGGCGGTTAATTACCCGTTGAAAGACCACTTGGTTTTTCAGCTGGTTGACGTAGGTATTCATGGTCATTTGCGGGAGACGGGAAAGGGTGCCGACCACGTCTTCCAGTGTCTGGCCCTCCCTTACCGTCACTGTCTGCTGGTTCCCGCCTCCCCAAATTACCTGAATGACGGCCTCGGCCTGGTAAACCGGCGGCAAGACGAACCAACTTAATGCCACGGCGGTAACTGTGGCAATAGTTGTGATGGAAACAATTACCCACTTCCACTTGCCCAGTATACGCAAGACATCCTTTAGGTCGATGATTGTTTCATCAAAGGCCCTGTTTTCGTGCAATTGGAACATCCTCCGCAATTATTGTTCGGCTGATTACCGTTCAAAAGCCAGTGTTTCCACTATTTCTTTAAAGAGCTGATCAGCCCCCTGGTCTTCGGCTCTGGCCAAAGCCAGGTGTTTTTCCGCCTCGGCCCGATTATTACTGCGGGTCGCCGCCACCGCCAGCCAAAGAGAGGCTTCGGCAGACAGTTCTTGTTGTTCCGCGGCGGCTTTAAGGAGTTGTTTAGCCAATGCGTAATCCCCCAGCAGACAGGCGGCCTGCCCCGCGCTTAAATGTATGAGGGGAGTGACCAGCATTTTTCTCCGCCCGATCCAGTCCCGCTGGACAGCAGCTACTTCCTGCGACTTAACTTCCACCAAAGAGGGCAAGCGCACAACTTGTTCCAGGTAGGGCTTGGCCAGAGGGTATTCCCGTCTGGACACATAGTGCATGGCCACCGCTATGGCGGTGCGTCCATAATACTCATAAGCACTTATATCCAAAGGATTAATGGTCAATAAGGCATGGGCCTCGGCTACCGCCTGGTCGGGCTGCCCCAGTAACAGGTAAGCGAAAGAGACCGTTGCACGCACCTGGGGATTAAATGGTTCCAGCCTAACTGCCCTTCTGGCATACTCCCCCGCTCTGTGCCTGGCAACATCGTCATTGTCGGCCAGCCCCAGTACGGCTTCCAGCTGCGCCAAGTCAGCAAGATAGGTGGCAGAAAGCGGGTTCAGCCGGTGCGCTTTGGTCATCAGCTCCCTCGCTTGAAAAAGGTGCTGGGAATTGATGGCTCTGGCTCCCTCAGCTCCCACAACTCCTGCCTGGTAAAACCGCCAGGAAGGCACCCCCAGCGCCAGAACCAGCACAAGACCCCAGATTAACTGGAGCCATGGCTGTTTAAGGCCGGCGGGATTTTCCCGGCCTGCGGGTGTTTTGCCTGGAATAACGTGACGATCAGTACCGGCGAGGCTACCTCGGACAATCCCGGCCAGGGCCCAGGCCAATATCGCCAGAGCCGGGAGAGATAGGTTAAAATCAAAGGCGCTGTGACCCACCAAGGCCAGGACGGCCACTCCGCTGCTCCAAACCGGAAGATAGTTGGGGCCGGCACGGTCACGGTTCAGCCATAGACGAAAAAGTACTATGCCTAGCAAAGCCCAAAAACCCGTGAAGAGAAAAAAACCAATCGTGCCTGTTTCCACCCAAGTCTGAAGGAAGGCACTATGGACTTCGGTGGTATAGTACATGCTTTCCTTATAACGGTGGTAGAGAACGCTCCAAGCCCCTCCGCCGGCTCCCAACACAGGGTGGTTTTTGACGATCTCCAGCGCATCGCGGAAAAAGACGAGCCTTCCCACCACGCTTTCGTCACCCGGATTGATGCTGCCGGCTCGGTTCAGGAGAGCAACCGGCAGGAACTGGGCGCCAATCCGTGGAAGTGCCCGTGCAGCATAGACTGCGTAAACACCGACTACCGCGGCAATGTACAGGAGGCCGCCATAGGTAAGGAGTGCCCGGTAAGGCTGTCCTAAACTCTGCCTGGCAAGCAGGCGGTCGCCCAAGGCAATCAGCAATTGGGCCGCCGCTACGACACCGCCGGCAACGAACAAAACTCTGATTGCGCCGGTGGCATCTTGTGCCAGTACCTCGGGCAGGAAGGCCCGGGTTGCCAGCATCGCCACTCCCAAATTCAAAAAGAAGAGGTAACAACCGCGCCAGAAACGGTCCTGTAAGCCAGTCAACCAAACTGCCGCTGCCAGGGCGTAAACTATCCAACCGCCTCTGGACTGGCTAAGGAGCAGTACGGTCACTGTCAGCAGGCTCCCCAGTGCCAGCAGAGTTTGGTGAAGAGAGTTGCGGGCACGGAGCCAGAGAGTAAAGCCAACCACCTGGGCGGCAACCAAGTACCCGGCAAGAGCGTTCCGGTACTGCAAAGTAGAGTTGATAAAGGCTCCACTCCAGGCCCCGGGGTAATTAAGGTGTCCGGTTGCCGACAGGAGGCCGACCGCAGCCACACCAACCGCTCCGGCAAAGATGATGTGCAGCAGATAATTAATCGCCCGCAAACTCCGGACACTCCGGGAAACCATTAAGTACACCAAAAAGTAGTTCAGGTATTTCAAGGCTTCTCCGGCGGCTCCACGCAAGTTAACGGCCACACTTAACGAAGCAAGGTACGCCAGAAAGAGACCGAGCAGCAGCCAGTCCAGCGGATGTGAAAAAGTCTCCGCTTCTTTTTTAATAACGCGGTCCAAGATAAACAGCAAAAATATCCCGGCAGCTACTTGGTGCGTGATAAGCAGCTCCGGCGCGAAAAACAAGCCCCGGAGGAAAGGGGGGAAAAAAAGCAGCAGACCTAAGCCAAACATAACCAGAGGGCGAAAATTTAAATATAACAGGGGGCGGTTGCCCAGATTGGGCGCAGCTGCCGCAGCATGCTTGACCATGCGGTGCCTGGTTTACCAAACCTGCCGAAGCAACAGGTTTGGAAGGCTGCCTTTCTTCAGCCATATTAATGCTTCAAGGTTGATTTGCTTGTTTCTCCTTTTCTTGTGCCATTTCCTGCTAAAATAATTTTTTCTGCGCAAGTTTGTGACGAAACCTGACATTTATTTCAACATTAGTTTCTTAAAAAAGAGAGTCGTTGGCAGGCAATTTACCTGCCAACGACGCCAACAACGGCACCGGACGGCACCTTAAATTTCTCCAAGCTCTGCCAGCATCCGCTTAAGCATTACCACGCTTTCAGCACGGGTGCCATTACCTGCAGGGACAATGGTGGTAGCAGCGCGCCCTTTAACTATACCTGCTTTAAGCGCTGTGGCGACGGCGTGCCTCGCCCAGGGCGCAATTCCTGTCGCATCGGCAAATCTGGTCAACAGGGTGTTCACCTCGGCCTCGGTCATCGTGACTGGTTTGCCGGCAATACTCATCGCCCGGCTAACCATCGCCGCCAGCTCCTGCCGGGTAATTTTCCGGTCCGGCCTAAAGGTGTTGTCTGCGTAACCGGCTACCAAGCCAACCCGGCGGGCGGTCTCTACTTCTGCATAGTACCACTTGTCCGCAGCTACATCTTTAAAGGTGGCTCCAGCCGGCGGGGTCGCCGCGATTCCCAGAGACCGCAACAGCAGCGCTGCGAATTCCGCTCTGGTAATCTCCCGGTTTGGCGCAAACTGGTTTGCTCCTACTCCTCCGGCGATGTGCCGGGAGGCCATCAGCTCAATATCCCGTTGGCCCCAGTGGTTCCTGATGTCTGCGAAGGTACGGTCATAAGCCATGACAGTAAATCTGCTAAAAGCGCTCAACCCGGCTGCTACCGTCCCGGCGGCCGCATCTACTTTTCCGCCTTGGAACTCCCATCTGCCGGCTGCTTCGTTAAAGCGGTAGACGCCCAGCTTCCAGGCGGGGATATTTCTTAAGCGCGCTGCCTCGAAAGGTATGCGGACCCACAGACGCTCCCTGAAAGTGCGCAGGACAGTCGTTACCTTCTCTGCCGGATCTGCTACTCTTAAGGTAAATTCCAGCACCTGACCGGCAGGCGCCGCCACAGCCGGCCTTCTGGCCAGCAGGGCCGTAGCCTGGGCTTCCGGAACGAGTTGGGCGGCCACCTCAAGACGCGCTCCTGCCACCATTCGGGCAATTTCCGGAGCAGCTAACAGACCGGCCGGCAACGAGAATGAAGCGAACTGGGTTTCAATGCTAACGCCTCTCTTGGCTTCAATCAGAGCTGTTATGGCGGCGGCGGGCAGTTGCGTTGTCAGATGGGAAATCCCTGCCGTTACGGGAACCTTGACCGCGACGATAGTCGCCAGAGGATTGGCCCTGATGTGGTCGGCAATCGCCTGCCGGCCCACAACGCTAGTGGCGGCAGCCCCTACAACGACCGGGGTAGCTATAACAGGCCGATCAGGAATAACTAGCGGTGGAGCAACAGGCGGGACAGGCGGCGGGGCACTGATACCCGGCGACGGCTCAGGCGGTGGAGCCTCAAAGGTTAGGAAGACGCTCCGAAGAAGCGTACCGCCATCCCAGATGTCCAGATGAAATGGCCTGTAAACCTGGAACAGGGGAGCATAAGCTATATTGTATACAAGCTCGTACACGTTTGTGGCAACGTATGTAGCGTGCGCCACACCCTCCAGGTATACCGTTCTGTATACCATGGCATCAACTTTTATTTGAGCCCAGATCGGCGTAAAATTCGCCGGAGTGGCAGCCCGCAACCTGATCTCAACTGACTGCGCTGTACGAGGCAGTGTTACCTGTTCCGCTGTACTCCCTTGGACTTCTACTGTCACTCCGGGAACGGCAGCTTGAGCGGCTCCCATTCCAGCAAACACCAAGGAGAAAAGGAGGGCCGCAAAAACAGCCAGGCAGATATTTCCTGCCCGCTGCCTGTTTTGGCGTATAGTCCTCATATTTTCACCTCCTTTCCCGGTGATTCTTTTCAGAAAGTCAGTAACCCATTGTTCAGGCTACCATGAATAAAGAATACCATACTTCATAATATTTGCCAATAGTTTTTGCCCGGTTCAACTCTTTCTATATCTGCTTCTACCATTATCCTCACCAGCTCTTCAAATTTAATTTTAGGTTCCCATCCAAGTTTTTCTTTGGCCTTTTGAGGATTTCCAATCAATACATCAACCTCTGCCGGTCTATAGAATTCAGGAGAAACTTCAACCAAAACTTTTCCTGATTTTTTATCTATTCCCTTAGTATTCACACCTTCTCCTTCCCATACAATCTCATATCCGGCAGCCTTAAAGGCATTTTCCACAAACTCTTTTATTGTGTGTGTTTCACCTGTTGCCAAAACATAATCATCGGGATTGTCTTGCTGCAGCATCAGCCACATCCCTTCTACATATTCAGGCGCGTAACCCCAATCTCGCTTTGATTCAAGATTTCCAAGCACAATTTTATTCTGCTGACCTTTGATAATCTTTGCTATGCCACTAGTGACCTTCCTTGTCACAAATTCTAAACCCCTCAATGGGGATTCATGATTGAATAGAATTCCAGAACACGCAAACATATTATATGATTCCCTGTAATTTACAGTCATCCAGTGTCCGAAGAGTTTAGCTACTCCATAAGGGCTCCTTGGATAGAATGGCGTCTTTTCTGTTTGCGGCATTTCTTGGACCTTTCCAAACATTTCACTTGTAGATGCCTGATAAAATTTTGTATCAGGTTTTATAGTCCTTATTGTCTCAAGGAGTCTTAAAACCCCAATCGCGTCAATATCGGCTGTGAGGATCGGCTGTTCAAAGGCTGTCTGCACAAAGCTCTGAGCTGCAAGGTTATAGACCTCATCCGGCTTTATTTTTTCAATTACCCGCATAATATTAGTAAGCTCTAATAAATCCATGTAAACAATCTTTACATCTTTTTCGATGCCAAGCTCTTTCAATCTCCAGTTGCCGGAATCCCCGCTTCTTCTGTCAGCGCCGTAAACCTCGCAGCCCTTCTCAAGCAATAATTGAGCCAGATACGCTCCATCCTGACCTCTGATGCCTGTAATTAATGCCTTTTTCATAATATAACACCTCCGCTCACTTAGTTTTATTATCCGTCACCTGCTTATAAACTGATAAAACTCTATCCATCATCAATTTCATCGTAAATTCTTCTTCCACTCTTTTTCGAGCATTTTGGCCATATTTCGCACATAAATCCGCGTTGTTGAGCAAAACGTTCAGAGCGTCCGCCAATGCCGATGAGTCTCTTGGAGGAACCGTGATCCCGGTTTCTCCATGAACACTAACCCACGGGACACCGGTAGGAAGCTCGGTGTTTATTACAGGCTTTCCACATGCCATTGCCTCAAGCTGAACAATCCCAAATGCCTCACTGTTGGCAATAGAAGGCAGTACAAAAATACTGCAGGCATGATAATAATGAATAAGATCTTCGTCATCAATCCTGCCCATAAAAACAATCTTGTCTCTAATCCCAATCTTATCTGCTAAGCTGATTAAACTCTCTTTTAAATGCCCCTCGCCAACTAATAGCAATTTGGCGTCAACTTTCTTCATTGCCTCAATAAGGTACTCCACGCCCTTATAGTAAATAAGCCTTCCCACAAATAAGATTATTTTTGAGCCATACATATCACGAATGCTCATGATTTTTTCTCTGTTCTTATCGTTCAATCTGAATCGGGTTAAATCTATTCCGAAAGGGATCACTACGCATTTATCTCTGAAATTTTTTAAGAAAGGGGAGCTTTCTATATGCCGAGGTGTAGCAACAATGATTTTGTGCGCTTTATTTAAGAATCGCATCATGAATGGCTTATAGACTCTCAACAAATTCTTTTGCTTCACAATATCGCTATGCCACCAAACAACGACCTTCCCTTGTGGTCTTGCCCAGAAATAAGATAAATCGGCTAAAGGAAAAGGCATATGAAAATGTAATATGTCAAATTTTTTGCCTATTTTTTTTAACATGAACGGAAAGCTTAAGGAAACAGGCATAGAAAAATAAATTCCAACGCTGCCTGCTCGTATAACCCTGACGCCATTAATGATTTCACTTTTTCCTTTCCCTTTTGGTTGACAAACGAGGGCATTCATATCAACTTTGTTCGCCAAGCCTTCAGCGATGTCCTGCACAACCTTCTCCACGCCGCCGATATGAGGGAAATAGAGTTTGGATACCTGAAGAACTTTCATATATTATGACTATCCTTTCACATGTTAATTATTAATTATCTCAGACTTTTCGAGAAAAATATTTTCGTAAATTTGTATATGCTTCTGAGCAATATTATCCCAACTATAACTTTCAGCACACCGCTTTCCATTAATAGATAGGGTTTCTCGTTCCTGGGCGTCAGTAGTGAGTTTTTTAATTATCGCCAGCGCGTCCTCCGGAGATTGGGCAAAAGCGACCGCCTTCTTAAAATTCTCAGGGGTATGCTTCCCATAAGTCGTAATAGTCGCTACACCATTAATCAAAAGCGCCATTAATGATGTCCGACGCTCGGACGCCCCGTCAGGAAATGGCATATAAGCAATTTGCGCGCGTGATAGTAACTGGGCGACATCTCTTTCCGGCAAACCGATTTCCAATGATATAGGCAGATTGCCCGCTTTCTTATAAATGTACTCAAGGTAATCAGGCCACTTTGGGTTTGGCAAGCCTATGACGCGAAGCTGTAGATTCAGATTTTCCTTTTTAATCAGTGCAGCCAGGCTCAAAAAATCATCGAGACCTTTTTGGGGACCTATCAAGCCAAAGTAAACAATATCTTTGATATCTCGTTTAGATGCCTGGCCGGCTGGTATACTGCTCCCAACGGGTATAATACTTGCGCGTCCTGATATCCATGGCGCCCATCTATTTGCGTAATCAAGTTCAAATTGATTGGTGAATATTAAATGTTCCGCTCTCATGGAAAAAAAATACAACGACAATCTGCGCAGAATATGTGCTTGGCTGATTTCATGTATCGTAATTACCTTGTTTTTAAAAAGGCTCATTATATGGGGTGTTAAACTATTTCCATAACCAACTGTTGGATATTGCATATGAACAATATCAGGCTTGAGAGAATTTAAATGTTTAATAATCTGATTTAAACAGGACAGATGCCATTTATGGGTGTGCAGAACTTCAACATTGGTTCCACATTTTTGCAGGGCGGCCGCAAGAGACGCGGTGTAATCACCTACTCCACAGGTATCAGGCGGATATGACCCGGTTATGAGAACAACCTTATATTTCATTGTATGAACCTCTATCCTTAGTAGTTTGCAGGCTTATAATTTTAGGCAAAGCAAGCAGCAACCCCAATAAAAACCAAAGATGTAAGAGCACTAAGTCAAGTCCGCCTGTTAAGTTTAAAAATATGCCTGTCAATAAACTCAAACCTATACCATCCGCGTATGCTTTGGTTTCAAATCCTATCTTGTTATTTTTTTGTAACCAACGAAAGTGCTTATAGGCTGACAACACAAACAAAGCAAAACAGAGAGCGCCAAATAGGCCGCTATTAGCTAATAGATAACTTATCAAATCAAATGAAGCATTGCTGCCCCAGCCGACGCCAAGCAAAGGATATGCTGAAAACAGTCCTAACGCCTCCTGGAAAGCAAAGACTCTTTCCCTTCCCGAAAAAGTCAGCGCTTTAAAAACAGTCATTTGCATTAAATTATCAAACATTTCCGGATTAACAGAAACAACCGCCCCTAAAGCCAATAGAAACAACGCGGCTATTTTTAAAAAAAGGCTTAAGTCCTTATGTTTTCTTAAAAAGAATAATGCCGCCATGGACATAAAAACCAAACCAAAGTAAGCCGAGGTAGAAACGGTGAGGATTAATGCCAAGATATTAACAAAAACAAAACAAGGTAAAATAAAAGCGCCGCCAAAGACCTTTATTTTCTTGACCAGCAAAATCATAGCCAAAGGAAGGGCTGACAGCAAGTAACGGGCAAACGCCGAGGGCTCTGAAGCAACGGAAAATATTCTTGCTGTTGCTCCTTCTGTTACATCTGTCATGGCAATTGGCCCTGCCACAATAGCAGCACTGACGCTGTTGTTAAACAAAAAAGCGGGATAAGGAAGGCCGGCATAGTGAGCGAATAGTTGTAGGAATCCCCAGATACTCACTATAAACGCTGAGATTAAAAAGATTTTTACCGCACCTTCAAATTTTTCCGGACTATTTATTTCCAAAGAAACAAATAAGGTCATCAGAACAGCAAACACCAGAAACAAAAAAACAGAAACATTGCCAAAAGTAAATTCGTGGGCGACGGGAGTAAACATTAAAGGATTGCCTTTATAAACCTCTATTTCGCCTGCGATTACAACCGGCATTATCAGGGACAGAGAAACAACAAACAGAAACAACAGCAATGAGCCAAGGACAACTTTGCTTTTCTTATGGACATAAAAAGCCTTCCCCGCTAAATTATCTATAACTCTTCTTGTAACCCAGAGCAAGGCAAAAAAATGTGCGGGAGTAACACCAAACGTAATGCTCTGCACATTCAGAACAGCAGTGGCGGAAAATGGTATAAAAAATATAAATGAATAAAATAGCCAGCCCGGTTTAAATAAAAACAGTATGATACCAAGAGGCATTAACAAAAACCCAATTAATGTAATTTCCATATTGCCTATCCTCTTTCTTTATGTTCAATGCCATCCTTGATTATTTGCAGTGCCGCGAACCAATTGCCAGAGTTCAATAAATTCAACATCATTTTTCAACAGAACGCGTTGTCTTATAAAATACATTATAACCCAGAATGGGCCTAATAGCGACATAAACCTGCTACTGTAATACACCCATTTTCCATAAACACGCTTAACAACCCGCTTAAGCCGTGGCTTTTGCTTGGAAGTAGCAAGGTAAAACATGAACGCCAATTTATAAGTGGGATGCTGACTGGCAACTAGGGAAACGAGAAGTTCTTGAACATCGGTTTTTTCTGCAAAACATCTCTCCGCGATTTGAATATATGACCCTATATCAGCAAGAAATCTTTCGACCATTCCAGTTTTGCCAAATCCACAGTTGCCAGCTCTGAATATAACCAAAGGTTTATTGATATATCTTAATAGCAGACCGCTCTGAACCATGGCAAATACACAATAGAAAGCTTAATGCTCATTTTTTAGGCCCCCCACCGTTATCATACTTACCTCCATATCAACCTTTGCAATAATACCCTGAAGTGACGACTATCGAATCCCCTCCCCAGCATTGTATCATATATCACTCTTATCAAAAAACGAGATAGTGTCAGCTTATAAGCCAGCCAGGCCTTTTCACGCAAAATAGCGCTGTGCCTGAAAATAACAAGCGAAGTTTGCCGTCTCATTTTTCGTCTTTTATGCGACAGATTCGCGTCGTGCACGCGATATACTCCTAAGGGTTCATCTAGATATTTTATGGTAGCGCCGCTTATTGCCAACCGCAGCCATAAATCATAATCACATGTCTGATAAGTAACAGAAAAAAAGTTTCTACAATCAATTTTCTCACACACACGGGAGCGGTTAAATATCGTAAAGTTGATAGAGAATGGGTTTTTCATCATGATCAGTGAGGCACAGTTTTTATATTCGCCTGACTTTATTTTAACTCGCCGGGACTTGAGACCATGGCTGTCCTGAATAAAATGGTCTGCGCTGACAGCATCAACCGATTCGTCCATTACAGCCATGCATTTGCGGATCATGCCTGGTCTAAGCATGTCATCGGCGCTCAGCAGGACAAAGTAATCACCGGTAGATTTATTGATAACTTTATTCCAATTATTGGCCATCCCAATATTGCTCTCATTTTCGTATAACCGAATCTTATCCGGCTGACGTAAAATATAGGAACGCACAATATCTGTCGTCTTATCCGTGGAGGCATTGTCATTCACTATGATTTCAATAGCATCATAATCCTGCTTGAGAACTGAATCAATCGCCTCGCCGATGAATAGCTCACCATTATAGACTGGTATACACACGCTTACTTTAGACACCCGCGCTCCCTCGGACATTGCCATAATTTCACCACCTTAGAGACCATCTCCCTGTCTGAATCATCCAGAATATTCATCCACGAAAACCAGGCAAAAAAGCAAAACAGTCCGCTAACCAGCAAGACCCGCATACCTAAGGAAATATCACCGACAAGTATTTTCAGCCCGCAGGCCGTACCCGCGAGAATCGCGAGGATAACGCCCGTAAGCAGTGTGCCGTTAGCCACCAACAAACGAGGCGATAGTTGATGAACCTTAAAGACAGCCCCAAATAACAAAATAGTTTCCAGGGCAACGCGGAAGGTCCAGGCCCCCGCCGCGCCGGCAATGCCCCATTGGGAGATGAAGAGCCAGACAATTCCGAGGTAAAGGGGAAATTGCAGCAGGTGGAACTTGGCTGGGAGATCAGGCCTCCCCACGCCTTGTAAGAACGTAACAGGAACCCAAGCCAAGGAGTTGAGCAAGACCCCAAGGCCAAGTAACTGTAAGACGATTGTGCTTTTTTCGGCAAAGTCAACCCCGAGCCATACCTGCAAAATATCATAAGCAAATAACCCTACTATGAGAATGAGAGGTCCGAGCGCCAAAAGAATATATTTGACCGCGCGCGCGAAGAGGAAGCCAAGTCTCTCTCTGTCTTTCACCCCTTCCAGAGCACTGAAAGCAGGGAAAAGAGCCATAGTTACACTTGCCGGTATAATCCAGAGGCGAGTCACCGCTTCGTAAGGAGCAGAGTAATAAGCCACCGCCGATATTGAAAGAAGAGACGCAATCAGAAAGCGGTCTAAATAGACAAGAATTGGGACGACTATGCCGCTTACAGTCACCCAGCCGCCAAAGGAGAAAAGGCGGGGAAAGAGAGCAAAAGAGCCTGAGTATTTCTTCAGGCGCGGAGCGATGCGGATGCTCATCAGCGTAAAGAGAGCTAATTCAGCAAGCCGCACTACCAGAATCAAAGAAACAATCCCCGGAAGGTTAAACCCTAAAAAAAGACCAATAAGGGGAAGTAGATAGGTTAAGGCGCTGGAAGGGGCACGAACAATATTCACCAGATCAAAGCGCTGGGCCGCCTCCAGCACGCCCCTGAAGGAGCCGGAGACTAAGACCATAGGGATAGAAAGTGCAAGCAGATAAAATGTATCCTTTGCCTCTTTTATCAGTTCTGGAGGGATGTTTAGGATGCGCTCCACAAGCAGTGGCGTTATACCCGCTAAAACAATAGCTCCCAATAAACCAAAGAATGCCTGAACCGTAACCGCCGTCCAGACAAGCCGGGGAATTTGTTCTTTATCGCCCTTACCTAATGCCTCGGCGACAAATTTAGTGGTAGCCAACCCTAATCCCAAGTCAAAGATGGTAAAATAGCCTAAAACCACCCACGCCAAAGACAACAGCCCGAAGCGATCCGTGCCAAGCCCGTGGATAATGAAGGGCATGGAAAATACGGCAACGACCAGCGGCAGACCCCGTCCGATTAAGTTGAGAAGTGTGTTGCGTGCCAGAAGGCTGCCTTGTATCTCGAGCGGTTTATCCATCTTGGTTCCTTTCTAAGGCTAATAATCCTATTTTTCTTATCCCCTCTTCCAACCCTATCTTTACGCTCCACCCCGGCAGCAACCTCCCTTTATTCCACGGCACCATAACCTCTCGCCCTCTGTAAGGCCGCCCGCCCCACTCTATGGGCAGTTTTCCGCCAATAACTTCTTCATATATTTTTACAAGGTCCCGCAATTTTACCGGACTCCCGGAAGAAACCGCATAGTCTTCATAATGTTCCATTTTGTCGTTCAGCAGCCTTTCAGCCGCCATAACAAAGGCGTCCACCACATCATCTATATAAACTAAATCTATAAGCTGCTCACCCGGCGACATCGCCAGAGGTTTTTGTTCTTCCGCAACTCTTTTCAGCAAATTAAATAATTTGGGTCGTGGATCATTTGGCCCATAGGTATCAAATAGTTTCAAGGTAATTACCTTTAAAGATGTTGCCTCTATATAATATTTCAGAATAGCCTCAAATGCCTGTTTGGTAGCAGCATATAAATTTACAGGATTATAATCTTCATTATCATAATGCTGCCAGGATGTGCCTGCGTTAATCAACTTATATACCTTATTTTTAACCATTGCCTCAACAAGCTGTGTTCCAAACAAGAGATTGCTTTTGATTAATTGCTCAATTTCCTTTGATTGATGCTCAGCGAGGAAAAGTGAGGCTAAATGAAAAACAATTTTTGGTCTCGCTTTGTTTAAAATACCGAGTACATTATCTGTTGTTTCGTCGTAAATATGAACAGTAAGCTTTTCTTTTAGCGACATAATATTATCAAGTCCGGACTGCCGACGGACGATGATATGCGTTTCCCAATCCTCGTTAACTAAACGTTTTGCGAGGTGCGAACCTACAAATCCGGTTGCCCCTGTAATTAAGACAACTTTCTTATTTCCAGAAATACTCATCGGGAACCTTCTTCCTTATAAACAAACGGGCTGTTAAAATTTTTGCAGGCGATAAATTCACTGTCTCTTTTAGAAACAATTGGGCCTTCATCCGGCCAGGGAATATCCGCGGAATTCCACAGTATCCCAGTATCATGTTCCGGAGAATAAACTGTTGTAACTTTATACATCACAATCGCGCTTTCGCTTAGGACATAAAAGCCATGCGCCAGGCCTTTTGGTATATAAACCATGTTGGCTTGCTCATCGCTCAGCTCAAAGGTCTCAAAATCGCCATAGGCAGGAGAACCAACCCTTAAATCTACTACTGTATCCAGCACCCTTCCATATACACAGTAAACCAGCTTTACATGCTCCATCGGCGGCAGTTGAAAATGCAGCCCTCTCAAGACCCTTTTATGTGAAAATGAATAATACTCCTCGGCAAAATGCGTCTCTAACCCGTTTTCTTTAAAAACATCCTCATGAAAGGTCTTTACAAACAGACCTCGTTCATCCCTAAACACATTTGGCTGAAGTTCATAGCAACCTGGAATCAAGGTTTTTTTAAGAATGAGTTTCATAATATTTAAGCTACCGTTTCCGTACAAATTTAAATACAGATTCAATCATGTACTCAATCATGGCCTCAGTTAATCCCGGATAGACTCCAACCCAGAAGGTATCTCTCATAACACGGTCTGTAACAGGAAGACCGGAGGGTTGGAGGGTTGGAGGGCTAGAAGGTTGGTTAGTTAGAGATGTTGAAGAAACAATCCGAAAGCCATTGCCACTCTTTCGCATCTCATTGAAACAAGGATGCTTAATAAAATTGCCCGCAAAGAGCATCCTGGTCTGGATGCCGTTTGCCTCAAGATGGTTAACGATATCGTCCCTTGTGAAACCGGCGTTTTCTTTTACTGTAAGCAAAAAGCCAAACCAACTCGGATCGGAGTTTTCCGTGGCTTCCGGCAGGATAAATTTGTCTTGCAAATCATTGAGCCCGTCGCGCAGCAGCTGCCAGTTTCTTTTTCTCGCCTCAATAAAACCGGGCAGTTTTTCTAATTGGGCGCACCCTATCGCGGCCTGCATTTCCGTTGCCTTGAGATTGTACCCAAAATGGGAATAAATATATTTATGGTCATAGCCATGAGGCAAGTCGCCCAGCTGCCACTGAAACCTCTTATTGCAAGTATTATCCTTTCCGGAAGCGCACCAGCAATCTCTGCCCCAATCGCGGAAAGACTCTATGATTCGCTTAAGCTCTGGGTCATTTGTGTAAACCGCGCCTCCTTCTCCCATGGTCATATGGTGGGGAGGGTAAAAGCTGGAGGTGCCTATGTGTCCAAAAGTACCCGTGTGTTGGAGGGTTGGATGGGTAGCTGAACCCCCAACCGTCAAATCTTCCAATCTTCTATATTTGCTTCCGAGGGCGTCGCAGTTGTCTTCAATCAGCCAGAGGTTGTGCTTGTCACAAAATGACTTTACTCTGGCAATGTCAAAAGGGTTGCCGAGGGTGTGGGCAACCATTACGGCTTTTGTTTTTTCCGACAGAGCTGCTTCCAACTGATTGCAGTCTATGTTGTAAGTGGGAAAGGTAACATCCACAAAGACCGGAACAGCGCCGTACTGGATAATCGGGGTCACGGTGGTCGGAAAACCTGCCGCCACGGTGATCACTTCGTCTCCCCTTTTTATCCTCTTAGGGCCCAGCTTGGGCGAGGTTAAGGCCATAAAAGCCAATAAATTAGCTGAAGAACCGGAATTGGTGAGGGAACAGTGCTTCACCCCCAGGAATGCCGCGAACTCTTTCTCAAACTTTTCCGCATATCTGCCGGCGGTAAGCCAGAAGTCAAGAGCTGAATCTGCCAAAGAAATCATTTCCTTTTCGTCAAATACCCTGCCGGCATAAGGAATGTGTGTCTTCCCTGGAATAAACTTTTTAGATGCATGAATTTTTCTATAAAAGTTTTCAGTTAAACAATGAGCAACTCCTCGGAGTTCTTTCTCGGCATCAGGCAAGGTCTCCTTAAAAAGAAAATTAATAAACAGCTTTTCAATATGAACCATTATATCTTGTGGAAATCTTCCTATCTTTCTTAAAATATCTCTTCTATTCAAAGTGGCTATTTTATCTATCAATACAACAGAAGAACAGGCAAGCCCTGTGTATCTAAAATAATCTTCTCTCTCATCAGCTATATACATCACATCTTCTAAAATTTTCTCTGGCATCACAGAGCTAATAGCTATAATAATGTAATCATCATATCTTTCTCCCTTCCCTAAAAGTAAAGCAGGTCTGACTTTTGCTTCTTTTCGTTCTACAAAAGGAAATTTCAAAAGAATGATATCACCCTTTTTACGCATCTCTCATTTCCTCTCTAAGTGAATATGTTTTTCAGAGGGTTTACTTACCTTTCTTCTCTAAATGCTCTTGATACAAATCCTCTCTTGGTTCATTCCAGAAATCAAAAGCGGAAGGGGAAAAAAAGCGACCTTTTTCCTCAACTTTTTCTTCGGAGATGTAAATTGGTTTAAAGTTATCAAATTCTCGCTCAGACAATTCTTCTGTTTCAAGAGGTAAGACAATAATCTCAACATTGTCAGAAAAACCTACGGGAATCTTTATTGTAATTTCCCGTGAATCATCAATGGACTTTCTTATTCTCATTGCCTGCATTTTTAAATCCTCCAAATCTTTTACTTCCATTATAACCTATTCCAAACATCCTCAGTATGACTATTTAAAATGCTTCCGGCAAATCCACTTTCGTGCTGTAATTCCAGGTCGTCGCGCTCATATTCCCCTATTTGCTCCAAACATGCTTCCCGCAAATCCTTATTCTTATTGTATGCCTTAGTCCACTCAATTATAGTATCAATTGCTTTTTCCAGGCTCCATCTTGGAGCCCATCCCAACTCGGCCTTAGCCTTCGAACAGTCCAGTTTCAGGTAGCGGGCTTCGTGAGGATGCTCCCCTTTGTCTATTTCGTAAGAGGCGCCCTGTCCCCACTTTTTACACATTGTGTCAACTATCCACTCAACCGGCTTGGCGTCTTGATCATCGGGACCGAAATTCCATCCTTCGGCATATTTTGGGCCATCCTCGTATAATTTCTTTGCCAGCAAGAGATAGCCGCTAAGAGGTTCTAAAACGTGCTGCCAGGGCCTGATTGCGATTGGATTCCTGATGACTATCTTTTCTCCTTTTAAAATGGCTCTGATGCAGTCCGGAATGAGCCTGTCGGCCGCCCAATCTCCGCCGCCGATTACGTTACCGGCCCTGGCCGAGGCAAGGGCTACACCGTGGTTTGCGTAATCACTTGGATTAAAAAATGAATTGCGATAGGCGGCTGTCGCCAGTTCAGAACATGATTTGCTGTTGGAATAGGGGTCATAACCGCCCAGTGGTTCGTTTTCCCGGTAGCCCCATAGCCACTCTTTGTTTTCATAACATTTGTCAGTTGTTACATTGATAACTGCCTTGACGTCTTTACACCTGCGCACAGCCTCAAACAGGTTGATGGTTCCCATCACATTGATCTCATACGTCTCAACAGGACTTTTATACGACTCCCTGACCAGCGGCTGGGCAGCCATATGGATGACTATTTCAGGGCCAGCTGCCAGCACTGCCTCGGCAAGTTGATCTTTTTCACGAATGTCCGCAATTACAGAGTTGACCAGTTCTGAGAGGTCGCATAGTTCAAACAGGCTGGGTGTTGTTGGCGGATTAAGGGAGTAACCGGTTATTTTCGCGCCAAGTTCATGCAGCCACAAAGAAAGCCAGGAACCTTTAAATCCTGTATGACCGGTGATAAACACCTTTTTGCCTCTCCAGAATAAAGAGTTCATTGCCATGCCTTCCACGAAGCCTTGCCGGATTTCCATAATTCTTCAAGATGATTTTTATCCCTGATGGTGTCCATTGGCTGCCAGAAGCCGGAATGCTTATATGCGACAAGCTGACCGTCCCTGGCAAGATTTTCCAAGGGGTCTTTTTCTAGCACGGTAGTGTCATCCTTTAGGTAGTCAAATACTTTCGGCTCCATCACAAAAAAGCCGGCATTGACCCAAGCGCCGTCGCCTTGAGGTTTTTCCTGAAAGCTCTTCACTCTATTGTCATCAGATAAATCTAAAGCGCCAAATCTTCCTGCCGGTTGCGTGCTGGTAACAGTGGCGAGCTTTCCATGCGCTTGATGATAAGCTGCCAATTCTTTTATATTTACGTCGGATACACCATCGCCATAGGTGAGCATGAACGTCTCATTGCCAATATAAGGCTGTATCCGCTTCACCCTGCCACCTGTCATAGTGTTAACTCCGGTGTTTGCCAGTGTAACCCGCCACGGCTCGGCAGAGTGGTTGTGAATCAACTGTTCATTGGCATTCTTAAAATCAAAGGTTACATCTGATTCATGAAGAAAATAGTGGGCAAAATATTCTTTGATGCAATAACCTTTATACCCCAGACAGATAATAAAGTCGTTAAACCCGTAGTGGGAAAAGATCTTCATTATATGCCAAAGGATCGGGCGCTCACCGATTTCAATCATCGGTTTTGGTTTAAGGTGAGATTCCTCACTAATCCTTGTGCCAAAGCCACCGGCAAGTATTACGACTTTCATTGCTTAGGACTCCTCTCTATTTAATTTAATTTCCTTTTAGAAGAAGCTCCTGATCAGGGTTTCAAGTTCGGCCACATGGCGGCTCACAGCGGCGACATCGGCCCGGGTTTCTACGTTAAGGCGCAAGAGCGGTTCGGTGTTGGAGGCGCGCAGGTTAAACCGCCAGTCGGGAAACTCGAGGCTGATACCGTCGGTGCGGTCGAGCTTTGGGTTTAGCGGCCCGTAATGGGCCAGTACTTGCTCAATAACCGGCTCCGCCGCTTTGACGCGATAGTTAATTTCTCCGCTGCAAGGGAAAGCAGCCATCCGCTCGTCAACTAATTCTGCCAGAGTCCGGCCGGTGCGGCAGATGAGTTCGCCGATGAGCAGCCAGGGGATCATGCCGCTGTCGCAATAGGCAAAGTCGCGGAAGTAGTGGTGCGCGCTCATTTCCCCGCCGTACACGGCGTCCTCAAGACGCATGCGTTCTTTGATAAAGGCATGGCCGGTTTTAGACTGGATTGGAATCCCGCCGGCGGCCCGCACTTGCCGGATGGTGTTCCAGGTCAGGCGCGGATCGTGGATGATTTTGGCTCCCGGATGTTTGGCCAGCATTACCTCCGCCAGCAGGCCGACAAGATAGTACCCTTCGATGAAACGGCCGTAGGCGTCGAACAGGAAGCAGCGGTCGAAGTCGCCGTCCCAGGCGACGCCGAAATCGGCGCCGTGCTTAATGACGGCTTGGGCGGTGGTGGTGCGGTTTTCCGGCAAGAGGGGGTTTGGCACCCCGTCCGGGAAGTTGCCGTCGGGGTTTCCCCGGATCAGCACAAGTTCAAAGGGCAGATGTTCCCGCAATTGTTGAACGACCGGGCCGGCGCAGCCGTTACCGGGGTCGGCCACGATTTTCAGCGGCTTGAGGGCGGCCGGATCGATATAGGTCAGCAAATGCTTAATATAGGCGGTTTTATCGGTATCCTGAGTCACGGCGCCGAACTGTTCAGCGGGGGTAAAGGCCGCCTGGGCGGCACAATCCCGGATGGAAAACAAACCGCTGTCGCCGCTGATAGGGGCGGCGCCGCATCCAACCAGTTTCAGGCCGTTCCAGCCTTTGGGATTATGGCTGGCGGTGACCATAATACCACCGTCCATGCAGCGGTGGAATGCGCCAAAATATACTTCCTCCGTGCCGCAGAGGCCGATGTCAATGACGTCGGCGCCACCTGCGGTGAGTCCGCGGATGAGTGCCGCCGACAGGGCCGGGCTCTCCAGGCGCACGTCACGTCCAACCAGCACTGTACGGGGTTTCCTTTCCAAGACAAAAGCCCAGCCGATGCACCAGGCAAGGTCTTCGCTCAGTTCTTCCGGCACACGGCCACGGATGTCATAGGCTTTGAAACAGCTAAGGGTCATGACTTTTCCTCTTTTTCACAGCGGCCGTAAATGTCATCAACACGCACAATATCATCTTCTCCCAGGTAGTCGCCGCTTTGCACCTCGATCATCACCAGGTCTATGAGTCCGGGGTTTGTCAGCCGGTGTTGATGGCCGGGAGGGATGAAGGTGGATTCGTTGGTGTTAACATACAGTTCCCGGTTATTGTTGGTGACCTTGGCCATGCCGCTGACCACTATCCAGTGTTCGCTACGGTGGTGGTGCAGTTGCAGGGAAAGCGAGGCGCCGGGCTTGACCACAATGCGCTTGATCTTGAAACGGGGGCCTTCTTCTAAAACGGTATAGGTGCCCCAGGGGCGGTAAACGGTGCGGTGCAGCCTGTGGGCCTGGTGGCCTTTAGCTTTTAATTGCGCGAAGATATGTTTGACATCCTGGGCGCAAGACCTGTCGGCAACCAGCAGGGCGTCGGGAGTGTCGACAATGACCAGGTTTTGTGCGCCTACCGCGCCCACGAGGCGCTCGTCGCTCCGGATATAGCAGTTGCTGGTGTTGTAGAGCAGTGCTTCCCCCTCCACACGGTTACCTGACGAATCGCTTGGAGCGAGGTCGCTGAGAGCGTTCCAGGAGCCGATGTCGCTCCAACCGATGTCGCAGGGGACAACGGCAACCCGGCAGGACTTTTCCATCACCGCATAATCAATGGAGATGTCCGGCACCTCCTGGAAGTATTCCGGATGGAGTTCTAGCTGTCTAAAGCCTTTGCCTTCGGCGAAGTCGGATTGAGCGAAACATTTTCCGGTGGCTGTAAGGACATCCGGACAGTGCTTTGTCATTTCCTGCAATACTGTACCGGCTGTAAAACAGAACATGCCTGAGTTCCAAAGGAAGCGACCTGATTTGACATATTCCTGCGCTGTCTCCAGGGAAGGCTTCTCGACGAAGCGCATTACCTTGTTTCCGTCTGCCTCGATGTAGCCGTAGCCCGTTTCCGGGGAGCGGGGCTTGATGCCGAAGGTAACAAGTTTTCCTTGTTGCGCTAATTCGGTCGCTTGGGCAACCGCTTTCGCAAAGGCCGGCTGGTCGGCAATCAGGTGGTCTGCCGCCAAGATAAGCAAGACGGCGTCTTCACCGTAAGTTTTAGCGACCTGCAAGGCCGCGGCGGCCACGGCAGCGGCGGTATTACGCCCGAAAGGCTCTAAAATAAAGGAGGTCGCCAGTCTGGTCTTATTGACCTCCCGAAATTCTTCTTCGATTTTAAAAAACAGCTCACGGTTTGTAACAGTGATGATTTCTTGGGCGCCAAGGAGAGCCGCGCCGCGTAAGAAAGCTTTTTGCAGCAAACTTTGTCCGTCCGCCAGGCGGATGAAAGGCTTGGGATGAAATTCACGGGAAACCGGCCACAGCCGGGAACCCGCTCCCCCGCAAAGAATTGTCGGAACCAAGCGCATAGCTAGATCGCTCCTTACGCTAAATGATCCAGAGCTTCACCAGAAAGAAGCTGTTGTGGTGGAGGCGCGTGCTGACTTTTTCCAGTAGTCCAGGAAGAAAACGGTGAAGACACTGACTATGAGGCCGAGGACGCCAGCGATGATGATGTTCAGGCTACGTGGCCTGGCGGGCTCTGGTGTGATTTCCGTGGCGGTGGAGGCGGGAGTAAAGATGACCCAGTCGTCCACCTTGCGGGGGAGAGCGGTGACGGAAACGCGGAAGTCCTTGATTTCCTCCTGCTGGGCTTCAAGCTGAGAAATCTGGGAGATGATGCGGGCGATGTCGTTGGAGAGGACGGCGTATTCCGGTGTCAAGTGGCTGTTGTCGCGGTACGTAATAAGCGGGTCAAAAGAGGCGCGGGTTTCCTCGAGGCGCTTCAGGGTGGAGCGGAGGCCCTGGAGTTCCAGGGCGATAAGGCGTTCCAGGTTGGAAGCCACCAGATCAATGCGTTCGCGCTGGCGGGCGGCAAGGAAACCCTCGATCTTCTCGGAGACTGTGTTGACGATTTCCCTGGCGAAAGCAGGGTCGGGGTGGGTCAGGCCCACGGTGAGGGCGGTCTTGGTGCTGTCAACGGAGGCTTCAAGGCTTTTGGCGAGAAAGCCCTGGGGGATGCCCCGCTCATCCAGGGCCAAGTCCCTGCGGACCGCGGCCAGGAGGTTGGGGTGCCTGACCAGTTCGGCAAAGACTTCAGCGTTGTAACGCCCGGCGTTCATCAGGGTGGAGATGAGGACGGGAAAATAGCCGCCGGATTCGGGGTTGAAGCCTTCCGGGGCGAGCCTCTCGATGCGGATATTGGCTTCGGCGCGGTACTGGGGCGCCGGGGGAGTCCGTTTGGGGAGGAAAGTAAGCAGGGCGGCGATGAACATGGCGGCCAGGGTGGTGATGACGATGAGTTTCTTACCTTTAAGGACGGTCTCGATAAGTTCGCGCAGACTGATTTCTTCTTCCATTGCTTCCTCCCGGAAAAAGAGATATTTGACCCAAAACATAAAGTGTATTAGACAAAACCCGGGGCATTCCCTGCCGTTGGGAAAACTTTTCCCGATTACTTTATTCTCTGTTCAGGAAGAAGAGCGTCAGGGCCGGTCAAATGCTGCCTGTTTTAGCCTTGGAGTTGGATAGGCAACGGAAAAGGTCATCGACATCCGCCAGTTCTCCGCAGCCTTCCGCAGCCTCCCTGGATAAAACGGTCGGGATAGTCTCTAGAATAATTTTCAGATCCAGCAGCAGAGAGTAGTTGACAATATAGTCTAAATCATAACGCAGCTTATCATGAACAGTCGTGGAGTACTTTGAGCGGACCTGCGCCAGTCCTGTGATACCGGGACGTACCAGATAACGGTATCTGTATTCAGGGATTTGCTCCAGAAATTGGCTGACAAAGGCCGGCCTTTCCGGCCTTGGCCCCACCAGGCTCATCTCCCCCCGCAGGATGTTTAACAACTGGGGCAGTTCATCCAGCCGGACGGATCGGAGTATACGCCCTACGGGAGTAACGCGCGGGTCGTTCTCAGCGGCAAGCACCGGGCCGCTTAGTTTCTCGGCATCATTAACCATGGTACGGAACTTGACTACTCTGAACATTCTCCCCTTTTTGCCGACACGCTCCTGGGTATAAAAGACCGGTCCCGGTGATGTGGCCTTAATGAATATACCTGTCAGCAGAAAAAGCGGAGACGCCAGCGCCAGCCCCGCCAGGGCAAAAACAAAATCACAGGTATGCTTCAAAAACATGGGTACCGGCGGAACCAGGATCTCCGGCACTTCCATAATCGGCGTATCGCCGATTTTATTGGACAGGGATTTTTTTAGCAACACATCATAAAGGTCAGGAACCACAAAAACTTCGCGTCCAAGTTCAAAGCAACGGATAATAATTTCCCGCTTAGTCTCAGGAGCGACTTTCTCTGTCAGCATCACGGTATCCACCGCGGGCAGGGTACCGAGGATCTCAAGCCTGGCCTCCGGGGGATGGATACAGGCGATATCCACCCATCCGGCCGGCAGTGATAAAATTTTTGGCAGAAGCCTTTTTACGTCCTCATCGTTCCCGACAATCAGCAATTTTTTTCTGCCATGCCACCGGCGCTCCAGCCGCAAGGTCAGCCTGCGCCACAGGTTTAGCGCCACAACCTGGAACAGGGGCGCGACGACAAAAACGCCGCGCGGGAAAGCGAACTGCCGCTGCCAGAAAGCCATTGCCATGGTCGCCATAAAAGTCAGCGCCACTCCGACGGAAATCAGCCTGGCTATGTGACTGTAGGCGTGTCTTTTCACGGTGTACAGCCCGATACCGGCAAAGATAATGACGGTAAGCAGGGAAATAACCGGCAGCAGCCCGACAAAAGCCTGCAGGTTCTCCTCTGGAACTCGCCGGCCGAAACGCAACAGAAACGCCAGCGCGAACCCGGCGTTGATCAGGATCACGTCCACCAGCATTACCAGCCAGACAGGAAAAGACAGCCTGCTCTTGCCGTTCGCTAAATTGGCCAGTTGGTTCACGCGACCACTCCCTACAGATTTTTAAACGCCTGATAAGTGCCTTCGCTGGCCGGATCAAGCCCAAGAGCCTGTCCGTGAAGCTCCCCAGCCCGTATGCTGTCACCTTTTCGCTCATAGATCAGCGACAACACCATTAAGGCATGTGGTTTATCCTCTCCGGAAATTAAGGCCCTCTCCAGGTAAATAACGGCCTGTTCAGCATCGCCCAGCATAAAATGGGCCTGCCCCACGGCAAACGCCAGAGAAAACGGGTCCCCAAAACGCTCCTGCACCTGACGGTCAGAGGCGAACACCCTCTCCAAATAGCTCTGCGCAGCAGCCTGGTCATCTTTCCGCAGGAAAAATTGCGCCACGTTGAGAACGGTACTGGCATAAATGCGGTAATGTCCTACAAAACGTGGATGCAGCTTGATCGTCTGCTGCAGATAAGCCAATCCCCGGTCAAACTGACCACTCCGGACAAGGAATGCGCCCAGTGAATGAGAAAAACGCGGGTGGTAGCGGTTGTTGTTCAGGGCAGCCGTGTACTGTTCACTGGCTTTCCCATAGTAAACGGGATTTTCTGTCTGCAACCCTTTATTCTCATAAGCTTCAGCCAGCATCAATCGCATCTGCGGGTCGAAAGGATCGTGGCGTACAGCCTGCTCAAAAGCCTGTACCCCCTGATTAAGCCGGCCACGCCTCATCCAGCTGATTCCTTCTTCCATTGCCCCGTTGGCCACCATCAGACGAATTACAAAAACCGCCAGTCCCAAGGCAACAAATACAGCCAATACCGGTTTGTAGACCACCCGGTGAGCGGAAACAACCCTCTGTTCCGGCACAAAAGAGCGTATTACGCCCATCAGCGCGAACACAAACATGCCGATAGCCCCCAGTGACAGGTTGAAATCATACACACTGTGGGCTACGACAGCCAAAACACCTGCAGCAATACCGGTTATAAGAACTTTTTGCTCTGGAGTCGCGCCCCGGTACAGACGGTAAGAAGTAAAAATAAATAGCAGCCAGATGCCCGCAAAAATCAGGAAACCGATTATCCCTGTTTCAATCCAGACCTGCAGAAAATGATTATGCACTTCCGTGGTACTGTACGGAGCAGACTGGTACTGAAAGTAAATCGAACTCCAGGCATGCCCGCCGAGTCCCCGCCAGGGATAGTCCTTAATGATTTCCCAGGCGTCCCGGAAAAAGACAAAACGCTCCTGCACGTTCCGCTCACGGTCAAGGCCTAACAGCCGCGAATACAGCAGTCCGGGCAGCAGCCGGTTCCAGGCAAAGTCCAGACGGCGGCGGCTGCCGTCTCCCGCCAGGGTAACGTCCCTGGCTTCCACAGAGGTGCCGGGATGGACACTCTGCAGGCGAACAAGGACTCTCTTAGCCTCTGCCGTGGTAGTAAATGTAAAACTCCTTTTTTCCCATCCCTGGGTCTGCCGGCCTGTTTCCTGCACAAGAGCGGCGGTGCTGTTATCCTTCCTCTGCTCGAGCACCGTCAGCTGCCAGGCGAAGGGAGCTTCGCCCTCCTCCGTCGCCAGTACCTCCATAGTCAGATTATACTGCATGCCGGGTCTAACGGCAATTAATTGTTCCAGTCCGGACTGCGCCAAAAGCATGGGCGCCGCAAGAGTACGATACACATAACCGCTTATTGCGCCAACCAGAAGCAAGGACAGCAAACCGGCCGTCCCCAGCAGGAAAACGGGTTTTATGCGTTTTCTTATATCAATCAGCAAATATTGGCCGGCCAGTACGGCCAGGCAACCGGCAAATATCCACAGCCACAGACTCCCAGCCTGCGCGGCCGCCCGGCCGGGCGAAGCAATCAGACCGGCAGCCACAGCCGCAACAACGCCGATAAACAATGCCCCATCCAGCCGGCGTCCCCGCGGCATAAGCACAATATACAGCAGGGAAAAAACCGGCATAACCAGCCAGCCGCCGCGGGAATAAGTTAAAATGGCCGTAACCAGCAACAAAAATGCGGCCACGGCGTAAAACTGCCGTAGCTTCCAGCCCGCCGTCTGCCAAAGCGCCAGACTTACCAGGAAGGCGCCGGTAAGATAAGCCGCCAGGCTGTTCGGATACTGAATGGTGGAAAAAATTCGGCCGCCTATATAACCGCCGGCCACCTCCCAGGTTCCGGCGGCGGCGCCCAGCCCCAGCACGGCCACGCCCAGCGCGCTGAGCATCAGGACATTCAGTAAGACAAGTGAGGCCTCTTTCCGCGTGCGGCCAAGCTCTGATACCAGCCAGTAAACCAAAAAGTAGTTGCCGACTTTCAGGAACTCCTGAATTGCCCCGCGGATATTGATAGCCACTGTGAAACTAAGCACATAGGCCAGCACAAAAGCAAACACCAGGTAATCCAAAGGTTCCCGTAAAAATGAACTGTCGCGGCGCAGGTATTTGACAGCCCACCACAGGATAAACAGCGCATACGTCAACAGATGGGTGGGAAGCTGTTCCCTGGTAAAAAACATCGCCCGCATATACGGAGGATAAAAAAGCAGGATACAAAGTCCGATAAAAACTAACAGCGCCAACCCCTGATATAAAACAGGCTGTTCCCTGATATCTTGCAGTAACTGCTTATTTTGCACAGGTCCCGGAACGGCGACATACCTTTGCAGTTTCTTTTCACGACTTTTTCTTCCCATATTTTCTCCTGTTATCAAAAATAATGCCTGTCTTAATAATAATAAGCATCTATTCGACAGAGTAGATGCTGTCTCCTGCCGGCTGATATCACGATTCCTGTTATAGACATTCTCTCTCCCGGTTCTCCTTACAAATCAAGTCCATGTCTTTCGCGCCAAGTATTCGACAGGAAACGCTTAATTCCTTTGTCTTAACAGCAATTTAATGTGACATGTGCCTGGCGTAACATGTCAGCGCGTGACAGCGGGACGTTTTTGTCCTGGAAACGGCGAGCGCCGCTAACCGAATAACCTTCCTAACATTATCTGTCAGCGGTAACCGTTCTTTCGTAAGGCATATCAACGCGCCCGTACCGACTTTTTTGCCCGGGTTGCTGTTCAGGCAACGGAATGCCCTGATCAGCCGAGCAGCCAGCAAGCAAGCCCTGTGTCAAGGAAATATAGCTTCGGCGTTTTTATCAGGCGTTTGTTGAAATTATTGTAATACGGCTCAAGCAGGTACACAAGTCCGCTGGACTCCAGCACAGACAACCATGGCCACAAAAGGTGGCATCCTCTCGCCCTCCAGGCTAACGTCTAGCTCAACTGCTCTGCAAAAATGCCATCCAGGCAAACAGTAAGCCCTGAAAGAACACAGGAGGAAATCTCCCCTGCTTCCCCTGCTTCCTGATCTAAAACAAGCTTGCCGTCTTTAAGAACAAAAACCTGCACCGACTTGTCATCCGGGTCCACAATCCAGTATTCCTTGACCCCGTATCGCTCGTAGACTTTGAATTTTTTCCGCAAATCGTAATAGGCGGTGGCCGGAGAAAGAATTTCGACTACCAGATCAGGTGCTCCGTTGATCCGGGCCGGCTCGACTATTCCCATTCGCTCTTTGGAGATAAGCAGGATGTCCGGTTGGAAAGTTTCTGTTTCGCCTAGACAAACATCTACCGGAGCATCTAAGATCAGCCCCAGGTTTTGCCTGGTCACAAAGGATCGCAGCTGGAACTCCAATCGCCCGGAAATGATTTGATGATAAACAGATGGCGCAGGCGTCATAACAAGCTCTCCTCCGATTAACTGGTATGGCGCTCCTTCCGGGAGATTTTGATAGTCGGCGTGGGTATAAATCTTTTCCCCAGCAGGAGCAACTTCCGGAGTCATAATCATATACCTCCTCTTGGCGCGGAGATTCTTTATGTCAATCGCCAGGTTATCGCTATCATCATAACATGGCAGACCGCTTCCCGCAAGAAGTTCCCGGGCGCTGTCCGGTTTTCGGACAGCGGGGCTGGTCAGCAGGCGGCTGGTGTGATAAGATGTGAGTGAAAATTTATACACAAGGACTGAGCGTTATGTCTATTGTCAGCACAGAAGCAAGCCTTTGCCGCCGTTGCTACGCCTGTGTGCGCAATTGCCCGGTCAAGGCGGTCAAGGTGGACAGCGGCCGGGTCAGCGTCAGTGACAGCGCCTGTATCAGCTGCGGCCTGTGTAAAAATGTCTGCGCCCAGCGCGCCAAACGCGTACGGGATGATGTGCAGGAGGTGCTAAGGTGCCTGGGCAGGAAAACCGTCGTTGCCCTGCTGGCGCCTTCTTTTCCCGCGGCCTTTACCGCTTCGCCGGAGCGGGTGGTGGGGGCGCTAAGGCTGGCCGGCTTCAACAAGGTTATGGAAGTAGCGTTTGGCGCCGAGATGGTGGCGGCTGAGTACAGCCGGCTGTACAGCGGCAAGAGGCTGGAGAAGCCACTGCTTTCTTCAGCCTGTCCAGCGGTTGTTAATATAATTGAGCAGCATTTTCCGCAGTTAATCAGCAATCTTGTGCCGCTCGTTTCTCCGATGGTGGCCGCGGCGCGGGCGGCGCGCAAGCTTTACGGGGAGCGGACCGCGATTGTTTTCTTCGGCCCCTGTGTGGCCAAGAAGAGCGAGGCGGCGCACATGGCCGTGTCTCCTGAAACCGACTTCGCCCTGACTTTTTCCGAGTTGCAGGAGTTACTGGCGGCCAAAGGCGTGTCTTTGGAAAAAGCGCCGCCGTTGCTGCCGGATGTCCCGGCAACCGGCCTTGGCGGCGCTTTCCCCCTGTCTGGAGGCCTGCTGAAAACAGCAGGCCTCCGGCACGACATTTTAAATGAGGCGTATGTCGTGGTGGAGGGACGGCAGCAGGTGCTGGAGACACTGCGGGCCATTGAGTCTGGGCAGTTCAGTCCCGCCCTGGTTGACATCCTGTTTTGCCGCGGCTGCCTGGACGGGCCGGACATGCCCGACTCGATCAGTTTCAGTCAGCGCAGGCAGAAGGTGGCGGAATTTGTGCGGAGGCCGCAGTTGCCGGGAGAATTTCCGGCGCCTGTCCAGATTTCTTTAAGCAGAAAATTTACCGTACGCAGCCAGAAACTATCCCAGCCGACAGAGAAGCAGCTGCGGGAGATTTTACACGCCACAGCCAAGTTCAGGCCGGAAGACGAGCTGAACTGCGGCGCCTGCGGCTACGACTCCTGCCGGGAAAAAGCGGTGGCCGTCTGCCGCGGTTATGCCGAGATAAACATGTGCCTGCCTTTCCTGCTGCGCAAATCGGAACAGGAAATTGAACGCTACAAGGAAGAAATCGAGCAAATGAAGACCTTTCGCGGCATTTCGCAGCTGATTGTCGGTGAGCACAGGAAAGTCAGGGCGGCCAAAGAATTTGTCCTGAAGGCGGCGCAAAGCTCCTCGACTGTCCTGTTGCTGGGGGAAAGCGGCACCGGCAAGGGGCTGTACGCCAGGGCCATCCACTCCGGAGGAGCCCGGCGGGAAGGCCCCTTTGTCAAGGTAAACTGCGGAGCCATTCCCGAGACCCTGCTGGAGTCGGAGCTGTTCGGCTACGAGGAAGGTTCCTTTACCGGCGCCCAGAAGGGCGGCAAACCCGGCAAGTTTGAACTGGCCCACCAGGGAACCATTTTTCTTGATGAAATAGGCGACCTGCCTTACAATATGCAGGCCAAGCTGTTGCGCGTCCTGCAGGAAAAGGAAATTGAGCGCGTCGGAGGACGGCACAGCATTCCGGTGGATGCGCGTATTATCGCCGCCACCAACAAAAACCTGCGGGAAGAAGTGCAACGCGGCGCCTTCCGGGAAGACCTCTTTTACAGGCTTGATGTGCTGACCATTAACGTCCCGCCGCTGCGCGAGGTGGCTTCCGATATTCCTTTACTGGTGGAAAGCCTGCTGGAGCGCCTCTGCCATAAGCTTCACCTGCCGCCGAAGACCGTCCGCGAAGAAGTGGTCAGCGTTTTTTGCCGCTACCCCTGGCCCGGCAACGTGCGGGAACTGGAAAACATCCTGGAACGTCTGCTGAATCTGGTGGAAGGAGACGTTATCAGCATCGAGCACCTGCCGCCGCATCTTTGGCAGCATGTCCAGACCTCGCGCTATCTGGCGGCCGGCCACAGCCTGGAAAAATTGACCGCCGACCTGGAACGGGAAGCAATTGAAAACGCGCTGAGCACCACCGGCAACAACCGCACCAGGGCAGCCGAACTGCTGGGCCTGCACCGCTCAACCTTCTACGAAAAATTAAACCGTTATAACCTTTTGAAAAACTAGTCTACCCCGGACAACGAAGCGAGGGTTTCCTCCGCCCAGTATGTCTGTAGTTTCAGACAATGTCTGAGATTACAGACATATTTATTTTGTATTATAGTTTAAGAATATGGAATTGTGAAAAAATTAACCGTTCTAAAACCGGACATCTTTTTCAGTCAGCGGCTTTTTCGGGGAGTATTAGATACCCCATTTTTGCTGGCATAACTTTTGCACTTGCTAGCGTCACGTGTTAAGTCTTTGTTAACCTGCCCGGCCCGCAAGCACCTCGGCCACCGGGCGGAAGTCAACAGCCGGAAGGTTCCGGCAAGGAGGCGTCGCATGAAACTTGCCGAGCTGCAGCACCTGCTTAATGCTGAGGTCTTCTCCTGTCCGGGCCGGTTGGACCTGGAGATTGCCTGTGTTTGTGACGCGGATCTGGTCAGCGATGTGCTGTCACTGCAGGACCTTAACGGCGGCAACACCTTGCTGCTTACCTCCCTGGTCGGCCCGCAGCTGTTAAACATTATCACGCTGACCGGCATCCGGGCGGTGATGTTTGTCCAGTCCCGGCGCCCCGGCAGTGAAATGGTCAGGCAGGCGGAGCGGGAGGGGATGGTGTTCCTGAGTACGCCTTACGGCAAATATGAGGCGGCGGGGATTTTGTACCAGGCGGGGATCCCGGCCGGCTGTCCCGCGGCCAGGCAAAGTCCTGAGCAAACCGCACCGGTAGACGCTCTCACGACAATCGCGGAGCATGCCGTTTACGGAGGAGATTTTCTCGCTGCCGGAGCTGCCACGAAAAAAATTAAGCAGCGCCTGGAGAACCTCGGCCTGCCCCCGGAAGTGGTCAGGAGAACGGCTGTGGCCGCTTTTGAGGCGGAGATGAACGTGATTATACATGCCACCAGCGCCAGGATGCGTCTCAGCCTCGGGCCTCAGACCATCCTGCTGGTGGTTGACGACGAGGGGCCGGGCATCCCAGATGTGGAACTGGCCATGCAGGAAGGGTACTCTACCGCGCCGCCGGCAGTGCGGGAGATGGGTTACGGCGCCGGCATGGGACTGCCAAACATCAGGAAAAGCGCTGATTCATTTGTTCTTGACACCTGTCCAGGCAGCGGCACCAAGCTGCGGATAGCAATACACTATCAGCCCGCCGGAGAGGAAAGAAATGATTAAAGCGTACCGTCACTCCGTATTCCTGCGGCCGGAGAAATGTACCGGTTGCGTCAACTGTATCAAGCACTGCCCGACTGAGGCGATCCGTGTGCGGCAGGGCAAGGCGGTCATTGCCGAAGAACGCTGCATTGATTGCGGAGGCTGCATCCGCATCTGTCCCAACACGGCTAAAGCTGTGGTGACCGACGGGCTGGCCGCTCTGGAGCGCTTCGCTTACAGGATTGCCCTTATTCCTCCTTCTTTTTACGCCCAGTTCAAAGCGGGAGTGAACATGGCCGGCGTACACGGCGCGTTGCGCCTGGCCGGTTTTAACGATTCCTTTGACGTCGCCCTGGCGGCGGAAATCGTTTCCGCGGAAACAAAAAAGCTGCTGGCCGCCAAAAAGAGTGATACCCCGCTGCTTTCCTCGGCTTGCCCCGCTGTTGTCCGCCTGATTCAGGTGAAGTTTCCCAGCCTGCTCCCGCAGGTGCTGCCGCTGGAGGCGCCTGTGACGCTGGCCGGCCGTCTGGCAAAAATGCGCGCTTGCCGGCAGACCGGTTACCGGCCGGATGAAATAGGCACTTTTTTCCTTACCCCTTGTTCGGCAAAAGCTTCGGCGGTTAAAAATGCGCTCGCTAACGGTGACTGCTGTAACGTGGACGGAGCTGTGCCGGTAGCCGAGGTCTTTGCCAAAGTAAGTACGCTGTTTGGGAAACTGCAGGACAGTCCCGTGCCGCTGGCGCCCGGCACCAGGGGTTTGCGCTGGGGGATGGCCGGCGGGGAATGGGCGGCTGTCAACGCTGAACAATATCTGGTCGTCGATGGCATTCACAACGTGACCAAGGTGCTGGACGAGGTGGAAATGAACCGGCTGGGAGACCTGGATTTTCTGGAAATGCAGGCTTGTGACGGCGGCTGCCTGGGCGGTTTCCTGAATGTCCGGAACAGGTTTGAGGCCAGGGTCAGGCTGCGTAAACTGCTTAAAAGCTACGGGGAACAAAGAGCGCTCGCAGAGCGCCTGGCCCCTCTTGACGGCCTAGACATGGCGGTCAGGCCGCTGGACCTGCCGCCCTATGTGCGGACCACGGCCTTTGCCCACCGCCTTGATGAAGCTGTCCGGGTAATGAAGCGCTACGACAGCGTGCTTGAGCAGCTGCCGGGTCTGGACTGCGGTTCCTGCGGCTCGCCCTCATGCAAGACCCTGGCGGAAGATGTGGCGCTCGGCCGGGCGCAGGAAATGGACTGCATTTTCAAGTTGCGGGAAAAAATCGCCTCGCTGGCAGACGAAGTGCTGCTGCTCAGCAAAACGCTGCCGCCTTCCCTGACGCGAACACAGTCCGGAACAGAAGGGAATGAAGACTGATGCTTCTGAAAACAGTGGCGGAAACCCTGGAGTTACACCTGCTGGCCGGACCGGCCAAGCTTGATTCTCCTGTCAGCGGCGTATACGTTGGTGACCTGCTCAGCCTGGTGATGGCTGATGCCAGGGCGGGGAACGTGTGGGTTACGCACCAGGGACACCAAAACATTGTGGCTGTGGCCTCCCTGCTGAATTTGTCAGGCATCATTATTGCCGGCGGCTCAAACATCCGGAAAGAAGCGGTTGCTCACGCCGCAACCGAGAATATTCCGCTTTTTGCCTCATCTCTGTCCGTTTTTGAATTGGCCGGACGCCTATTCGCCATGGGCCTGCGGACATAGCATGCTGAGTTGGCTAAAGGCGGATCTGCATGTCCATACCGCGCTGTCGCCGTGTGCGGAGGCGGAAATGACGCCGCGGGCCATTGTGGAGGAGGCGGTCGCCCTGGGTATCCGCCTGCTGGCCGTGACCGACCACCAGACGTCCGCCAACACGGCAGCCTGCCGGCTTGCCGCCCGGGGAACAGGGGTAACCGTAATTCCCGGTATAGAAGTTCAGACCAGGGAAGACGTACATCTGGTCTGCCTGTTGCCGGACGAAGCACAGATGGCTGATTTTGCGACACTAATTGAGAGCACTTTGCCGCCAAACCTCACCGGGGCCGGGAAGTCAATGGCTTCGGTCAGCCTGACCGCGGATGAGGTGTGCCGGGAGGCAGCCCGCCGTCAGGGGCTGGCTATTGCCGCCCATGTCGAGCGCCCTTTTTTCAGTTTGTTTGCCAATCTGGGCTTTATCCCGGCCGGGATGCAAATCGCCGCTCTGGAAATAGGCACCGTAACCGACCCGGCCGCATTTTACCGGAAGCATCCGGATGCAGCTTTAAGGCCGCTTGTAGTTTCTTCCGATGCCCATTTTCTTTCATCAATGCAAAAGTCAAGGTACAGCTACTTCTATGTTGCCGAGCCGGTCACGCTGCAGGAGGTGGCCAAGGCGCTGCGGAGGGAGGACGGACGACAAGCGAAGATTGACAGCTGACACGACACAGACAGGAGCAAACCGGCATCAGGCATTCATTATTTTGTGGGAGGTCCGACATGGCAGTTGAGCAGTTAAGACATGAAAAATGTACCGAGTTTATCCAGACCGGCGCGCAGCATAAGTTTGCGGCGCTACTGCAAAAGCACCGCGGCAGCAAAGAATCGCTGATCAGTGTCCTGCAGCAGGCGCAGAATATCTTCGGCTACCTGCCGGAAAATGTTCTGCTGCAAATCGCGCAAAACCTCGATGTGCCGCTGGCCAGAGTTTACGGGGTAGTGACTTTTTATTCCCAGTTTCATCTAAAACCCCGCGGCCGCCATATCATCCGCGTCTGCCAGGGCACTGCCTGTCATGTGCGCGGCGTGGAGCGCATCGTACACAAAATCAAAGAAGAGTTAAGCGTTGACGTGGGTCAGACTACCGGGGACCTGCGCTTTACACTGGAATCGGTGGCGTGCATCGGCGCCTGCGGCCTGGCGCCCGTCATTATGGTTAACGCCGATACGCACGGCCGGCTCACCCCCGACAAATTACCGCTCATCCTTTCGCTGTACGAGTAACGGCCCGGCTGAATAAGGCCGCGGATATCCGAGGGAGGTTATCGCAGTTGACCTGGGACGCAATAATGCAAAGTATTTTCTCTCCCCCGGCACTTTTTTTCGCGCTCGGAGTGCTGGCTGCAGTAATTAAATCAGACTTAAAGGTACCTGACGCGGCCGGTGCCACGATGGGGCTCTTTCTGCTGACAGCCATCGGCGTCAGGGCGGGGGTTGCCGTAAGTGAAACCGGTCTTGACGGCGCCGTGGCGGCAGGAGCGGTTGCCGCTACCCTGCTAGGTGTTCTGTTTGCCTGGACTGGCTATAATCTGCTGACGAGCAGACTCTTTGCGCTTGACCCGGCCAACGCCGGCTCCGTGGCCGGACATTTCGGCGCCGTCAGCAGCATGACGCTTGTTTTGTCGGTTGCTTTTCTGGAGCAGGTCCGCAAGACGTACGAGCCTTTTGTACCGGCGCTCTACCCCTTTATGGACACGGCGGCGCTGGTCACCGCCATTCTCCTGGCACGCCGCGGAATGAGCAATCACCGCAACGGGAACGGCGTAAGCACCGGGGAACTGTTGCGGGAAGGGCTCACCGCCAGGACAACAGTACTGCTGGTCGGCGGCCTGCTGGTCGGCTTTGTTACCGCCGGTCCGCAAGGCATGGGGCGGGCGTTGCCCTTCTTCGACACGCTCTTTTTCGGGGTAGCCAGCTTTTTCATGCTGGATATCGGCCTAGTAGCGGGAGCACGTTTGTCTGAACTGAAAGCCGTCAACAAACTGGTGCTCGGCTATGCCATACTGATGCCGCTTGTCCATGTGCTGGCGGCGGCGCTGACCGGAACTTTGATCGGGCTTAGCCCCGGCGGGACAATGGTTTTTGCCATTGGTCTGGCCGGCGGGGCATCGTTTATTTCCGCCCCCATCGTGATGCGCACCGCCCTGCCCCAGGCCAACCCGTCCCTGTCTTTGTCTCTGGCCCTGGCGGTGGCTTTTCCTTTTAATGTGCTTATCGGCATTCCCCTGGCGTATCAGGTTTCTATATTCCTGGCCGGCGTCTTTTAACGGCAGAATATTCCTGGAGGTGAGGCAAAGTGGAGCTTACACCGGCGAAAAAAGTGGTCATTATTACCGAGGCGGTAATTGAGGAACAGGTTATCCGCCTGCTTAACGCTCAGGGGGTCAAAGGCTATACCGTTTACAGGAACCTTACCGGCAAAGGAGCGCGCGGGGTCCGTTCAGGTCTGGGAGGCCTGGAGAAGCTTGGCGAGAACGTGCGCATCGAAGTGGTTGTGGCAGGCGAAGAACAGGCTCACGCTATCATGGAAGCGGTGTACGGCAAATTTCTGGCTGAGAAATATGCCGGCATTACGTATCTGGAAGACATCCGCGTCATCCGCCCGGAAAAATTTTAAGGAGGCATGCTGTCTTGCATGAACTCTCCCTCCATATCCTTGATTTGCTGCAAAACAGCCTGGAAGCCGGAGCCACCGAGATTATGCTGCTGGTAGAGGACAACCCGGCAGATGACCTGCTCACCTTTACGGTAGAGGACAACGGGCGGGGCATGACTGCGGAGATGGCCGCAACGGCTGCCTCGCCGTTTTGCACCGGCAGGAAAACCCGGAGGGTGGGGCTTGGGCTCTCCCTGCTCGCTATGGCGGCGGAGGCTTGCAACGGCGGCGTCCGCATTGACAGCTTAGCCGGCAAAGGCACCAGAGTAGCCGCTGTTTTCCGCCGCAGTCATCCGGACCGGCAGCCGCTTGGCGACCTGCCCGCTGCCATAACCTGCGCCCTTGCCGGAGAAGAAGGACTGACCCTGGTCTACAGGCACCTGTACGGAGGACGGCAATTCCTGTTTTCCACATCCGCTAACACAATTATCACCGGGTCGTTTCAGGCCGGCAGCCCGGCACAGCTTCTCGCTTTGGAAAACTTCTTCAGGGAACAACTGAAAATACTTTACGGAGGTGAACAGTGATGAAAAGAATTAGCAGTTTCGATGATTTACAGGCCCTGCGCGAATCGGCACAGGCACAACTGGCCACCAGGCAGCAAAACGAAGCACAGGTCATTGTCGGCATGGGAACCTGCGGCATCGCCGCCGGGGCGCGGGAAGTTCTGGGAGAGCTGCTGAAAGAGTTGCAGCGCCGCAATATCACAAACGTGTCAGTGATTAAGACCGGCTGTATCGGGATGTGTGAGCGGGAAGTCCTAGTCGATGTGGTCCGTCCCGGCGAGGATCGGGTTACTTACGGGCGGGTGACGCCCCGTGATATTCCGCGGCTTGTGGGGGAACACCTGGTCAACGGTCGCGTGGTGGAAGACCTGCTCGTCGGCCGCATCGCCATGCAGGTTTAACCGTGACGCTGAACTGAAAGGAGACTGAAACTAGTGGGGTTTTATCGTGGACATGTGCTGGTTTGCGGCGGGACAGGCTGCGTTTCTTCCGGCTGCAGGGAGGTTATCGCCGCTTTCCAGGACGAGTTGCGCAAAAAAAAGCTGGACCAGGAAATTAAAGTGGTGGAAACGGGTTGCCACGGCTTTTGTGAAAAAGGGCCGCTCGTCATCGTTTATCCCGAAGGTGTCATGTACTGTCGCGTGGAAACGGCGGATGTCACTGAAATTGTTAACGAGCACCTGCTAAAAGGGCGCCCCGTGGCCCGGCTGTTCTTTACCGAGCCGCTTTCGCTGGATAAAATACCGCGTTACCAGGAAATAAATTTTTACAAAAAACAAAAACGCATCGCTTTACGCAACTGCGGCTATATCGACCCGGAAAATATTCATGAATATATTGCCCGCGGCGGATACGACGCCCTGGCAAAAGCTCTCGGAAACGGCGGTCCCGCAACCGTGCTGGCGGAAGTTAAGGCCTCCGGCCTGCGCGGTCGCGGCGGCGCCGGTTTCCCCACGGGCACCAAGTGGGAGTTTTGCGCCGCTGCCCCGGGGGACAAAAAATACATTATCTGCAACGCGGACGAAGGCGACCCGGGCGCTTTCATGGATCGCAGCATCCTGGAGGGTGACCCGCACAGCGTCCTGGAAGGGATGATGCTGGCCGCTTACGCCATCGGCGCCGGCGAAGGCTACCTGTATATTCGCGCCGAATATCCGCTGGCCATCAAGCGCGTCCAGACAGCCATCGCCCAGGCTGAAGAGCTAGGCCTGCTGGGAGAGAACATTCTAAATACAGGTTTTGGCTTCAGGCTCAGGATAAAAGAAGGCGCGGGCGCTTTTGTCTGCGGCGAAGAGACGGCGCTGATCGCCTCTATTGAGGGGGAGCGCGGCATCCCCCGCTCCCGCCCGCCTTTTCCGGCGATTAAAGGCCTGTTCGGTAAACCGACTGTCATCAATAACGTGGAAACGCTGGCCAACCTGCCGCAAATCGTCCTGCACGGGGGCGCTCAGTTTGCCGCAGTCGGCACGGAGAAAAGCAAGGGAACCAAAGTGTTTGCCCTTACCGGCAAGCTCCGCAACACCGGCCTGGTTGAAGTTCCCATGGGAATCAGCATGCGGGAAGTAATCTTTGAAATAGGCGGAGGTACCTTCGAGGGCAAAAAATTTAAGGCGGTACAAATCGGCGGGCCTTCCGGCGGCTGCCTGCCGGAAAGCCAGCTGGACCTGCCTGTTGACTACGACTCTCTGACCGGCGCCGGAGCCATCATGGGCTCCGGAGGGCTTGTCGTCATGGATGAGGACTCCTGCATCGTGGATGTGGCCCGCTATTTCCTGAGTTTCACGCGCAAAGAGTCCTGCGGCAAGTGTACCCCCTGCCGGGAGGGCACCTTGCGGTTGCTGGAAATACTGGAACGCATCACCGGCGGCATGGGCGTTCCGGAAGACCTGGAGATGCTTGAAAAGCTCGCCATCTCCATTAAATCCACCGCCCTTTGCGGCCTCGGCCAGACCGCCCCGAACCCGGTGCTAAGCACCATCCGCTATTTCCGCAAAGAATACCTGGCCCATATCAACGAAAGAAAATGTCCGGCCGGTGTCTGTCAGGCTCTTTTCTACTACCGGGTTGACGACCACCTTTGCGTAGGTTGCGGTGTCTGCGCCAAAATCTGTCCTGTCAGCGCCATTCAGGGGGAAAGAAAGCAGCCGCATCACATTAATATGTCCGCCTGTGTCAAGTGCGGGGCCTGTGTGGAGCGCTGTCCGTTCCACGCCATTATTAAGGAATAGTTGTCAAGGGAGTGAAACACGTGGAAACAGTTACTTTAAAAATTGACGGACGTGAAGTCCAGGCGGACAAAACTGCCACTATCCTGGAGGCCGCCAGACTGGCGGGACTGCAAATTCCCACTTTGTGCCATCACCCGGCGCTGCGCCCCGATGGCAGCTGCCGCATCTGTGTGGTAGAGGTGGCCGGAGCCAGAAATATGGCCGCCGCCTGCATTGCGCCGGTGGCTCCCAACATGACTGTTTTTACCAATACACAGGCGGTGCGTGAGGCCAGACGGACTAATCTGGAGCTGATTCTGGCCAACCATCCGCTGACCTGCCCGACCTGCAAGCGCAACCTGAACTGCGAACTGCAGCAACTGGCCCATGACTTCTGCATCAGCGACGTGCCTTACAACGGGCGGAGACGTGAAATGCCTCAGGACCATACCAGCGCCGCTTTAATCCGCGAGCCGGAAAAGTGTATCTATTGCGGGCGCTGCGTACGGGTCTGCAGCGACCTGCAGGGAGTCAACGCCTTAGGGATCTTCAACCGCGGCTTTGACACCGAAGTCGGGCCTCCGCCCGGTCTGGGCCTGGCCGACAGTGTCTGCGTACAGTGCGGACAGTGCGCTGTTTTCTGCCCGGTAGGCGCCATCTATGAAAAAACGGCTGTTGATGAGGTATGGCGCGCCCTTGCCGACCCCTACAGGCATGTCGTGGTCCAGGCAGCGCCGGCCGTCCAGGTCAGTATCGGCGAGGCTCTCGGCCTGGAGCCGGGACTGCCGCTGACCGGTAAAATGGTTGCGGGACTGCGCCGGCTCGGTTTTGACAAAGTTTTCAGCACCGAGTTTACCGCTGACCTGACCATTATGGAAGAGGGGACGGAACTGCTTGGCCGTTTGCGTAACGGCGGCGCGCTGCCGCTGATTACCTCCTGCAGTCCAGGCTGGATCAAGTTCGCGGAGCACTTTTATCCCGAGCTGCTGGAAAACCTCTCCACCTGCAAATCGCCGCAGCAAATGTTCGGCGTATTGGCCAAAACCTATTACGCTGAAAAAACAGGGCTTGACCCAGCCAACATTTACGTTGTTTCCCTGATGCCCTGTACCGCTAAAAAATACGAGGCCGCCCGTCCGGAGATGAACGCCAGCGGCTTCCGCGACGTTGACGCCGTCCTGACCACCCGGGAGCTGGCCCGGATGCTGCACGAGGCAAGCCTGGACATCAGCAGGCTGCCCGATGAGGAATTCGATGCGCCATTCGGCATTGTAACAGGTGCAGCCACTATTTTCGGCGCCTCCGGCGGTGTGGCCGAAGCGGCGCTGCGCACCCTGTACGAACTGGTCAACGGGCAGGAGATGCCGACCTTGGAATATGCCCCGGTAAGGGGTTTAGACGGTATCAGGGAGAGCAGTGTCGTCCTCGGTGAAACGGAAGTAAAAATCGCAGTAACCAGCGGGCTGGCTACTGCGCGCGAAGTTCTGGAGCGTGTCAGAAACGGCGAAGCTGATTATCATTTTATTGAAATTATGGCCTGTCCGGGCGGCTGCATCGGTGGCGGCGGCCAGCCTATCTGCCGGACCTGCGACAACCGCGGCGCACGCGCTGCCGGCATTTACCAGGTGGATGCCCACAGCGCGATCCGCAAATCCCACGAAAATCCGGCGGTTAAACAGCTGTATAAGGAGTTCCTGGGCGAGCCCTACAGCCACAAGGCCCACCAGTTGCTGCACACCGGCTACACCGCCCGCCACGCTTACTAAGCCAACCTCCCATTTTCGATATTTCCTCCCTTACTTGCCGGGCCCCCCGCCCGGCTTTTTTTGCTCTTACAGGTACAGATCCCGTTCTCCCTGTTCAATGCGCCGCAGCTTTTCGCTGACAACGGAGAGCACTTTGTCGCTGTCTGTTTCCGCAAGGTGCCGGCGGATTGTTTCTTCCCCCGCCAGCCTCGTTTCCGGAGAAGCATAATCGAGCAGGAACTCCTTAAAAGTCAGGATGGCGTTAGGCTGGCAGACGTCCTGGATTTTACCGCTCCTTGCCAGCTCCATAAAACGGTCGCCTGTCCGGCCCTGACGGTAACAGGCCGTGCAAAAACTCGGCAGATAGCCGGCGCGGCAAATACTTTGCAGCACCTGGTCCGGGCTGCGGTGGTCGTCGACGGTAAACTGCGGTGAACCGTATTCATTTCCTGCCTTTCTTTCCTCCAGCCGGTAACCGCCCACCCCGGTACAGGAACCGGCGGACAGCTGGGAGATCCCTAAGTCCAGCAGCCGGTCACGGAAATCGGGACGCTCGCGGGTGGAAAGAATCAGCCCGGTATAGGGGACCGCCAGTCTGAGAACTGCCACCGCTGCAGCAAAGTCCTCGTCCGGGACAAGGTGGGGGAACCGCGACAGGTCCATACCTAAGGCCGGGCGCAGGCGGGGAACGGAGATGGTATGCGGTCCCACGCCAAAGTCCCGCTCCAGGCTTTGGGCATGCATCAGCATGGCCAGCACTTCAAATTTATAGTCGTAAAGGCCAAACAATACGCCGAAACCGACATCGTCTATGCCGGCCTGCATGGCCCGGTGATGGGCGCAGGTATGCCAGTCGTAATCGTTCTTTGGCCCGTCAGGGTGCATTTTTCGATACGTTTCGCGGTGGTAAGTCTCCTGGAAGAGGATGTAGGTGCCGATTTCCGCAGCTTTCAACCGGCTGTAATCATCTTCCGTGGTTGCCGCGATATTGACATTGACCCGGCGGATGCTGCCATTATCAAACTTCAGGCTGTAAATGGTCTTAATACACTCCAGGATATAGTCCAGCGAACACTCGGCAGGATGTTCGCCCGCCTCCAGCGCCAGCCGCTTATGCCCCAGGCTTTCCAGGATTCTTACTTCTTCCGCCAGTTCTTCCTGTGAAAGCCTGCTGCGCCGGAAGTTGTTCTCCCTCCGGTACCCGCAATAGAGACAGTTGTTAAGACAGTGGTCGCTGACATACAGCGGCGCAAACAACACCAGCCGCTTGCCGTAAATCTTTAGCTTTACCTCCCTGGCCGCGGCAAGCATCTCCTGTTCCAGCAGCGGGTCACGGTTCTGCAGCAAGACGGCTGTCTCCGCCGGGGTCATACCTGCCGCATTCCGGGCCTTGGCGATAATTCTCTGTACTTCTACTCTGCCGGCCCGCCGCCCCTCCTCCAGCAAGCGCAATATTTCCTGCTCCCGGATAAAATCGGCCGCCTGCCGCCCGGCGGAGAAACTGTTCCTCTCCATGTACTTACGCCTCCTTCTTACTGTCCCCGGCACAGGCAGCTGCAAAAACGCCCTTTGGACTGTGCCCGCAGTCTGTGGCAACCGTCCGGCCAAGCGAAGAGATAATGCCTCCGATACAGTTGCGGCAGTGTGCCGGGTTGTCGTCCAGGCAAATCTTGTTCGGGTAAATCTCGTACATGCGCCGGTAGTTGCCAGGGGTAATGTTGGGCATAACCACGTTGGCTCCGGCCTGCAGGGCCTTCTGACGCCCCCGGCTGTCAACGGTGCCCAGCGCCGTAGTGGCCGGCAGGTGCGCCTGCGGCAAAAGCAGGCGGGCAACTGCAATCACCTTCAGCGTCAGCGCCGCCGTCCCGCCCCGCTCGGTGCCGAGCGGAGTAGCGGGGTGCGGTATAAAGGGACCGATACCGGCCATCTCCACATCCAGTTCTCGCATAAAAAGCAGGTCGGCGGCCAGCGACTGCAGCGTCTGTCCCGGCAGCCCCACCATGCAGCCGGAACCAACCTGGTAACCCAGTTCCCGCAGCCAGTACAGGCAGCGGCGGCGGTTGTCGAAGGCCATATCCGGGTGCAAGGCGCGGTAAAGGTCACGGTCGGCAGTTTCGTGTTTCAACAGGAAACGGTCCGCCCCCGCCTCCCGCCAGAGTCTGTATTCATCCCGGCTGCGCTCACCGACGCTTAAGGTAACCGCCATATCAAACCTGTTTTTCAGCTGATAAACAATTTCCGCCAGTATCTTCGCCGTATAATACGAATCTTCCCCGGACTGCAGCACCACCGTCCTGTAGCCGAGGTCAGCGCCTGCGCCGGCAATCGCCAGTATTTCCTCCCTGTCCATCCGGTAGCGCGCCAGGCTCTTGTTGTCCCGGCGCAACCCGCAGTAAAGGCAGTTGCGCTCACAGTAACTGGAAAACTCAATCAGCCCGCGCAGGTGTACACGGTCACCCATCTGCTTCCTTCTGGCGCTGTCAGCCGCAGCCAGCAGCTTTGCTTCATCCTCACCTTCACTGCCCAGAAGCGCGGCAAGGGCAGCCTGCTCCGGCAATATACCTGCTGACACCGCGTCACAAATGTCATCTAACTGCTCCATTGTCTCTCCTTTACTTCCTCGTCAGTGCCGATTTGACATTTACCCCGGCCAGAGCGCCCAACCTCCCGGTCAGTGCCCCGATTTCGTCTGTAGTGCCGTCAACAATCAAAGCTATCACGGCTACCTGCCGTTCACGGTAAGGAATCCCCATCCGCCCGACAATAAGCTCGCCGAAGTCGCTTAAAATCTGATTGACTCTGCCGGCCACGCTTTCCCGTTCTTCAACAACGATGCCGATTACACCCATCCGCTTCTCCAAAATTCCTTCCTCCCCGCTTACTAAAAAGAAAAAAACAGAGCCTTCCGGTAAGTCTTTCCGGATAAGCTCTTTTTAGCGCGTCAATATAACCTCCCCTCGCCTCAGGCAATCCCTTGGCGACAGTCAGATTTTCTCCTTTGGCCGGCGTACCGGGCCAGCAGAGTTAAGCTTATTATACAGGTAACCTGGAGTAAAGACAAGGGTTTACAGCGCCGCTTCCACCCGCTCCTTAATCTGCTCGTACTCCTCATGGGAAATCCTGGTGGCACCACTCAGCACACGGGTTAAAATATTTTCAACAAAAGCCGCCTTTGCCGCATCCGGAGTAAACCTGTCGGCCGGGTACGTCTCAGAAACGGTCCTGCGCACTTTTTCTTTTTTGTAGTTGGTAGCCTTTAAGTTAACGTGGACCAGCAAAGCCTCTCCGCCGGATACAACCGAAACTTCCGGTGCAGACACCTTGTAAGCTGTAGCCCGTTCCTCGTCATAGTAATAATCACTCATCGCCAAGCCTCCCCTGTTATTAATTTACCCTGCACAATCCCCGGGCATCCAGGAGTAAAGAAGCGTTATTAAACTCTCTTTTCGACAGCAGTTGTCCTTTTCCTGCCTTCATCCCCTGGGCAAAAACAAGTTGGCGACCTTCCATCACGCAGTAAGGCTCCCGGCCGGGAGCCTTACTGCGTTTTCCGTGTTTATGATTTAGTTTTCCCCCCCATTGCCAGGGGCATCAGCCGGTCCTTGGGGAGGCTTGACAGTGCCTTCCCCGGGGGCCTCAGCTTCGGGCTTATCCGGCTTGACAGCGCCTTCCCCGGGGGCCTCAGCTTCGGGCTTATCCGGCTCCGGCTTGACAGGTCGAGGTCTGGGCGGTTGAGGCCCTCCGGTTCCCTGAGCTTCATTCTCTTCTTCTTCATTCTTGGATGCGTCAATCAAGTCGTCAAAGTTCTGCAACGTGGGGTCTGCTTTGATGGCGGCCTGAACCCTGGCCAGAGCTTCATCTTTACTTAACCCTTCTTCAATAAGGTCAATCATCGCTGCCGTGATGGTGGTCAGCTCCTCCAGTTTCGGATCTGCCGCAAGAGCTGTTCTGAGTACAGCCAGCGCTGTTGCCGCCGACACTCCGGCATCGAGCAGATCTATTTTGGCTGCGGTAATAGTGGTAATCTCTTCTAGAAGCAACGCCCTTTCCATGCCCGCGGCCACTTGTTCCTCCAACAGGGTAAAGACGGACATGATGTCTTCCTGAGTTGCTCCGGCTTCGTGGAGGTCAATCAGCGCGGCAGTGATGGTGGTCAGCTCATCCAGTTTCGGGTCAGCTATAAGGGTTCCTTTCAAAATTGCCAGCGCGTCGTCTCCGGCTATTCCCGCGTCTTTCATATCAAGCAATGCCGCCGCGATAGTGCCAAATTCTTCTTTGAACAGTGCCGGATCAAGGCCCAGTTCATTTTGCAGATTAAGTACCCGCATGGCCATCGGGGATCCAACCGCCGTCACCAGGTCAACATAGTCGGCCGGCAACAAGCCGGAGGCGAGGACAGCAGCAGCCAAATCGGCTGTAAGCGATACGCTGACAACATCTACCGGCAGACCGTGCTCCGCGACGTAGCCGTCAAATGCCTGACGTACAGTTCCTGTCAGGGCGGTCAACTCAGCCTCTCCCAGTCTGCCCCCGACCGGATGCAGCGCTATCAGTACCCGGCGTCCATCCTCCAGCAAACCAGTCTCACGCAATGCCTCCGCGATTAGGCGTAAGGCCTCCGGCATCTGCTTGCCTGTTACATCTAGTCCCGCCAGTAGCGACTCTCCCTGCGCATCCAACCCCTCTGCGTCAATAACAGTGTTTCTTTCGCTAAGGGTCAGGGTTACCGCCGGGTTGACCTGCAAGGCAAGGCTTGCTACGGCCTGAGGGGCGGTAAAGAAAGTCATGTAAACACCCACAGCTAACAGCAGCGCGGCGAACGAGGCAACAAGCTTCCATACCTTGGGTTTCATGTTATCACCTCTGCTAATTTTTTGGCGGGCTGAGAAAGGTACCTCTTCTTGTCCGAAATAGCCGGAGGCAAGCAGGGTTTCGCTTAAACGCCTCTGGTGTGCCGGCATCTGCACCTCGGGAAGCTTAAGGCTTTCCAGCATAGACTCCATTTTTTTGTTGTCAGTGTTGTTTTTCTTCATTTTACTCAACCCTTTGTTTTATTTAACGTACCTTGAGGAAAAAGGTTGCAGTATTTTTATATTTTTTCTGTCTGCTTCCGCAATCTTTCCAAACCGCGATGCAAAAGCGACTTAACTGTCCCTTCGGGTTTACCCAAAATTTCGGCCATCTCTTTATGATTCTTGCCGGCAAAAAAACGCAAAGCAATTACCTCCTGGTATTTGAGCGGAAGTCGGCTGATATGTTGACGCCAAGCCAAAAATTCCTGATGGCGGGCCAATTCTTCTTGTGCCGCAACTACTTCAGCTTCCAGTTCGTAAGACGCTACCGGCTCAAATCCTTGACTCTCACGCAGATACTCCAGGGAAACCGCTTTGTAGGTTTTTTTACGAAAATAACTGGCTAGTTCATTGCCGGCTATGCGGTAGAGCCAGGCAGAAAAGGAATTGCCCCGCCATTCGAAGGAAGCAAAATTTTTCAGCGCTTTAACAAAAGTTTCGGCGGTAATGTCCTGAGCAAGCTCCACATCTCCGGTCCGACGCAGACAATAGTTAAGTATCGCAGCATAGTTTTGATTGTAAAGCCGGCCAAAAGCCTCCGGGCAATGCCGCGCTCGGACGAGCAGTTCTTTTTCAGATAGACCGTTGTTCATCGTTTTTGCTCCAGTCCGCTTTTTTAATCCAATTTTTTTCCTGCGCCTCCGTGACACTGGACACATAGTCCTGCTTGCCGCAGGCAGGGAGGCAGATTTAGGAGGAGCTTATTTCGACAGCATTTGTCCTTTTCCTGCATTGATTTCCCCCGCAAAAAAAAAAGCGACCCTGTAAGTCGCCTTAAATGTCCCTCACTACTGCCGCACCGTTATTGAGCGTCCACCGCAACAGCCCTGGCGCTCTGACCAATTCCTGGCTGCCAGCTTCCGGATTAGGCGGTCATGACATTTCGGGCACAGGGCCAGCGGCTTGCTCCTGCCCATAATCAGCGGCTCTTTAAATTTAAATCCGCATTTCACACACATCCAGTTTTGCGCCATTATTTCCCTCCTCCCGTCGCGCATGTCCGCCGGCCTTAATCATGCCGGCAGCACTCCATTATATGAAGCGCACAGCGGAACAGGGACTGGGATAACTTATGTTAAAACAAACTCAATTTTTAAGCTGCTAAATGACCCGTATGTAATTTTGCGCGCACGCCCGGCGGCAATAGCCGCACAGGATACACTTTTCATGACTGATGACGGCTTTGTTGTCCTGCAGGGAAATAGCCCCCTGCTCGCACGCTTCCAGACACCGGCCGCAGCCCTGGCAAAAGGGTATGATATACATCCGCTTATTGCCGGCCGCGGCCTGCAGTTCTTCCTCCGTCACCGGCTGATTGTAATAAATCTTCAGGTTGACGTCCAATTCTTCCTTCTTGACCATACCCACGGTCACTGCGTGCATGTAAGGGAAATCAAAGGCAAAGCGCAGGGCTTCCCCGACATTTTTATGAAGATGTCCCCCAGCCAGCGGTTTCATCGCGTACAGACCGATACCCTTTTTATACGCCTGTTTAATGATGCCTGGTACGTCCCGACCCTCCGCATTCAATAACCCAAAATTTATCATGTTGAAAATCGGGTGCATCACGTCCATATCAGGCCAGCCTGCGGCTTCAACAAAAATATTCAGGTTATGTGTCGACAATCCGGCCGCCCGGATAACGCCTTGCGCCTTTAAGTCCTGCAGGCACCGCCAGGCTCCTTCGCGCCGCTCGACCAGGTCTCCTTCGCGCTGGACGGCGTGCATCAGGAAAATGTCGATTGTCCTGCGGCCCAGCGCCTCGCATGCTTCCAGCACCGCTTCCTCCATCCCGAGATAGCTTCTGGCCACCGATTTGCTGGCGATTACCGCCTCGCCCTGGTATCCCTCAATCGCCTGGCGGATGTACGGGTACGAACCGTATATTTGCGCAGTATCCAGCATTGTCACACCTTGCTGCAGCGCCTCCCGTATTAACTGCGCCCCTTGCTCCACAGGGACATTCCGTTGCATGGGCGACATGGTCAGTGTACCAAAAGCAAACCTGGAAACGCGAATTCCTGTTTTGCCCAGCGTCGAATACTGCATCAATATGCCTCCGTCCGATCCGCCGCGCTTTTGAGCAAATAACCACGGGGGTTAAAAACCCACGTGGTTATAGTTTTTGGTGGGGCTAGCTGGGATCGAACCAGCGGCCTCTTGAATGTGAGTCAAGCGCTCTCCCCCTGAGCTATAGCCCCTTATGGTGGACGTGAGGGGACTCGAACCCCTGGCCTCTTGAATGCGAGCCAAGCGCTCTCCCGGCTGAGCTACACGCCCAAAGTACACCCTTATTTTACAGCAGCCGGACAAAAAAAGCAAGCACTGGCCCCAGCCTCTATTATTACTGAGAAGCAAGTCCGCCAAAAATTTTTTTGGCGACAATATTGCGACATGCTACGGCAAATTTTTCGCGGTAAATCTGTTATAAACAAGCGGGAGACAAAAACCGGGATGGTGAAATATGCAAGCACGTAAGAAAACAATGTCCGGCAAAAAGATGCCGGAAAAGCCAAAGTTTGTCGCTGCCAACTCCAGGCAGACCTATCTGGATTTTCTCCTGGAGAACAGTGCGGCAGCAATCATTGCTGTGGATTGCCTTGGAATCATTACCGCTTTTAATCGTCATGCCGGCTATGATTTTAACCTGGACGGCCGGAATGTACTGGGCCGTCCGCTGGAACAGGTCTTTCCAAGGGTTCCCGGGCACAGACATTATCTGTTACAGGCCTTAAAAACGGGCAGGGAACTGAAGGACGTGGAATACAGTTACTGCCCTTACACAGGACGGGAAGGCACATTTCTGCATAATGTGGCGCTCTTAAAATCGCACTGCTGCAAGCCGGAAGGCGCAATCTGGCTGCGCAGGGATATGACCGACATCAGGCGTTTTCAGAGCGAAATAAACCAGGCGGAAATTGCGGCGCTTGTCTGCCAGATTGCCGCGGGCACATCCCATGAAATCCGCAACCCGCTGACTACCGCCAAGGGCTATCTGCAGCTGGCGCAACAATTTTGCCGGCACGAGAAGCCACTGGCCGATTATCTGGGTTCAGCCATCCGGGAAATTGACCAGGCCACCGAGACAATCAGCGATTTTCTGGCACTCGTTCACCCGCAGGAGGAAGGTCTGCAAATTTTTGATTTAAACACGCTGACAGAAGATGCTGCCCTTCTGACGGAAAAAGTGGCAATTATGTCCGGCATCCGGCTCAGTCGCAGCCTTGAGCCAAATATTGCTCCTGTTATTATTGACGTCAGGCAGGTCAAGCAGGCGGTGCTGAGTGTGCTTTACAACGCTATGCAGGCCATGCCGCAGGGCGGCGACTTGCTTATTGCCACCAGCCATTCCGTCTCCAGCGGCGAGGTTTGCCTGACAGTCACGGACAGCGGCGTCGGCATTTCTCCGGAAAATATCAACCGCATTTGCCGGCCGTTCTTTTCCACCAAACCCACCGGCAACGGCTTGGGGCTAACCATGGTCAACCGGATTATGCAGCATCATCACGGCCGCGTCGCGGTGGAAAGTGAAATTGACCGGGGCACTAAGGTACAGCTCTTTTTCCCGGCAGGCTCCTGATTCCGGCTTACCGCTCCCGTACTATCTGAATCCAGGTCTGGCCGTAAACGCGCTCTATTTCCCTTCCGTCCCGGAAATAAAAGCGGGTTGGAGCAGCGGCGTTTTGCTTTTTCCATGTTCCGCGGAAATGTTCCCCCTGGGCGTAAAAGTCGATTTCTCCCTCTCCAATTATCTCCGGGGTGGGGCGGCGGAACAGGTCTGTCCCGTGCGGTACATACTGAACAATAATATTGCGCGCAAAGATTACGGCTCCGGCAGCATCCCTGTGCACCTCGCCGTTAATATAGCGGCGGTAGGAGCCTTTCTCCGGAAGGTACCTGTAACTGATCCGGTAACTCGGGCTGTATTCCAGCTCCACCCTGGGTGCGGGAGCACCTTCCCTGCCCAGATAGGCAGGCCTGATTACCACTTCCTGAGACGGGGTTTCGAGACCCAGAGTGGCGAGATTAACGTACAGGTTATGAGGAGCCCGGCGCGACCTGTCCCGGGAAAAACTGGCGCTCCCAGAGCGCAGGGCATTCGTCCCCCGCACGTTCCAGCCCCTGATTCTGTCCAGCACATCGACCCCGCCGCTGGAGTAGATGAAGTGGACATCGTTTTCCAACGCCAGCATAGCGCTGTGAGACCTGGCGCTGCGCACCGGACCCACTTTGGAGGGAAAACTGGAAAACAGGGCCAGATAGCGGGTAATACGTCCCTCGACCTCATATTCATAAACAATGCCGGCGCGAGCCAGGCCATGCTGCGGTCTGGCTTGCGGGGCGTTGTCCAGAACAACTCCGTAAACCGGCCGGCGTTCTGCCTGCGGCGTAATGCGTGCCAGATCTCCGGCCAGTTTTCTTTCCGCTGAAGCCAGCATCTCTCTTTTTTCCCTTTGCTGGTCCAGCATGTTGCGATGCTCCGCGTCCCGTTGCTGGCGCAAGGAGAGCAGGCGCTGCGTTTCGCTCTCCAGAGCCGTTTTCCGCTGCTGCAGAAAAGCCTGTTCCCGCCTGACAGCACTGATCATTCCGGCGTCCTGCTGCAATATCCGGCGCAGGTAAACAAAGCGCACAATCAGATCGCCAAAGCTTTCCGCCTCCAGCAGCAGCTCAAGGTAAGATATTCCGCCTTTCATATAAGCGCTGCGTACCCGCCTGGCAAAAACGTGGTTTGTTTCCTCCAGCCTGGCAGCGGCGGCAGCCAATTCTTCCGCCACCCTTGTCAAACCGGTTTCCGTTTCCGCAAGCTCTCTATCCAGGCTTTTCACACGTTCCGCGCGGGAACGGATTGCTTCATCCAGAGCCTTAATCACCTTTTCCAGCTCACTGATTTCCGTCCTGGTCTTTCTCACGCGCTCGCGGATATCTCCCGGACTGCCGTAAGCGATGGAGGAGAACTTGCTTGCTCCAAGCGCGAGACAAAAAGAGAGCAACACAACTGTTGTCAATAGTCGCCGCAAAACCTTCGCCTCCCGTTCTTTTACGCCCGCAGGAACCTGCGTACCGACACCAGGCTGCCGATTCCCCCCATTACTGTCCCCAAAGCCAGCAGCCCGGCAAAAACAGGCCACAACTTATCCGGATCGGTTACCGGCTGCAGGAAAAAAACCAGGGCGTCCCTGTGCAGGGAAAAAGCGAGGCGGTGGTAAGCCGCTCCCAAGGCAACGGCGGCGGAGAGCGCGCCTGCCCATCCCATCACCATGCCCTCCAGGAAAAAAGGAGCACGGATAAAGAAGTTGCTGGCCCCCAAATATTTCATCACGCCGATCTCCTCCTGACGGGCCAGTACTGAAAGCCGGATGATGGTTACAATCAGGAAGACAGCGCTGGCGGCCAGCAGGAAACTGACCCCTAAGAAAAGCGTGTTCAGCCAGCGGGTAATGCTAAGCAGGCGGGCCACCAGCTCTTTGCCGTAGTCCACAACTTCCACGCCCGGAAGGGCCTGTATTTCTCCCGCCAGCGCTTCAACCAGGGCCGACTCCCCGGCCCGGACACGGAACATGTCCGGCAACGGATTGTTCTCTCCGGCTAGACCGGCAAAAAGGTCACTGTCGCCAAGAGCGCTGCCGAATTCAACCAAGCCCTGCTCCCTCGTGACAAAAGTATATTCGCTGACGCCGCCCAGGCCGGCCAGCCTGGCCCGGATCAGTTCCGGGTCAGCGTCATCTCGCAAAAATACGCTGATTTCCACGTTGCCGGCAATGTTGTGCAGGATTTGTCCGACATTAAGCGCCACCAGCAGAAAACCGCCCAGGATGGCCAGTGAAACGGCAATCATTCCGGCGGTGACAAACGCCAGCCAGAAATTCCGGAACAGGGAAACAACACCCTGGCGCAGGCAATACCTTATGGCATTAAGACTCATAGCTGTAGCCACCCCGCTGTTCGTCCCGGACTAAACGGCCTTTTTCCAGAGCAATAACGCGCTTGCGCATCCTGTCCACCACATCCCAGGCATGGGTGGCAATAATTACCGTGGTCCCGCTTTGACTGATTTTCTCAAACAACTCCATCAATTGCCGCGAGTTGTCGCGATCCACATTCCCCGTGGGCTCGTCGGCCAACACCAGCAGCGGATCCTTGACGATAGCCCTGGCAATCCCCACCCTTTGCTGCTCACCGCCGGACAGCTCCCCGGGGAAAGCTCCGGCCTTACCGGCCAGGCCGACCTCTTCCAGCACCGCCGGCACTTTCAGGCGGATTTCCCGTGCTGAACGGCCGATTACCTCCAGGGCAAAAGCTACGTTTTCAAAAACCGTTTTTTGTTTAAGCAGCCGGAAATCCTGAAACACCATGCCAATCCGGCGACGGTGCCTCAACAGTTCACCGGCCCTGAAACGGGCGGCATCGCGGCCAAGAAAGTAAAGTTTTCCCGAACTGGGCAACTGCTCGCAGAAGATTAATTTTAACAGTGTACTTTTACCGGCGCCGCTTGGCCCCACCAGGAAAACAAATTCGCCGCGCTCGATCTGTAACGACACGTCCGTTACCGCCGGCTCACTTTTACCGTTATAATTCTTGGTCACTTTTTTCAGTTCAATCAAGACAAGGCTCCTCCGCAGTTGTTAATACCCGCTTAATTCGCCTTTTTGGCCTGATAATCCTCCCGGACGGCCCGGGAAAACTCTTTAGCGCTTGCCCTGTTCGTAAGTTTCCCCGAGGGCGCGGGGCGCCTGGGATGATTTGGATGATAAAACCAGGGCGACAAGGGTTAGCACATAGGGAAACGTCTTAAGGTAAATGCCCGGAATGGCCGCCAGGGCCGGAATTACCTGCGAGACGTTGGCCACCGTACTGGCCAGACCGAAGAAGAAGGTAGCGCCAAGAATACCCAGCGGCTTCCATTGTCCGAAAATCAGGGCGGCAAGGGATAAAAAGCCCAGGCCGGCCACGGTGCCGCTGAACTCGCCGGCGTAAGTGACAAGTACGATTGCTCCTCCGAGGGCGGCATACATTCCGGAAATCATGACGGCAAGATAGCGGATGCGGTAGACATTGATCCCGGCGGCTGCCGCGGCCTGCGGGTGCTCACCGCAGGCACGCAGGCGCAGGCCGAACACGGTTTTTTGCAGAACAAACCATGAAACAAACAACAGGACAAAAACCAGCCAGGTCGTGGCATACGTCTGAGTGAAAAAAAGCTGGCCCACCAGCGGCAGTCCGGACAGGACGGGGATGTCCTGCCTGGTCAGCCCGTGCACAATCTGAATGTTGCCGCTCCCGGTGACATCCCTGGCCAGAAAAGTGGTCAGCGCACCGGCCAGCATGTTGATAGCGATGCCGCTGATAACCTGATTGGCATTAAGATTAATGCAGGCAAAAGCGTGCAGCAGGGAGAAGACAGCTCCGGCAAGAGCGGCGGCCAGCAAGCCAAGCCAGACGGCCGTACCCGGCAAAACTCGCTCCAGCGTGGACACGGCAAGCGCACCGGTAAACACGCCAATCAGCATCAACCCTTCCAGCGCAATGTTAACCACACCGCTTCTTTCACTGAACAGGCCGCCCAGCGCCGTGATCAGCAGCGGAACAGTAAAAGCAACGGCATAAGGCAGCAGTTGGTAGATAATTTCCCACATCCTACCTGCCCCCCCTGTATTTCTTCAGCTTGCTCCAGGTTCTTTCCACCAGTACACCGGCGGCGGCAAAATAAATAACGGTGGCAATAATCGTGTCGGCGATTTCCGGCGGAATCCTGGTCATGGCGCTCATAAACCCTTTCCCGGTATGGAGCAACCCGAAAAACAGCGCCGCGCCGGCCACGCCAAGCGGCGTGTTGGCGCCAAGCAGGGATACGGCAATACCGTCAAACCCCTGTACCGGCAACACGCCTATCTGAATATTGGAGGCATACCCGGCATAAAACGTGACCCCGGCAACGCCCGCCAGTGCCCCGGCAATAGTCATCGAGACAATAATGCTGCGGCTGACATTGATGCCGGCCGCTTCCGCCGCGTGCCGGTTAAAACCGACCGCTTTCAGCTCAAACCCGAGGGTTGTCCGGTCCAGCAGCAGGGCAGCCAGCAGCGCGAAAAAAGCAGCCAGGAAGAGGCCGAGATTAATATACGAGCCGTCAAACATCTCTGTCAGCCACACCGCTCTCAGCGATGCTCCGTAAGGTATTCGCGCCGATTCCGTTTCCAGGAACGGCCCTTTCAGGTAACGGGGGACCACATAGAAGACGGTCCAGTAGGCAATCCAGTTCATCATAATGGTGGCGACCACTTCATGAACATTGAAACGCGCCTTAAGCCAGCCCGGCAAAGCGGCCCACAGCCCTCCGCCAACGAGCGAAACTACAATCATTGCTGTAAGCAGTAACGCCTTAGGCCACTCAAAAGTCAGGCCGATGGCTGTGGCGCACAGCCCGCCAATCAGCATTTGCCCCGCCGCCCCAATATTAAACAGGCCGGTCTTAAAGGCAAACGCTACCGACAGGCCTGTGAAAACGAGCGGTGTGGCCGAAGCCAGAGTGTTGCCGATCCGCTCCACGTTCATCAGGCCGCCCCTGAACAGGTTGATATAACCGTTGACAGGATTGTTTCCCGTCAGCAGCATCAGCACTGCTCCGGCCAGCAGGCCCATCAGAACAGCTGCCAGTGCCAGCGAATATTCTTTGCTCAGCCTCATTTTCACGCGGCGCCACCTCGTTTCACCCCTGCCATCATCAGGCCGACTTCATTCTCGTCGGTTGCCTCGGCCTCAACCACACCAACCAGCTCCCCATTATTGACAACAGCAATCCGGTCCGCCAGCGCCATAATTTCCGACAGTTCCAGCGACACAAGCAATACGGCCCTGCCGGCGTCGCGCTGCTCAATCAGCCTTCTGTGAATATACTCGATAGCACCTACGTCAAGACCCCTGGTCGGCTGGACAGCCAGCAGCAAATCCGGATTCAGGTCTATCTCCCTGCCGACGATCGCCTTTTGCTGGTTTCCGCCTGACAGGGAGCGTGCCGGTGAAGCTGTACCCTGGCCGGAACGAACATCAAAAAGCCTGATGATTTTCTCCGCATAATTATGAATGGCCTCCCGTCTCAGCAACCCCTTCCCGGAAAACGGCTCGCGGTAATAACGCTTGAGAACCAAGTTATCCTCCAGGCTAAAATCTAGAACAAGCCCATACTTATGCCTGTCATCAGGAATAAATGCCAGGCCGGCTGTTGTCCGTTCCCGCACGGACAGGGCAGTCACATCCTTACCCTGCAGCCAGACCTTTCCTCCTTCCGGCTTTCGTAAGCCGGTCACCGCTTCCACCAATTCAGACTGTCCGTTCCCGTCAACCCCGGCCAAACCCACAATTTCCCCGCAGCGCACCTCCAGGGAAAAATTCTGCAAACCTAGAACACCCCGGTTATTCCGTACAGACAGGTTTTCCACCCGCAAAACGGTCTTACCTGCCTGTTTCTTCCCTTTTTCAACATGCAGTAAAACCTTGCGGCCCACCATCATTTCGGCCAGCGTTTCCTCAGCGGTGGAAGCCACGTCAACCGTACCAATCAGCCTGCCCCGCCGGATCACCGTGCAGCGGTGGGCTATCGCCCTGATCTCTTTCAGCTTGTGCGTTATCAGGATAACGGACTTCCCCTCGGCAGTCATGCTCCCCATAATCTTCAGCAATTCCTGCACTTCCTGGGGGGTCAGCACTGACGTCGGCTCATCAAAGATTAGGATGTCAGCATTACGGTAAAGCATCTTCAGAATTTCCACCCGCTGCTGCATCCCTACAGAAATAGCGCTTATTTTAGCCTCCGGGTCAACATTCAGCCCGTACTGCGCCGAAAGCTCCTTAATTCGTGCCGCAACCGAATGCAGGTCCAGAACCGGACCCCTGGTTGTTTCCGACCCCAAGGCAATATTTTCGGTAACAGTGAAATTATGAACCAGCTTGAAGTGCTGGTGTACCATGCCAATGCCCAACGCAGTGGCTATATTGGGACTGGAAATGCGCACCTCCTTGCCCTTCACCCTTATTGAGCCCCTGTCCGCCTGGTAAAGTCCGAAAAGGATGCTCATCAGCGTGGACTTCCCGGCGCCGTTTTCGCCCAGCAGGGCATGAATTTCTCCCTTGCGCAACTGCAGTGTCAGGTCATCACAGGCCACTACGCCGGGAAACTCTTTGCGTATTCCCAGCATTTCCACCGCATATTCCATTGGCCTCCAAAAACCTCCTTGCCGGCCGTATTTGCAAAAAAGGGCGGACAAGTCCGCCCTTTTTTGCAGATAATAAGCTTATTACTTAATCAGGTCCCCCTGCACGTCGGAAACCGCAATCTCACCGGCCTGCATTTTTGCGAAAACCTCGTTCACGGTGCTTTGTGTTTCCGCGCTCAGGTTCGGGTTGCTCTTCGGTATGCCAATCCCGTTGTTCTTCGCGTCAAACATAAGAGTTTGTCCCCCGGGGAAAGTACCCTCTTTTTCGGCCCTGATCATATCGTACGCCGCCTGATCAATATACTTCATCGCCGAAGTAAGGATAACCGACTTGTCTCCTTCGTAAACCCCCTCGGCAAACTGGTCCACATCAACTCCGACAATCCAGGCTTCCCGGCCTTCCCTGGCCCGTGTCTTGGCCTCGTTGATGCTGCCGATACCGACCCCGCCGGCGGCCACGAAGATAGCCCGTACGCCCCTGTCAAACATTTTGGCGGCCAGTTGCTGTCCCGCCGCTACGTTGTCAAAGCTCCCCTGATAAACAACGTTTTCCGGTTTAATAGAAACAGTGGTGCCGAAATTTTCGTTCGCGTACCTGACACCTTGCTGGAAGCCCCAGTTAAATTTCTGAACCGGGGGAATTTCCATGCCACCGATAAAGCCGAACTCTCCCTCCCGCAGCTCGAGGGCAGCAGCCACACCGGCCAGGAAGCCGGACTCGTGTTCTGCGAAAAAGATAGACACCGTGTTTGGCCCGACTACCGGCTTATAGTCTCCGGCGTGCGGGTTGCCGTCAATTAACACAAATTTGGCTTCGGGGTACTTGGCCTGCGTCTGATAAATAGCGGTTTCGAACTTAAACCCCGGGGTGACAATGAACCTGAAGCCGGCGTCATAGAGATTGCCGATTTCCTTGACGTAGTCAGCCTCGGTAGTTCCTACGGGCTTTAAATACTTTGTTTCCAGGCCAAACTCCTGCGCAGCCCGCTGTACACCTTCCCAGGTACCCTGGTTAAACGACTTGTCATCAATCGTCCCCGCATCGGTCACCATACCTACCTTTAAGGCCGGGGGGGCAGGTGGAGCAGGGGCTGTCCTCGGAGCTCCGCAACCAACCAACAGCGCCGCCGTCAACAGCAGGACAACAAAAACTACACCGGTCTTTCTGAACATAGTCCGCCTCCTCTTTTTATATGTCTTGTCCAAAATTATTGTATCATCAGAAAAACTTTTTGCCTACCGCAAATTTATTTTTCCACAAAAAGTTCTAATTTTTGTCTTATTCTGCAACCTGTCCGCCAGTCAAAATAGCCCCTGCATAGATTTGTCAGACTGCATTGACTTTCGCATATAATAATGATATAAATTGTATAGTATCCTGACTTTGACAGCAAAACAGAATAAAAAGAGGCCGCAGCCCCCGCAAATAAAGGGCTCGCGGCCTTCAAATTTTATCAGAAATATGTAGGTGATACATCACTTTTTGCTTTCGGCT